>JBNKWA010000068.1:0-24112 GCA_050299555.1 Paracoccaceae bacterium | reverse complement strand
CGACCTCTGCCCGGTGGGGGCGCTGACCTCCAAGCCCTATGCCTTCACCGCCCGCCCGTGGGAGTTGACCAAGACCGAGACCATCGACGTCATCGACGCGCTGGGATCGAACATCCGGGTCGACACCAAGGGCCGCGAGGTGATGCGCATCCTGCCGCGCAACCATGACGGCGTGAACGAGGAATGGCTGGCCGACCGCAGCCGCTTCATCTGGGACGGGCTGCGCCGGCAGCGGCTGGACCGGCCCTATGTGCGGCGCGGCGGCAAGCTGCAGCCGGCCACCTGGGGCGAGGCCTTTGCCGAGATCAAGGCGAAGGCGCACGGCAAGCCTGCGGCGCTGCTGGCCGGCGATCTGGTGAGCTGCGAGACCATGTTCGCCGCCAAGATGCTGGCCGACAGCTTCGGCGACAGGACCGAGTGCCGGGTGGACGGCGCCGCGCTGCCGGCCGGTGACCGCGCCGGCTATGCCGGCACCGCGACCATCGCCGACATCGACGCGGCCGAGCACATCTTCCTGATCGGCACCGATCCGCGGGCCGAGGCACCGGTGCTGAACGCGCGCATCCGCAAGGCCTGGAGCCGCGGCGCCACCATCGAGCGCGTCGGGCCGGCCTCGGACCTGACCTATGACGTGCTGCACCTGGGTAGCGACCGCGCCGCGCTGAAGGCGCTGGTCGACCGCGATGCCGGGCTGGTGGGGCCGATCCCGTCGCTGGTGATCGTCGGGCAGGGCGCGCTGACCGGCGGCGACGGCGCGGCGGTCCTGGCCGCCGCCCGGGCGCTGGCCGACAAGACCGGCTCGGGGCTGCTGATCCTGCACACCGCCGCCGCGCGGGTCGGCGGCATGGACCTGGGCTTTGTCACCGAGGGCGGCCTTTCCGCGGCGCTGGACGGGGTCGAGGTGGTCTACAATCTCGGCGCCGACGAGATCGACCTGCCCGCCGGCGCCTTCGTCATCTACCAGGGCAGCCACGGCGACCGCGGCGCCCACCGCGCCGACGTGATCCTGCCCGCCGCCGCCTGGACCGAGGAGGCGGGCATCTTCGTCAATACCGAGGGGCGGCCGCAGCTTGCCAACCGCGCCGGCTTCCCGCCGGGCGAGGCCAAGGAGAACTGGGCGATCCTCAGGGCGCTGTCGGCCGAGCTGGGCAAGACGCTGCCCTTCAACAGCCTAGCCGAGCTGCGCGCGGCGATGTTCGCGGCGGTGCCGCATCTCGGCATGATCGACGAGGTGCCCGATAACGCGGCTTCCGGGCCGCAGGCGGGCGATTCCGGCGCCATGGAAGACAAACCGTTTGTCTCTGCTGTGGCGCAGCATTATCAGACGAACCCGATAACACGTGCCAGCCAGACCATGGCGGAACTCGCCCGGCTGGCGGCGGAACGGCAGAAGACCGCGATGGCGGCGGAGTAAGGGATGGGCTATTTCGACACCGGCTTCGGGCTGTTCCTGTTGATCCTCGGCCAGTGCCTGCTGGTCACGGTCTGCATCCTGGTGGCGCTTGCCTTCCTGATGTATGCCGACCGCAAGATCTGGGCGGCGGTGCAGATGCGCAAAGGGCCCAATGTGGTCGGCGCCTTCGGGCTTTTGCAAAGCTTCGCCGACTTCCTGAAATACATCGTCAAGGAAGTCGTGGTGCCCGCCGGCGCCGACAAGGTGGTGTTCTTCATCGCCCCGATGATCAGCTTCGTGCTGGCGGTGATCGCCTGGGCGGTAATCCCGTTTTCCGATGGCTGGGTGGTCTCCAACCTCAATGTCGGTATCCTTTACATCTTCGCCATCTCCTCGCTCGAGGTCTATGGCGTCATCATGGGCGGCTGGGCGTCGAACTCGAAATACCCGTTCCTGGGTTCGCTGCGGTCGGCCGCGCAGATGATCTCCTACGAGGTCTCCATCGGCTTCATCATCGTCGGCGTGCTGATCTCGACCGGGTCGCTGAACCTGTCGGCCATCGTCATGGCCCAGGACGGCCGCTACGGGCTGTTCTCGTGGTACTGGCTGCCGCACCTGCCCATGGTGGTGCTGTTCTTCATCTCGGCGCTGGCCGAGACCAACCGACCGCCGTTCGATCTGCCCGAGGCCGAGGCCGAGCTGGTGGCCGGTTATCAGGTGGAATACTCCTCGACACCGTTCCTGCTGTTCATGATCGGCGAGCTGATGGCGGTGACGCTGATGTGCGCGCTGATCACCATCCTGTTCTTCGGCGGCTGGCTCTCGCCCATCCCCGGCCTGCCCGACGGCGTGCTGTGGATGGTGCTCAAGATGGGCTTCTTCTTCTTCATCTTCGCCATGGTGAAGGCGATCGTGCCGCGCTACCGCTATGACCAGCTGATGCGGATCGGCTGGAAGGTGTTCCTGCCGATGAGCCTCGGCTGGGTGGCGATCGTGGCCGCCTTCGCGCAGTTCGGCGTCCCGGGCTACGCCCGCTGGGCAGTGGGGGGCTGATGCGGGCCATGGCGACAGCCCTCGCCCTGATGCTGGCCGCCGCCCCGGCGCATGCCCAGGATGCGGCGGCGCCGGAGATTCCCGAGCCGGACATGTCCGAGCCCGACATGTCGGCGATCGACGCCTGTGCCGCCGCCACCTTCGGCACCGGCGACTGCACGGTCGAGGCCGCTCAGGAGGCGCTGTTCAACCTCTACCCGGGCTATGTGCGCGACTTCCACGATGCCGGGATGGAAAGCTTCGCCATGCTGACCGTGCTCAGCATCATCGGCGACGGCCTGACCAACCGGCTCGACAATGGCGACTGCATCTTCAACGACGAGATCGCCGGCGACGCCAAAAGCATCTGGGCCGAGTACGTGGCCCTGCCCGATGGCGCGCCGCCCCGGATCGCCGAGCGGGTGACCACGCTCGACCGCTTCGTGCAGAACGCCGCGGCCTACATTCTCGAAGGGACCTGCTGATGACGCAGATCGACTGGACCAGGGCCACCCGCTACTTCCTGCTTGCCGACTTCATCGGCGGCTTCAAGCTGGGGATGAAGTACTTCTTCCGCCCCAAGGCGACGGTCAACTACCCGCACGAGAAGGGGCCGCTCAGCCCGCGCTTCCGGGGTGAGCACGCGCTGCGCCGCTACCCCAGCGGCGAGGAGCGCTGCATCGCCTGCAAGCTGTGCGAGGCGATCTGCCCGGCGCAGGCGATCACCATCGACGCCGAGCCGCGCGACGACGGCAGCCGCCGCACCACCCGCTATGACATCGACATGACCAAGTGCATCTATTGCGGCTTCTGCCAGGAGGCCTGCCCGGTGGATGCCATCGTCGAGGGACCGAACTTCGAATTCTCGACCGAGACGCGCGAGGAGCTGTTCTACGACAAGGCCAAGCTCCTGGCCAACGGCGACCGCTGGGAAGCGGAGATCGCCCGCAACCTCGAACTCGACGCGCCGTACCGCTAGGGGATCGCCATGGGTTTCGCCATCTTCGCCTTCTACCTCTTCGCCATCGTCGCGCTGGTCTCCGGCCTGCTCGTGGTGCTGTCGAAGAACCCGGTGCACTCGGTCCTGTGGCTGATCCTGACCTTCATCTCGGCCGCCGGGCTGTTCGTGCTGATGGGGGCGGAGTTCGTCGCCATGCTGCTGGTCATCGTCTATGTCGGCGCGGTGGCGGTGCTGTTCCTGTTCGTGGTGATGATGCTCGACGTCGATTTCGCCGAGCTGCGGGGCGAGCTGAACAAGTTCACCCCCATCGGGCTTCTGATCGGGGTGGTGATCATCGTCGAGCTCGGCTTTGCCGTCGGTGCCTGGCAGAGCTCGGACATGGCCGAGGGGCTGCGGGGCGCGGTGGCACCGGCGCCGGCCGAGTTGCAGAACACCGCGGCCCTGGGCGAGCTGATCTACACCAAGTACGTGTTCCTGTTCCAGGCGGCGGGGCTGATCCTGCTGGTGGCCATGATCGGCGCCATCGTGCTGACCCTGCGCCACCGCGAACACGTCAAGCGCCAGGACGTGCTGGCGCAGATGTACCGCGATCCGGCCAGCGCCGTGGAGCTGGTGGACGTCAAGCCGGGGCAGGGGATATGAGCCCGGTACCCATCGTCTTCTGCGTCGTGGCGCTGCTATTGGCCTCGTCTCTGTGGGCGGCCGAGACTCCGCAGCCGCGGCCGGCAGCGGTCCCGGTCAAGGTCTACAACGCCGACAAGATCTGGCGCGGCGGCCCCAAGGTCGAGATCGCCTTGCCCGCGACCGATGGCAGCGCCTACAGCCTGGTCTCGGTCTACAAGGTCGGCGGCAAGCCCTGGGCCGACCTGGTGGCGCGCCGCGAGGCGCCGGACGGCGGCGTCACCTATCTCAGCCGCACCTATGACTGCGCCCACGGGACCTGGCGCTGGCTGGGCGAGGGCAACACCCTTGGCGCCATGACCGCCGCGGTCGCCTCGGTGGGCCAGACCGGCCCGCGCGCCATCGAACCGGGAACCGTCGAGGGCGGGCTCGCAGCCTTCGCCTGCGGGATGTGAGGGAAGCCATGATCAGCGTCGAACACTACCTGACCGTTGCCGCGATGCTCTTCGTCATCGGCATCTTCGGCATCTTCCTGAACCGCAAGAACGTCATCGTCATCCTGATGTCGGTGGAACTGATGCTGCTGGCGGTCAACATCAACCTGGTCGCCTTCTCGGCGCATCTGGGCGATCTGGTGGGTCAGGTCTTCACGCTCTTCGTGCTGACCGTGGCCGCCGCCGAGGCCGCCATCGGGCTGGCGATCCTGGTCTGCTTCTTCCGCAACCGCGGCACCATCGCGGTTGAGGACGTGAACGTGATGAAGGGGTAACGCGCCTTGGAAACCATAATCCTCTTCGCCCCCCTTGTCGGCGCGGTCATCTGCGGCTTCGGCTGGCGGCTGATCGGCGAGCAGGCGGCGATCATCACCGCCACGTCGCTGCTGTTCCTTGCCGCGCTCTTGTCGTGGATCGTCTTTCTCGGCCACAGCGGCGAGGAGGAGGCGCACGCGATCCAGATCATGCGCTTCGTCGATTCCGGCTCGATGAGTGTCGACTGGTCGATCCGGGTCGATACGCTCAGCGTGGTCATGTTCGTGGTCGTCACGACGGTCTCGTCGCTGGTCCACCTCTACAGCCTCGGCTACATGGACCATGACGTGAACTGGAAGGAGAAAGAGGTCTACAAGCCGCGCTTCTTCGCCTTCCTGTCGTTCTTCACCTTCGCCATGCTGTCGCTGGTCTCGTCGGACAACCTGCTGCAGATGTTCTTCGGCTGGGAGGGCGTGGGCGTCGCCTCGTACCTTCTGATCGGCTTCTACTACCGCAAGCCCTCGGCCAATGCCGCCGCGATCAAGGCGTTCATCGTCAACCGCGTCGGCGACTTCGGCTTCGCGCTCGGCATCTTCGGGCTGTTCTATCTGACCGACTCGATCCAGTTCGACGTGGTGTTCGAGAAGGCGTCCGAGCTGGCCCAGACCCAGTTCAGCTTCATCGGGATGGAGGTGAACGCCGCCGAGACGCTGGCGCTGCTCCTGTTCATCGGCGCCATGGGCAAGTCGGCGCAGCTGTTCCTGCACACCTGGCTGCCCGACGCGATGGAGGGCCCGACCCCGGTCTCGGCGCTGATCCACGCCGCCACCATGGTCACCGCCGGCGTGTTCCTGGTCTGCCGCATGTCGCCGCTGATGGAATACGCGCCGGGCACGCTGGCCTTCGTCACCCTGATCGGCGCCTTCACGGCCTTCTTCGCGGCGACCGTGGGCCTGGTGCAGAACGACATTAAGCGGGTGATCGCCTACTCCACCTGCTCGCAGCTCGGCTACATGTTCACCGCCGCCGGCGTCGGCTTCTACCAGGCGGCGATGTTCCACCTGTTCACCCACGCCGCGTTCAAGGCGATGCTGTTCCTCGGCGCCGGCTCGGTCATCCACGCGATGCATCACGAGCAGGACATGCGCCACTATGGCGGGCTGAAGGACAAGATCCCGGTCACCTTCTGGACCATGCTCATCGGCACGCTGGCGATCACCGGCGTCGGCATCCCGCTGACTCATATCGGCTTTGCCGGGTTCCTGTCGAAGGACGCGATCATCGAGGGCGTCTATGCCGGCCATGCCACGCCCGCCTTCTGGCTTCTGGTGGTGGCGGCGCTGATGACCAGCTTCTATTCCTGGCGGCTGATCTTCATGACCTTCTTCGGTGAGCCGCGCGACAAGCACCACTACGAGGGGGCGCATGAAAGCCCCCGGGTGATGACGATCCCGCTGATGGTGCTGGCCGTCGGCTCGGTCCTGGCCGGCATGGTCTGGTACGGATCGTTCGTCGGCGAGGGAGCGCACGAGTTCTTCGGCCACGCGATCTTCAACGGCCCCGAGAACGAGATCCTGCACGCGATCCACGAGGTGCCGGCCTGGGTCAAGGCGTCGCCCTTCTTCGCCATGGTGATCGGCCTCGGCCTTGCCTACTGGTTCTACATCGTCGATCCCACGGTGCCGGTCCGGCTGGCCGAGTCGCAGCCGGTGCTGTACCGGTTCCTGCTCAACAAGTGGTACTTCGACGAGATCTACGACGTCGTCTTCGTGCGCAGCGCCAAGGCGCTTGGGCGGTTCCTGTGGAAGAAGGGTGACGGGGCGACCATCGACGGGGCCATCAACGGCGTCGCCATGGGCATCGTGCCGTTCTTCACCCGGCTCGCGGTCAGGTGGCAGTCGGGCTACCTGTTCCACTACGCCTTCGCGATGATCATCGGGCTGGCGCTGCTTCTGACCTGGGTCCTGGTGGCGGGGGCGAACTGATGGAATACCTGCTCTCTCTGGTCACCTTCTTCCCGCTGATCGGTGCGCTGGTCCTGCTGCTGTTCCTCAACGGCGAGGACAAGGCGGCGCAGCGCAACGCCAAGCTGCTGGCGCTGTTCACCACCATCGGCACGTTCGTGTTCTCGCTGGGCGTGTTCTTCCAGTTCGACCCGGCCAACCCCGAGTTCCAGATGGTCGAGGAAGCCGAGTGGTTCGGCGGCTTCACCTACCGCATGGGCGTCGACGGGATCAGCGTCCTGTTCGTGATGCTGACCACCTTCCTGATGCCCATCGTCATCGGCGCCTGCTGGTCGGTGGAGACCCGGGTCAAGGAATACATGATCGCATTCCTGGTGCTCGAGACGCTGATGATCGGCGTCTTCTGCGCGCTGGACCTGATCCTGTTCTACTTCTTCTTCGAGGGCGGCCTGATCCCGATGTTCCTGATCATCGGCATCTGGGGCGGCAAGCAGCGCATCTACGCCGCCTTCAAGTTCTTCCTCTACACCTTCCTCGGCTCGGTGCTGATGCTGGTGGCGATGATCTACATGGCCCGCGAGGCGGCCACCACCGACATCGCGGTGCTGCTCGACCACCGCTTCGATACCGCGCCGATCACGCTTCTGGGCTTCCAGATCGCCGGCGGGGTGCAAACGCTGCTGTGGCTTGCCTTCTTCGCCTCGTTCGCGGTCAAGATGCCGATGTGGCCGGTGCATACCTGGCTGCCCGACGCCCACGTGCAGGCACCGACGGCCGGCTCGGTGGTGCTGGCGGCGATCCTTCTGAAGATGGGCGGCTACGGCTTTCTGCGCTTTTCGCTGCCGATGTTCCCGGTCGCCTCGGACCTGATGGCCAACTTCGTCTTCACGCTCAGCGTGATCGCGATCATCTACACCTCGCTGGTGGCGATGATGCAGGAGGACATGAAGAAGCTGATCGCCTATTCCTCGGTGGCGCATATGGGCTTCGTCACCATGGGCATCTTCGCCGCCAACCGGCAGGGCGTGGACGGGGCGATCTTCCAGATGCTCAGCCACGGCTTCATCTCGGGGGCGCTGTTTCTCATCGTCGGGGTGATCTACGACCGCATGCACACCCGCGACATCGATGCCTATGGCGGGCTGGTGATCCGGATGCCGGTCTATGCGCTGGTGTTCATGCTGTTCACCATGGGCAATGTCGGCCTGCCGGGCACGTCGGGCTTCGTGGGCGAGTTCCTGACCCTGGCCGGCGCCTTCCAGGCCAATACCTGGGTGGCCTTCTTCGCCGCGACGGGGGTGATCTTCTCGGCCGCCTACGCGCTCTGGCTGTACCGGCGCGTGGTCTTCGGCGACATGATCAAGGAAAGCCTCAAGTCGATCCGCGACATGGACGGGCGCGAGCGGGCGCTGTTCCTGCCGCTGATCTTCTTCACCCTCTATCTCGGGGTCTACCCTGCGCCGGTGCTCGACCGGGTGGGCCCGAGTGTCGAGGCATTGCTGAGCAACTACACCGCCGCGCTCGAGGCGGCGGAAACCCAGCTGGCGCAGAACTAGGGGCAGGCGGATGAGTGCAAGCGATCTCTCGGTGGTCATGCCCCAGGTGCTCCTGGCGGTCTTCGCCATGCTGGCGCTGATGTTCGGCGCCTATTCCCGCAGCCAGGATGCGGTCTCGCGGCTGGTGCTCTGGGCGACCGTGCTGGTGCTGACGGTGCTTGGCGTCTGGATCGGTTTCCAGCCGGCCGGGGCGCGCACCGCCTTCGGCGGCAGCTTCGTCTCCGACGGTTTCTCGCGGTTCTGCTCGGTGGTGATCCTCTGGGGCGCCGCCGCCGTGCTGGTGCTGGCGAACGAATACCTCGCCCGCAACAAGCTGATGAAATACGAGTTTCCGGTGCTGGTGGCGCTCAGCGCCATCGGTATGACCACCATGGTCTCGGCCGCCGACCTCATGGTGCTCTACATGGGGCTGGAGCTGCAGTCGCTGGCGCTCTACGTCATCGCCGCCTTCCGCCGCGACTCGATCAGGTCCACCGAGGCGGGGCTGAAGTATTTCGTCCTCGGCGCGCTTTCCTCCGGGCTCCTGCTCTATGGCGCCTCGCTCACCTACGGCTATGCCGGCACCACGCTTTTCGCCGGCATCACCGAGGTGGTCCACGCCGGCGATCTGTCGGTGGGGCTGCTGATCGGCCTCGCGTTCCTGTGCGCCGGCATCGCCTTCAAGGTCTCGGCCGCGCCGTTCCACATGTGGACGCCCGATGTCTACGAGGGCGCACCGACCCCGGTCACCGCGTTCTTCGCCACCGCGCCCAAGATGGCCGCCGCCGGCATGTTCGCGCGTCTTCTGCACGATGCCTTCGGCGGCGCCGTGCACGACTGGCAGCAGCTTCTGGCGTTCCTTTCGCTGGCCTCGATGTTCGTCGGCGCCATCGCCGCCATCGGGCAGCGCAACATCAAGCGGCTGATGGCCTATTCCTCGATCACCCATATGGGCTTTGCACTGATGGGGCTGGCGGCCGGCACCGCCGAGGGCACCAGCGCCATGCTGATCTACATGGCCATCTACGTGACCATGAATGTCGGCGTCTTCGCCTTCATCCTCAACATGCTCAAGGACGGCACGCCGGTCCTCGACATCTCGGCGCTGGGGCTCTACTCGCGGCGCGAGCCGACCCGGGCGCTGGCGCTCGGGGTGCTGATGTTCAGCCTTGCCGGGGTGCCGCCGCTGGTGGGCTTCTTCGGTAAGTACTTCGTGCTCCGGGCCGCGGTCGAAGGCGGGTTGACCTGGCTGGCGGTGGCCGGTGTCATCGCCTCGGTGATCGGCGCCTTCTACTATCTCAGGATCGTCTACATCATGTATTTCGGCGAAGAGACCGAGGCCCTGAACGGCGCCATGCCGCTGACCCACTGGCTGCTGCTGGGCGTCTCGTCGGTGGCGCTGGTGATCGGCGCGTTCCCGGTCATCAACCTCTTCGGCATCGACGACATGGCCGTCGCCGCGGCCGCGACGCTGGTCAATTGAGCCAACCGCCCTGGCCGGCGGCCTACGGGCTGGACTGGCTCGACGAGATCGACAGCACCAATGCCGAGGCGCTGCGCCGCGCCGCGGCCGGCGAGGGCGGTCCGCGCTGGATCGCCGCCCGGCGGCAGCGTTCCGCCCGCGGCCGCCGCGGCCGGCCCTGGGCGATGCCCGAGGGCAACCTTGCCGCGACGCTGCTCATGACCGTCCCCGGCGGCGCCGGCGAAGCGGCACTGCGCTCGTTCGTGGCGGCGCTGGCGCTGCGCGACGCGCTGGTTGCGGTCACCGGGCGCCCCGAGGCCTTTGCGCTGAAATGGCCCAACGACGTCTTGATGCATGGCGGCAAGCTGGCCGGGATCCTGCTGGAGGGCGCCGGCGGCCGGGCGGCCGCGACGCTGGCCATCGGCTTCGGCGTCAACCTGGCCGCCGCGCCCGACCCAAGGGCGCTGGAGCCCGGCGCGGTGCAGCCGGTGGCGCTGACCGCGCTGACCGGCGATCCGGTACCGCCCGAGACCTTCCTTGCCCATCTCGCCGCCGCCTTCGCCCCCTGGGAGGACAGGCTTTCCGCCGAGGGCTTCGCGCCGATCCGCACCGCCTGGCTGGCCTCGGCCGCCCGGCTCGGCCAGACCATCACCGCCAAGTTGGTCGGCGACAGCATCAGCGGCACCTTCCGCACGGTTGACGAGGCCGGCGCGCTTGTGATCGAAGCGGCAGGCGTGCGCCGCGTGCTGCCTGCCGCCGAGGTGTTCTTCCCCTGAACGGAAAGGCCCCGCCCTTGCTCCTTGCCATCGACATCGGCAACACCAACACCGTGTTCTCGCTGCATGACGGCGAGCGCTTCCTGGACAGCTGGCGCTGCGCCACCGAGCACCAGCGCACGGCGGACGAGTATTATGTCTGGCTGATGACCCTGATCCGGCTGGCCCGGATCGAGGCGACGATCACCGACGTCATCGTCTCCTCCACCGTGCCCAGGGCGGTGTTCAACATCCGGGTCCTCTGCAACCGCTATTTCGACACCCGGCCGCTGGTGGTGGGCAAGCCCGAGTGCCGGCTGCCGCACGATCCGCGCGTCGATCCCGGCACCCTGGTGGGCCCCGACCGCCTGGTCAACGCCGCCGCCGGTTTCGACCGCCACGGCGGTGATCTGATCATCGTCGATTTCGGCACCGCCACCACCTTCGACGTGGTCGATCGCGACGGCGCCTATATCGGCGGGGTGATCGCCCCCGGGGTGAACCTGTCGATGCAGGCCCTGCACATGGCGGCCGCGGCGCTGCCCCATATCGACGTCACCCGGCCCGCCACCGCCATCGGCAAGAACACCGTCGCCTGCATGCAGGCGGGCGTCTTCTGGGGCTATATCGGCCTTGTCGAGGTGATCTGCCGCCAGATCAAGGCCGAACATCCGCGGCCGATGAAAGTCATCGGCACCGGCGGGCTGGCACCGCTCTTTGCCACTGGCGAGGCGCTGTTCGACACCATCGAGGACGATCTGACCATGCACGGCCTGGCCGTGATTCACGCTTTCAACAAGGAAAACTGATGGCCGGCGACAAGCTCACCTACCTCGCGCTCGGCGGCGCGGGCGAGATCGGCATGAACATGTACCTTTACGGCTACGGACCGGTGGGCAGGCAGCGCTTCCTGATGGTCGATGTGGGCGTGACCTTTCCGAACATGGACGGCTCGCCCGGCGTCGATCTGATCATGGCCGACCCGGCCTTCATCGCCGAGCGGCTGGACCGGCTCGACGGCATCGTCATCACCCATGCCCACGAGGATCACGTCGGCGCCCTCGGCATCCTCTACGAGCGGCTGAAGGCGCCGGTCTATGCCCGCCACTTCACCGCCGAGATCGCCCGCCAGAAGCTGGAGAAGGCCGGTCGCGACACCGACGTGGTGCGCGAGGTGAAGCCATGGCCGGCGACGGTCGAGATCGGCCCCTTCACCGTCGGCTTCGTGCCGGTGTCGCATTCGATCCCGGAAAGCTCGTCGCTGGTCATCGACACGCCGGCGGGCCGCATCGTGCACACCGGCGATCTGAAGCTCGACCCGACGCCCCTGGTGGGCGAGCCCTGGCAGCCCGAGGTGTTCGAGGCCATCGGCCGCGATGGCGTCAAGGCGCTGGTCTGCGATTCCACCAACGTCTTCACCGACCGGCCCGGCCGCTCGGAAGGCGATATCGGCGTTGCCATCGGCGAGCTGATCCGCGGCGCCAAGGGGGCGGTGGCGGCGACCACCTTCGCCTCCAACGTGGCCCGGGTCCGGACCCTGGCGACCGCGGCGCACGAGGCCGGCCGCTCGGTCGTGCTCCTGGGGCGGGCGATGAACGCCATGCTGCAGACCGCCGTGGCCACCGGGGTGCTGAAAGACTTCCCGCCCACGGTCGACCCGCGCGAGGCCAACGACATCCCCCGCAACCGGCTCTTCATCCTCTCCACCGGCAGCCAGGGCGAACGCCGTGCCGCCACCGCCCAGCTTGCCCAGGGCAGCTATCTCGGCCTCAGCCTGAAAGAGGGCGACACGTTCCTGTTCTCGTCCAAGACCATTCCCGGCAACGAGGTCTCGGTGGGCCGCATCCAGAACGACTTCAGCCGCCTCGGCGTGCATGTGGTCGATGACGAGGGCGGGCGCTATCACGTCTCTGGCCATGCCAACCGCCCCGACCTGGCCGAGGTGCACCGGTGCCTCAAGCCGGCCAACGTCATTCCCATGCACGGCGAGCACCGGCATCTGCGCAGCCATTCCGAACTCGCCGCCGAAAGCGGCCTGCATGCGGTGATCGCCCCGAACGGCGCCATCGTCGATCTCACCGGCGACCGGGCCGAGATCATCGACAATGTCGATACCGGGCGGCTCTACCTCGATGGCTCGGTGCTGATCGGCGCCCTCGACGGCGTCGTGCGCGACCGCATCCGGGTGGCGCTGCGCGGGCTGGTGGTCGCCTCGGTCGTGCTGGAGGAGGATGGCGATCTGGCCGAGACGCCCTGGGTCGAGACCGTCGGCCTGCCCGACCCGGCCCACCACAAGGGCGTGCTGGCGCGGATGATCGAGGAGGACATCGAGGCGGCGCTCGGCAGGACCGCGCGTAAGGCACTGCGAAGCGACGACGAGGTCGAGGCCGCCATTACCCGCGCCGTGCGGTCCTCGGCCCAGGAGGCGGTGGGCAAGAAGCCCGAGACCGTGGTCCTGATCAGCCGGGTGGAGTGACCGCCCGGCGGCTCGGGCAAAGACGAAGTCGCTGGTCGGTGTAGACGCTGGCGGGCCCCCGATGCCGGGGGCTCGGGCTGTGTCAACCGGGGCGGGCCAAAAGAGGCAACAACCGCAACGTGTCGGCCTGGGTCAGGCGGCCGAGCTCGCCTCGTCCTTGGGCTTGGCAGCAGGGGCGCGGCGGCGGGTCCGTGGCTTGGGCTTGGCCTTGGCCTTGGGCTTCTTCCCTTCGGCGGCCGCCTCGCCTTCCGGCAGGGCCTCCGCGTCCGGCTGTTCGCTCGCCGCCTCGGCCTCGGGTGCCTCGGCCGCGACGTCGGCTGCAGGAGCGGCCTCGGCCTCGGGTGCCTCGGCTGCGGCCGCAGGAGCTGCGCTTGCCTCGGCCTCGGGTGCCTCGACGGTCGCCTCCTCCGCCTCGTTGTCGTCGCTGTCGGCATCCTCGGCCTCGTCGACCGGCGCGCCGGTCGCGAGATCGCGCAACAGGAAGGCGGGGACGTGGCTGCCGAGGCCAACAATCTGCCCGCCACCACGGCGGCCGCTGCCGGCACCGCGATCCCGGCCGCGATCCTCGCTGCCGCGGGGTCGGCCTTCGCCGCGCCTGCCGAGGCCCTCGTCGCCGGATTCGCTGGTCTGGCGATCCCTGGCCGGGCGATCCTTGGCAGTGCGATCCCCAGACGATCGATCCCCAGACGATCGATCCCCCGCCGGGCGATCCTCGGCCTGGCGGTCAGCGGGTGGGCTGGCCTCGGCAGCAGCCTTGCCGCGACCGCCGCGGCGCCGGCTGCGGCCCTTCGACTCCTCGCCGCTGCCCTCGCGCCGCCTGCCGCGATCGCCGCCCTCGTCGGCTTCGGCGCCGCCGCCCTGCAGCGGGCTGTCCAGCCGCGGGATCGAATTGCCCACCATCTCCTCGATGCGGTCGATGTATTTCTGGTCCGCCGGCACCGCGATGGTGAAGCTCTTGCCACTGCGGCCGGCACGGCCGGTCCGGCCGATCCGGTGCACGTAATCCTCGCAATGGATCGGAACGTCGAAGTTGAACACGTGGCTGACATTGCTGATGTCGAGCCCCCGGGCCGCCACGTCCGAGGCCACCAGCAGGGACAGCCCGCCGGCCCGGAACTCGCCCAGGATCTGGGTCCTGACCGACTGGTCGAGATCGCCGTGGATCGGCTTGGCATCGAAGCCGTGCTTCTGCAGCGACTTGGCCAGGATATCGACGTCGCGCTTGCGGTTGCAGAAGATGATGCCGTTGGTCAGGCCCTCGCCCTGGGCCCGGATCAGCCGCCGCAGCACCTCGCGCTTGTCGCTGTCGGTGCGGTCGCGGCGCGACGGCGTGTGCATGACCAGCGCCTGCTCGATCATTTCCGAGGCGGTGGCCTGGCGCGCCACCTCGACCCGCACCGGGTTGTGCAGGAACTCCTGGGTGATGCGGGTGATCTCGGGCGGCATGGTGGCCGAGAAGAACAGCGTCTGCCGGGTGAACGGCGTCAGCTTGAAGATGCGCTCGATGTCGGGGATGAAGCCCATGTCGAGCATCCGGTCGGCCTCGTCCACCACCATGATCTGGACGCCGGTCAGCATCAGCTTGCCGCGTTCGAAATGGTCCAGCAGCCGACCCGGGGTGGCGATCAGCACGTCGACGCCGCGGTCGATCAGCTTGTCCTGGTCCTTGAAGCTGACGCCGCCGATCAAGAGCGCCATCGTCAGCTTGATGTGGCGGGCGTAGGTCTCGAAGTTCTCCGCCACCTGGGCCGCCAGCTCGCGCGTGGGGCAAAGCACCAGCGTCCGCGGCATCCGCGCCCTTGCCCGGCCCTTGGCCAGCATGGTCAGCATCGGCAGCACGAAGCTCGCCGTCTTGCCGGTGCCGGTCTGGGCGATGCCCAGAACGTCGCGACCTTCCAGCGCGTGCGGGATGGCCTGGGCCTGGATCGGTGTCGGGGTTTCATAGCCCGCGTCGGCAACAGCTTGCAGGACGCGGGGGTCGAGCTCGAGCTCAGAAAATGTCGTCATACCTGTCCGGTTTGATTGCGGCACGTGACTTGGCCGCAATGTCCGGCGCGGCCCCGGGCCCCCGGATTGGGGCCCTCATCGAGTTTCCGCCACTTAGAGTAAAGCCGGGGCGCAGTCAATTGCGGTGGAGAGAACGTGGAAAACTCGGCAAAATCTGCGCCAATTGCCGCAGCGGGGCCGCCTTGGCTTCCCAACCGTGCCCGGCGACGCTAGTAACGCGGCCGGTATGCATGCCGGGATTGCGATATGAACGAAGCGATTGCGACACCCCTGCGCGGCATGGACCTTCTGGCGGTGCACGGCATCCGCCACTGGACCGACCGCACGTTCTCGTTCCGCTGCGAGCGGCCGCAGAGCTTCCGCTTCCGCTCCGGCGAATTCGTGATGATCGGGCTGGTGGTCGACGGCAAGCCGCTGCTCAGGGCCTATTCCATCGCCTCGCCCAACTGGCATGACGAGCTGGAATTCTACTCGATCAAGGTCCAGGACGGCCCGCTCACCTCGCGCCTCCAGCACCTCGCCGAGGGCGACCGCATCGTCATGCGCCCCAAGCCGGTGGGCACGCTGGTGCTCGATGCGCTCACCCCCGGCCGGCGGCTGTTCCTGTTCTCCACCGGCACCGGCATCGCTCCCTTTGCCAGCCTGATCCGCGATCCCGAGACCTACGAGAAGTTCGAGCAGGTGGTGCTGACCCATACCTGCCGCGAACGCCACGAGCTCGACTACGGGTTCGATCTGGTCGCCCGCATCACGGGCGACGAGATGCTGTCCGAGATCGTCGGCGACAAGCTCTTGCACATCCCCACCACCACGCGCGAGGACTCGCCCCGCATGGGCCGGATGACCGACTGGATCCGCGACGGCCGCCTGGCCGAGGCCAGCGGCGGGCCGCTCGACCCCGGCAGCGACCGGGTGATGATCTGCGGCTCGATGGCGATGCTGAAGGATCACAAGGCGCTGTGCGAGGCGGCCGGCATGGTCGAGGGCTCGAATTCCGAGCCTGGCGATTTCGTCATCGAGAAGGCCTTCGTCGACTAAAGGCCCGCGGGCGCTGCGGCCTTGACCTTGGTGCGCCCGCCGCCCCACCATGCCCGCCGGTCCCGGCTCCGGGACCCCATCAGCGGGGAGACAAGACCATGGCCATGACATCGCGCGCATCCGCCGTCTGGAGCGGCAACCTCAAGCAGGGCAAGGGCCGGGTCTCGACCCGTGGCGGCGGGCTGAAGGACGTGCCCTACGACTTCAGGATGCGCTTCGAGGGCGCCGACGGCACCACGCCCGAGGAACTGATCGGGGCGGCCCATGCGGGGTGCTTCTCCATGGCGCTGTCGGCCGAGCTGGAAAAGGCCGGGCTGACCGCGGACGAGATCGCCACCTCGGCCACGGTGACGCTGGACTTTCCCGACGGTGTGCCCACGGTGACCAGCATCCACCTCGACCTGACCGCCAGGATCCCCGGCGCCAGCGCGGCCGCGTTCGACAAGGCGGCGGCGGATGCCAAGGCCGGCTGCCCGATCAGCCGCCTGCTGGCCGCGGCCGAGATCACCCTCGACGCCAAGCTGGCCTGAGTGCGGCGCGCCGAGGCCCCGCCGGCGGGCAGGGGCTTCGGCGACGAGCCGGCCGCAAGGCATGAGGCCGCTGGGCCAATCGGCGTCCCGGCGCCAGGGACCGGGCGTCTAGCTGGCGGCAGGGGCCGGCCGTCACACGCCGTTGTGCCAAGTTGACCTTAGTGCTGCGTGGCGGGGCCGCGCCGGCGGGCAGGGGCTTTGGCGACAACCGGCCGCAAGGCATGGGGCAGGCGGACCGTCGTTGCTCCGGCGCCAAGGGCCGGCCCTCGAACGAACGGGCGGCCGGGCCGTCGCGCGTGGCTTGCGGCCGGTGCCGGCCCCCGCCTTGATGCGAAATGGTGGGCGGTCGGGTCGGCGCGGTCGATGTCGTCGAGGCCCGGCCCGTCGAAGCGTATCGACTGGTCAATCCCTGTTGCCGTCCCCGTCTCCACCTGCGGCCAGGGTGGGCGACGAACCGGCTGAAGGGGCATGAGGCAGGCGGACCCGTCGGTGGCCCGGCGCATCGAAGCGTATCGACTGGTCAATCCGGGTTGCCGCCCCGTCCCCACCTACGGCAAGGCCGCCTGCCGGCGGCGCGGAGGGCCACGGATCCGATGTGCCTCGCTGCCGCGGAAGGGGCTGCAGCCGGCGCCACGACCGGCGGCAGCGCGCCGGCGCGGCCCGACCGCGAAATGCCGCGTCCGGGCGGCGGGTCAGGCCGCCCGCTTGGCCGCCTCGAGATAGGCCTGCAGTTCCAGCCGCATGCTTTCCGCCCGGTCGTCGAGTTCGGCGGCCGCGTCACGGACATCGCGCGAGGCGTCGTGCACCGGCCGGACGGTCTCGCTCAGGTCGGCGGCCAGGCTGGAGATCTGCCGTGCGCCGTCGGCGGCGGCCCCGACCTGCTGGACCAGGTCGTCGAAGCGCAGCTTGTGGCTGGCCACCGATTCCTCGACGCTGCCGGCGATCTGCACCAGCTGCCCGATCGTGGCACCGACCAGGCCCAGCGAGTCGGTGGCCGATTTCACCCCCTGCTGGACCTCGCCGATCTTGGTCCGGATGGCCTCCGAATTGTGCCCGGTCTCCACCGACAGGGTGCGGATTTCCGACGCCACGACCGCAAAGCCCTTGCCCGCCTCGCCGGCCCGCGCCGCCTCGACGGCAGCGTTGACCGCCAAGAGGTTGATCTTGTCGGCCACGTCCTGGATCAGCCGGGTGACCTCGGTGATGGCCTGGGCCGCCTGGGTCAGCTCGGCAATCGACCGCTCGGCATTCTTCGATTCGCCCAGCGCCTGTTGCGAGACGGCATTGGTGCGCGTCGAGCGCTCGCCGACGGTTTCCATCCACCTCATCAGCTCGCCGGCGATCTCGGCCGCTTCGACCACCCGCTCGGTGGCTTCGCCCGATCGCTGGGCGACGCCGTCGGTCTTGGTGGATGCCGTCTGCGACGCCTCGGACAGTCCCTCGGCGGTCAGCCGCAACTGATGCGAGGCCGCCGCCACTTCGGAATAGGCGCCGAGCGCCTTGCTCTCGAAACGGTCGGTCTGTGACCGCAACTCGGCGACCTCGGCCCCGATGCCCTCCATGGCCCGGGTAATGGTGCCGGCGGCGCGGCCGAAATCGCCGTGCATGCCGTCGGGCAGGATGCGGCGATGCGTCCGTCCTGCGGCGACCGCGCGCAGCGAGCCATAGGATTCGCGCAAATACGCATCGGTGATGTCGAGAAGCGTGTTGAGGTCGTGGCCCAGCCTGGCCACCGCGGGGTCGGCCACGGCCGGAAACACCCGCGCATCCAGATCGCCACCGGCAGCCGCGGATATGACCGCGGCAATCCGGTCCAGATCGGACACCGAAGTTGCGTCATCCGGCCCGTCATCGGCTGCTGCCTCGGCCGTCACGTCCGGCGCGGACTGCGACAGGTGCAGCCGCGCGAGGCGCGCCATGAGGATGAAGAACGTCATCCCGAACAGTGCCGCCACCCAGGGCGGCAGGGCGGCCCAGCCGCCCGCGACCGCCAGCACCGGCCCGATCAGACCGCCGACGGTCAAAAGCGGGTCGTCATAGCGAAAAGACAAGCTCTTCATAGCTCGAAAATCCATTGTCCTTGACGGCCTGCACCAGAGCCTGGCTGGCCTCGGCAATTCCCGATTCCTTCGATCCGGCCCGATCCTCGATGGCCTTGAGATCGCGATAAAGCCGGCTGACCTTTTCGACGGCCCCGGGATCGGGCGCACGGCGGTTCGAGTGATAGCCGGTGATGTGACCGTCGGCGTCATAGCTCGGCGTCACATGCGCGAGGACCCAATAGTGGTCGCCGCTGGCGGCCAGATTGTTCACATAGGCGAAGACTTCGTGCCCGGCGGCGATCTCGTCCCAGAGCAGGCTGAACACCGCCCGCGGCATGTCGGGGTGGCGGATCACCGAATGCGGCGCGCCGAAGGCCTGCTCCTCGGTCATCTCCGCCATGCGCAGGAACACGTCGTTGGCGTAGGTGATGACGCCCCTGGTGTCGGTCTTGGTGACGATGAACTCATTGCGGTTCATCAGCTTGGCACGACCTGTCGGAGTAACCGTCCGCATGAACTGCCGGACAGGCTTTTGGCCTTCGGTGCGACGAGTTGCGATCATGAAGCGGTATCCCGCGTGACGAGCCGGGCCGACCTCTAGCATCGAGTTCGCAAGGCCGGGTTAATGCCGCGCGGGCCGGCAAACTTTCTCTCCTGGCCTCCGGTCAGGCCCGGCCGGAAGCCCGGCAAGGCGGCCACCCCAGGGGCGGCCCGGTTCCCGGATGTGCACTATTAACCCGAAATTAATCCTTTGTTCATCTTCACGGCTCTGTTACCGTGCCTCCCGCTAGTGCAAGTGAGGTAAAGGGGGAAAACATGGTTTCCTTGTTGCGTAGTGTCGCGGTCGCAGCGGTCGTGACAGTTTCTACCGTCGTTGCGGCGGCGGCACACACCGTGGCCTACGGCTACACTCCGGGGACGAACGCCGGCGAGGTGGATTTCTGGTTCGGCAGCTACCACCCGAACGGTGGCAACGTGAACAACATTCCGTTCGAAAGCCAGCTCAGCCTGTCCGGCGTCAATGGTACGGCATACGGGCCGCAGATCTTCAACTTCGACAAGCGCTCCATCGCGCTGCCGTCGGGGCTGGTGACCGGTACCAACTACTTCTACGCCGACACCGCGACGGCGTATGAGAACGACCCAAGTCTGGTCGTTTCCTGGATGGGCGTCACTGCAACCGGCCTCAACCCGGGCGACTACTCCTTCGTGCTCCAGAACACCTCGTCGACGACGGCGTTCTGGCAGCTTTGGGACGACTCGATCGGCGCCCAGTTCACGCTGGAAGGTCAGGATATCGGCGGCGGTGGCAACGATCCGAGCCCGACCGCGCCGGTACCGGTGCCCGCGGCCCTGCCGCTGCTCGTCTCCAGCCTCGGGCTGGTGGGCGCAATGGGCATGCGTCGCCGTAGCCGCAAGGGCTGACGGCTTCACGAAGCCTTTCGGTCATCGCAAGCATTTCCCGGGGCGTCCACGTCACGCCCCGGCGCAAAGGGTCCGGCCGCCCGCGGCCGGGCCGTCATTTTTTGTGGCAAGCGGATGCAACCAGGGCGACCGCCCGTGCTGGTCGGGCTTTCGGGCAGGGTGCCAGTCGACGCCGCTCAGACATGCATCTCCTTGGTCGCGGTGAGGCGCAGTTCGGGCCAGTCGCGCGCCACCCGGTCGATGTCCCATTGCAGCCGCGTCATGTAGACCGGGTCGCCGTCATGGTCGGTGGCCATGTGGCCCTTGTTGGCGGCGGCGAAGGCGTCGATCCTGTCCCTCGGCCCCGAGACCCAGCGCGCCGAGGTGAACTGCGTCGCCTCGAACCGCACCGGCAGCCCGTACTCGTTCTCGATCCGGCTGGCCAGCACGTCGAACTGCAGCGCCCCCACGACGCCGACGATCCAGCCCGAGCCCACCATCGGCTTGAACAGCTTCGCCGCGCCTTCCTCGGCGAACTGCGTCAGCGCCTTGTCCAGGTGCTTGGCCTTCATCGGATCGCCAGCCCGCACCGATTGCAGAAGCTCTGGCGCAAAGGACGGGATGCCGGTGAAATGCAGCGCCTCGCCCTCGGTCAGCGCGTCGCCGATGCGAAGCTGCCCGTGGTTGGGGATGCCGATGATGTCGCCGGCCCAGGCTTCCTCGGCCAGCTCGCGGTCGGCGGCAAGGAACAGGACCGGGTTGGCCACCGCCATCGGCTTGGCGGTGCGCACATGGTTCAGCTTCATGCCGCGCTGGAAATGCCCGGTGCACAGGCGCAGAAAGGCGACCCGGTCGCGATGCTTGGGGTCCATGTTCGCCTGAACCTTGAAGACGAACCCGGAAACCTTTGACTCGTCGGGGGAAACCTGCCGCTCCTGCGCCGGCCTCGGCTGCGGCGGAGGACCATAGGCGCCGATCCCCTGCATCAGCTCCTGCACCCCGAACGAGTTGATCGCCGAGCCGAACCAGATCGGCGTCAGGGTGCCGTCCCGGAACGCCTGCAGGTCGAAGGCGGGCAGCAGCGCCCGCGCCATCTCCACCTCTTCCCTCAGCCTGGCCAACAGCGCCTCGGGCACGTGATCGGCCAGCCGGGGGTCGTCCAGCCCGTCGATCTTCACCGACTCGGCGCGGCGGTTGCGGTCGGCCCGGTCCATCAGCTCCAGCCGGTTGCCGATCAGGTCATAGGCGCCGATGAAGTCGCGCCCCATGCCGATCGGCCAGCTCGCCGGGGTCACGTCGATGGCCAGGTTCTCCTGGATCTCGTCGATGATCTCGAAGGTGTCCCGCGCCTCGCGGTCCATCTTGTTGCAGAAGGTCAGGATCGGCAGGTCGCGCAGCCGGCAGACCTCGAACAGCTTGCGGGTCTGGCTCTCCACGCCCTTGGCGCCGTCGATGACCATGATCGCCGCGTCGACCGCGGTCAGCG
The DNA here is from genome assembly GCA_050299555.1 of Paracoccaceae bacterium. Lineage (GTDB taxonomy): Bacteria > Pseudomonadota > Alphaproteobacteria > Rhodobacterales > Rhodobacteraceae > JBNKWA01. The sequence continues at coordinate 2,657 of JBNKWA010000068.1, read as the reverse complement.
TCCGGTAGGTATCCTCGGAGAAGTCCGAGTGGCCCGGCGTGTCGACGAGGTTGAACCACCATTTCCCGAACTCGAACGACATCGCCGAGGCCGAGACCGAGATGCCGCGCTCCTGCTCCAGCTTCATGTAGTCCGAGCGGGTCCGCCGCGCCTCGCCCTTGGCACGCACCTGGCCGGCCATCTGGATGGCGCCGCCGTAAAGCAGGAACTTCTCGGTCAGCGTGGTCTTGCCGGCATCGGGATGGCTGATGATGGCAAAGGTGCGCCGCCGCGCCACCTGGTCGGGCAGCGGCGGGGCATTGTGGACGCGGTCGGGCAGGGTGTCTGGCATGGCCGGGCTATAGCCGGCGCGGCCGGTTTCGGAAAGCCCTCAGGCGTCGTGGATGGCCAGCGCCCGCGCCACCGCCGGCCGGACCCGCATCGCCTCCATGTGCCGCACGACCTTGGGATACTCCGCCGGGTCCACGCCGTCGCCCGGCAGCCAGGTCTCCAGCACGAAGAGATAGGCATCGGCGATCGAAAACGCCTCGCCGAGCACGAACGGCCCGTCGAGATGGCAATCCTCGATCACCCGGCAGCAGTCGCGCATGTTCTGCGGCACCTTGGCCTTCATCGTCTCCCAGGCCGCCGGGTCGTCGGACCAGCGCGGACCCCGGCGCATATGGGCATGGGCCACGTGCATCGTGGATGCGAGGTACCCCATCAGGCTGTTCACCCTGGCCCGGGCAAAGGCATCGGCCGGCAGCAGGCCCGCCTCGGGGTGGGTCTCGGCCAGCCAGGTCAGGATCGCCGGGGTCTCGGTCAGAAGGCCCGCGGGGGTGGCCAGCGTCGGCACCCGGCCCTTGGGGTTGATGGCGAGATAGGCGGCGCCGCGCTGCTCCTTGGCGGCAAAGTCCAGCCGTTCGGAGCGGTAGTCGGCCCCGACTTCCTCCAGCACGATGTGGCTGGCCAGCGCGATGGTCCCGGGGGCGTAGTAGAGCGTCAGCATGGGGCGCGGTTCCCTTGGCACGGCGGCCAGACTAGCGACGCCCGCCGCGATGGTGAAGTGCGGCCGCTTCGGCCTTGACCGGACCGGACTGCGCCGCTTCACTGCGCCGGGCTGGGAGGGGCCATGCGCACCATTCTGATTGCCAACCGCAAGGGCGGCTGCGGCAAGACGCTGATCGCCGTGACGCTGGCCACGGCGCTGGCCGCCCGGGGCGAGCGGGTGGCGCTGGCCGATGCCGACCCGCAGAAATCCTCGCTGCGCTGGCTGAAGCGGCGCCCGGACGAGGCGGCACCGATCCGCGGCATCGACTGGACCTCGCCGAAATCCCTCGGCGAGGCGCCCAAGAAGACCGCCTGGCTGGTCGTCGATGCGCCGGGCGCGCTCGACGGCGGCGACGCCAAGCCGCTGATCGGCGAGGCCGACGCGGTGCTGGTGCCGGTTCTGGCCTCGGTCTTCGACGTCGACAGCGCCGGGCGCTTCCTGGCCGAGATCGAGGCGCTGAAGCGTGTCCGCAAGGGCAGGGCGGTGGTCGAACTGGTCGCCAACCGGCTGCGGCCCAGGGCGCGGGCGACGGCGCGGCTCGACGCCTTCTTCGCCGGGCTCGGGCAGGCGCCGCTGGCGCGGCTCTCCGAGCGGGCGATCTATGGCGAACTGGCCGAGCGCGGGCTGGGGCTATTCGACCGGCCGCTGGCGCGCACCGCCGCGGCGCGGGCCGAGTGGGCGCCGATCCTGCATGCACTGCAATAGCGCCACAGTTCGGTAGCTTTTCTCTGCTTCTCTGGCGCGATGCTGTTGCCGAAGCCGATGATTCGCTGCCTGGCCCTCCTTTCGACGCTTGCCCTCGCGGGCTGCTTCGAGGCCGAGGCGGTGCTGACCATGAACCCGGACCAGAGTGTTTCGGCCCGCGCCGACTTCACCCTGTCGCGGGCACTCTACGAATTCGCCAGCCGCAACGGCTCCAGTTCCGCCCTGCTCTGTGGCCAGGGCGAGGTTGAGGTCAGCCTCAGCGATGCCGTCTGCCGGCTGCCCGAGACGGTGATCCTGCAGCACCTGGTCGGCGGCGGGGTGACCGAACTGCCGTTCATGACCGTGGAGGCGCGCTCGGACGATATCGTGCAGGTGCGCATTCCGGTCAGGGCCTTCTGGCAGCAGACCCGGCGCCAGCGGCCGCTGACACCCGACGAGGCGGAGGCGCTGGAATCGGCGCGGCCGATCCTGGACACGGCGCTCGACGGGCGCTTCGTCACCATCGTGGTCGAGGGTGTGAAGGTGATCCGCACCAATGGCGAGGTGTCGGAGGACGGCACCCGGGCGATCTTTCGCGTACCGGTGGCCGATCTGGTGAACGAGGATGCCAGGCTGCCGCAGGAGTTCTCGGCCGAGCTGCGCTACAAGCCCTGCGCCAACAGCTTCATCTGCCGCTAGATCGCGGTCCGATCCCGCGCCCCGGGTCACGCCCCACCCACCCACCCTGGCGCGCCCCGGAGACGGGATCGAACCGCGATGAGAGGCTCGCCGCGGCCGATGCCGGTACCAGGGGCCTGAACGGCGGCATCGAACATCAAGGGCGCCGCAGCGCGGGCGGTCAGCATGTCGGGCTCCCGACCCCGCCGGCTCCCGAGGCGCCGGCTCGCGCCCCCCCCCTCCGCGGGGCGGGGGGGGGGGGGGG
>JBNKWA010000067.1:0-9088 GCA_050299555.1 Paracoccaceae bacterium | reverse complement strand
CTCGCGCCCCGGGCGCGATCGGACGGACCGCACGGGGCCCGGGGTCTGGCAAGTCCGGCCCAGGTCGATGCCGGCAGGTTCTGCCGGCTGGAGTGCCCTCGCGGCTCAGGCCGCGAGGCTGACGAACAGCGCCGGCGCGTCGAATGCCACCGCCCCGGACCGGTCCGCGAAACCGGAAAGCTCGCGTTCGGCGGCGGTCACAAGCGCCTCGAACTGGTCATCGTCGATCATGTCCGAAAGGGTCCAGCCGCGCACGTCCATGCGCACCCATTCGCGGATCGACGGGAACCGGGCGATACCGCCATGGACGCTCACCGCCGCATTTTCCCAGCCGGCCCCGCGCAGCACCTCGCCCAGCCTGGTCCGGTCCGCCAGCACGAAAGGCGCCCTGAGCGCATCGGCCGCCGCCTTGCCGAACATGCGGTCGAGAAGCGCGATCATCGCCGCATAGCCCGGCGAGGTGTCGACCGCGTCCCAGACCGCCACCACCGCCCGTCCGCCGGGGCGCAGCACCCGCACCATCTCGCCGAGCGCCCCGGAGCGGTCCTCGAAGAACATCAGCCCGAACTGGCACAGCACCCGGTCGAAGGACCCGTCCGCAAAGGGCAGCGCCTCGGCCATGCCGTCCACCCAGGTGATGCCGTCGCCGCGCGCCCGGGCGACCCGCAGCATGTCGGGGTTGCGGTCGATGCCGGTGACCGCCCCGGCCGGTCCCACCCGGCCGCTCGCCTCGCGGGTGGCGCTTCCGGTGCCGCAGGCAACATCAAGCACCTGCTGACCAGGACCGATGCCGGCGGCATCGCAGATGCGGGGCGCCCACTGGCCGAACAGCGCCGGCACGAAGAACGCATCGTAGATTTCGGCCGCGCTGGCCGAAACCTGCCCGGCGGAGGCCTTGTCCATCTTGTTCATCGATCTTCTCCGCTCAATGATTGCTGTGCCGTGCAATTTGGGCATCCGGCCACCATCTGGTATAGTTCTAAAACTGTAGCTGAATCGCGAGGCCAGACATGAAGACCTACGGTCAGTTCTGCCCGGTGGCGAAGGCGGCGGAGCTGTTCTGCGAGCGTTGGAATGCGCTCATCATCCGCGACCTCGCCCAGGGACCGCGGCGCTTCACCGACCTCAAGAAGGGTGTGCCGCTGATGTCGCCTTCGCTCCTGTCCAGTCGGCTGAAGATGCTCGCCGCCGAGGGCATCCTGCAGCGCCATGTCACGAAGGGTGGCGGAACCGTCTACGAACTGACCGAAGCGGGACGGGAATTCGTGCCGCTGGTGCTCGCGCTCGGCACCTGGGGCCAGCGCTGGACCCGGCGCGAGCTGACCGAACACGAGCTGGACGTCGGGCTGCTGGTCTGGTCCATCGAAAGCGCCGCCGATCCCGGCGCCTTCGGCGGCCGCGACTGCCTGATCCGGCTGGAACTGACCGACCAGATCGAGTCGAAGCGCTTCTGGTGGTTCCTCAACCGCGAGGGGCGCTGCCAGCTCTGCGTCGAGGATCCCGGCGGCGAGGTCGACCTTTACCTCTCCTGCACCCTGGAGGACGCCATCTACATCGTCCGCGGCGACCTGACCCTGGCGGCGGCGAAGCGCGCCATGCGGCTGGAAGTGCTGGGCGAGAAATGGGCCCGCGACGGCCTGAAGGACTGGATGAACCTCAGCCCGCTGACAAAGGTGGCGCCGGTGCGCGAGACCCGGAAGACGGCCTGACCATCGGTTGGCACGGCGGTAGATTGGCGGCTGACTTTTTCGCCGAATTGGTGCATGCTCGCCGGCAGAGGCAAAACGGCGACAGACCGATGACGGGCAGTTTCGGAAAGACCATGGCGATGGCGCTGCTGTCGGCGGCGCTTGTGCTGTCCGGTTGCGGCCGGCCGGCGGTGACGCGAAGCGCCGCGGATGCCAGTGCGCCGCGCATCGTTCCGGTGGCGCAGCCGCGCTTCGGCGATGCCGACCCACACGAGTGGGAAGGCCGGCACCCGGGCCACTACCCGGTGCACGGGATCGACGTATCGCGCTGGCAAGGTGCCATCGACTGGCGGCTCGCCCGCGCCAACGGCGTCAGCTTTGCGTACATGAAGGCGACCGAAGGCGGCGACCACACCGACCCGGCCTTCGATGAGCACTGGCGGGCCGCGGCCGCTGCGGGCCTGCCCCGCGGCGCCTATCACCATTACTATTTCTGCCGTTCCGCGGCCGAGCAGGCGCGCTGGTACATCGCCCATGTGCCGCGCGCGCCCGGCGCCCTGCCGCCGGTCCTGGACATCGAGTGGACACCGTTCTCGCGCACCTGCCGCGTCCGCCCGCCGGCCGACGAGGTCAGGCGCGACATTGCCACCTTCGCGCGCATCGTCGGCAGCCATTACGGCCAGCGGCCGATGATCTACACCACCGTCGACTTCTACCGCGACAACGATCTCGGCCGGCTGTCGGGATACGAGTTCTGGCTGCGCTCGGTCGCCGGCCACCCGGCCGAGGTCTATCCCGGCCAGCGCTGGACGTTGTGGCAGTATACAGGCACCGGGCTGGTGCCGGGCGTGGAGCGCCAGACCGACATCAACGCCTTTTCCGGCTCCGCTGAGGGCTGGTCCGGCTGGCTGGCCGCCCGCGCGATCTAGCCGCTCGCGTGAACGACCGGCGGCTTCTGCGGCGGCATTCAGGCCGATGCGCGCGCGTCGTTCATTTCCGAGGCGTCAACATAGGACAGCAGCGGAAAACGATCGTCGCCCTGCTCGATCAGTCGCTGCCGGACCGCGGATACCAGCGAGATCATCCGCCGTGGATCGGCACTCCGCGGGTCACCATCGACCATGATGGTGAAGTTGAGCATCGGTTCGCGGGCATCTTCTGACACTTCGACGCGCGCAATCGCAACGTTTCCGCCGAGAATTTCACGCGCCAGATTGTATACATCCCGAGCGATTTGGCTGCTGTGGTAGTCCATCGCCAGCTCCCGCATCAACTATAGGGAGTTTGTAAGAATTGACAACTTTGTCCACCTATCCTTTAGCACACATGGGCAAGGTCAGTTCAACCCTGCCCACGTCCGTCAGAGAAAAACGCCGCCCCGCGCCAACTATCCGTCAACGCGGATCGTCTTGTTCTCGGGATCGTAGGGGCTGTCCTCGGTCACCGTCGCGTCCCACAGCCGGTTTTGCATCCTCACCTTCAGCACGGTTCCGGGGGCAGCATGTTCGGGCGTCACGTAACCCATGCCGATGGACTTGCCGAAGGCCACCGAATAGCCGCCCGAGGTCAACCGGCCGACGCGGGTGTCACCGGCATAAAGCGCCTCGCGGCCCCAGGGGTCGGCATCTTCCGGCCCGTCGATCAGGAATGTCACGCAGCGCGAGCGGATGCCGGTCTTTTCCATCGCCGCGCGGCCGTGGAACTCCTTGTCGAGGTCGACGAAGCGGTCGAGGCCGGCTTCCAGCGGCGTCGCGTCGCGGCCGAGCTCGGTGCCGAAGGCGCGATAGGACTTCTCCTGCCTGAGCCAGTTCTGCGCCCGGGCCCCGACCAGCTTCATGCCCAGAGGCTCGCCCGCCGCCATCAACCGGTCGAAGAGGTGGTTCTGCATCTCGATCGGGTGGTGCAGCTCCCAGCCGAGCTCGCCCGTGTAGGCGACGCGGATGGCGACGGTCGGCACCATGCCAAGCTCGATGTCGCGGGCCGAAAGCCACGGGAAGCGCTTGTTCGACAGCGCCGTCTCGGGGTCGGCATCGCGGATCAGCCCCTTCAGGATGTCGCGCGACCGGGGCCCGGCCAGCGCGAAGACGCCCCATTGCGTGGTCACGTCCTGGATCATCACCGGCGCGCCGCCGGCGGCCATGAAGTCCTCGGCTGCCTTCCTCATGAAGTCGGCGTCATAGGCGGCCCAGGCGCCGGCCGAGACCAGATAGTACCCATCCTCGCGCCGCCGAACGATGGTGTATTCGGTCCGCGTCGTGCCGGCGACAGACAGCGCGTAGGTCAGGTTGATGCGCCCCACCTTCGGCAGCCGGTTCGAGGTGAATCCGTCGAGGAAGGCAGTTGCGCCCGGACCCGAGACCCAGTGCTTGGTAAAGGCGGTGGCGTCGATCAGCCCGGCCGTCTCGCGCACCGCCTTGGCCTCGGCGACCGCATATTGCCACCAGCCGCCGCGACGGAAGGACCGCGCATCGTGGTCGAAGCTCTCGGGCGCGTCCACCGGCCCGTAATAGTTCGGCCGCTCCCAGCCGTTCACGCAGCCGAACTGGGCCCCGCGCGCCTTTTGCCGGTCATAGGCCGGCGAGGTCCTGAGCGGCCGGCAGGCGGGCCGCTCCTCGTCCGGGTGGTGCAGGACATAGACGTGGTCGTAGGCTTCCTCGTTCTTGCGGGCCGCGTACTCGGTGGTCATCCAGCCGCCGAACCGCTTGGGATCGAGCGAGGCCATGTCGATCTCGGCCTCGCCTTGGGTCATCATCTGCGCCAGGTAGTGGCCAGTGCCGCCGGCGGCGGTGATGCCGAAGGAAAAGCCCTCGGCCAGCCACATGTTGCGCAGGCCCGGCGCCGGGCCGAGCAGCGGGTTGCCGTCGGGCGTGTAGCAGATCGGGCCGTTGAAATCGTCCTTCAGACCGCAATTCTCCGACGACGGGATGCGGTGGATCATCGACATGTACTCTTCCTCGATCCGCTCCAGGTCGAGCGGGAAGAGGTCGGCCCGGAACGAGTCGGGGCAGCCGTATTCGAACCGCGCCGGGGCGTTCTTCTCGTAGGGCCCGAGGATCCAGCCGCCGCGCTCCTCGCGCACGTACCACTTGGCGTCGGCGTCACGCAGCACCGGGTGCTGCGGGTTGGTCTTGCGCCATTCCACCAGCGCCGGGTCCGGCTCGGTGACGATGTACTGGTGCTCCACCGGGATCGCCGGGATCTTCAGCCCCAGAAGCCGTGCGGTGCGCTGGGCATGGTTGCCGGTGGCGGTGACCACATGCTCGGCGGTGATCTCGAAGCGCTCGTCCGAGGGCACCAGGTTGCCGCCCTTCTCGACCATCTTCACGCAGTCCAGCACCCATTCCGAACCGGTCCAGCGGTAACCGTCCACCTGCACCCTGCGGACGATCTCGACACCCATCTGGCGCGCGCCCTTGGCCAGGGCCTGGGTCACGTCCGCTGGATTGATGTAGCCGTCGGTGGGGTGATAGATCGCGCCCTTCAGATCGTCGGTACGCACCAGCGGCCAGCGCGCCTTGATCTCGTCGGGGGTCAGCCATTCGTAGGGCACGCCGCAGGTCTCGGCGGTGGTCGCGTACAGCATGTACTCGTCCATCCGGGCCTGGCTCTGCGCCATGCGCAGGTTGCCAACCACGAAGAAGCCGGGGTTGAGCCCGGTCTCCTCCTCGAGCGTCTTGTAGAACTTGATCGAGTAGTCGTGGATGTGGGTGGTGGCGTAGCTCATGTTGAAATACGGCAGCAGCCCCGCCGCGTGCCAGGTCGAGCCGCTGGTCAGCTCGTCCCGCTCGATCAGCATCGTGTCCCAGCCGGCCTTGGCCAGATGATAGGCGATCGATGCGCCGATCGCTCCGCCGCCGACGACGACTGCCCTGGCCTGGCTCTTCATCCCAACTCTCCCTGAAAGCGCGCCCGATCCTCGCTTCTAGCGCTGTCGCGGCGCCGGAATCGATGCCGCCCCGACCGAATGCGGCACGGAAGCGACTCTCCACTGTCCCGCAGGCGGTTGCCACACACATCCCGCGTCGGCGCGATGTCGCGCGCCCGCCGCACCAGCCCGACCGAAACGACATCCTGCGCGGCAAGGATCTTTCGCCGCTGGCGCACGGCCCGAGGCGTCGGTGCCGGACTGCGCCCGCTTCGCACCGCGGGCGGCCTTTCGCACGGGGCGGAAAAGATGCCGCGGCTGGACTGCCGCTGGTGCGACCACTATGACATAGGCGGAAACCCCCATAGCCGCCCCGCCAACGCGCGCCGCCCTGCCGGACGGCCCGAAATCAAGGATTGCCCATGAACCCGCTGCTCGCCCCGTGGACCGCCCCTTTTGGCCTGCCGCCCTTCGGCGAGATCGGCGACGGCGACTTCGCGCCCGCCTTCGAGGCCGGGCTCGACCAGGCCCGGGCCAATGTCGCGGCCATCGCGGGCTCGCGCGAGCCGGCGACCTTCGCCAACACCATCGAGTCGCTGGAGCGTGCGCAGGCGACGCTGGACCGGGTGGCGCGGGTGTTCTTCAACCTCGCAAGCGCCAACACCAACGACGCGCTTGAGTCCCTGCAGCGCGAGATCAGCCCCAGGCTGGCGGCCTTCGCCTCCGAAGTGGCGATGCACGCGGAGCTGTTCGAGCGGGTGGACGCGCTTCACCAGCGGCGCGAAACCATGGCGCTGACCGCCGAGCAGAAGCGGGTGCTGGAGCTTTACCACGACCAGTTCGTGCGCGCCGGCGCCCGGCTCGACGCCGCCGGCAAGGCGCGGCTTTCGGCAATCATGCAGCGGCTGGCGGCGCTGGGCACGCAGTTCTCGCAGAACGTCCTGGCCGACGAGAGGGCCTGGGCGCTGAAGCTCGGGCCCGAGGATCTGGACGGGCTGCCGGACTTCCTGCTCGACGCGGCCCGGGCGGCGGGCGAGGAGCGCGGCCTGGGCGGCCATGTCATCACCCTGTCGCGGTCGCTGATCGTGCCTTTCCTGCAGTTCTCGACCCGCCGCGACCTGCGCGAGATGGCGTTCCGCGCCTGGGTGGCGCGCGGCGCCAATGACGGGCCCAGCGACAACCGCGCCATCGTCCGCGAGACGCTGGAACTCAGGGCCGAGCGCGCGAAGCTTCTGGGTTTCGACAGCTTCGCCGCCTTCAAGCTCGACAAGGAGATGGCCAAGACCCCCGACGCGGTGCGCGAGATGCTGATGGCGGTGTGGGAGCCGGCCCGGGCGCAGGCGCTGAAGGATGCCGAGGCGCTGACCGCGCTGATGCGCGAGGACGGCATCAACGGCGACATCCAGCCCTGGGACTGGCGCCACTACGCCAGCATTCGCAAGGCCCGCGAGCACGACCTCGACGAGGCCGAGCTGAAGCCCTACCTGCAGCTGGACAAGATGATCGACGCCGCCTTCAGCGTCGCCGGAAAGCTCTTTGGGCTCAGCTTCCGCGAGGTCGAGGCGCCGCTCTACCACCCCGACGCGCGGGCCTGGGAGGTGCTGAAGGACGGCCGGCACAAGGGCGTCTTCATCGGCGACTACTTCGCCCGGTCGTCGAAGCGCTCCGGCGCCTGGTGCTCGTCCTTCCGGGCGCAGTCCAAGCTTGACGGCCCGGTTTCGCCGATCACCGTCAATGTGTGCAACTTCGCCAGGCCGCCCAAGGGCCAGCCGGCGCTGCTGACCTTCGACGATGCCCGCACGCTCTTTCACGAATTCGGCCACGCGCTGCACAACCTGCTGTCGGACGTGACCTACGAATTCGTCTCGGGCACGTCGGTGGCGCGGGACTTCGTCGAACTGCCCAGCCAGCTCTACGAGCACTGGCTGTCCACGACCGAGGTGCTGAGCGAATTCGCCACCCATGCAGGAACCGGCCAGCCGATGCCCACCGAGCTTCTGGACCGGCTGATCGCGGCGACGAATTTCGACCAGGGCTTCGCGACGGTGGAATTCGTCGCCTCGGCGCTGGTCGACCTCGCCTTTCACGAGGGCGAGGCACCCGCAGACCCGATGCAGCGCCAGGCCGAGGTACTGGCCGACCTGGGCATGCCCGAGGCCATCGTCATGCGCCACGCCACGCCGCATTTCCAGCACGTGTTCTCGGGCGACGGCTATTCGTCGGGCTATTACAGCTACATGTGGTCCGAGGTGATGGACGCCGACGCCTTCGCCGCCTTCACCGAGGCGGGCGACGTGTTCCACGCGGCCACGGCCAAGGCACTGGCCGAGAACATCTATTCCGCCGGTGGCACACGCGACCCCGAGGAACTTTACCGTGCCTTCCGCGGCAGCATGCCCAAGGTGGACGCGCTGTTGAGGAAGCGCGGCCTGGCCGCCTGACCGAACCGGCCCGGTCGCACTGGACCCCGCCAATCGCTCGCCGCCTGCCTTCGGCAGGCGCGCTCGGATTGACGGTCCCGGCCCACGCGCCTGCCGGCGCGCGGGTCCAGCCAGTGGCGAAGTTCCCCACCCGGAATCAAAACGGATCGCGCACGGGGCGCGAGGACGGGCGGGTGGGGAGCGGCCCCGGGCGCGATCAGCCGCCGGGCCGGAGGCTGCGGTCTCAGCCCTCGCCGCTGTTCCCGTCGTCCTCTTTCGGCACCGCCGGCGCCCCCGAGGCGACACCGACCTGCGCCGGCCTCAGCAGCCGCTCGCCGATCACGAAGCCGGTGGTCATCACCTGGATGACGCTGCCGGCCGGCTGGTTCGGCACCGGCGCCTCGAACATCGCCTGGTGGCGGTTGGGATCGAACCTGTCGCCCGGCGCCGGCTCGATCTTCTCGATCTTGTGCCGCGCGAAGGCCGACAAAAGGTCGCGCTGGGTCAGCTCCAGGCCCTCGACCAGCGCCTTGGCCTTGTCGCGCAGTTCGTCGTCGATGGTGCCGAGCGCCCGGCCGAGATTGTCGTAGACGCTGAGCAGATCCCGGGCCAGCTTCACGCCGCCATAGGCCTCGGCCTCGCGGCGGTCGCGCTCGGCCCGCTTGCGCACGTTCTCGGTCTCGGCCAGCGCCCGCAGCAGCCGCTCCTTGAGGTCGTCGCGCTCAGCCACGACCATGTCGATATCCTCGAACCCGAACGCGTCGTCGGCACCGGACACGTCCGCCTCGCCGGCCTCAGCCGCCGCGCCGTCCGCGTCCAGCGCATCCGCCGCCTCGACCTCGGCATTCTCGTTCACATTCGTGGCCGTCTTTTTCTTCGTCATGCCTGTCATCCGGTCGCCCTGATAATACCCGCTCCGAATTCAGCCCTGCCGGCGCTGGTTGATCAGCCTGCCGACCAGCTGCGCGGTGTAGTCGACGATCGGCACCACCCGGCCATAGTTCTGCCGCGTGGGGCCGATGACCCCGACCGCACCGATGATCTTTCGCTCGGCGTTCATATAAGGAGACACCACCAGAGAGGAACCCGAAAGCGAGAAAAGTTTGTTTTCCGAG
>JBNKWA010000066.1:0-10382 GCA_050299555.1 Paracoccaceae bacterium | reverse complement strand
GCGAGATCTGCCGCAAGTACGAGATCCTGCTGCATATCGACGAGGTGGTCTGCGGGGTCGGCCGCACCGGCACCTGGTTCGGCTATCAGCATTACGGGGTGAAGCCCGATTTCGTGACCATGGCCAAGGGCGTCGCCTCGGGCTATGCGGCCATCGCCTGCATGGTGACCACCGAGGAAGTGTTCGAGATGTTCAAGGAGGACGTCGACGATCCGCTGGACTATTTCCGCGACATCTCGACCTTTGGCGGCTGCACCGCCGGGCCGGCGGCGGCGCTGGAGAACATGCGCATCATCGAGGACGAGGGGCTGATCGGGAACACCGTCGCCATGGGCGAGCGGCTGATGGGCAACCTGCGGGCGCTGATGGACAAGCACAAGGTGATCGGCGACGTGCGCGGCAAGGGGCTGTTCTGCGGCGCCGAGCTGGTCGCCGACCGCGCGAGCAAGGAGCCGGCACCGGAGAAGCAGGTGCAGGCGGTGGTCGGCGACTGCCTGAAGCAGGGGGTGATCATCGGCATGACCAACCGCTCGCTGCCGGGGCTGAACAACGTGCTCTGCCTCAGCCCGGCGCTGATCTCGACCGCCGACGATATCGACCGGATCACCGACGCCATCGACGGCGCGCTGGGCCGGGTCTTCGGCTGACGGGCGCGAGCCGGCCGCGCCGCGCCGGCCGGATCCCGCCGATCGAGCGCGAGGGGGCGGCTGGCCGCATCGAGGAGCTGATCCCGATCGCCGTTGCCTGGAATGATGAGCCGAGGCGAGGGCGCTCCCGCCCGCCGCCTCGGATCGCCTTCGGCGATCCTCGCCGCCGGTTTGGGCCGAAGGCGGCCCGTCCTCCCCCTTGCGGGTCGGCCGGCCCGTTGCGTCCTCGCACGCGCGGCCAGCGTCGCTGCTGATGGCGTCGGCGGAACCGGCCCCGACCACATGCCGGCGATTGCGGCTGCCGCCCCTTGCCTTCGCGGCGGTTTCCGGCACTCTCCGGCCAAACGACATGGGGAGGGACGGGCGATGCGCATGACCACCGAGGAAGCCTTTGTGAAGGTGCTGCAGCGGCACGGGATCGAGCACGCCTTCGGCATCATCGGCTCGGCCTTCATGCCGATCTCGGACCTGTTCCCGAAGGCCGGCATCCGCTTCTGGGACGTGGCGCACGAGTGCAACGGCGGCTACATGGCCGACGGCTATACCCGCGCCAGCGGCAAAATGGCGATGGCCATCGCCCAGAACGGGCCCGGGATCACCAACTTCGTCACCGCCATCAAGACCGCCTACTGGAACCACACGCCGATGCTGCTGGTGACGCCGCAGGCGGCGAACCGGACCATCGGCCAGGGCGGGTTCCAGGAGGTGGAGCAGATGGCGCTGTTCCGCGACATGGTCTGCTATCAGGAGGAGGTGCGCGACCCGGTCAGGATCGCCGAGGTGCTGAACCGGGTGATCCTGAAGGCCAAGCGGCTGTCGGCGCCGGCGCAGATCAACGTGCCGCGGGATTTCTGGACCCAGGTCATCGACATCGCGCTGCCGGCGGTGGTGGAGTTCGAGCCGCCGGCGGGCGGACCCGAGGCGGTGGCGGCGGCGGCCGGGCTGCTGTCGGACGCCAGGTTCCCGGTGATCCTGTCGGGCGCCGGCGTGGTGCTGGCGGGGGCGATCCCCAAGGTGAAGGCGCTGGCCGAGCGGCTGACCGCGCCGGTCTGCTGCAACTACCAGCACAACGACGCCTTTCCCGGCTCGCATCCGCTGTTTGCCGGGCCGCTGGGGTATAACGGCTCGAAGGCGGCGATGGAGCTGATCGCGCGGGCCGACGTGGTGCTGGCGCTGGGCACGCGGCTGAACCCGTTCTCGACGCTGCCGGCCTACGGACTCGACTATTGGCCGAAGGAGGCCAGGCTGATCCAGGTGGACCTCAACCCCGACCGCATTGGGCTGACTAAGCCGGTGGCGGTGGGCGTGATCGGCGATGCAGGGGCGGTGGCCGGGGCGATCCTGGCGGCGCTGCCCGAAGGCGCCGGCGAGGCGGGGCGCAAGGCGCGGGGCGAGCTGATCGCCGAGACCAAGTCGCGCTGGGCGCAGGAACTGTCGAGCATGGACCATGAGGAGGACGACGCCGGCACCAGCTGGAACCAGCGGGCGCGGCAGGCGCACCCGGACCGGATGAGTGCCCGCATGGCCTGGCGGGCGATCACCGCGGCATTGCCGAAGCAGGCGATCATCTCGTCCGACATCGGCAACAACTGCGCCATCGGCAATGCCTATCCGACCTTCGAGGCGGGGCGGAAATACCTGGCGCCGGGGCTGTTCGGCCCCTGCGGCTACGGCTTTCCGGCCATCGTCGGCGCCAAGATCGGCTGCCCGGACGTGCCGGTGGTGGGCTTTGCCGGCGACGGCGCCTACGGCATCTCGATGAACGAGATGACCGCCATCGGCCGCAAGCCCTGGCCGGCGATCACCATGGTGATCTTCCGCAACTACCAGTGGGGGGCGGAGAAGCGGAACACGACGCTGTGGTATGCGGACAATTTCGTCGGCACCGAGCTTGACCCGCAGGTGTCCTATGCCCGCATCGCCGAGGCCTGCGGGCTGAAGGGGGTCGCGGTCACGACCATGGAGGCCTTGCGCGAGGCGCTGGACGAGGCGGTCAGGGCGCAGATGCAGGACGGGGTGACGACGTTCCTGGAGGTGATCCTGAACCAGGAGCTGGGCGAGCCGTTCCGCCGCGACGCCATGAAGGCGCCGGTGGCGGTGGCCGGGATCGACCCCGCCGACATGGTGCCCCAGAAGGGTGCGGGCTGACACGTGCGGCAGCGGCGATCACCCATCCCGGCGGCCCGATGACGGCCGTCTTCTTCTTCGGCACGCTGCGCGACCCGGACCTGCGGGCGGTGGTGCTGGGCCGCGAACCCGCCGGCCGGCTGGGCCCGGCGCGGGTGCCGGGGCATCGTGCGGCCGCTGCATCGGGCGGTGCCTATCCGGTGCTGGTGACGGCCCCGGGGCAGGCCGCCGAGGGGCTGCTGGCCGAAGGGCTCGGGCCCGAAGCGCTTGACCGGCTGCGGTTCTTCGAGGGTGGCTTCGGCTATGAGGCGCAGGCGCGCGAGGTGCTGACCGAGGATGGCGCGCGGCAGGCGCTGGTCTTTGTCGCCGACCCCTCCGGCGAGGCGGCCGGGGACTGGGACCTTGCCGGCTGGAAGGCACGGCACAAGCCGTTCTTCCTGGAGGTGGCGCGCGAGGCGATGGGGCATTTCGGCACCCCCGCGGCCGAGCGGATCGCGGGGCTGATGCCCGGCATCCGGCGCCGCGCCTGGGCCCGCGCCCGGGCTTCGGCCTCGCCCACGACGCCAAGCCTGGGTTCGCGGCGCGGGCCCGAGGACGTCACCGCCGGCGCGCCGCGTTATCCCTATGCTGGGTTCTTCTCGGTCGAGGAGCACGCGCTGCAGCATCGCCGCTTCGATGGCGACGTGACCGGGACGCTGATCCGCGAGGCCTTTGGCACCGGCGATGCGGCGACGGTCCTGCCCTGGGACCCGCGCCGCGACCGGGTGCTGCTGATCGAGCAGTTCCGCGCCGCGCCATTTGCCCGGCGCGACCCCAACCCGTGGCTGATCGAGGCCATTGCCGGACTGATCGACCCCGGCGAGACGGCCGAAAGCACCGCCCGGCGCGAGGCGGTGGAGGAGGCGGGCGTGACCCTGGGCCGGCTGAAGCTGCTCGGACGCTACTACAGCTCGCCCGGGGCGCTGGCGGAGCTGACCACCTCGTTCGTGGGCGAGGCGGACCTGCCCGAGGCGGAGGCGCGGCACGGGCATGGGCACGGGCACGGGCTGGCCAGCGAGGGCGAGGATATTCGCCGGCTGGTGGTGCCGTTCGGCCGCGCCATGGCGGCGGTCCGCGCCGGCGAGATCCGCAACGCGCCGCTGATGCTGTCGCTGCTGGCACTGGCGCGGATCAGGCCGCGGCTGAAGCGTGCCTGGGGCGATGCCCGGACGGTTGTCTCTGGCAGGCGGCACGACTAGGTTGCTTCGGCTAACCGCGAGGCAGAAAACGGGCAGGTGCATGGATATCAGGGACTCGGTCTCGGCGGCGATCGGCAACACGCCGCTGATCCGCCTGCGCCGCGCCAGCGAGGAGACGGGCTGCACCATCCTCGGCAAGGCCGAGTTCATGAACCCGGGCCAGTCGGTGAAGGACCGGGCGGCGCTGTTCATCATTCGCGATGCCGTGGCGAAGGGGACGCTGCGCCCGGGCGGCACCATTGTCGAGGGCACGGCCGGCAATACCGGCATCGGTCTGACCGTGGTCGGCGCGGCCATGGGCTTTCGTTCGGTGATCGTCATCCCCGACACCCAGAGCCAGGAGAAGAAGGACGCGCTGAGGCTCTTGGGCGCCGAGCTGGTCGAGGTGCCGGCGGTCCCCTATCGCAACCCCAACAACTACGTGAAGTATTCCGGTCGGCTGGCCGCGGCACTGGCCAAGACCGAGCCCAATGGCGCGATCTGGGCCAACCAGTTCGACAACGTCGCCAACCGCCAGGCGCATGTGGATACCACCGGCCCGGAGATCTGGGACCAGACCGACGGCGATGTGGACGGGTTCATCTGCTCGGTCGGCTCGGGCGGGACGCTGGCCGGCGTCGCCATGGCGCTGCGCGCGAAGAACCGGACGATCAAGATCGGCATCGCCGATCCCGACGGCGCGGCGCTTTACAACCACTACGCCCATGGCGAGTTGAAAAGCGAAGGCGCCTCGATCTCGGAGGGGATCGGTCAGGGCCGGATCACCGCCAACCTGGAGGGGCTGGAGGTGGACATGCCCTACAACATCCCCGACGCCGAGGGTCTGCCCATCGTCTATGACCTGCTGCGCGAGGAAGGGCTGTGCATGGGCCTTTCCACCGGCATCAATGTCGCGGGCGCGATCCGCATGGCGCGCGAGATGGGGCCGGGCCACACCATCGTGACGATCCTGTGCGACTACGGCACCCGTTATCAGTCGCGGCTGTTCAACCCCGCCTTCCTGGCCGCCAAGGGGCTGCCGGTGCCCGGCTTCCTGACCGAGAGCCGGACGGACCCGCCCGCAGTCTTCGTGGACGGCTGAGCCTTGCCCGGGGGCGGCGCCAGAGCAGGGGGTGGATTCGCAGGCGCGGGATTGGCGAGGATCGGACTGATGGGGGCCGGGATCGGCCTTTTGGTGGCGCTGTTCCTGGCCATGGCGGCGCCGGCGCCGGCCCAGCAGGCCGGCGATACGGCACAGCCGCAGGCCTACGATCTGGGGCAGTGGGAGGAGGCGGTCTCGCACGCCCAGGCGGTGCTTGCGGAGCCCAGCCCGAGCGAAGCCGATCTCGATACGATCCGCACCGAGCTGGCCCGCGCCCGCGGGGCGCTGACCGGGATTCGCGACGACGCCGAGGCGCAGGTCGCCGAGTTGCGCAGCACCCTGGCGGCGCTCGGCGACCCTCCGGCCGATGGTGCCGACGAACCGGCGGCGGTGGCCGAACGGCGGGCCGATCTCAATCGGCGCATCGGCGCGGCCATGGTGCCGGTGCTGCAGGTGCAGGACGCGCTGGCCGAGATCGACAAGCTGAGCACCCAGGTCGAATCGCTGCTGTTGCGGCGGTTCTCGGACCGGCTGACGACGATCGGGCCGTCGCCGCTTCTGCCGTCGAGCTGGGAGGCCGCCGCCAGGGAGCTCGGCGGCCTGGGCGCCCGTCTGCACCGCGAGGCGGGGGCGCTGATGGCGAGCGATCAGGCCCGGTTGGAATTCCTGCGGGCCCTGCCGGTGGCGAGCCTGATGATCCTCGCCGGCCTCGGCCTGTTGCTGGCGGTGCGGGCACGGGTGTCGCGCTGGATGATCCACACGCTGGCCGAAGCCTCGACTGCCGAGGGTCAGCCGCAGCGGCGCTGGACGGAACACCTGCTGCCCCTGGCGCGGCTGGCGATCCCCGCCGCGGGCGCCGCGCTGATCATCGCCGGACTGGGCATGGTCTGGCAGGCCGGCGCCCTCGGCCTGGCGCTGATCGATGCCCTGCCGGCGGTTGCTGCGGCCCTGATCCTTGCCTACGGCATCGGCACCGGACTGTTCGAGCCGGGATTTGCCCGTGGCCGGCTGATCCCGCTGGACGACCAGAGTGCCGGCGCCGCGGCGCGGACGCTTCTGTATCTGGGGCTGGTCTGGGCGGCGAACTATCTTCTGGACGCGGCCTCTGGCGTGCAGTCGCTGTCGAACACCACCCGCGGTGTGGTGGATCTGCCGCTGATCCTGGCTGGAGCGCTGCTGCTGTACCGGCTTGTGCGGCTCGTGCAGCCGGTGCGACCCGACCCGGAGGCTGCCGCGGCGGAACCCGATGCAGCGCCCAGGGTCGACGATTTCGGTGCCCGGCTGCTGTCGCTTTCCCTGCGCATGGCCCGGGTGGTGTCGATCCTGGCGCCGGTAGCCGCGGTGGCGGGATTTGCCTCCGCGGCGCGCTATCTGCTGTTCTCGGCCATCCTGACCCTGGCGCTGGCCGGCGGCGCCTATGTGCTGTTCAGGGTGCTGAGCGACGCGGCGACGCGCCTGACCCAGCCCGCCCACGCCCCCACCCGGACCCCCACCCAGGCCCCTGTCCGCAGCGCCGAGCCGGTTCAGGGCCTGTTGCCGGTTCTGTTCGCCTTCCTTCTGGTTTGCGCGTCGCTGCCGGTCCTGGCGTTGATCTGGGGTGCCGGGACCGGCGACATCCTGGCTGCCTGGACCTGGCTCAGCAACGGCTTCACCATCGGCGACAACCGCATCTCGCTCACCGATGTGCTGAGCTTGGTGCTGGTGTTCGGCGCCGGCTATGCCCTGACCCGGGCGCTGCAATCGACGCTGCGGCGCTCGGTCCTGCCGCGCACGCGCATGGATGTGGGTGCCCGCAACGCGGTGCTGGCCGGGGTCGGCTATGTGGGCATCTTCCTGGCGGCGGTGCTGGCGATCAGCAGTACCGGCCTCGATCTGTCGAACCTCGCCATCGTCGCCGGCGCGCTGTCGGTCGGCATCGGTTTCGGCCTGCAGACCATCGTGTCGAATTTCGTCTCCGGCATCATCCTGCTGGTGGAGCGGCCGATCAAGGAGGGCGACTGGATCGAGGTTGCGGGGTTCTCGGGCAACGTCTCCAGCATCAATGTGCGTTCGACCAAGATCACCACCTTCGACCGGGCGACGGTGATCGTGCCGAACCAGGAGCTGATCGCCGGAACGGTGCTGAACCGCACCCTCAGCTCGCAGGCGGGGCGTCTGATCGTGCCGGTGGGTGTCGCCTATGGCACCGATCCGCGCCAGGTCGAGCGGATCCTGCTGGAGATCGCGCGCGAGCAGAAGGGACTGCTGGCGCGGCCGGCGCCGTTCGTGGTGTTCCGGAACTTCGGTGCCAGCAGCCTCGACTTCGAGCTGCGCTGCGTGCTGCGCGACGTCAACAACATCCTGACCACGCATTCCGACATCAACTACGAGATCGCCCGCCGCTTTGCCGAGGAGGGGATCGAGATCCCGTTCGCGCAGACCGATGTGACTCTGCGCAACGTTGCCGAACTGGTCGCGGCGCTGGGACGGTCGCCGGCGGCGGAGGAGGCCGGAAGCGATGCCGGGAACGATGGCGGCGGCGCTGATGACGGGGGAGGGGACAGGGCATGACCGAGCTGCTGTATCTGGATGACGCCTATGCCACCACGGCCACCGCGACGGTGACGGCATGGACCGGCGATGCCCTGATCCTCGACCGCACGGTCTTCTATCCTGCCGGTGGCGGTCAGGCCGGGGATCGCGGTTGGCTGCGCTGGGACGGCGATGGAGGGGTGTGCGGGATCGTCGACACGGTCAAGGGCGAGGGCGGCGCCGTGCTGCTGATCCCCGGCAGTGACGCGCTGCTACCGCCGGCAAATGCGCCGGTGGAACAGACCATCGACTGGGACCGGCGCTATCGCATGATGCGGCTGCACACGGCCCTGCACCTGTTGTCGGTGGTGATCCCGCTGCCGGTGACCGGCGGGCAGATCACCCCCGAGAAGGGGCGGCTGGATTTCGACATGCCGGAGCCACCGGAGGATCCCGGCGCCGTCGCGGCTGCCCTGAACGCCCTGGTGGCCGCCGATCACACGGTCAGCGAGACCTGGATCACCGACGAGGAACTGGCGGCCAATCCGGGGCTGGTCAAGACCATGTCGGTCCGGCCGCCCACCGGCCGGGGTCGGGTGCGGCTGGTGCGCATCGGGCCCGTGGACGCGCCGGTGGACCTGCAGCCCTGCGGCGGCACCCATGTGCGCTCCACCGGCGAGATCGGGCCGCTGGTTCTCGGCAAGATCGAGAAGAAGGGACGCCGGAACCGGCGGGTCACGGTGCTGCTCGGCTGAGGCGCCGCCGGGCGGCAGGGATGCGCGAGCCCGGCCTTGAAAACGCGGGCCCCGGCCTTTATGCCTGCGGCGCAGCGGACAGGTGGCCGAGTGGTCGAAGGCGCACGCCTGGAAAGTGTGTAGGCGGGGAACCGTCTCGTGGGTTCGAATCCCACCCTGTCCGCCACTTGCCCTCGGAAACGGTTTCTCTGCAACCGGCGTCGGCCGGAATTTCTCGTTGTTTTCGAGGGTTATGCAGGAAGGGCTGAACACCGGCATTGGTGCCAGGAGGGCCAAAAGCGGTCTCTTGGGGCCCATATTCTCCGGGGCTGATGACTGCGCCAGTTTGGTGCAGAGCTTGCAACATCCTATCATCGCAGCACTTTTCGCATGCCCCGCCTAAACACTTCGACCGGGGTCGCGTCGGTCAGATGGAACAGAAATCGAACGTTCGCCGGTTTCGTGATGGCAAACTGCGACGCGTGTCAAGATTCAGCGGCTGTATTGCGAGCCCTGGACGCCTTTCGAAGTGTCAAGCGGCGATTTGAACCTGATTGATCTGTTTCTGGCGTCGCATGATGATTCCGAAGACTTCGCGCGCGATATAACGTTTGACGCTTCGGATGGCCTCCAGTTTCGAATTTCCCGCTGCGATACGCTTGGCGACGTAGTCCTGCGTGCGAGGGTCGAGGCGGAGCCGACCGATGACGATGATATGGATGGCGCTGTTCGCTGCTCGATCACCTCCTCTGTTCAGCCTGTGCCGGACCGTCTTGCCGGACGATGCGGGCACGGGGCTGACGCCGCAAAGAGCAGCAAAGCTGGCCTCGGATTTCAGCCGTTCGGGATTGTCACCTGCTGTGAGAAGCAGTTGAGCCGCGCTGTTTAGGCCGATGGCGGCCTGCGCGAGCAGTTCGGGAGCCAGGTCCTTGACGATGGCCTCGATCATGTCGTTCAAATCAGCAATCTCGTCGTGCAGTTCGAGGTAGCGGCGCGCCAGTGATTTGAGCGAGATACGATAGGCTTCCTCGACGTCCCGATATGCTGTTAGATCGGGACGCCACGCCGCAAGCGTGCGAATGAGCTGCATCCGCGACATGCTTCTCAATGGATCCCTCACTCTCTGGGGTGCGCAGACAACGGTCGTCTGGATCATCTGCAGTGCGATGCGCCGGGCCTGGACAGCCGTCTCGCGGCAAACCCTTAGAACGCGGAGGCTTTCGACCATGCCGTCACGGCTCCGAGGTGTCACGGTGTGTCGCCGCGCGAAGGCGGAATGGGCTGCGTTCTCGGCGTCGAAGTCGTCGTTCTTGCCGCGGCGGCGGCGCGCATGCTTGTCGGGTGCCGTGACCTCAAGAACATCGACACCGGCCGACTGCACATAGCGCAACAGTCCTGCACCGTAGCTTCCGGAGCATTCGATGCCGACGAAGGTCTCCGAAGGACCGCATCCAAGCCAACATTAGACGGTATCCCTGCCGGGTGGTGGGAAAGCTCTCGGTGCCGAGAACGCGATCACGGTGATCGACGACGGCCGCGACGTGCAAGTCCTTATGGGTATCGACGCCACCGACAACGCGAGACGCTTCCGGATGTTCTTCCATTCGATGATCCTTTCCTGCGACATGTGAACGAGCCTTCCTCAGAAGAATGCAGGGACAGGACAGTCATGAGACCGGATGGTCAGGCCCTTCTTGGGTCACGGCAGCATCTTTGAGACAAGCTCGCCGCAGGGCGTTCCCGGATGATCGACAGGTCCAGGGAAAGACACGTATCGGGTCGATCGGATTGAGGGTCAGATCACACCGAGACGCCATGCGGCACCAACCCAGCGGATGGTCGGTCGGTGTTCGAGTCAAAACCACCCGAGAACTGGCACCGATTGTATGACTATCCGAGTGATGGAGCAGCGCATCGGCCTTTCCGCGGCGCCAGATCGCCATCATCAGCGCGTCCATCACGAGCGTCGCATCCCGTTCCGCCTTCATCGACCAGCCGACGATCCGCCTTTCGACGGCCGCCTGGTCGGTGCGCCGGCACTTGT
>JBNKWA010000065.1:0-56624 GCA_050299555.1 Paracoccaceae bacterium | reverse complement strand
TTCGGCCAGCAGCGCCTCGGCCGACCCGCGCAGGGCGCACTGTCCGGCCAGCGGGCGCGCGGCCATGGCTGCCGTCGCTGGTGCCGGCCAAGCGGCGGAAGGCGGTGGCCGGCGGTGTCATCCTTGCCTGGGAGGCGCCTGAGAAGCAGGCTGCTTCTTCAGGCGCCCTGTCGAGGATGGGGCCAGTCGCCGCCCGTCAAGGGCAAGCGGGCTGCGCCCGCCGCTGGCGCGGCCCTTGACTGCCGCCGACTCGGCCCGACTTGGGTCCCGGGGGCGGCAGGGCGCACGCCGGCCGACTTGACGGGCGTGGCGGCGCCGGCCCAGTGTCACCGGCGGCAGCGGGAAGGCAGGGCATGGCGACACGTGGCGCAGGGGTCAGGCTGTACGTGCCCGGGCCATTGGCCGAGGGTGCGGCGGTGGCGCTGGACGCGGGCCAGGCGCATTATCTCGGCACCGTCATGCGCCGGCGCCCCGGCGACGAGATCGGGGTCTTCGACGGGCGGTGCGGCGAATGGGCGGCCGGGATCGAGGCGCTGGACCGTCGCGGCGGCACGGCGGTCTGCCGGCAGCTGCTGGTGCCGCAGCGCGATCCGCCGGACCTGTGGCTGCTGTTCGCGCCGGTGAA
The DNA here is from genome assembly GCA_050299555.1 of Paracoccaceae bacterium. GTDB lineage: Bacteria > Pseudomonadota > Alphaproteobacteria > Rhodobacterales > Rhodobacteraceae > JBNKWA01. Next base: position 55,999 of record JBNKWA010000065.1, on the reverse strand, counting down.
GCGGACCCGGACCGATTTCATCGTCGAGAAGGCGACCGAGCTGGGGGTGGCAGGCATCCGTCCGGTGATGACCCGCTTCACCAATGCCGAGCGGGTGCGGCTGGACCGCCTGCAGGCCCACGCGGTGGAGGCGGCCGAGCAATGCGGCGCCACCCATGTGCCGCAGATCGCCGCACCGGTGCCGCTGGCGGCGCTGCTGGCGGACTGGCCCGGCGCGCGAAGGCTGCTGTTCTGCGACGAGACCGGCGAGGCACCCGCGGCCGGCGCGGTGCTGCGCGGCGCCGGGCCGGGCCCCTGGGCGGTGCTGATCGGCCCCGAGGGCGGCTTTGCACCGGAGGAAAGGCAGGCGATCCGGGCGCTGGCGGCGGCGGTGCCGGTGACCCTCGGCCCGCGAATCCTGCGCGCCGATACGGCTGCGGTGGCGGCGTTGACGCTCTGGCAGGCGCATTGCGGGGATTGGCGCTCAGCCTAAGGTTGCGCAATTGTCGATACCTTGCGCAGACCGTCGGAGCGACCGGCAACGTTCCGCCCATCGCCGCGGACTGGCGGCGCGGCATTTGGTGGTGCCGGCCCGTTTCGGGATAGAGGGCGGGTGCGCGGTGATCCCCCTCGGGGTAGCACCGTCGATGCGGCCCGGTGGCGCGTCCGATGCGCCCGCCGAATCCGAAGAATGCTGGGGGTTTGGTCTTGAGCAGTCGTCTTTTCCCGGGCGCGGAACCGTTGCGCCGCATCGCCAGTGCCGGGTCCACCCACTGGATCGAGGCGGCGCTGATCTGGGGTCTGCTGGCCGCCGGCACCTGGGTTCTGGCCCGCGGCTTTGCCGGCGGGCTGTGGCTGACGGTCGTGGGCGGGCTGGCGCTGATCATTGTCTCGGCCTTCGCCTATGGCGGGTTCCGGCAGCGGGCGCAGTTCCGGGCCGGGGCGCTGGGCCCGGGGATCGTGCGCATCATCGAGGGGCGGATCGGCTATCTCGGGCCGTTCTCGGGCGGCATTGCCGATGCCGGCGGCCTTTATCGTGTCGAGATCGCCACCCGGACCCGCAACTGGCGACTGCACCGCGACGGCGAGCGGCCGCTGGAGATCCCGGTCGATGCCGCCGGCGCGACCGGCGTCTTCGACGCCGTGGCGGCGCTGCCGGGCGCGATGATGGGCGAGGCCGCCCGGGCGCTGGAGATCGAGCCGGGGCCGGTGGTGCTGGTCTGGGAGCGCGCCCGCAAGGAGCAGCGCTCGAGGCTGGCGCCGGCCTGAGCCGGCCGGGCGCGGTCAGCAATCACATTGGAGGTCGGTTTCCGCGCGCGGCTGCGGCCGCGTGGGTCGCCCATCTGCCTCGGCCGCCTGGCTCGGCCGGCGGCGGATGGCCTGCGCCTGTCGGTCCGATCCGCTGGTGCTGCCGCCGGTTCGGTTCCGTGCTACCGTGAACGCCTATTTCATGGGGGATTTTTGACATGCGCACGCTGCCGGAATTGCTGCAGACGCTCGACGGCTTCTTTTCGCCCACCGAATTTTCCGGACCGATCCGGGCCGGTCGTGGCACCGACATCCTTTATGGCAGCCGGGATGACGGCCGCGACGATGCCGGCGGCGGTGCTGACCTGGTCATCGGCCGCGAAGGCATTGCCGAGGTGCTGCAGGGCGGCGCCGGCGCCGACACCGTTATCGCCCAGGACGCCGACACCGTGGTGGTCGAGGACGGCGACCTTGTGGTGCTGGCCGGACAGAAGATCACCCTGCTGGTCGACCCGGGCGATCTCGGCGCCATGACGGTGGCCCTGCCGGGCATGGTCCGGCCGATGCTGGACGGGATTTCGGCAGACGGGACCGTGACCGTCGTCGATGCGGTGACCGAGGCGAGGATCAGCTTCCTGCTGCTGGACGCGGATGGCGACCCCTTTGAGCCCAGACGCCTGCATTGGGTCGAGAAGAAGCTCGATCTGGTCGGTGACGATGCGCTGACCAAGTTCGGCCTGCATGTCGGCGGCCAGGGCACGGGCGACTATGACGTGGTCTATGGCGGCGCCGAGATGGAGGGCGGTGACGGGCGCGATCTGCTGATCGCGACGTCCGAGACCACGATAATGAAAGGCGGCGCCGGTGGCGATCTGCTGATCGTCGACATGGCCGGGCGAGAGGGCGGCGTCGTGCTGGACGGGGGCGCGGGCTTCCTCGAAGGCGGTGGGCCGGGAATCGACGGCTATGTCATCACCGGCTATGGCAGCGATGACCTGCCGCCGCCCGATCCGAACTGCCTGATCTGGGACCTGGTCGACGGCTCCACCGGGGAACAGATCGACGCGATCCCGGACGATCCCGAGTGCGACATCTGGGACTTTCTCGGCTCGGACGTTGCGGGGTCCGGCGCCCATCCGCGCCCCGAGGCGACGAAGTTCGACTTCCTCTACCTGCCGGAGTTCGATGACGAGGTGCTGGTAGCGTTCAGTGCCGGCGACGGCGCGTTCGAATTCAAGGACCCCAGCGGGCTGGTCGCCCGGCTGCAGTTCGAGACCAATGACGGGCGGCTGATCGGGCCGGGCGAGGCGCTGAACGAATTCGTCGGGCGCATCTATGTGGGCGAGGACTTCACGCCGCTGACCGAGGACAACTTCGTCTTCGGCTAGGCGCCGCGCCGGAGGTGGCGATATCGTCAACGCAATGTGTCCAGATGGCCGGGTTGCGCGGGCGCGCGGGCCGCACTAAGCCTGTCGCCTCGAAGTTGGAGGCGAGGGGGCCCAATGTCCATTCCGCAAGCCGGCGGCGGCCTTATCGAGGGCCATGCCGACCTCGCCGCTTATCTGGAGGCGGGCTGCAAGCCCGAGGCCGATTGGCGCATCGGCACCGAGCACGAGAAGTTCGGCTATTGCTATGCCCGGATGCTGCCGCTGCCCTATGAGGGGCGATGCTCGATCCTGGCCATGCTGGAGGGGCTGCGCGACCGCTATGGCTGGGACCCGGTCACCGAGCAGGGCAAGCTGATCGGCCTGGTCCGTGACGGTGCCAATGTCAGCCTGGAGCCGGGCGGGCAGCTGGAGCTGTCCGGCGCGCCCCTGGAGACCATCCACCAGACCTGCGACGTGGTGAACGAGCATCTGCGCGAGGTCAAGGAGATCGCCGACGAGATCGGCGCCGGTTTCATCGGCCTCGGCGCGGCACCGATCTGGACCCACGAGCAGATGCCGGTGATGCCCAAGGGCCGCTATGCGCTGATGACCGCCTACATGGACCGGGTCGGCACCACCGGCAAGATGATGATGTACCGGACCTGCACGGTGCAGGTGAATCTCGACTTCGCCTCGGAAGCCGACATGGTGCAGAAATTCCGGGTGGCGCTGGCGCTGCAGCCGGTGGCCACGGCGCTGTTCGCCAACTCGCCCTTCTTCGAGGGCCGCAAGAACGGCGAACTGAGCTGGCGGGCGCATGTCTGGCGGCATCTCGATCCGGCCCGCACCGGTACCCTGCCGTTCGTCTTCGAGGACGGCATGGGGTTCGAGCGCTACGTGGACTATGCGCTCGATGTGCCGATGTATTTCGTCTACCGCGACGGCCGCTATGTGGATGCGCTGGGGCAGAGCTTTCGCGACTTCCTGAGGGGCGAGTTGCCGGCCCTGCCGGGCGAGAAGCCGACGCTGAGCGACTGGGCCGACCATCTGACCACGATCTTCCCCGAGGCGCGGATCAAGCGCTTCATGGAGATGCGCGGCGCCGATGGCGGCCCCTGGCGGCGGCTCTGCGCGTTGCCGGCGCTGTGGGTGGGGCTGCTCTATCACCAGGCGTCGCTGGACGGCGCCTGGGATCTGGTGCGCGACTGGACCGCCGAGGAGCGCGAGGCGCTGCGCCGCGATGCCGGCAGGCTGGGATTGAAGGCGGCGATCCGAGGCCGGTCGATGCGCGATCTGGCGCGCGAGGTGCTGGGGCTGGCCGAGGCGGGGCTGAAGGCACGGGCGCGTCCCGGCGTCGGCGGACTGGTTCCGGACGAGACGCATTTCCTCAGCGCGCTTCACGAGGTCGTGGACAGCGGCCAGACCCCGGCGGACGAGTTGATCGCCCGTTACGATGGCGACTGGCAGGGCGACCTGACGCGGATCTACGGCGAATACAGCTACTGAGCACGGCCGGCCCGCGGCGGCGGAGGGGTGGTTCCGCCGCGGGCGTCAGCCGCGGAAGGCGCGGGCGATCAGGAACGACAGCGAGGTCCAGAAGGCCATGGCGACGACCATGGGCAGCAGCACCTGGGCGAGGCCCATGGGCTGCCCCTCGACCATCGGCATGGTGGTGACGAGGCGGTAGACCACGGCAATCGCGGTGGCCGGCACGGCGAAGGGCAGGACCTGGGCGCTTTGCGAAAGGGCGTGGGCCACCCGCCGGTGGCGGGGCTCGGGGGTACCGTTCTGGTGCATGGGGGCTGACTCCGTTTGGGGTTATTACGGAGACCTTCCCCCCAGATTGTGGCCGATTCGCGCTATGATTGCAGCGATCCAGTGCCAGGTCGTGACAATTGCGGGGGACCCGGCGGTCCCCGGTCGGCGGATGCCCTTGCGGCTTCCGGCGGCTTGGGATCAAGTCGCGGCCATGGTCGCCCCCGTCGCCGTCAGCACCGACAATCGCCCCGTCACCGGCATCATCTGGATGCTGGCGACCGGCCTCTGTTTTGTCGGTGTCACCGGTGTGGTGCGGTATCTGGGCACGGCGCTGCCGGCGGCGGAGAGCGCCTTTTTGCGGTTCGTCTTCGGTCTGGCATTCGTGCTGCCAACCCTGGTGCCGGTGGTGCGTGGCGGCTTGCCCCGGGGCAGCCTGGCGCTGTTCGGCTGGCGCGGGGTGCTGCATACGCTGGGGGTGGTGCTGTGGTTCTATGCCATGGGCCGCATCCCGGTGGCCGAGGTCACCGCCATCGGCTACCTCAACCCCATCGTGGTGACGATCGGCGCGGCGCTGGTCTTCGGCGAGCGGCTGGCGGCGCGGCGGCTGATGGCGGTGGGGGTGGCGTTTCTCGGTGCCGTCGTGGTGCTGCGGCCGGGCCTGCGCGAGGTTTCGTCCGGGCACCTGGCGCAGTTGGCCGCGGCGCTGAGCTTCGGCACCTCGTATCTCATCGCCAAGCGGCTGTCGGCCATGGCGCCCGCCGGCACCGTGGTGGCGATGATGTCGCTGACGGTGACCCTGGGCCTGGCGCCCTTCGCCGCGGCGGTCTGGGTGCCGCCGACATCGGCCCAGGTCGGCTGGCTGGCGCTGGTGGCGCTGTTCGCCACCGCCGGGCACTATGCGATGATCCGCGCCTTCGAGGCGGCGCCGCTGACGGTGACCCAGCCGGTGACCTTCCTGCAGCTGGTCTGGGCGACGCTGCTCGGGGCGCTGGTCTTCGGCGAGGCGGTGGATCCGTTCGTGCTGCTGGGCGGCGGCATGATCATCGCCGCGATCAGCTATATCGCCGTGCGCGAGGCGCGGCTGAAACGGGCAGCGATCACGCCGCCGCCACCGGCGACCAAGACCTGACCCCCGGCCGGCGGGTGCCCGGTCTTCGGTGGTTCCCTTCCCATTGCCTGCCGTTGCCGGGAAGCGGCGGCGCGCCCCGAAGACGGCGGCGCGCCGGGCCCGGGCGGCGGCGCACGGGGCAGGATCGCGCCCGGGGCGCGAGGGTGGGTGGGCGGGGAGCGGCCCGGATGGGACGCGGGGGGGGGCGCGATCAAGTCGGCGCAGACAGGGCGCGAACAGGGAACGGCCGGGGACAGGACCGGATTGCCCGCTCCGGGGCGCCCTTCGCGCCTGCGCTCAGGCCTTGCCGCGCGGGTCCAACAGCCGCGCCAGCACCGCCTCGCGGGTGATGTGGCCCACCGCCCGGCCGCCTTCGGTCACCGCCACCGCGGGCGCGGTCATCAGCTGCTGCATGATCTCGCGCACCGGCGTCGTCGCCTCGACCCTGGGGCCGTCGCCGCCGGCGCCGGGCTCCATCACGTCATGGGCGGTCAGCACCCCGAGCGGGTTCATGTGGGCGACGAAGTCGGCCACGTAGTCGGAGACCGGGTTGGCGATGATCTCGCGCGCGGTGCCGCACTGGACGATCCGCCCGCCCTCCATCAGCGCGATGCGGTTGCCGAGCTTGAACGCCTCGTCGAGGTCGTGGCTGACGAACACGATGGTGCGCTTCAGCTTCGCCTGAAGGTCGAGGAGCTCGTCCTGCAGCCGGGTGCGGATCAGCGGATCGAGGGCCGAGAAGGGTTCGTCCATAAGGAGGATCGGCGCCTCGGTGGCGAAGGCGCGGGCGAGCCCGACGCGCTGCTGCATGCCGCCCGAGAGCTCGGCCACCTTGCGCTCGGCCCAGTCGGTAAGGCCGACGAGCTCCAGCTGCCTGCGGGCCCGCTCCTCGCGCTCGGCGCGGTCGATGCCGGCCAGTTCCAGCCCCAGCCCGACATTGTCGACCACGTTGCGCCACGGCAGGAGGCCGAACTGCTGGAACACCATGGCCACGCATTCGCGGCGCACCCGGCGCAGCTCCTCGCTCGAGCAGGCGGCGGGATTGCAGCTCCAGTTGCCGGTGCTGACCGTCACTGCGCCGCGCACCACCGGGTTGAGGCCGTTGACGGCGCGCAGGAGCGTCGACTTGCCCGAGCCCGACAGGCCCATGAGCACGACGATCTCGCCCTCTTCGACGGTCAGCGAACAATCATGCACGCCCAGCACCTGGCCGGTGCGTTCCTGGATGGTGGCCCGGTCCAGCCCCTGGTCCATCAGCGGCAGGGCGACGTCCGGCTCTTCGCCGAAGACGATGTTGACCTTGTCGAAGACAACCGCGCTCATCGTCCGCTCCTGATCCTGAGGACGCGGTCGAGCATGATCGCGACCACGACGATGATGAAGCCGCTCTCGAAGCCGAGCGCCGTATTGACCGAGTTCAGCGCCCGCACCACCGGCACGCCGAGGCCGTCGGCGCCCACCAGCGCCGCGATGACGACCATCGACAGCGACAGCATGATGGTCTGGTTCAGCCCGGCCATGATCTGCGGCATGGCATAGGGCAGCTCGACCTTCCACAGCGTCTGCGACGGCGTGGCGCCAAAGGCCTCGGCCGCCTCCAAGAGCGGCTTGGGTGTGGACGAGACGCCGAGATGGGTCAGCCGGATCGGCGCCGGCAAGACGAAGATCACCGTGGCGATCAGCCCCGGCACCATGCCGATGCCGAAGAACACGATGGCCGGGATCAGGTAGACGAAGGTGGGCAGGGTCTGCATCAGGTCGAGCACCGGGCTGAGCCACGAATACATGCGCGGCCGGTGCGCGGCGGCGATGCCGATAGGCACGCCCACGGCCATGCAGACGACGCAGGCCGAAAGCACCAGCGTCAGGCTTTCGGTGGTCTCCTCCCAGTAGCCCTGGTTGAGGATGAACAGGAACCCCAGGAACACCAAAAGGCAGATCTGCCAGCTTTTCTGCAGGAACCAGGCGATGGCGACGAAGACCGCGATCACCAAGAGTTCCGGCGGTTTCTGCAAGAGCCACAGGAGCGTGTCGATCAGGTGGTCCAGAAGCCAGGCAAGGCTGTCGAAAAAGAACCCGCCATGGGCCTGCAGCCAGTCGAAGATCGCCTTGGCCCATTTGCCAACCGGAATCTTCTCGTCCGTTAGCCAATCCATGCGGATGTCCCCTTGCTGCGCCGTTTGCGGCTGTCCTTGTCCCGCGACCATGTGGTGAAACCGTTCGAATGTGAAGGCGAATGCGCAGGCGCGCGGGGCTTGCCGTCGGGCCGGCAATCGCGATGAAGTCATTGCCGCGTGCACCACCGCGTCGGCGGGCGTGGGCCTGCGTTGTGAGAATTCCCACAATATTCGCCCGCATCGCTTTGGGGACAGTCGGTTCAGTGTTAGTATTGCTGATGGTGCGCCCACCCCAACAGCGTGCGCGCCCGAATTCCTGTGCTTGCAAACCTCCGGGGGATTACAGAATGGCCAAAGACAACGTCGATCCTATCGGCACCCGCTACATCCAGATGGCAAAGACCGGCGATCCTGCGCTGGGGCCACTGAAGCTGCTGCCAGGCACCTGGAAGAACACCGACGCCCTGCGCGGGCGCGGCTGGAACTTGATCGCGCTGCCGTTCGTGAAGGAAAACGTCCGCCGCAACTATCGGCTGCTGTTCAACCAGTACAACGAAGAGCTGAAGTTCATGTTCGTGGACGACAAGGTGCCGAACCGCGGCATCGACAAGGCGGGGCCCACGAACACCGACCAGTCGATCGTCGCGCTCGACTATCAGCAGAAGATCGACCAGATCTCGTCCAAGGACAGCGCCATGAGCGGTCTGGAGGGCGCGCCGAACAGCCCGATCCACCACGAGCCGGGCTTTTTCCTGCACATGAAGAACCAGACCACCGACGGCAACGACATCGCGCGGCTGGCGACGATTCCGCACGGCAACGCTGCCAACGCCATCGGCAAGTCGAGCATCATCGACGGGCCGCCGGTGATCCAGGACATCAGCGGCTTCCCGATCGGCGTCGCCGACGACGTGGTCGCGGCGGTGGCGGCGGCCGACGAGCGGTCGTACCTGTTCCCGTACAAGCAGTTCTCGGACGCGCCGTTCAAGGGCGAGCTGGAGGGGACGCCGTTCCCGGGCTTCAGCCCGGCCAATCCCAATGCGCTGCTGCAGCTCGGGCTGCCGCAGAACGTCACCCGCACCACCGTTCTGGACCTCGACACCGAGGTGCTGGAGGGCGGCATCCACAACATTCCGTTCGTGGAGCGGCAGGCGGACGCCACGGTGATGCGCTCGACCTTCTGGGTGATGGAGCTGGACGAGGATGACGGCAACGGCAACCCGAAGCTGATGCTGGCCTACAGCCAGTTCATCTTCCTCGACTTCTTCCCGCGTTTCGACGGCCAGGACGGCCTGATCCGCTGGCCGCACGTGTCGATCAACGTGATGGAGAAGGTGGCGGAGCCGTCGAAGGGCGAGGCCTACCTGTCGGTCTGAGGCATCGGGCGGGGCGGTGTGGCCGCCCCACCAGGAACGTTTTTTGGGGCGCGTGCCGGGTTCGGCGCGCGCCCTTGCCGTTACAGGTCGAGCGCGCCCTTGACCGCCGCCATGGCGTCGCCACCATCCTGGCTGGTGACGCCGGCGAGCCAGCCGTCGAGCACGCCGGGGTTCGCCTTCAGCCAGTCGGCGGCGGCATCGCCCGGATCCTCGCCATCGTCGAGGATCTTGCCCATGATCTCGTTTTCCATGGCCAGCGTGAAGGTCAGGTTCTGAAGCAGCTTCTCGACGTTCGGGCACTTGTCGGCGAAGCCGGCGCTGGTGTTGGTGTAGACCGTCGCGCCGCCGAGATTGGGCCCGAACCAGTCATCGCCGCCGGTGAGGTAGGTCAGCTCGAAATTGGCGTTCATCGGGTGCGGTTCCCAGCCGAGGAAGATGATCGGCTCGCCCTGGCCATCGGCCTTGGCCACCTGCGCCAGCATGCCCTGCTCGGAGCTTTCCACGACCTCGAAACCCTCCAGCCCGAAGGCGTTCTGGTCGATCATGTCGATGATCAGGCGGTTGCCGTCATTGCCCGGCTCGATGCCGTAGATCTTGCCGTCGAGTTCGTCCGCGTGGGCGGCGATGTCGGCGAAGTCGTGGATGCCCAGATCGGCACCGGCCTTGTTGGTCGCGAGCGTGTACTTGGCGCCTTCCAGGTTCTCGCGCACGGTCAGCACGCTGCCGTCGTCGCGATAGGGCGCGATGTCGGCCTCCATCGTCGGCATCCAGTTGCCGAGGAAGACGTCGATGTCGCCTTCCTTCAGGCCGGCATAGGTCACCGGCACCGACAGCACCTTGACGTCGACATCGTAGCCGAGCGCCTCGAGCACGGTCGCGGTGGCAGCGGTGGTCGCCGTGATGTCGGTCCAGCCGACATCGGAGAAGGTGACCTCGCTGCACTCCTGCCCGAAAGCGGCCGTGGAGACGGCACCAAGGGCAACGAGGCCAAGGACGCCGGATTTCAGGATGGACATGGGCAAACTCCCTGCTGTTGGACTGCCCCGGTGGCCGTAGCCGTACAGGGCGGTTTTTGTTGATTGACGAGTCAATCAAGAGCAATCATTTGTCAACCAGAGCATAACCGCCGCCGGAGGCTTGCCAATGCCAAAAATCGGAATGGAGCCAGAGCGGCGGCGGGCGCTGATCGTGGCCGCGGTGGGCGAGATCGGCGCCGCCGGATCGCTGGATGTCACCGTGGGCCAGATCGCCAGGCGGGCCGGCATGTCGACGGCGCTGGCGCATCACTATTTCGGCTCCAAGGAGCAGATCTTCCTCGCCGCCATGCGCCACGTGATGGCGCGTTTCGGCGATGACGTGCGCACGCGACTGGCGGCGGCCGAGACGCCCCGGGCGCGGCTCGACGCGCTGATCGCGGCCAGCTTCACCCCGGCCCAGTTCGAGCCCGAGGTGGCGGCCGCCTGGCTGGTGTTCTACGTCCGCGCGCTGAGTTCGCCCGACACCGCGCGGCTGCTGACGGTCTATACGCGGCGGCTGCATTCCAATCTGACCGATGCGCTGATCCGGCTGCTGCCGCGGGCCGAGGCGGAACGGCTGGCGCGGACCACGGCGGCGCTGATCGACGGCTTCTACCTGCGCTCGGTGGTGCCGGTGGTCCGGACCGATTCAGCGGCGACGCAGGCCATGGTTGCCAGCTACCTGGACACGGCCATCGCGGCGGCGCGGTCATGATGCGGGCCAAGGACGCGGGCCGAGACTGGCGCCCGAACCGAACCGGGCCGGGCGTGCGCCTCTTGCGGGGGGAATGATGGACAACGTGCAGCCGAAAGCCAGCCACCATGTGAACGGCGCACCGCTGGAGGACCCGGCGGGCGCAGCCATGGAGGTGATCTATCCGGGGACAGGCGCGGTCATCGCAACCCTGCACGAGGCGACCGGCGCGGTCACCGAGGCGGCGCTGGCCGCCGCGCGCGCGGCGCAGCCCGACTGGGGGGCGCTGAAGCCGATCGAGCGCGGGCGGGTGCTGACGCGGGCCGCCGCGATCATCCGCGAGCGGGCCGAGGAGCTGGCGCGGTTGGAAACCCTCGACACCGGCAAGCCGATTTCAGAGACCAGGGTCGCCGACTGGCCGTCCGGTGCCGATGCGCTGGAGTATTTCGGCGGGCTGGCCGCCACCATCGGTGGCGAGACGATCCCGCTGGGTGGCGACTGGGCCTATACCATGCGCGTGCCCCTGGGGGTTACGGTCGGCATCGGCGCTTGGAACTATCCCGGCCAGATCGCCTGCTGGAAGGCCGCGCCGGCGCTCGCCTGCGGCAATGCGATGGTGTTCAAGCCGTCCGAGGTGACCCCGCTCAGCACGCTGCGGCTGGCCGAAATCCTGACTGAGGCCGGCGCGCCGCCGGGGGTCTTCAATGTCGTCCAGGGCGGCGGCGCCGTCGGCCAGCGCCTGGTCACCGATACGCGGGTGGCCAAGGTCTCGCTGACCGGCTCGGTCCCGACCGGGCGCAAGGTCTATCAGGCCGCCGCGGAAGGCATTCGCCACGTCACCATGGAGCTTGGCGGCAAGTCGCCGCTGATCGTCTTTGCCGATGCCGATCTCGATGCGGCGGTGGGCGCGGCGATGCTCGGCAATTTCTACTCCACCGGGCAGGTCTGTTCGAACGGTACCCGGGTCTTTGTCGAGCGTGCGGCGAAGGCCGACTTCCTCGACCGGCTGGCCAAGCGCACCGCCGGCATCCGCATGGGCGACCCGCTGGACGAGGCGGTGACCCTGGGGCCGCTGGTCAGTGCGCCCCAGCGCGACAAGGTGGCCGACTATATCGCCAGGGGCCGGGCCGAGGGCGCGCGGCTGGTGGCCGGCGGCGGGTTGCCGAACGGGCCCGGCTATTTCGTCGAACCGACCGTGTTCGCCGATGTCACCGACGAGATGACCATCGCGCGCGAGGAGATCTTCGGTCCGGTCATGTGCGTGCTCGACTTCGCGACCGAGGACGAGGTGGTGACCCGCGCCAATGCCACCGAGTTCGGCCTGGCGGCCGGCGTCTTCAGCCGCGACCTTGCCCGCGCCCACCGGGTGATCGGCCGGCTGCAGGCCGGCACGTCGTGGATCAACACCTACAACCTGACGCCGGTCGAGATGCCCTTTGGCGGCTCGAAGCTGTCGGGGGTGGGCCGCGAGAACGGCCGGGCCGCAATCGAGCACTGGACCGAGCTGCGCAGCGTCTATGTCGGCATGGGCGGGGTCGAGGCGCCATGGTGAGGCGGGCGGATCGATGATTACCGTCTACGGTCGCGCGACGTCCTCGAACGTGCAGGCGGTGATGTGGTGCCTGGCCGAACTGGGCCTGGAGGCCGACCGGCGCGACTATGGCCACGTGCATGGCGGCCTCGACACCGCCGAATTCCGGGCCATGAACCCGCATGGGCGGATCCCGGTTCTGGTCGACGGCGACGGGCCGCCGATCTGGGAGAGTGCGGCGATCGTGCGCTACCTTGCCGGCCGGTACGGCAGCGATCCGTTCTGGCCCGAGGACCCGCAGGCCCGGGCCTGCGTGGACATGTGGGCGGAGTGGGCCAAGTGGAGTGTCGCCGCCGCCTTTACCGCGCCGATCTTCTGGGCCGTGGTGCGGACGCCGGCGGCCGAGCGCGACCCCGAACGGCTGCAGGCGGGGCTGGCGCAGTTCGAGGCGCGGACCGCGGTGCTCGAGGCGCGGCTCGCCGGTTCCGAATGGCTGGCCGGGCCGGATTTCACCCCGGCCGACATCTGGGCCGGCCACGTGCTCTACCGATATTTCGACATCGACATCGGGCGCCCCGAACGGCCGGCGCTGGAACGCTACCATGCCCGGCTGATGGAGCGGCCCGCCTACCGCGCCCATGTGATGGTGTCCTATGACAGCCTGAGGGCGGTCTGAGATGGAAGCGGATTTCGTCATCGTCGGATCGGGGTCGGCCGGTGCGGCGCTGGCCTACCGGCTGGCCGAGGACGGCCGCCATTCGGTGATCGTCATCGAGGCCGGCGGCAGCGACTGGGGGCCGTTCATCCAGATGCCGGCGGCGCTGAGCTATCCCATGAACATGTCGTGGTACGACTGGGGCTACGAGACCGAGCCCGAGCCGAACCTGAACAACCGCCGGCTGGCCGCCCCGCGCGGCCGGGTGCTGGGCGGCTCGTCCTCGATCAATGGCATGGTCTATGTGCGCGGCCATGCCCGCGACTTCGACCATTGGGAAAAGAGCGGCGCGACCGGCTGGGGCCATGCCGACGTGCTGCCCTATTTCATCCGGATGGAGAACTGGCACCCGGGCAACGGCAACGGGTTCGATCCCGCATGGCGGGGCACGTCGGGGCCGCTGCACGTCACCCGCGGGCCACGGCAGAACCCGCTCTACCACGCCTTCGTCGATGCCGGGAAGGCGGCCGGCTACGAGGGCACGGCGGACTATAACGGCTTCAAGCAGGAAGGCTTCGGGGCCATGGAGCAGACGGTCTGGAAGGGCCGGCGCTGGTCCACCGCCAACGCCTATCTGAGGCCCGCCCTGAAGCGGAAGAACTGCAGCATCCTGTGGGCGATGGCGCGGCGGGTGATGATCGAGAAGGGTCGTGCCGTGGGCGTCGAGGTCAGCCGCGGCCGGCGCCGCATCGAGGTGCGGGCGCGGCGCGAGGTGATCCTGTCGGCCTCCGCCTTCAACACGCCGAAACTGCTGATGCTGTCGGGGATCGGCCCTGCGGCGCAGTTGCGGCAGCACGGCATCGACGTTGTCGCCGACCGGCCGGGCGTGGGCCAGAACCTGCAGGACCATCTCGAGGTCTACGTGCAGCGCGCCTCGCTGCAGCCGATCACGCTCTACCGCTACTGGGGCCTGTTCTCGAAGGCGCGGATCGGGCTGCAATGGCTGCTGACCAAGACCGGTCCCGGCGCCACCAACCATTTCGAGAGCGCGGCCTTCATCCGCTCGGCCGCCGGGATCGACTATCCCGACATCCAGTTCCACTTCCTGCCCATGGCGGTGCGCTATGACGGCCGGGCGGTGGCCGAGGGGCACGGGTTCCAGGCCCATGTCGGGCCGATGCGGTCGAAGTCGCGCGGGCATGTGGTGCTGAAAAGCGCCGATCCGTCCGACGCGCCGCTGATCCGGTTCAACTACATGAGCCATCCCGACGACTGGGTGGAGTTCCGCGCCGCCATCCGGGCGGCGCGCGAGGTCTTCGCCCAGCCGCCGTTCCGGGCCTTCTCGGGGCATGAGATCATGCCGGGCGAAGGGGTGTTCTCGGATGCCGGTCTGGACGCCTTCGTGCGCGAGCATGCCGAGAGCGCGTTCCATCCCTGCGGCACGGCGCGGATGGGGCGGGCGGACGACCCCATGGCGGTGGTGGACCCCGAATGCCGGGTGATCGGGATCGATGGCCTGCGGGTCGCCGACAGCTCGATCTTTCCGCGGGTCACCAACGGCAACCTCAACGCGCCGTCGATCATGACCGGCGAGAAGGCGGCGGACATGATCCTCGGCCGGCCGCCCTTGCCGAGGGACAATCGCGGCCCCTGGATCAATCCGCGCTGGCAGGAAAGCGACCGCTGACCGCCGGGCGCCGGGCGGGCCGGCTGCGCCCCGCCGGCAAGGGATGTCACACTTTTGGAAGATGAGACGCCCCGGCCGGTGGTGGATCGCGCGCCCCGCGTCCCGTCCGGGCCGCTCCCCGCCCACCCACCCTCGCGCCCCGGATGCGACGCGGGGTGCGCGATCGAGGGAAACGTTCCCGCCCGCGTCACATTCCTGCTGCATTGCGGTGAAAGACCATCGCCCGCCGTAGGGGCCGGATTAACCGGACCAGGTGATCGGGGTCTTGGAAGTCGGCCGCGACACCGCTAAAGCGGCAGCCGCAAGGATCGAAGGGGCAGGCCGGATGCAGATCAGGGAAACCGCGCTGGCGGGTGTGAAGGTCATCACCCCGCGCCGCTTCGGCGATGACCGCGGCTATTTCTGCGAGACCTTCAATGCCGTTCGCCTGGCCGAGGCGGGGCTGGACTTTGCCTTCATGCAGGACAACGAGAGCCTGTCGGCGACCGTCGGCACCCTGCGCGGCCTGCATTACCAGGCGCCGCCCTTCGCCCAGACCAAGCTGGTGCGCTGCGCCAGGGGCGCGATCCTCGACGTGGCGGTGGATGCCCGGGTCGGCTCGCCGAGCTACGGCCAATGGATCGCCGAGGAGATCAGCGCCGCCAACGGCGCCCAGATCCTGATCCCGAAGGGCTTCCTGCACGGGCTGGTGACGCTCGAGCCCGACACGCTGGTGCTTTACAAGGTGGACGGGCCCTACAACCAGCCGGCCGACGGGTCGGTGCTGTGGTCCGATCCCGATCTGGCCATCGACTGGCGGCTTGCGGGCCGCATTCCGGTGCTGTCGGCCAAGGACGAGGCGGCGCCGCGCTTTGCCGACTGGCAATCGCCGTTCAATTACGAGGGCTGAATGAAGATTCTGGTGACGGGTGGCGCGGGCTTCATCGGCTCGGCCGTGGTACGCGAGGCGGTGGCCGCGGGCCATCATGTGGTGACCCTGGACAAGCTGACCTATGCCGGGTCGCTGACGAACCTGGAGCCGGTGGCGGACAGTCCGCTGCACGCCTTCGAGCAGGCCGATATCTGCGACCGCGCGGCGGTCGACGCGATCTTCGCCCGGCACCACCCGGACGCGGTGATGCACCTTGCCGCCGAAAGCCATGTCGACCGGTCCATCGACGGCCCCGGCACCTTCATCGAGACCAACCTCGTGGGCACCTTCACCATGCTGGAGGCGGCGCGCGGCCACTGGTCGCGGCTGCCGGCGGCGGAAAAGCAGGCCTTCCGGTTCCACCACATCTCCACCGACGAGGTCTATGGCACGCTGGGCGAGACCGGGCTTTTCACCGAGGAGACGCCCTATGCGCCGAACTCGCCCTATTCGGCGTCGAAGGCGGGGTCCGACCATCTGGTGCGGGCCTGGGGCGAGACCTATGGGCTGCCGGTGCTGGTCACCAACTGCTCGAACAACTACGGGCCCTATCACTATCCGGAAAAGCTGATCCCGGTGGTGATCCTGTCGGCGCTGGCCGGGCGGCCGATCCCGGTCTATGGCCGGGGGCTGAACGTGCGCGACTGGCTGTTCGTCGAGGATCACGCCCGGGCGCTGCTGACCGTGGTGCTGAAGGGCGTGCCGGGCGAGACCTACAATATCGGCGGCAATGCCGAGGCCCGGAACATCGACCTGGTGACCAAGATCTGCGCCATCCTGGACGAGAGGCACCCCGAGGGCGCGCCGCACGAGAGGCTGATCGAATTCGTCGCCGACCGGCCGGGACACGATCTGCGCTATGCCATCGACGCCTCGAAGATCCGGGCCGAGCTGGGCTGGTCCCCGAGCGTGACCCTGGACGAGGGGCTGGAGCGGACGGTCGCCTGGTTCCTCGACAACCGGCGCTGGTGGCAGACGATCCAGCAGCAGCACGGCGTCGGCGAGCGGCTGGGCCTGGCGTCGGAGAAGCGGGCATGAAGGCGCTGGTCTTCGGCCGCTACGGGCAGGTGGGCACCGAGCTCGACCTGCGCGGGCCGGCGCAGGGGGTGGCGATCGAGCTGATCGGCCCCGAGGAGGCGGATTTCACCAAGCCGGAGCTGTCGGCCGGACTGATCGCGGCCACCGATGCCGACGTGGTGATCAACGCCGCCGCCTATACCGCCGTCGACAAGGCCGAGACCGAAGAGCCGCTGGCCCGCGCCATCAACGCCACCACCCCCGGCGCCATGGTCGCCGCGGCGGCGGCGAAGGGCCTGCCGTTCCTGCACATCTCCACCGACTATGTCTTCGACGGCAGCCCCGGGCGGCCGTGGCGCGAGGACGATGCCACCGGGCCGCTCGGCGCCTATGGCCGCACCAAGCTGGAAGGCGAGGAGCTGGTGGCCGCCGCCGGCGGCGCCTATGCGACGCTGCGGACGGCCTGGGTGTTTTCCGCCCACAGCGCCAATTTCGTGAAGACCATGCTGAGGGTCGGGGCGGGGCGGGGCGAGCTGACCGTGGTCGACGACCAGTTCGGCGGGCCGACGCCCGCGGGCGCCATCGCCGATGCGCTGCTGACGGTGGCGAAGGCCTATGGCGCCGGAAAGGGCGTCGACGGGGTCTTTCACTTCGCCGGCGCGCCGGCCACCCACTGGGCCGGCTTTGCCGAGGCGATCTTTGCCGGTTGCGGCTGGCCGGCCGTGCCCACGATCCGGCACATCCCGTCGTCGGACTACCCGACGCCGGCGAAACGGCCGGCCAATTCGGTGCTCGACTGCAGCCGCATCCACGACGCCTATGGCATCGCGCAGCCCGACTGGCGGGCGCACCTGAAAGACATCCTGAAGGCACTGGCCGAGGCACCCGCATGAACGTCATCCCCGGCTCGTCGTCCCGCAAGGGCATCATCCTCGCCGGCGGCTCGGGCACTCGGCTCTATCCGATCACCCATGCGGTCTCGAAGCAGCTTCTGCCGCTCTACGACAAGCCGATGATCTATTATCCGCTGTCGGTCCTGATGCTGTCGGGCATCCGCGAGGTGGCGGTAATCACCACGCCGCGCGACCAGGCGGCGTTTTCCGGGCTGCTGGGCGACGGCAGCCAGTGGGGCATGCGCTTCGAGTACATCGCCCAGCCCTCGCCCGACGGGCTGGCGCAGGCGTACCTGCTGGCCGAGGACTTCCTCGCCGGCGCCGCGTCGACCATGGTGCTTGGCGACAACGTCTTCTTCGGCCACGGCCTGCCGGAAATGCTGATCGCCGCCAGCGCGCGCGAGACCGGGGGCACCGTCTTCGGTTATCAGGTGGCCGATCCCGAGCGCTACGGCGTGGTCGAGTTCGATGCCGCCTACAAGGCGCTGTCGATCGAGGAAAAGCCGAAGCAGCCCAAGTCCGACTATGCGGTGACCGGGCTTTATGTGCTCGACGGCTCGGCGCCGGCGCGGGCGAAACAGGTGCAGCCGTCCGAGCGGGGCGAGCTGGAGATCACCTCGCTGCTGGCCAGCTATCTCGATGAGGGGTTGCTGGGCGTCGAGCGCATGGGCCGGGGCTTTGCCTGGCTCGACACCGGCACCCATGACAGCCTGCTGGAGGCGGCCAATTTCGTCCGCACCATCGAGACCCGGCAGAACCTGAAGGTGAGCTGCCCCGAGGAGATCGCCTTCCGCCAGGGCTGGATCGATGCGGGCGCGCTGCGGGCGCTGGCGAAGCCGTACCTGAAGACCGGTTACGGCCAGTACCTGATGCGGGTGGCCGAGGGGCGCTGAGCTCCCCCTGGCATCGCCCGCGGGTACCGGCGGCCCGGCCAAACCGGACCGCCGACAGCGACGGGTCAGCTCTTCTTGGTGAGCATGCCCGCGCCCTGCTCGGAGGCGAAGCCGAAGAGCGTTCCGACGATGATCGAGACCAGCACCAGGATCGCTGCCTTGCCGAGCGCGGCCACGTCGGTCAGCGCGACGCCGGTCAGAAGCACGAAGGCGGCAGTCGAGGCGTAGCCGTAGACCGCGGCCGGGATGGTGGCGAGGATCGCGACATTGGCGCCGGCGACCAGTGCGACGACCGAGATGCCGACGATGATCGACGTCACCAGCACCGAGCCGCCGACCGAACCGACGATGAAGAGCGTGATGGCGGCCACCAGCATGCCCCAGGCGGCGTTGATGGCGACCTTGCCGATCGATCCGGACTTGCCGCCGGTGTGGTAGTAGGCACCCCAGCCGACGAAGAGTGCCCAGACCTGGAGCCCGAGCGGGGTGCCGAGGCAGAGGTAGGTTGCGACGGCCGCGAGGACGCCGATCGAGATTGCAAGCGCGTTGATGAGTCCCATGGTTTCATCCCCCTGCGGCGCCGCGTCGCCTTCGTGGCGGGCTTTGTCGCCGCGCCCGCCACTCTGGCAGCGGGCGGGACCGCGGCAATTGGACATTGGTCGCGAGCCGGTCGGACGGCTTTGGCGAGCGGGTGGGGTGGTGCTGGGGGCCTCACGCGCCCGGGCGCTCCCCGCCCACCCACCCTCGCGCCCGGGCGCGGGGCGGCGTCGCGCTGCCGACCTGCCGGCACCCGGGGGCCGCCGCCGGCGCCCTTCCGGCCCGCTGCCCGGTCTTCATCGAGCGAAGCTCGGGATCGGCTTGTTCACATCCGATCCGGTTTCGCTCTAGGCTGGCGGGCGAACGGGCAGGGAGGACGGATCATGACTTCAGCCAGCGCGCGGCGGGCGCGGATCGCGCAGCGCGCCGAGGCGCATGTCGCCGCGGGGGCGTTCTCGGGCATCGAGTGGCGGGTGGAGCGGCGCGGCGGCGTCGTTTCCGAGGGCCGCGCCGGCATGGCCGATGCCACGGCCGGCAAGGCGATGCCCGAGGTGCCGATCTACCGCATCTATTCGATGACCAAGCCGCTGGTGGCGGCGGTGGCGATGATGCTGGTCGAGGAGGGGCGGCTGCGGCTCGCCGATCCGGTGGCCGCCTACCTGCCCGAGTTCGGCCAGATGGAGGTGGTGGAACCCGACGGCAAACGGCGGCCGGCGCGCGGCCTGATCACCATCGCGCAGCTTCTGAGCCACCGGTCGGGCCTGTCCTACGGCTTTCTGCCCGACTGCCCCGCCGGGGCGCTCTATCGCAGCTCGGGGCTGCTGAGCCGCAGCGACTCGCTGGCCGATTTCGTCGCCGGGCTGGCCACGATGCCGCTGGCCTACGATCCGGGTACCGGCTGGCGCTATTCGGTGGGCATCGACGTGGTGGCGCGGGTGATAGAACTGATCGAGGACCGGCCGTTCAACGCGGTGCTGGCGGCGCGGGTCTTCGCGCCGCTGGGCTTGCGCGACACCGGGTTCTTCGTGCCCGAGGCCGAGCGGCACCGGCTGATGCCGATGTTCGGCCAGTCGGACATCGACCGGATCATGGAGGCGCCCGAAGGGCCGCAGACGCTGCGCCCCGCCGATGCGTCCGCCTCCAGCCCGGCCGATGACGCGGACTTCGCCCGCGGCGGGCACGGGCTGTTCTCGACGCTGCCGGACTACATGGCGCTGGCGCGGTTCCTGGCCGATGGCTGCGCCGGCGGCGAGCGGCTGATCAGCCGCAAGGGGGTGGAGGCGCTGTGGCTGAACCGGGTGCCGCGGCATCACCTGCCGCTGTCGATCGGGCCGGTCCCCATGGGCGGCTACGGTTTCGGCCTCGCCGGGCGGGTGATGCTCGATCCCGGTGCCTGCGACGGGCTGAGCTCGGTCGGCGAATGCGGCTGGGCGGGCGCCGCCTCGACCTATTTCTGGATCGATCCGGTGGAGGAGATGATCGGGGTGGTGATGACCCAGTACCTGGGCTCGGTCATTCCGCTGGGCGAGGACATGCGGAACGCGGTCTATCAGGCGCTGGACTGAAGCGGGGGAGGGGCGGGCGCCGCAGCGCCCGCCGGGAGTGTCAGTTCAGCGCCGCATCGGTGATCTCGTGGGTCCAGGCGCCCTCGGGGGCCTTGGTGATCACCGGGTCCGAGCCGCCGGAGAGCAGCGAGGCCACCGTGCGCTCGTAGTCGGCCGGGTCGAGCGCCCCGTTCGAGCCCGCGGTGAGCTTGGCGATCTCGCCCATCATCCGCTTCTGGTGCGCTTCGGTCTGGGCGCCGGTGGCATCGTTGTCGAGCACGATCAGCGCCGCCTCGTCGGGATTCTCCTCGGCCCATTTCCAGCCCTTCATCGAGGCCCGGACGAAGCGCACCATCCGGTCCTTGAAGGCGTCGTCGGCAAGGTTCTCCTCGAGCACGTAGAGCCCGTCCTCGAGCGTCGCCACGCCCTGGTCCTCGTACTTGAACACGACCAGATCGTCCGGGGTCAGCCCGGCGTCGATCACCTGCCAGTATTCGTTGTAGGTCATGGTCGAGATGCAGGCGGCCTGGTTCTGCAGCAGGGGATCGACGTTGAAGCCCTGCTTGAGCACCTCGACCCCGTCGGCGCCGCCGGTCGTCGGGATGCCGAGCTGGCTCATCCAGCTCAGGAACGGGTATTCGTTGCCGAAGAACCAGACGCCCAGGGTCTTGCCCTTGAAGTCGTCGGTGCTGGCGACGCCGGCGTCCTTGCGGCAGGTCAGCATCATGCCCGAGGATTTGAACGGCTGGGCGATGTTGACCAGCGGCAGGCCCTTTTCGCGGGCGGCCAGCGCGGCCGGCATCCATTCGACGATCACGTCGGCGCCGCCGCCGGCGATCACCTGGGTGGGCGCGACGTCGGGGCCACCGGCCTTGATCTCCACCTCCAGCCCCTCGTCGGCATAGAAGCCCTGCTCCTGCGCGACGTAGTAGCCGGCGAACTGGGCCTGGGTGACCCATTTGAGCTGCAGCGTCACGTGGTCCTGGGCCCAGGCACCCCCGGACATGAGCCCGAGCGCAAGCGCAGTCATGGTCAGTCTTCTCATCTGCTTCTCCCTGTTGTCAGAAAATGTCTCCGCCTCAGCCGCGCTGTGACGGATGCCAGAATGTTGCCGCCCGTTCGACGAGCGCCACCAGTCCATAAGACGCCGAGCCGGCCAGCGCCGCAACGGCGATCGTGGCCCAGACCATGTCGAGGCCCAGCCGCCCGACCTCGGTCGAGATGCGAAATCCCATGCCGCGGATCGGCGAGCCGAAGAACTCGGCCACGATGGCGCCGATCATGGCGAGCGTCGTGGCGATCTTCAGCCCGTTGAAGATGAAGGGCGCCGCCGCCGGCAGCCTGAGCTTGAAAAGCGACTGCCAGTGGCTGGCCGCCCAGGTGTGCATCAGGTCGCGCTGCTGGCGGGTGGATTCGTTCAACCCGGCGACGGTGTTGACCAGCATCGGGAAGAACACCATCACCACCACGACGGCGGCCTTGGACTGCCAGTCGAAGCCGAACCACATGACCAGGATCGGCGCCACGCCGATGATCGGCAGCGCGGCGACGAAGTTGCCCACCGGCAAGAGGCCGCGCTTGAGGAAATCCGAGCGGTCGATGGCGAGCGCGGTCAGGAACGCCGCGCCGCAGCCGATGGCATAGCCGGCGAGCGCGCCCTTGAGGAACGTCTGGGTGAAGTCCGCCCAGAGAACGTCGGTCGAGGCGGCGAAGCGCGCCGCGATGGCCGAGGGCGGCGGCAGGATCACCCCCGGCACGGCGAGGCCGCGCACCACCAGCTCCCACACCACCAGCAGGGTGATGCCGAAGACCGCCGGCGACAGCCAGCGCCGGGCGCGGCCGGGGCGCCGTGACAGGGCGACGTTCAGCGCCCAGCCGGCCACCCACACGGCAAGCGCCAGAAGGACCAGCATCATGGTGCCATCCCCGTTCGGGCCAGCGATAGCCGCTGCAGGAAGCCGATCAGCGCCACCAGCAGCGCGGCGAGCACCGCGGCCACGATCAGCGCCGACCAGATCTGCACGGTCTGGCCGTAGTAGCTGCCGGCCAGCAGCCGCGCCCCGAGCCCGCCATCCTGGCTGACCGGCAACTCGGCGACGATGGCGCCCACCAGGCTGGCGGCTACCCCCACCTTGAGCGAGGCAAACAGGTACGGCAGCGAGGCCGGCAGCCGCAGCTTGAAGAAGGTCTGCAGGGTGCCGGCGTTCCAGGTGCGCATCTGGTCCATGGCGATGCTGTCGGGCGAGCGCAGCCCCTTCACCATGCCGACCGCCACCGGGAAGAACGACAGATAGGCCGAAATCAGCGATTTCGGCACCAGCCCCGAGATGCCGACCGAGTTCAGCACCACGATGATCATCGGCGCGATGGCCAGGATCGGCACCGTCTGGCTGGCGATCATCCACGGCATGACCGAGTTCGACATGGCGCGGTTGAGCACGATCCCGGCGGCCAGCAGGATGCCGAGCCCCGAGCCGATGAAGAAGCCAAGGCCGGTGGCCGAGATGGTGATCCAGGCATGGTAGAGCAGGTTGCGCTTGGAGCTGAGGCGGGTGCCGGCGATGGATTTCCAGAGCTCGGCCGCCACCTGATGCGGGGCGGGCAGGCGCGGGCGTTCCTGGGTCATGGTGTCGGCCACCAGTTCGGCGGTGGTCAGCACCCGATCCTCGCGGGTCGCCTGGTCGCGGCTCCACGCTGCATTCAGAACGACCGCGAAGACGTACCACAGCGCCAGCAGCGCCGCGACCACGGTGAGGACGGGCACAAGGTTCCGCATCAGCCGGCCTCAGACATGGTCGAACCCGGCCCTCAACCCCTCGCGCACCCGGTGCGCCACGGCGATGAATTCCGGCGTGTCGCGGATGTCGAGCGGGCGTTCGCGGGGCAGCGGGCTGTCGATGATGTCGCTGATCCGCCCGGGGCGCGGGCTCATCACCACGATGCGGGTCGACAGGTACACCGCCTCGGGGATCGAGTGGGTGACGAAGAGGATGGTCTTGCCGGTGCGGTCCCAGAGCCTGAGCAGCTCCTCGTTGAGGTAGTCGCGGACGATCTCGTCCAGCGCCCCGAAGGGTTCGTCCATCAAGAGGATGTCGGCATCGAAGGCCAGCGCCCGGGCGATCGAGGCGCGCTGCTGCATGCCGCCCGAAAGCTGCCAGGGGAACTTCTTCTCGAAGCCCTTCAGCTCCACCAGCTCCAGCACCCGGGCGGTGCGTTCCCGCTGCTCGGCGCGGGAATATCCCATGATCTCCAGGGGCAGCCGCACATTGCCGGCGATGGTGCGCCACGGGTAGAGCCCCGCCGCCTGGAAGACGTAGCCATAGGCGCGCGACTTGCGTGCCGCCTCGGGGGTCATGCCATTGACGGTGATGCTGCCCGATGTGGGCTTCTCGAGGTCGGCGACCACGCGCAGGAAGGTGGTCTTGCCGCAGCCCGAGGGGCCGATGAAGGAAACGAACTCGCCCTTGCCGATGTCGAGCGTGATATCCTTCAGTGCCTGGACCTGGCCGTCGCCGGTCTCGAAGACCAGATTCAGGTCCGAGGCCGAGATCACCCGGTCGCCGCCAGTACCGCCCACGCTACGCCCCCGAACCCGAAAGGATACCCGATGCCGTCATGCCAGAAACTCCGCCCCTCCGGAACCTATACCGGCAAGCAGGGCTTCAGCTATTTCGAGGGGATCGCCCGCGAGACCACGGGGTCGCAAGCGATCTGCATGCACCTGCTGACCGTTCCGCCGGGAGGCAGGGCGAAGGCGCACAAGCACGCCACCCACGAGACGGCGATCTTCGTCATCGAGGGCCGGGCGAAGATGTACTGGGGCGAGCGGCTGGAGCACGTGATGGATACCGAGGCGGGAGACATGATCTATATCCCCGCCGACGTGCCGCACCTGCCCTTCAACCCCTATGACAGCCCCGCCCGCGCGGTCATCGCCCGCACCGACCCGCACGAGCAGGAGAGCGTCGAGCTTCTGCCCGAACTGGAGGCACTGGTGCCCGGCTGAGCTCACGCCGGCACCGCCTCGGGCGCGCAGTCGCGGACGGCCGTGGCGACCGAGGCGAGCAGGGCGTCGATGTCGGCCCCGGTGGTGGCGTGGTTCGAGAGCGAGACGCGGATGATCTGGCGGCCCTTCCAGACCCCGTGCGAGGGAAAGTTGCGCCCCTCCGCCTGCACCTGCGCCAGCACCCGGCCGGTCCAGGCGTCGCCGGCCTCGCCATTGCCGACGCGAAAGCTGATCTGGTTGCTGGCGGGTTCGTTCATCACCGTCACGTCCGTGATCGCCGCTAGCCCGGCCGAGACCCGCTCGGCCAGTTGGCAGTGCCGGGCGACCATTTCGCGGACACCCGAGGCGCCGAGGGTTCTCAGGATCGCGTAGCTCGGCACGCCGCGGGCCCGGCGCGACAGCTCGGGAACCGAATCGGCCGGGTCCCAGATGGCGCTGCGGTCGGGCAGATAGCCCGCATGCGCCGACATGGCGCCGACGAGGGCCGCGCGGTCGCGCACGATCACCAGCGCCGCGTCGTAGGGCGCATTCAGCCACTTGTGAAGATCGACCGCCCAGCTGTCGGCCCCATCCACGCCCTCGAGCCGGTGGGCGAGTGCCGGCACCGCCCGAACCCAGAGCCCGAATGCGCCGTCCACATGCACCCATGCGCCCTTGGCCCTGGCCAGCGGGATCAGCCGGGCGAACGGGTCGAAGGCACCCGAATTGATGTGCCCGGCCTGAAGGATGACAAGGATCGGCCCGGACAGGCGATCGAGGATGCGGGCGAAGTCGTCGTGCAGGATCCGGCCCTGGTCGTCGACGGGTGCCTTGTGCACCCGCTCGGCGCCGAAGCCGATGTAGCGCAGCGAGGCGGGAATGGCCGAATGCGCCTCGTCGCCGATCACCACCTGCACCTCGGGGGCGCCGAAAAGGCCGCGTGCCTCGACATCCCAGCCGGCCCGGCCCAGCAGGCTGTGCCGCGCCGCCATGAGGCCGATCATGGTGCCGAGGGTGGCGCCCGTGGTGATCCCCGCTCCGCTTTCCGGTGGCAGGCCCATCATCTCGATCGCCCACCGGCAGACGGCTGACTCCATCGCCGCCACGCTCGGGGCGAGGGCGGCATAGGCGGCGTTCTGGCCCCAGGCCGAGACCAGCATATCGGCCGCCACACCGGCCGGATGCGAGCCGCCGATGACGAAGCCGTGGAAGCCGGGCGACGGGCAGAGGGTCAGCCCGTCGGCAGCGTCGATGGCCATGCGGTCGATCACCTCGGCCGGCGGCCGCGGTTCCTCGTTGAGCGGGCCGCCGAACCGGCGCATCGCCTCGGCGGCGTCGATCCGCGCCGGGATCGGCCGGCCGTCCATGCCGTTGCGATAGGCGACGGCGTGGGATAGCGCCCGCCGGAGCGCCTCCTCGTCGCCGGCGCCGAGTTGGCCCATGTCAGACGCCGCTCGCCGGGATGCCGCTGCGCTCGACCTTGCGCGGCGCGGTCAGCTCCTTCCAGGTCGAGAGCGCCCGGTTGACCGCCTGGAACGGCTCGCGGGCGACGAATTCGCCGTGGCCCTCGCGCGGCTCGACCTTGCCGTCGTTCACCGCCACCACGCCGCGGGTCAGGGTGTAGCGCGGCAGGCCCTTCACCTGCTTGCCCTCGAAGACGTTGTAGTCGATGGCCGATTGCTGGGTCGCGGCGCTGATCGTCTTCTCGCGCTCCGGGTCCCAGACCACGATGTCGGCATCCGAGCCGACCATGATCGCGCCCTTCTTGGGGTAGCAGTTCAGGATCTTGGCGCTGTTGGTCGAGGTGACGGCGACGAATTCGTTCATCGTCAGCCGGCCGGTGCCGACGCCATAGGTCCAGAGCATCGGCATCCGGTCCTCGAGCCCGCCGGTGCCGTTGGGGATCTTGGTGAAGTCGCCGACGCCATAGCGCTTCTGCTCGGTGGTGAAGGCGCAGTGGTCGGTGGCCACCACCTGCAGGCTGCCGGCCGCGAGGCCCGCCCAGAGCGAATCCTGGTTGCGCTTGTCGCGGAAGGGCGGCGACATCACCCGGCGTGCGGCGTGGTCCCAGTCGGGGTTGGCGTATTCGCTTTCGTCCAGGGTCAGGTGCTGGATCAGGGGCTCGCCATAGACGCGCTGGCCGTTCTGGCGCGCCCGGCGGATCGCCTCGTGGGCCTGCTCGCACGAGGTGTGGACGATGTAGACCGGCACGCCGGCCATGTCGGCGATCATGATGGCGCGGTTGGTGGCCTCGCCCTCGACCTGCGGCGGGCGGGAATAGGCATGCGCCTCGGGGCCGTTGTTGCCGGCGGCAAGCAGGGTCTGCTGCAGGTCGGCGACCACGTCGCCGTTCTCGGCATGGACGAGCGGCAGCGCCCCAAGCTCGGCGCAACGCTTGAACGAGGCGTACATCTCGTCGTCATTCACCATCAGCGCGCCCTTGTAGGCCATGAAGTGCTTGAAGGTGGTGATGCCCTTGCCGACCACCTTGGGCATCTCGTCGAAGACCTTCTCGCCCCACCAGGTGATGGCCATGTGGTAGGAATAGTCGCAATGGGCGCGGGTGGACTTGTTGTGCCACATCTGCAGGGCATCCAGCAGCCCCTGCTCGGGCGCCGGCAGGGCGAAGTCGACCACCATGGTGGTGCCGCCGCTGAGCGCGGCGCGGGTGCCGCTTTCGAAATCGTCGGTGGAGTAGGTGCCCATGAAGGGCATCTCCAGATGCGTGTGCGGGTCGATCCCGCCGGGCATGACGTAGCAGCCCGAAGCGTCGAGCACCGTGTCGCCCTTGAGGCCCGGCCCGATGGCGCTGATCCTGCCGCCGTCGATGGCGATGTCGGCCTTGTAGGTGAGGTCGGCGGTAACGATGGTGCCGTTCTTGACGATGGTGGTCATTGCGCCGCTTCCTTCAGAAAAACTTTGCGTAGAGCCATGCCGCGCCCGCGATGATCGCGATCACCGGCGCCACGATGACGATATTGCTCATCGCCGCCTCGAAGACGCGGGCGACGAGATAGAGCAGGACCCCCCCGACGAAGGCCCCCGCGACGGCCCCTGCGATCCCGCCGATCTGGCCGGCGTAGATCGCCCCGATGACGCCGCCGATCGCCGCGCAGGCGACCACAAGGATCACGCCGACGAGGAATGTGGAGGCTTCGTTGTCGGTGTCGAACATGGTCAGGGCCTGACCAGGCTGCCGGGAAGAGTCGCGCTCAGCGATCGCGAGAACGCCTGTCCAGATCTTGATATCCGATCCAAATTCTTCACCCCACGATCTCCGCCGTCTCGACCACGGCGTGGAAAAGCACGTTGGTCCCCTTCTCGGCCCATTCGGGGAAGATTTCCTCGGCCTCGTTGTGGCTTAGCCCGTCGACGCAGGGGCACATCACCATCGAGGTCGGCGCGACGCGGTTGATCCAGCAGGCGTCGTGGCCGGCGCCCGAGACGATGTCGCGGTGCGAATAGCCCAGCCGCTCGGCCGCCCGCCTGACGGCGGCGACGCAGCCGGGATCGAAGGTCACCGGGTCGAAATGCCCCGAGGGCTCGATCTCGATCCCGAGCCCCAGTTCGGCGGCGATCTTCGGCGCCTCGGCTTCGAGCCGCGCCTTCATGCCGTCGAGCTTGTCCTGGTCGGGGCTGCGGAAGTCGATGGTGAAGACCGCGCGCCCCGGGATCACATTGCGCGAGTTGGGGTAGACGTTGCACTGGCCGATGGCGCCCACCGCGCCCGGCTGGTTCTCCATGGCGATCCTGTGCACCAGCTCGGTGATCCGCGCCATGCCGAGGCCGGCATTGACCCGCATCGCCATCGGCGTCGAGCCGGTATGCGCCTCCTTGCCGGTCAGCCTGACCTCGAGCCACCACAGGCCCTGGCCATGGGTGACGACGCCGATATCCTTGCCCTCGGCTTCCAGGATCGGCCCCTGCTCGATATGCAGCTCGAAGAGCGCGTGCATCTTGCGCGCGCCCACCTCCTCGTCGCCGAGCCAGCCGATGCGTTTGAGCTCGTCGCCGAAGCTCTTGCCCTCGGCGTCCTTGCGCCCATAGGCCCAGTCGAGCGTGTGCATGCCGGCGAAGACGCCTGAGGCGAGCATCGCCGGGGCGAAGCGGGTGCCTTCCTCGTTGGTCCAGTTGACGACCACGATCGGATGCTTGGTCCGGATGCCGAGATCGTTGAGCGTGCGGATGATCTCGAGCCCGCCGAGCACGCCCAGCACGCCGTCATACTTGCCGCCCGTGGGCTGGGTATCGAGATGCGAGCCCACATAGACCGGCAGCGCGTCGGGGTCGGTGCCCTCGCGCCGCGAGAACATCGTGCCCATCCGGTCGACGCTGGTCGTCAGCCCGGCCGCGTCGCACCAGCGCTTGTATAGCGCGCGGCCCTCGGCATCCTCGCGCGCATAGGCCCAGTCGAGCTCGTGCATGCCGGCGAAGACGCCCGAGGCCAGCATCGCCGGGGCGAAGCGGGTGCCCTCCTCGTTGGTCCAGTTGACCACCACGATGGGGTGTTTGGTCCTGATATTGAGGTCGTTGAGCGTGCGGACCACTTCCAGCCCGCCGAGCACGCCGAGGACGCCGTCATACTTGCCCCCCGTCGGCTGGGTGTCGAGATGGCTGCCCACATAGACCGGCAGCGCCTCCGGGTCGGTCCCCTCGCGCCGGGCGAACATGGTGCCCATGCGGTCGATGCCCATCTCAAGCCCTGCCGCGTCGCACCACTTGCGGAACAGTGCCCGCCCCTCGCCGTCGGCATCGGTCAGGGTCTGGCGGTTGTTGCCGCCGGCAATACCGGGGCCGATCCTGGCCATTTCCATGATCGAGTCCCACAGGCGTGCGCCGTCGATCTTCAGGTTCTCGCCGGGTGCTGCCATGGCCTGTTCCTTCCGCGTTGCGCGTCACGGCCGCCAAGGGGATCGGACCAGGGATCGGACCAGGGATCGGACTGTCGGTCGGTCGGCGGGAAGCCCCGCCCCCTGTCGGTCCGGCCTCTCTGTCGGGGGCCGTTCACCGCGGACGCTACCACCCTTGACCAAAAGGTCAAATATATTGTTGCAATGCCGGCGGCACGGGTCAAACTGCGGGCCATGAAACCGCAGACGCGCATCCAGGCGGAAAAGACCGGGGCGATCCTCGAGGCGGCGCTGGAAGTGTTCTCGCAGCACGGCTTCCGGGGCGCAACGCTGGACCAGATCGCCGAGGCGGCGGGGCTGTCGAAGCCCAATCTGCTCTACTATTTCCCCGGCAAGGAGGCGATCCACCGGGCGCTGCTGAACCGGTTGCTGGACACCTGGCTCGATCCGCTGCGGGCGCTGGACGACACCGGCGACCCGATTGCCGAGATCGCCGCCTATGTGCGGCGCAAGATCGAGATGGCGCGGGACTATCCGCGCGAGAGCCGGCTTTTCGCCCAGGAGGTCCTGCAGGGTGCGCCGCGGTTCATGGACGTGATCGAAGGGCCGCTGAAGACGCTGGTGGACGAGAAGGCCGAGGTGATCCGCGGCTGGGTCCGCGCCGGCCGGGTGGCGCCGGTGGATCCCTACCACCTGATCTTCGCGATCTGGGCGACGACCCAGCACTATGCCGATTTCGACGTGCAGGTGCGGGCGCTTCTGGGCGCCAAGGGGGACGGCCACCTGCACGACGCGGCGCGGTTTCTGGTACCGCTCTTTACCGGCGCACTGCGGCCTGCCGACTGACCATCAGCCGTTAACCTTGGGCGAACGTTCAGGGCCCGCGTTAAGGCCCAATCAACCTTCGCGGCCCACCATCATCAATCGAACCGTAGTCCCGAATACGTGGATGGAGGGCTTGAAATGCTTGCCTTTGCAGGGACGGACGCCGCGCCGGTCAACGCGGCACAGGTCGCGCCCGCGTTGCAGCGGGATGCCCAGCCCGAACGGACGGAACTGCCGGCCGCGAAGGTGGTGCGCGAACCCAAGGCGGTACCGCCGATGGCGGTGCAGCAGCTTATCCGCCAGCTCGCCGGCGCGCAAAGCCAGAAGCGCGAGGCCGAGGCCGCTGCCGAGGCGGCACGCAAGGCCGAGGCGGCGGTGCGGACCGAGCTCAAGGATGCCGAGGCCGAGACCGCCCCGCAGGAGGCCGGTGCCGGGGCCGAGGCGACCGAGAAGCCGCATGAGTCCAGCCGCGGGCTGGATCGGGCCGCCGAAGTCCATGAGCGCAATGCCGAGCGGGTCCGCAACGCCCATGCCGCCGAGCCGGCGGTGCCGGCCCACAAGGCCGCATCGAGCGACGATGCGGGCAGCGCCGAGCGTGCCGAGGCGGCAGCGCCCGCAGTCCCTGCGCACAAGGCCGAGCCGGAGGCGCCTGTCGTGGCCGCCGATCCGGCGACCGAGGCGCCCGAGGCCGAGGCCGCGGATGCCGCCGAGAACGACCGCGAACCGACGCCGTTCGAGCGCGACCTTGTCGTGGTGCGCGGCGACGATGCGCAGACCGGTACGAGCTTCGATCTCGTCGCCTGAGACCTGAGTTCGTTAACCCGGGCGCAAGCCCGGGCGGCGTTCGCCGAGCCCCCACGGCGGACGCCCTTTTTTTGTCCGGCCCGGCCGACCGTCTCGGGCCACGCGCCCTTTGGCGCGCGGGTCCGGCCAGCGCCAGTCGCTCCGCCGGGCCCGCTGCCCGTCGGCGCCCGGCCGTGCGGGCGGGTCGCGCGGGTGCGCCGCGTGCGACGGGCAAGGCGACGGCCGAAAGGCTACTCCGCCGCCACCCGCCGTGACGGGTTGTTGGGGTGCTGCGTCCAGTCGGAAGGCTCGGTCTCGACGGTCTTTCCGGTCCGCGCATCGACCGTCCCGGGCGCCAGCCGCTCCATGGTGATGCAGTCCTCGACCGGACAGACATTGACGCAGAGGTTGCAGGCCACGCATTCCTCGTCGATCACCTCGAAGACCCGGCCCGGCCCCATGGCGATGGCCTGGTGGCTGGTATCCTCGCAGGCGGCATAGCAGCGGCCGCACTTGATGCAGAGGTCCTGGTCGATCCGCGCCTTGGTCACGTAGTTGAGGTTGAGATACTGCCAGTCGGTCACGTTCGGCACCGCCCGGCCGCGGAAATCCTCGATCGTCCGGAAGCCCTTGGTGTCCATGTAGTGCGACAGCCCCGAGACCATCTCCTCCACGATCCTGAAGCCATAGGTCATCGCCGCGGTGCAGACCTGGACCGAGCCGCAGCCCAGCGCGATGAACTCGGCCGCATCGCGCCAGGTGGTCACCCCGCCGATGCCCGAGATCGGCAGGCCCGCGGTCTCGGCGTCGCGGGCGATCTCGGCCACCATG
Organism: Paracoccaceae bacterium; assembly: GCA_050299555.1. Lineage (GTDB taxonomy): Bacteria > Pseudomonadota > Alphaproteobacteria > Rhodobacterales > Rhodobacteraceae > JBNKWA01. The sequence goes on along the minus strand of JBNKWA010000065.1, from coordinate 24,395 downwards.
TTGAGCGCGATGGGCTTGACCGCCGGGCCGCAATAGCCGCCATGGCTGCCCTTGCCGTCGATCGATGGCTCGGGGCTGAAACTGTCGAGGTCGACCCCGGTGATCGAGCTTACGGTGTTGATCAGGCTGACAGCGTCGGCGCCGCCCTTTTTCCCTGCCCGCGCCGGGTAACGGATATCGGTGATGTTGGGGGTCAGCTTGACGATCACCGGCATCCGCGTGTGCTGCTTGCACCAGCGGGCGACCATCTCGATGTATTCCGGCACCTGGCCCACGGCCGCGCCCATGCCGCGTTCCGACATGCCGTGCGGGCAGCCGAAATTCAGCTCGACCCCATCGGCCTCGGTCTCCTCCACCGCCTTGAGGATCTTCTTCCAGGGTTCCTCCTCGCAGGGGACCATCAGCGACACGACCATGGCCCGGTCGGGCCAGTCGCGCTTGACCTCCTTGATCTCGCGCAGGTTCACCTCCAGCGGCCGGTCGGTGATCAGCTCGATGTTGTTCAGGCCCAGCAGCCGCCGGTCGGCGCCCCAGATGGCGCCATAGCGTGGCCCGTTGACGTTGACGATGGGCGGGCCTTCCTCGCCAAGGGTCTTCCAGACCACGCCGCCCCAGCCGGCCTTGAAGGCGCGCTCGACATTGTATTTCTTGTCGGTGGGCGGCGCCGAGGCGAGCCAGAACGGGTTCGGCGACTTGATGCCCACGAAGTCCGTCGTCAGGTCGGCCATGTCAGCCCTCCTTCGATCCCAGGGTTTCGGCGAACTCGGCGGCCAGCGCCGCGCGGCGTTCCGGTGGCGGGAACTGGTCGAAGCTGTGGGTCGCGCCGACCTCGGCCCAGGGCAGCTTTTCGCAAACGTAGGATTCGACGAAAGGGACGAACCACGAGGTGTCGTCCAGCATCGTGGCGCGCAGGTTCAGGATCGGCACGCCGTCGCCGAAGGTGGTGTAGACCCAACTGAGGCAGTCGGGGCAGTGCTGGTGGTGGATCTCCGGCCCCTTCAGCCCGCCGATGACCGGCGCGCCGGCGATCACCTCGAACCCGTCCACGGGGATCATCGCGGTGGTGGAAAAGGCGCCGCCCGTCATCCTCTGGCAGCCGGTGCAGTGGCAGACCGAGGTCATGATCGGCGGTGCGGTCACCCGGAACCGCAGGTTGCCGCATCGGCAACCACCCTCGGCCGGCAGCGGCATCGGCGTCATTGCGTCGGCCCCTTGAAGCTTTCCACGAAGATCAGGTTGTCCTCCGAATCCCGGATCAGCACCCAGCGCACGCCTTGCATCCAGGGCGCGTCGCCGGGGCCGTTCACGATGGCCACGCCCATCTCGCGCCAGCGGGCGCAGTCGGCGTCCACGTCGTCCGAGACCAGCGCCAGCACCGGCGTGCCCTCGGCGGCGGTGATCTGCCCGGCCCTGGCGAATTGCAGCCGCGAATCCGAGCCCGGGATGGTCATGAAGATCCAGCGCCAGCCGTCCTCATAGGGCGCGTCGACTTGCACCTCGCAGCCCATCGCGTCGCGCCAGAAGGCCAGTGCGCGATCCTGATCCTTGACCGGGATCGACTGAAAGCTGATGCGCTTCAGGGCCATGGCGTCACCCCATCAGTGTTGCGTGGATGTCCTCGGCGGCGTCGCGGCCCTCGGCCACGGCGGTCACGGTCAGGTCGGCGCCGCCGGTTGCGCAGTCGCCGCCGGCCCAGACCCCGGCCAGGCTGGTGCGGCCGTTCCCGTCGACCGCGATCTTGCCGCCGGCCAGCGCCAGCCCCTCGGGCACGCCTTCCAGCCGCTGGCCGATGGCGGTCAGGATCTGGTCGGCGGCCAGGGTGAAGGGTTCGCCGATGGGCCTGAGCCCGTCCAGCCCCTCGGCGGTATAGGTGCATTCCAGCACCGCGCCGGCGCCGTTTCCGGTCACCCGCACCGGCTGGGCGTTGAAGATGAAGCGGACGCCCTTTGCGGCGGCCAGGTCCTGCTCCCAGCCGCTGGCCGGCATCGCCTCGCGGCCGCGGCGGTAGAGGATGGTCACCTCCTCGGCACCGAGAAGCTTGGACTGCACCGCTGCGTCGATGGCGGTCATGCCGCCACCGACCACCACCACGCGGCGGCCGACGGGCAAGGCCGAAAGGTCGCCCGCCTGCCTCAGTTCGGCGATGAATTCCACCGCCGGGCGGACCGCTGGAAGGTCCTCGCCGGCGGCACGCAGCGCATTGACGCCGGTCAGGCCGATGCCGAGGAACACCGCGTCGTATTCGTCGGTCAGCCCCTCAAGCGTCAGCTCGGTGCCCAGCCCCCGGCCATAGGCCGCCTCGATGCCGCCGATCTGCAACAGCCAGTCCACCTCGGCCCGGGCATAGCCGCCCACGGTCTTGTAGGCGGCGATGCCGTATTCGTTCAGCCCCCCGGGCTTGGGCCGCGCATCGTAAAGCGTCACCGCATGGCCCTTCATCGCCAGCCGGTGGGCGCAGGCGAGCCCCGCCGGTCCGGCGCCCACCACCGCCACCCGTTTTCCGGTCGGCGCCGCGCGCATGAAGGGGTGGCCGTCCCGGGCCATCAGCGTGTCGGTGGCGTAACGCTGCAGCCGGCCGATCTCCACCGGCTTGCCCTCGGCCGCCTCGCGCACGCAGGCCTCCTCGCACAGTGTCTCGGTGGGGCAGACCCTTGCGCACATGCCGCCGAGGATGTTCTGGGACAGGATCGTCATCGCCGCGGCCTCGGGCGTGCCGGTGGCGATCTGGCGGATGAAAAGCGGGATGTCGATGGTCGTCGGACAGGCAGTGACGCAAGGCGCGTCGTGGCAGAAATAGCACCGGTCGGCGGCGACATGCGCCTCGTGCGGGTCATAGGCCGGGTGCAGATCGGCGAAGTTGGCAGCCAGCGCCTCGTCGCTGAGCCGCCCGGCGGCGAGACCATCGGTAAGCGGGGTGGCGGAGGACATTGATGCTCCCTCGTTCTGCCGATCTTTGGCCCGCGAGCCTAGCACGGGCAAATATTTTATCAATTGGTAAAACCGGCCGGCTCCGATGAAGGAAGCGCTCACCGATCCGTCATTCGGCCGGCGGCCGCGAATGTGGCAAGGTGGACAAAAGCCCGGGAGGAAACGTCATGCCGAGGATCATGCTTGCACTTGCCGCCGGACTGGCGCTGGCCGCCGCGCCGGCGCTGGCCGACGGCCCGATCGAGCGCGACGGCTGGGCCAGCCGCGCCAGCGCCAAGAGCTATCCCGATCTGCTGGCCGCGCTGAAGGCGGCTGTGAAAGCCGAAGGCATGGGCGTGGTGACCGAGGCCGGCCCCACCGAGGCGGCCGCCAGCCGCGGCGTGACCATCCCCGGCAATCGCGTCGTCGGGGTCTTCGCCAATCCCTATGCGGTTGAGATCCTCGGCCTCAGCCGGGCGGCGATGATCGAGGCGCCGGTGCGCTTCTACGTCACCGAAGAGCCGGACGGGACCGCGGTGCTGAGCTACAAGCTGCCCTCGGCGGTCTTTGCGCCCTATGCGGACGAGGGCGGCGACCGCCTGGCCGAGATCGCGGCCGAGCTGGACACCCGTTTCGCGACCATCTCGGCTGTCGCACTGGCCGAGTAGCGCCCCCTCCCCTTACCTGGGAGGGGATGCGCCCACGGCCGGACGGGAGCGCCGCTGGCAGCGCCGGCGCGGTCAGCCGCCGACGCGGCGGTTGCGGGCGGCGATCAGCTTCAGGCGGAGCGCGTTCAGCCGGATGAAGCCGGCGGCGTCCTTCTGGTCATAGGCGCCGGCATCCTCCTCGAAGGTGACGTGCTTCTCGGAATAGAGCGAGTGGTCCGACCAGCGCGCGACGGTGCGCGCGGCACCCTTGTAGAGCTTCACCCTGACCGTGCCGGTGACGTGCTCCTGGCTCTTGTCGATCAGGGCCTGCAGCATCTCGCGCTCGGGCGCGAACCAGAAGCCGTTGTAGATCAGCTCGGCATAGCGCGGCATCAGGCTGTCCTTGAGGTGCCCGGCGCCGGAATCGAGGGTGATCTGCTCGATGCCCCGGTGGGCCTCCAGCAGGATCGTGCCGCCCGGGGTCTCGTAGACGCCGCGGGACTTCATCCCCACGAAGCGGTTCTCGACCAGATCGAGGATGCCGACGCCATGCCTGCCGCCAAGCTCGTTCAGCCGGGTCAGGATCGCGGCCGGCGACATCGGCTGGCCGTCGATCGCCACCGCGTCGCCCTTCTCGAAGGTGATCTCGACCATCTCGGGGGTGTCGGGCGCGTCCTCGGGTCGGGTGATGCGCTGATAGACGTAGTCGGGCGCCTCGACGCCCGGGTCTTCCAGCACCTTGCCCTCGGACGAGGTGTGCAGAAGGTTGGCGTCGACGCTGAACGGCGCCTCGCCGCGCTTGTCCCTGGCGATGGGGATCTGGTTCGCCTCGGCGAATTCCAGCAGCTTGGTGCGGCTCGACAGATCCCATTCCCGCCACGGCGCGATCACCCGGATCGCGGGGTCGAGCGCATAGGCCGAAAGCTCGAAGCGGACCTGGTCGTTGCCCTTGCCGGTGGCGCCATGGGCGACGGCGTCGGCCCCGTTGGCATGGGCGATGTCGACCAGGTGCTTGGCGATCAGCGGCCGCGCGATCGAGGTGCCGAGCAGGTACAGCCCCTCGTAAAGCGCGTTGGCCCGGAACATCGGAAAGACGAAGTCGCGTACGAATTCCTCGCGGATGTCGCGGATGTAGATGTTGTCGGGGCTGATCCCCAGCAGCTCGGCCTTCTTGCGCGCCGGTTCCAGCTCCTCGCCCTGGCCGAGATCGGCGGTGAAGGTGATCACCTCGCAGCCGTATTCCGTCTGCAGCCATTTCAGGATGATCGAGGTGTCGAGGCCGCCCGAATAGGCGAGCACCACCTTCTGGGGTGAGGACATGGGGCACACTCCGCGAGCCGTCGAGGCAAATCGCGGCCGGTGTAGGGGCTTTGGCCAGGGTGGGCAAGGGGGCCGGCAGGGGTGCGGGTGCGCAATAGAAAAGGGCCCGCCCCGGCAGATACACGCACGGGTCAGACCCAATTCCGGTACAGGGTGTTAAACAGGCGAATTCCCCACCGTCCGCACCTGTCGAATACCCGGCAATACGCGCCGTCGCCAATTACCGCCAACTACCTTGGCAGAGACACCGGCTAACCCCCACGGCCGACCGGTGTCGAGGCGTCTTGCTATGCCCCGAAGGGCTGACGTCCGGGTCCGAGACTATGCGCGGCCTCGGCGGCAGCCTGTGACGAAAGTCACAGATTGCGCAGGTTTTGGTCGTCGTGCCCGGCGCGCAGTCCGGCGATGGCATCGCCCGGGAACCAGTCCGGCGCGGCAGAGATCCTGTCGGCGCTGCCGGGCTCGCAGCTGCCAAGCAGCACCGGCCATTCGGGATCCGGCGCTGCAAGGGCCAGGTCGAGCGCCGCCTCGCAGGTGGCGCGTCCGGCCATGGCCTCCTCACCCGCGGCCAGCGGCCGGCAAAGCTGCAGGTCATCGGTGCAGCCGGCCAGGAACAGAAAGAACAGCGCTTCCATCACATCACCCATGCGGTGCGCCGGAAGAATCACGGCCGCACCATCAGACAGGTGATTCCCTAAAGTTGTTCCAATTGCGTGCGGCATTCATCACCTTTGCGACGATTCGAAGCGCGGAGGAGGCGGGCAGGGTGAGGCTCAACACGGTGATCCACGGGCAGGCGGACGGTGTGCCGCTGGTGATCGCGCACGGGCTTTTCGGCTCGGCCCGTAACTGGGGCGCCATCGCGCGGCGCCTGGCCGACCGCCGGCGGGTCGTTGCGGTGGACATGCGCAACCATGGTGACAGCGCCTGGGCAGAGGAAGGCGGCTACGATGAGATGGCCGGCGACCTGGCGGAGACGGCCGCCGGGCTGGGCGGCCCGGTGGATGTGCTGGGGCATTCCATGGGCGGCAAGGCGGCGATGGTTCTGGCGCTGACCCGGCCCGGGCTCGTGCGCAACCTGATCGTCGCCGATATCGCGCCGGTCACCTACGGCCATACACAGGCGCCGATCCTGAACGCGATGCGGGAGCTGGACCTGAGCGGGCTCACCCGCCGCGCCGAGGCGGATGCGCGGCTGGCGGCGACGCTTGCCGATGCCGGGGTGCGGGCGTTCCTGCTGCAAAGCCTCGCCTTTGGCGATGACGGCCCGCGCTGGAAGCTGAACCTCGAGGCACTGGCCGACGCGCTGCCACGGATCCAGGCGTTTCCGGCCCTGCCGGGCCGGTTCGAGGGGCCGGCGCATTTTGTTACCGGAGAGCGCTCCGACTATGTCCGCCCCGAGCATCGGGCGGCGATCCGGTCGCTGTTTCCCGGGGCGGAGTTCACCGAGGTTGCCGGCGCCGGCCACTGGCTGCATGCCGACCAGCCACGCGCCTTCGAGGCGGCGGTGAGGCAGGCTTTGGGCGAGGCGGCGGTCGCGTAGCCGATGGCGCCGGGGTGCCGGCATACCGGCGCATCCGCGTCAGGGCGCTGGTGCCTGGCCTGCGGAATGCCGTGACATGACGGGGCGCGGGTCGCCTGGCGGCAATCCCGATCGCGCCCGGGCGCGATTTTCGCACCGATCGGGCGTCGCCCGCGCCGGACAAGGCAGCATCCGCCGCCGCTCCTGGCAGATAGGACGCGAAGCACAGCCGATGTCGGGACCCGCGCGCAGGGTGGCCCCGCAAGGGGCCACGGGCGCGCGGGCCGGGCCCAAACCGAAACGAGCACGCCTGGCCGTCAGGCCAGGCGGCGAGAGAGGGCGGGAGCGCCCGGGCTCCGGGGCGGCGGCCAGCCGGAACAGCTTCGAACTGGCTCAGTCGAAGGACACTGGCCCGGATTCAACAACCTCAACGAACCTCGGGATCGAAACGTCCCTCCGATCCGGCTTCGCGCTAGTTCAGCCGCTCCAGCGCCAGCGCGATGCCCTGGCCGCCGCCGATGCACATGGTGACGATGGCGCGGGCGGCCCCGGTCCGCTCCAGCTCGGCCAGCGCCTTCACCGTCAGGATCGCCCCGGTGGCGCCCACCGGATGGCCAAGCGCGATGGCGCCGCCATTGGGATTGACCTTCGCCGGGTCGAGGCCGAGCTCCTTGGTCACCGCGCATGCCTGTGCGGCGAAGGCCTCGTTCGACTCGATGACGTCGAAATCCTCCCTGGCCAGCCCGATCCGGGCGAGGAGCGCGGTCACCGCCGGCACCGGCCCGATCCCCATCACCTCGGGCCGGACCCCGGCAACGGCATATCCGAGGATGCGCGCACGCGGCTTCAGCCCGGCCTTCTCGGCGGCCTCGGCGCGGGCGAGCACGATCGCGGCGGCGCCGTCGTTGATGCCGCTGGCATTGCCGGCGGTGACGCTGCCATCCTTCTCGAAGGCCGGCCGCAGGCCCGCCAGCGCCTCGGCCGAGGTGGCCTTGGGGTGCTCGTCGGTGGCGAAGGCGACGGTGTCGCGCCTGACCTTCACCTCCACCGGCACGATCTGGCCCGCGAACCGGCCGCCGGCGATGGCGGCGGCGGCGCGGGTCTGCGATTCCAGCGCGAAGGCGTCCTGCTCGGCGCGGCTGATCTGGTGCTCGCGGGCGACGTTCTCAGCCGTGACGCCCATATGGCCGCTGCCCATGGGGCAGTTCAGCGCCCCAAGCATCATGTCGAGCGACTTCACGTCGCCCATCTTCTGGCCCCAGCGGGCATCCTTAAGCACGTAGGGCGCGCGGGACATGTTCTCGGCGCCGCCGGCCAGCGCGAAATCGGCATCGCCCAGCCTCAGCGCCTGCACCGCCGAGACGATGGCCTGGGCGCCCGAGCCGCACAGCCGGTTGACGTTCATCGCCGGGGTGGTGTCGGGGATGCCGGCCTCCAGCGCCGCGACGCGCGAGAGGTACATGTCCCGCGGCTCGGTGTTGATGACATGGCCGAAGGCGACCTGGCCGATCTGGCCGCCCTCGACGCCAGCGTCCTCCAGCGCCGCCCGGGCCGCGGTGGCGGCCAGGGTGATCGGTGGGATGCCGGCGAGGCTGCCGCCGAAGGTGCCGATGGCGGTACGCTTGGCGCCGAGAATGACGATGTCGGTGGACATGGGCTTGGTTACTCCCCCTGCGGTCAGACCTGAAGCCATGCCTACGCCCGACGGCGGCGGCGGTAAAGCACGGCGGACGTGCACCCCCGAAAAGGCGCCACGATCGCGCCCCCGACCGCGCCCGGAGCGCTCCCCGCCCTCCCCCCCTCGCGCTCCGGGCGCGGGAGAGGTCGCGCTACCGGCCCCGAGCAAGCCGACCCGCCGCCGCGCGTCCAGATCAGGTGCAGGCCGGATTCCGACTGGAACCACTGGCCGGGGAAGCGCAGGTCGATGGCCGAGCCGGTCACCGAGCGCACGCCGCCGAAGGGGTGAGGGCCGCCCGGGCCGGTGTCCGGTGGACACCGGTCAGGCCCGAACGCGCGAGGAAACCTCAGAGCGCCGGGCCGACCTCCCATACCCTTACCCCCCAAACCATCCGTCGCGAATACCGGCCTGCCGATGTGGTCGGTGCGGATGAAGCAGGGTCAGCTTGCAACTTCCCGGGTTATTGTCACCCTCTAGGCAACAGTCGAAGGCTCCGCCGGGTTTGAATAAACCTTCGAAAGCCCGGATCGAAACACCATATTCTTGCAACTTGGACATATTTGATTGTCGATGATCGGAACTGTTTCATCCCCAGTAGAGGTATTTAGCCTCACGCCGGATTTTCTGAACGCAGCCTCAAGAAGCCAGCCCTTCCAGCCGCATGAAATCGGCTCGCCGGCGCAAACAGAAAATGTAAGAAAAACATAGTCCGGCTCGCTACCTCGGGCGGCTTCCTCTGCCTGATCTATCAGGGCGAAGAACTTCTTGTCGTACTTTGCTTCGACCATTGTTCATCCTCTCACACTGCGGGCCTTGTCTCACGATACCGGGAGTGTCATTCCGCCGGGCCCCTTTGGCGTCAACGACCCTGGCGGTATGTAGAGCGGCAGCTTGGGAAACCTGAAGAGCCTCAGGAGCGGATTGAGCGGTAGTTGGGGATCGATCTGTCTGTCGCTGTCGCAGGGAACATCGTACGGTAGCAGATTGCCGTCTTCGTCCCATCGATCGTCGGAAGTCTCATCGTCCCAATGCCCACCCTGCGCGCCGTTGCCCCTGTCGATGCCCGCCCCATGGGATTGGCTGTCCCAGGTGAGGCGCCTTCCACCTTTCCCTCCCAATAGCCTTTTGGGTTCCACTTCGGCTTCTTGCCGCCAAGGTTCTCTGGAAGCGTGGGCCATTGGTTGTTTGGCGTCTTCCCAGGCTTTCTTTCCAAGCCTGCTGGATCAACGGAATTCAACGGATCCTGCCCTACGTACCCATAGACGCTCGCCCCGTCCACCAGCCCCAGCGGGTCGGCCTGGATGTAGCGGCCCGTGGTGGGATCGTAGTCGCGCATCCAGTTCTGGTGCAAACCGCTCTCGACCTGAAACCACTGGCCGGGGAAGCGGAGGTCGATATTGGCGCCGGTCGCGGTCTCGACGCCGCCGAAGGGCAGGTACGAAGCCTCCCATACCGTCGCATCCGGGCGCCATGGCGCGGGGCATTGGGATTTTTTGGGCCCGTCCCCACCTGCCCCACGCGCGTTAACGCTTTTGTCGTTTAAAATCAAATACTTGAAATGGCATCCCCATGGGGACACCCGAAAAGGCCTGTCCGGGCCCCATGGCAGCCTTCGACCGTCCCCAGAAGCGTCCTCACGGGAATTCTCATGATTCCAGTACCTTGACCCCCCGTCCCCATGGGGACGCCCGAACTTTAGCGGGTCTCGTCGGCAAGGGTGACCCGGTCGGCATCGGACACGTCGGGCGCCGAGGCTTCGACGATCCCGGTCGGTTCGATGGAGGGATCGGGGGCCGGATCGGGGAAAGGATCGGCGGCGAAGCGGTCGCCGACCTCCTGCATGGCGGCATAGAGCCGGCTGTCCTCGCCCAGGGCCCAGTCCGGCGCCTCGCCCCTGGCGATGCTGGAGGAGATCGCCCGCAGCACCTCCTGCCCGGTGTCCGGGACCGAGATCGTCACCGTGCTCCAGCGGTTGCCGATGCGGTCCGAGCGCAGGTACCACAGCTTGCCGGTCGTGTCGTAGAGGCTGGTCACCCGCCGGTCGCCACGCCTGAAGACGTAGCAGTCGCGGTTCATGTCGACGATGTCCAGCAGCGCCTCGTGCATGGCGTCGGACCGGGCGCGGTCGTGGCGTGCTGCCTCCACCGTCAGGCCCAGCGCATGGTCGGTCCAGGTCCGCGTCTGGCCGTCGGATGTCTGCACCAGGTGCGCCTCGGGCAGGGCCAGCGACAACTCCTCCTCGGGCAGGTAGCGGACCCGCCAGTGGGCATCGTCGATCCGTTCGCGGAAGAGATAGCCGAGCGCGGCGAGATGCCAGCCCTCGGGCGGGCCGCCGTGAACTTCCTTGGAATAGGCGTCGAGCGCCTTCATGGTCATCGGCCCGACCTTGCCGTCGATCAGCCCGACATAATGGCCCTCGACGCTCAGCGCCGCCTGCACGTAGCGCGCCTCCTCCATGCTGAGCATGTGCGGATCGAGATCGGAAAGGTCATCCGCCGCGGCCGGCAGGCAGGCCGCGAGAATCAGTCCTGCGGCGAGAAAAATGGACTTCGACATGGTGAGCCCCCAAGCCCCTGGTAATGGCGATCACCATAACACGGATGCGGACAGCCGCGGGTGGCAATCGCCACATCGGGGTTGCCAGCATGGCGGCGCCCCAGGCGCCGACGGCACGAACCCTTGGCCAAACAATGTGTCACACGATGCCGCAATCCGGTGTTGCGCCGCTTTCGGGCAGTGCGGCTTGCGAGAACGGTGAAGAACACTGCCGGCCGGTAATCAGAACATATTTAGAACAAACGTGGAAAATTTACCTCGGATTCACGCGCCTTCCGCATGCTCCCCATAGATAGCGAGAGGAAATGGCCCATGTCCCGCCCCCAACCGAAACACCAAGGCTGGAAGTCCGTCGGTGAAGCGCTCGAACCGCTGCAGGCCAAGGTTTCCGCCGAGCTTGCCAGCCGCACCTCGGTGCGGGCGGCACTCCGGGCCGAGGTGGCGCAGGCGCTGGCCGACAACCGGCTTTGCCTGGCCCTGCAGCCGATCGTCAAGTCCGATGCGCCCGGTTTCACCGCCTTCTGGGAAGGCCTGGCCAGGATCATCGACGCCGAGGGTCATCTGATCCCTGCGCAACGGTTCATTCCACTGATCGAGGGCACGGCGCTGGGGCAGGCGCTGGACCGGGCGGTTCTCCGCCAGGCGCTGGACCTGTTGCAGCGCACGCCGGACCTGCGGCTTTCCATCAATGTCGACCCGCGGCATGCCGCCGACCAGGAGTGGCGGGCGCTGCTGACCGAGGCTGCCGAGACGCGGCCGGATTGCTGCTACCGGCTGATCGTCGAGATCACCGAGACGGCGACACTCAGCCGCATCCGGCAGATGTCGGACTTCATCGACTTCGTGCATGCCTGCGGCGCTGCGGTGGCGCTTGACGACTACGGCGCCGGGGCCACTGCCGTGCGCTCTTTCCGCGACTTCCGGTTCGAGGTGGTCAAGATCGACGGTGCGTTCGTCACCGGCATTGCCTCTTCGGCCGACAACCGGGCCATTGTCGCGGCGCTGGTGCACATGGCTAAGCATTTCGACATCATGACCGTGGCCGAACGGGTCGAGTCGGCCGCTGACGCCGAGGCGCTGAAGAAGCTCGGGGTGGATTGCCTGCAGGGCTACCTGTTCGGCGAGCCCGAGGTCTATGAGGAAGAGCACCTCAGGGCCTGGCGCGCCGGCGGCGCCGGGAGTTGACGCAAGCCACCCGTTCCGGAGCGCTTGACCGCGGCCTTGCGCCGGACGGGGCAGGCGCCAACCCGGGGCCGGCACCCAGGCACGGGGTCGGCCTAAGGCCAGGGTACCGGGTCGGGTTGAAATCGCGGTGCTGTCCCGAGCTCGACCGGGATTGCCGGCAGCGCGCCACAGACCGCGACGGACCTGCCGGCAGGGACGGATCGGCTCTCTAGCCTTCCCGCGACAGCCGCGAAAGCTGCGCCTGCATCTTCTCGAGCTGCGATTTCAGGTCGTCGAGGTCGGCATTGCGGCTGTTGCTGGTGTCGGAATCCGCCTCGGCCTGTTGGTGCGGCGTTTGCGGCTGCTGCCCGAATCCGGTCTGAAACGGCGAGAACATCCGCATCGCGCGCTCGAACCACTCCATGTTGGTGCGGGTCAGCGCCTCCAGCCCGACAATGGCTGGGTTCTTGCCAAAAGCCTGGGCCATCTGGGCACGCAGGTTTTCCTGATTGCGGGCGAAGGTCTCCATCGAGGCATCGAGATAGGCCGGCACGAAACCCTGAAGCGTGTCGCCGTAAAGCCGGATCAGCTGCCGCAGAAAGCTCGCCGGCAGCATGTTCTGGCCCTTGGCCTCCTCCTCGAAGATGATCTGGGTCAGGACGGAGCGGGTGATGTCCTCGCCGGACTTGGCGTCGCGGACCACGAAATCCTCTTCCTTGCGCACCATCTCGGCAAGGTGGTCGAGCGTGACATAGGAGGACTTGTGCGTATTGTAGAGCCGTCGGTTCGCATATTTCTTGATGACGATAGGTTCGCCCTTGTCGGCGTCCTTGCCAGCCATTCCAACGCTCCCGGAGCCATCCGTACTCGATGCGCCAACCTTAGCCCGCATGATTTCGGCACTGCAACATCATTTTGCGCATGGCCATGCTGCAGCTTATGCTGCACGCCATGCTGCACCTGCGGGTTGCAGCGTGGCGCTGCGGTGGAAGGGTGGCAACCGGGTGATACGGACGGTCGAAACCGGGAGCGAGGCGGGCGGCAAGAGCCGCAAGGGCGGCGCCGCAAGGCACGGCCCCGGCCTGCACGACGCCGCGATGCAGGAACTGGCGCGGCGCTACCTCGATCTGTGGGAAACCAACATGCTGCTCTATGCGCGCCTAGGCCCGGCGGGCGGTGCGGCCCAGAGCCGGGAAGCACAGGCCAGTGGCCGACAGCCGTCCTGAACGCGCGGCCGCCGCGTCCCCCGGGTCAGTCCGCAAGGCCGGCGATCCCGAGCGGCCCGACCGGCGGGGCCGGCCCAGTCCGCTGATCTTTCACCTGGCCGCCGCCGCGCAGACCTATCAGGCGGCGATCGCGGCCGCGCCCGGCGCCGCCGGCGACGGCTTTCCCTGGCATCCGGCGCTGGGCGAGAAGCCCGGCACCAGCCCCGCCGTGACCGCCGTCGCGGCCGAGTCCGTGCACCGGCTGCGGGCCATGCTGGACGGGATCGAGCGCTGGCAGGACCACCCGTACCGCCGGGCCTCGACGCCGGCGACCGTGGTCTGGCAGCTCGGCAGCACCCGGCTTTACGACTATGGCGGCACGGGGCGCCCGGTGCTGGCGGTGCCGTCGCTGATCAACCGGGCCTACATCCTCGACCTGCACGACCAGCAGTCGGCCCTGCAGGGCCTGCGCCGCCGGGGCCTGCGGCCGTTCCTGCTCGACTGGGGTCCGCCGGGCGAGGAGGAAGAGAGTTTCGACATCGAGGACTACGCAGTCCAGCGCCTGCTGCCGGCGCTGGCCGTGGCCGAGGCGCTGGGCGGCGGCCGGGTAGCGCTGTTCGGCTATTGCATGGGCGGAACCCTGGCGGCGGGCATCGCCGCGCGGATGCCGGGGCGGATTGCGCGGCTGACCACCGTCGGCGCGCCGTGGGACTTTGCCGCCGACTGCGACAGCCTGTCGGGGCGGCTCCGGGCGCTCTATTCCGCCAGTGGCGGGCGAAGCGTCGGCGCCGGCCGGGTGCGGCTGGCGCTCTCGGCCATGGGCGGAGCCTTCGGCGTCGTGCCGGCGGATGTCTTCCAGTACCTCTTCGCCGCCATCAGCCCGACCCAGGCGCTGACCAAGTTCCGCCGCTTTGCCGCGATGGACCCGGATTCGGCCGCCGCCAGGCACTTCGTGGCGCTGGAGGACTGGCTCGCCGACGGCGTCGCCATGGCGGTCCCGGCGGCGCAAGAGCTTCTCGCCGGCTGGCAGATCGAGAACCGCCCGGCCTCGCGCGGCTGGCGCCTGCTCGGGGCGCCGGTGGACCCCCGTGCCATCGCCTGTCCGGCGCTGATCGTCACCGGCCGTGCCGATTCCATCGCTCCGCCGGCCAGTGCCGCCCCGCTGGCGCATGCGATTCGCGGGGCCCGGCGGCTGGCGCCCGGACTTGGCCATGTCGGCATGATCGCCGGGCACAATGCCGCGACTGCAGTATTAGACCCTGTTGCGGCTTTCCTTGCCGCCGCCGACTAGGCTAGGTTGCGACCAATGTACCCTGCACCGCCTGCAGGGACCGTGTATGTTGCGCTGCAATTGCAGTGTGTCCAGCGCCGGTAGCGGTGCGACTGTCACAACAGCCCCAGGGGAGAAGCAATGTCCAACGTCGTTATCGCCGCAGCGGCCCGCACCGCGGTCGGCTCGTTCAATGGCTCGTTTGCCAACACACCGGCCCACGACCTCGGCGCCACCGCCATTCGCGCCGTGCTGGAGCGGGCCGGCGTCGATGCGAGCGACATCTCCGAGACCATCCTCGGCCAGGTGCTGACCGCCGGTCAGGGCCAGAACCCGGCCCGCCAGGCGCATATCAATGCCGGCCTGCCGCTGGAATCCGCCGCCTGGGGCATCAACCAGGTCTGCGGCTCGGGCCTGCGCGCGGTGGCGCTCGGCGCCCAGCACGTGCAGCTCGGCGATGCCGGCATCGTGGTCGCCGGCGGCCAGGAAAGCATGAGCCTCTCTCCCCATGTCGCGCATCTGCGGGCCGGCCAGAAGATGGGCGACATGAAGTTCATCGACTCGATGATCAAGGACGGGCTCTGGGATGCCTTCAACGGCTACCACATGGGCACCACGGCCGAGAACGTCGCCAAGCAGTGGCAGATCAGCCGCGACCAGCAGGACGAGTTCGCGCTGGCCAGCCAGAACAAGGCCGAGGCGGCGCAGAAGGCGGGCAAGTTCGACGACGAGGTCACCGCCTTCACGGTCAAGACCCGCAAGGGGGATATCGTCGTCGACAAGGACGAATACATCCGCCACGGCGCTACCCTTGAAGGGATGCAGAAGCTGCGCCCCGCCTTCGACAAGGAAGGTTCGGTCACCGCCGCCAATGCCAGCGGTCTGAACGACGGTGCCGCGGTCACGCTCCTGATGAGCGAGCAAGAGGCCGCCAGGCGCGGCATCAAGCCGATGGCGCGGATCGCGTCCTATGCCACCGCGGGCGTCGATCCCAAGGTCATGGGTACCGGGCCGATCCCGGCCAGCCGCAAGGCGCTGGAGAAGGCCGGCTGGAAGGTCGGCGATCTCGACCTGGTGGAAGCCAACGAGGCCTTCGCCGCCCAGGCCTGCGCCGTCAACAAGGACATGGGCTGGGACCCGGCCATTGTGAACGTCAACGGCGGCGCCATCGCCATCGGCCACCCGATCGGCGCCTCGGGCGCGCGGATCCTGAACACGCTCCTGTTCGAGATGCGCCGCCGCGGCGCCAAGAAGGGCCTCGCGACGCTCTGCATCGGCGGCGGCATGGGCGTCGCGCTCTGCGTCGAGGGCCTCTGACGCGATGCAGCCGGGCGGCGCCGCCATGATAACCCTGCTCGCCGCTCTGGCGCTGCCCGGAGAGAGTGCCGGGCAGAACCGGCAGCCGATCTCGACCAGCCTTGCTGAGTGCAGCGCCATCTACGGCGCTGCGGCCGAGATCGGCGCACGGCGCGGCCGCGAGACGGCCGAGGTGCGGCGGGCGCTTGCCGCGTCCGACCGGTTCCTCGATGCGGCGGTGGTCGAGGCCCGGCAGGAAGGCATCGCGGCGCCGGCGGATCACGTCGCCAGGCTCTGTGGCGAAATGTCCGGGAAATGGTCGGGGCGCCTTTCCAGCGCCTCGCACTTTCTTGAGAACCGCGACTGGCTCGACTATTGCGACGCGCTGGGGCGCGATCGCGGTGTCCTGCCTCTCAGCAATTGAACTGACCAACGCAAAACCAATCGGACAACCAGGAGGAGACATATGGGACGGGTTGCACTTGTGACCGGAGGGTCGCGCGGCATTGGCGCGGCGATCTCGAAGGCGCTGAAGGCGGAAGGCTACGAGGTCGCGGCGAGCTATGCCGGCAATGACGAGGCGGCGGCCAAGTTCTCGGCCGAGACCGGCATCAAGACCTACAAGTGGAATGTCGGCGACTACGAGCAAAGCAAGGCCGGAATCGCCCAGGTCGAGGCCGATCTCGGACCGATCGAGGTGGTGGTGGCCAATGCCGGCATCACCCGGGACGCGCCGTTCCACAAGATGACCCCCGAGCAGTGGCACCAGGTCATCGACACCAACCTCACCGGTGTCTTCAACACCGTGCATCCGGTCTGGCCGGGCATGCGCGATCGCAAGTTCGGCCGGGTGATCGTGATTTCCTCGATCAACGGCCAGAAGGGCCAGTTCGCCCAGGTCAACTACGCGGCCACCAAGGCCGGCGATATCGGCATTGTCCGCAGCCTCGCCCAGGAGGGTGCGCGCGCCGGCATCACCGCCAACGCGGTCTGCCCGGGCTACATCGCCACCGAGATGGTGATGGCTGTGCCCGAGAAGGTGCGCGAGTCGATCATCGGCCAGATCCCGGCCGGGCGGCTCGGCGAACCCGAGGAAATTGCCCGCTGCGTCGTCTTCCTCGCCTCCGACGATGCCGGCTTCATCAACGGCTCGACGATCTCGGCCAACGGCGCCCAGTTCTTCGGCTAGGGCCGCTCCGGTTCAGGCCGGTCGCCACCCTGTCCCGGGCTTGACCACCACGTTTCGGTCAGGAAGGTCCGGGGCAGGGTTGCGGGGGCTCCGCGGCGTTTCTTCGCGCGATCCCGGCGCCGGATCGAACCTGTCCGCATCCGAAATAACAAAGGCGCCGAGGCCCCCCGCCCGCACGGCCTTCCGCGCCCCGATCCCTGCCGGGTTCGATGCCGATACCGGCGCCGATGCCGGGCTCTTGCGGCGGGACTGCGGCTGGTGCATGTGGCATGAAGAGGCACGCATGAAGATCGGCATCATCGAGACCGGCAAGGTGAACCAGACAATCGTCGGCAAGCACGGCGATTATCCGGCCATGTTCGCGCGGCTGGTGGGCGCCCAGGATCCCGGCGTGGAATTCTTCACCATCAGCGCGGTCGAGGGCGACGTGCCGTCGGCGCCCGAGGATGCCGATGGCTGGATCGTCACCGGCTCGCGTCACGGCGTCTACGAGGACCTGCCCTGGATCGTCGCGCTGCGCGACTTTCTGCGCCGCTGCATCGAGGCGAAGGTGCCGGTGGTCGGCGTCTGCTTCGGCCACCAGCTTCTGGCCGAGGCGATGGGCGGCAAGGTGGAAAAGTCCGACCGGGGCTGGGGCCTCGGCGTGCAGTCCTACGACCTCGTGGCGCAGCCGAAATGGCTCGACGGCGTGTCGCTGGGCTTTGCCGGCCATGCCGTGCACCAGGACCAGGTGGTGACGCCGCCGCCTGACGCGACCCTGCTGGCGCGCTCGGACTTCTGCCCCTATGCGGCGTTCGTTTATGGCGATCTCGAGGCCCCGGCGGCGATCTCGGTCCAGTCGCACCCCGAGTTCAGCACCGAATACGTGCGCGACCTGATCGACGTGCGCCTGCGCGACGTCGTGCCGGCGCCGGTGGTCGAGGTCGGCGAACGGTCGCTGGGCCGGCCCGAGAACAACGCCGACTGGGGCCGCTGGATGGCCCGGTTCCTGCGCGCGGCAGCGCAGCGGCGCCGCGCCTGAAGCCGGCGGATGGGCCGCGGGCCGGCGACGCTGACGGGCTTCGGCGCGGTGCTCCTCTGGGCGCTTCTGGCGCTGCTCACCGTCGGAACCGGCCGCGTGCCACCATTCCAGCTCAACGCGATGTGCTTTGCCGTCGCCACGGCCGTCGGCCTTGTCTGGACCGTCGCCAGTGGTCGCCGCCTGACCGAGATCGGCCGCATCGGCCTGCCGGCGGCGCTGACCGGCATCCTCGGGCTGTTCGGCTATCACGCCAGCTACTTCACCGCGCTGCGTCTGGCGCCGCCGGCCGAGGCCAGCCTGATCGCCTATCTCTGGCCGCTGCTGATCGTGCTGTTCTCCGGCCTCTTGCCGGGTGAGCGGTTGCGTGCCGGCCATATCGGCGGCGCCGTCATCTCGTTCGGCGGCGCGGCGCTGATCGTCGGCCGCGGCGGCGCCGGCTTCGATGCCGCTGCCTTGCCCGGCTACGCCGCGGCACTCGCATGTGCGCTGATCTGGTCCGGCTACTCGGTGCTCAGCCGCCGATTCGGCCGCGTGCCCACCACCGCGGTCACGCTCTTCTGTGCCGCCGCGTCGGTGCTGTCGGCGCTGGTCCACCTGGCCGTGGAAACGACCGTCTGGCCCGCAGGTTTCGGCGGCTGGCTCTCCACCCTCCTGCTCGGCCTCGGGCCGGTCGGGCTTGCCTTCTATCTGTGGGACATTGGCGTCAAGCGCGGCGACATCCAGATGCTCGGCGTCGCCTCCTATGCGGCGCCGTTTCTGTCGACACTGGTGCTGATTGCAGCCGGAAAGGCAGAGGCCAGCGGCGTTTTGCTGCTGGCCGCACTGATGGTTGCAGGTGGGGCAGCGCTTGCGGCGCTGCCGGGGAGGCGCTAGTTCCGCGCCGCCAAACGCTCGATCTCTTCTTTCAGATACAGTTTCTGCCGCTTGAGATCACGAATCATCAGGTCGCTGGATCCAGGGTGGCGCTGCTCCTCCTCGATCTGCATGGACAGGACTTCGTGCTTTTTGCGGAGTTCCGAAAGGTGAGAACTCAAGCTCATGGGGCATTTTCCTCCGTCCAGAATTACGTCCGAGACTTCAGTGCAGCACAAAATCTGATTCCTGTCACGCTCGCGTTTTTCGGGGAGTTGACAGATGGCTAATCGCCGCCGGGTTGAATCTGGAGCGAGTCGTTCCCCCGCAATACCGCTTCGGCGTGTGTGGTGAACGCGTTACCGGTCTCACCGTGCATGACCAGGGGCGCCAGCAGCCTGGTCGCGGCGCGGCGGCCCTTGCTGCCGGAGACGATCACCCGATCCGCCGCAACGCCCGGGCGCGCCGCCAGCGGCAGGATCGCGACCGCGCCCAGACGCCCCTCCACGAGCGCTAGGACCTCGCCCAGCCGTGCCGCCCTGTGGATCACCGTCAGGCTGCCCTTCGGGCCGACGCGGGCAAGGCCGGCGCCGATCCAGTCCGCCAGCGAGCCGTCGCCCTCGCGATGGGCGGTATCGCGGCCATCGTCATTGGCGCCGGTGCCCTCGGCCGGTCGATGAAAGGGCGGGTTCATCAGCACCCGGTCGAACTGCTCCGCCTTCAGCGTTGCCGGCATCGCCGTGACCGAGCCCTCGACGATCCTTGCCTGCAGTCCGTTGGTCGCCGCGTTCAGCCGCGCCAGCGCCGCATAGCCGGGCTGCAGCTCCAGCCCCGACAGCATCAGCCCGGAGACCCGCGCTCCCAGGCAGAAGAGCGCCGCCCCGGCCCCGCACCCAAGCTCCAGCACCCGATCCCCGGGGCGCGCCGGCACCGCCGCCGCCAGCATCACCGCGTCCGAGCCGGAACGAAATCCGCGAACCGGCTGCCGGATCGTCACCCGCCCGCCCAGAAAGGCGTCGTCCCGCGTGGCCGCTGCCGTGGCCTCGGCCGTCACTCGGCCGCCGTGGCTTCGATGCCGTTATCGGCCAGCACGATGCGCGCCACATGTGCGTCCTTCCGTGCCACCATCAGGCGGCGGGGCAGCGCGCCGACCGAGCCTTCGAGCACGCTCATGTGGACGTCCATCTCGAACACATCTATATCCTCGCCGCGAAGCAACGCGCTGGCGAATGCGATCAGGGTGGGGTCGTTGGTCCGAAGGATCTCGATCATGGGGCGAACCTAAGCGCGGGCGTTCTGACGGGCAAGCTGGGGCAGACCAGGTGGCAGCGGACGATGATCTAGCCGGGCGCGCAGCGTCCGCGACCGGACCCTTCGAGGCGCTGCAGGCGCTCTTGGCCGAGGACATGGCCGCGGTCAACGCGCTGATCCGGGCGCGCATGACCAGCCGCCACGCGCCCCGCATCCCCGAGGTCTCGGCGCATCTGATCGAGGCCGGCGGCAAGCGCCTGCGGCCGCTGCTGACGCTCGCCGCGGCGCGGCTGTTCGGCTATGACGGCGCGGATCATGTCCGGCTGGCCGCGACGGTGGAGTTCATCCACACCGCCACTCTGCTGCACGATGACGTCGTCGACGAAAGCCGCCAGCGCCGCGGCCGGCCCACCGCCAACCTCTTGTGGGACAACAAGTCCTCGGTTCTGGTGGGGGACTACCTCTTTGCCCGCGCCTTCCTTCTGATGGTCGAGACCGGCGATCTGCGGGTGCTGGAGATCCTGTCCGGCGCCTCGGCGGTGATCGCCGAGGGCGAGGTGCTGCAGCTCACCGCGGCGCAGAACCTCGCCACCAGCGAGGACGTCTATGCCCAGGTGATCCGGGGCAAGACGGCGGCGCTTTTTGCCGCCGCGACCGAGGTGGGTGCCGTGGTCGCCGGTGCCGCCGAGGCCGAGATCGCGGCCTTGCGCGACTATGGCGATGCGCTGGGCATGAGCTTTCAGATCGTCGACGACCTGCTCGACTATGGCGGCGTCGCCCGGACCATGGGCAAGAATACCGGCGACGATTTCCGCGAGCGCAAGATGTCGCTGCCGGTGATCCTGGCCGTGGCCGCCGCCGATGCCGGCGAGCGGGCCTTCTGGTCGCGGGTGATCGAGGCAGGCAAGCAGGGCGACGGCGATCTGGAACAGGCGCTGGAGCTGATGCGCCGGCACGGTGCGCTGGAGGCAACGCGGGCGCGGGCGCTTTCCGAGGCGGCGAGGGCAAAGGCGGCGCTGGCCGCGCTGCCGGACCGTCCGCTCCGGCAGCACCTGTCGGACCTGGCCGATTACGTGGTGGCGCGGGTCGCCTGACGCCGCACCGCGGGTCAGACCGCGGCCGCCGACAACACCCACCAGTCCGGATGCTCGGCCTTCAGCCGGTCGCGGCCGGCCTTGGCCTTGGCCTGCGAGGTGAACAGCGCAAAGCAGGTGCCGCCCGCCCCCGACATCCGCGCAAAACCGGCGCCATCGAGGCTGGCAAGCGCCGACTGGACTTGCGCGATGCCCGGCTGAAGCGAAAGCGCCGGTTCCTGAAGGTCGTTGCGGGTCTTGGCGAGCCAGGTCAGGAGTTCGGCCGCCGTAGGCCGGTCGGGCACCGGCGGCAGCGCCTCGTTGTTGCGTGACTTCAGCGCCTTGAACACCTCGGTCGTGGAAACCGGCCGGCCGTCATTGGCAAGCAGCAGCCACAGCGGTGGCAGTTCCAGCGTACGCACGGTTTCGCCGATGCCGGTCACGCGTGCGGCGCGGTTGGCGACGCAGACCGGCACGTCCGCCCCCAGCGACACCAGAGCCGCCGCCGGCGGCATCGGCACGCCCCAGACCTGGGTCAGGCAGCGCAGGGTCGCCGCCGCATCGGCCGATCCGCTGCCCAGCCCCGACGAGACCGGCAGCGCCTTGCTCAGCGTGATCGCGGCGCCCTGCCAGGGCGGCTGCACCAGCTGCGCCGCGCGCATGACCAGATTGTCCTCGGTTTTCGGCAGGTTGCCGGCGAAACGCCCCTCGACCTTCAGTGACAGCCCGCTCGCCGCTTCGGCCGAGACACCGTCTCCGGCGTCGGCGAAGATCACCAGACTGTCGAGCAGATGATAGCCGTCGCTTTGCCGGCCGGTGACATGCAGCGCCAGATTGACCTTGGCGCGCGCCAGAGCGCGAACCATCAGCCGTCTCGGCCGGTATCCACGGCGACAGGCGTCGTCGCCGAACTGCCCGCCGCGTGCCGTTCGTCCTGCAGCACCACGTCGAGCCCGACCTCGAGCTTGCGGCGGATGCGCACCGCGTCCGCCTCGTCGGGGCCGAAGGAAAGCGCCCGTCGCCACTGGAACTCCGCCTCGCGCTTGCGGCCCACGGCCCACAGCACATCGCCCAGATGGTCGTTGATGATCGGGTCAACCGGCAACAGCTCGACCGCGCGCTCGATATGCGGCACCGCTTCCTCGAACTTGCCCAGGCGATACAGGACCCAGCCGAGCGAGTCGGTGATATAGCCGTCGTCCGGGCGTTCGGCCACGGCCTTCTCGATCATCTGCTGGGCCTCGTCCAGCTTCTCCTGCTTCTCGACCATGGTGTAGCCGAGATAGTTCAGCACGAAGGGCTGATCCGGCTGCAGTTCCAGGGCCTTGCGGAAATCGGCCTCGGCCTTGGGCCAGTGATCGGTGCGCTCATAGGTGATGCCGCGCGAATAGTAGAGGCCCCACTGGCTGGCGCTGGGGGTTTCGATCAGGTCGATGGCGGCGCTGTAGGCGTCGGTCGCCTCGGCATAGCGCTCGGCGGCGCGCAGGGCATCGCCCAGGGCCAGGTGGACGCTCATGTCCTCGGGGCGGGCGCGGGCAAGGCTCTTGAGTGCCTCGATCCCGGCATCGACGCGGCCCGATTCGCGCAGCGCCTCGGCCCGGCCTGTCTCGGCGGTGACGTACCAGTCCGAACCGACTCCGATGCGGCCATAGCTCTCGATGGCCAGCGCGTGCTGGTCCTGCGCCTCCAGGATCTCGGCCGACAGCAGGATCGCCTCGTCGAAGCCGGGCCGGATGTGGGCGGCCAGCCGGCCATAGACCAGCCCGGAGCGGTCGGCGGCATCGCGGCTGAGTGCCGAGCCCATCAGCAGCATCGCCTCGGCGGCGCCCTCGCGGGCGCTGGTGACCAGGGTGTAGGGCACGTCGTCGCCGGCGGCGATGGCATCGCGCATCTTGCGCATGCCGCTGTCGGCGCCGGCATCGGCCAGCGCGCCGTCAAGCACCGCCAGCGCATCGTCGCGGCGGTCGAGCTGCATCAGGATCTCGGCATGGGCGAGGATGGCGCTGCGGCTGAGATGCAGGGGCGTGCCGTCGGCGCCGGCCATGATCGTCGCGGCGGCATCGAAATCGCCCGCCACCGCCAGCGCCAGCGCCTTGTGGTACTGGCCGTAGATCTTCAGCGCGTCGTTGCCGTCCATGCCGTCGAACGCGGCGACCGCCTTGGCCGAGGACCCGAGCCCAAGCTCGATCCAGCCGCGCATCAGCCCCACCAGAAGCGGGTTGAAGCGGAAGTCGGGATTGTCGATCAGCGCCGCTGCGGCGGTGAAGTCCTCGTCGGTGAGGCGGGCGGTAAGCTGCACCAGCCCGGCGATCTGCGAGGCGCCGTCATCGCTCAGCACGCTGTCCGCCAGGCGGATGGCCGCCGGCACGTCGTCGGCGCAGATCGCCATCACCAGCGCGCTTTGCCTGAGCTCGGGCTTGGCCGGCGCATAAAGCATGGCTTCCTGATAATACTCGGCCGCGGCGCGATAATCGTTCTGGATATCGGCCTGCACGGCGGCCAGGTAGGGGCCGGCGACCCCGTTGGCCCTGGCGGCGGGTGCCTGGAAGGCGGCGAGCACGGCCAGCGAAGCGGCGGCGAGAAGACGGGTCGTCTGTCTGGGCAAGGGTCCGTTCCTGTAGCAGCGGCAGGCGGGCGCACCATGCCTGCCAATCCCGAACGCGGGGCTAACGGCAAACTAGGGCAGTAGCGCGGCACTGGCAATCCGCCAGCGCAACCCGCACCGGGCGATCGTCACATGTTGGGATAGTTCGGCCCGTCGCCCCCCTGCGGCGTCACCCAGGTGATGTTCTGGCTGGGGTCCTTGATGTCGCAAGTCTTGCAGTGCACGCAGTTCTGGCTGTTGATCTGGAACTTCAGCGGTTTGCCGGCATCGTCGCGCACCACCTCATAGACGCCGGCCGGGCAGTAACGCTCGGCCGGTTCGGCGAATTCGGGCAGGTTCACCTTCAGCGGGATGTCCGGGTCGGACAGCCGCAGGTGCTTGGGCTGGCCCTCGGCGTGGTTGGTGGCCGAGAAGCTGACATTGGTCAGCCGGTCGAAGCTCAGCTTGCCGTCGGGCCTGGGATAGTCGATGGGCTGATGATCGGCCGCCTTGCCGGTGGCCGCGGCATCGGTCTTGCCATGCTTCAGCGTGCCGAGCGGATTCCAGCCGATGCGGCTGCCCACCCACATGTCCAGGCCGCCCAGTGCCAGCGACGCCCACATGCCCCAGCGCGACCACAGCGGCTTGACGTTGCGGACCTTCCGCAGGTCGTCGCCCACCGGGCCGTCGCGCAACGCGGCATCGTATTCCTCCAGCGTGTCGCCCTCGCGCCCGGCGGCGATCGCCGCCGCCACCGCGTCGGCCGCGTGGCGGCCCGAATGCATGGCGTTGTGGTTGCCCTTGATCCGCGGCACGTTGACCAGCCCGGCCGAGCAGCCCAAGAGCGCCCCACCCGGAAA
>JBNKWA010000064.1:0-6985 GCA_050299555.1 Paracoccaceae bacterium | reverse complement strand
GGGGGGGGGTGGGGGGGCGCGGGCCGCGACCCGCACGAATTCCAGTCACCGCCACCGGCGTCCCCATGGGGACGCCTTGTAACCATTTGTAATCATTTACTTTCTTGTGGGGACACACTGGGGACGCCAGCGCCAACCCGTTTCCGGGGCGCCGGTGACCGCCGCCGGGGTCGCCTCCCCTCGCCCGTCCTAGGCCAGCGCCTCGGTCTCGCCGCCCAGCGCCTTCCAGGCGCGGAAGCCGCCGGGGATGTGGGCAACCGCCTCGATCCCCGCCTCCATGGCGATCTCGACCGCCAGGGTCGAGCGCTCGCCGACGGCGCAATAGAGCAGCAGGCGTCCCTGCCGGCTCAGGTTCGGCAGCGGCCCCGCTCCGGCGCAGGCCTTCTCGAACGCCCCATAGGGCACGTGCATGGATCCCGGGATGGCGCCGTCCCGGCGCCGCTCGCTGTCCTCGCGCAGGTCGATCAGAATCCCGTCCACCTCGGGCCAGCCTGCCAGCAGCGCCTCCACCTCCACCGCCGGCACCCGGTGCTGGGCCTCGAGCCTGAGCCCGAGCCTGAGGTTCTCGGGCACCGCCACGTCCATCATCTTCGGGTTCGGCAGGTCGAGGTTGTTCATGATCGCGGCGTATTCCTCGGCCGAGCTGACCCTGAGGCGGGGATTGAAGGCCTTTTCCTCGGCAATGGTGCTGACGGTGTCGCCCTTGTAGTCATGCGCGGGGTAGACCAGCGTCTGCTCGGGCAGCCGCAGCAGCCGGTCGAAGAGCGAGTGGTACTGCGCGTAGGGGTCGCCGTTCTGGAAGTCGGTGCGGCCGGTGCCGCGAATCAGCAGCGTGTCGCCGGTGAAGACCCGGTCGTCCATCAGGAAGCTGTAGCTTTCGCTGGTATGCCCAGGGGTATGCAGCGCGGTCAACGCCAGCCCCTCGATGGTGACCCGCTCGTTGTCGCTGACCCGCATGGAGACGACGTCCGCCGGCGATTCGCGGCCCATGACGGTAACGCAGCGGGTGCTGTCCCTGAGCCGCCCCATGGCGCTGACGTGATCGGCGTGGATATGGGTGTCGATGACCTTGACCAGCTTGAGGTCGAGTTCCTCGAGCAGCATGAGGTAGCGCGCGGTCTGCTCCAGCACCGGGTCGATCAGCAGCGCCTCGCCGCCGAGGCGGCTGGCCATCAGGTAGGTGTAGGTGCTCGATTCCCTGTCGAAGAGCTGGCGAAAAAGCATGTTCGATCCCCCTGCCGGTCGCGGGCGCAATCCTATCACGGCAGCGGCGGGGTCCGGCAGTGTTTCGGGGCGCCTGCGTCAATCCGCCGGCCGCGGGGTCATCCGCCCGGCGGGTTCAGGCGGGGTCAGGTGGGGTCATCTTGCCGGCGCGGCCATCCGCCAGCGGGGTCATCCGCCCGGCGCGGGCGATCCGGGCCAGTGCCAGCCGATAGCGCAGCCGCGCCTGCACCGCCCTTGGCATCAGCGCGGCAGCGCGCAGGCCACCGAGGCGGGGCGCCGCCGGCACCCGCATCACCTTCTCGAAGCCGCATTCGTCCACCGGTTCCGCGGTGCTGCCGATGGCGGCCATGATCCCGGCGACGAAGGCCACCCGGTCGCGGCAGAATTCGGCATAGTCGAGCGGCAGGACCGGCACCCCGGCCCGGGCCAGCGCCAGGGCAAAGCGGCTGTGCCGGGCCTTGGTCTCGGCGATGTTCCTCAGCATGCGGCGAAAGCGCTTGCCCCGCACCCTGGTCCGGAACCCGTTCACCGCCTCGAGATAGGCCTCGCGCTCCTTCTCGGGCAGCCCGGCCACGTGGAACTGCGGATGCTTGCGAAAGTCCCGGGCATCGCCGCGCCTGGTGCCCTCGAAGGTCAGATAGGTGCTGGCGGCCTTCTCGATCAGATCGTGGCGGCAAAGAACGAACACCACCACCCGATGCCGCCTCAGGACCGGCGCCAGCGCCAGCGGATCGCCCGACGGCCGCCACTTGAAGCCGATATGGGCGGTGCCCTCGGGTGGCGGCTGGCGGGGCCGCGAGGCCAGCCGCGAGCGGGCGAAACGCGCCTTGGGGTAGACGCCGTCGCGGAAGATGCCGTCCATGATCTCGGGCAGCCGCGCCTGTTCGTTGAAGCGGTGGCTGTCGAGATCCTCCCACAGCGGCACATGGATGCCGGGCTGGGCGCTCAGCATGTTGATGATGGCGCTGGAGCCCTCGCGTCCCGCGAACAGGATGATGAAATTCGCCGCCTGCATCTCGCCCTCGGCCCGGCCCTGTCTGCCGGCTCGCCTGCCCGTTTATCAACCATTGGCTAACCGCAATTCAAGCTGCCGCCGAACCTCTGGCCCTTTTCCGCATTGTTTTTTAAGACCAGTCCGCGCAATGAGGTTTGCGCCGATTCCCCCGCACGAAGCCCTTCGGCAGGGCCCAGCCGCGTGAAGGCGAAGCACTGGATGGTCACCGGCCAGCTCGATATCGACCTCGGCGCCATTGCGCGCAACTGGAAGCGGCTGGACGAGCTCAGCGGCGACGAGGTGGAGACCTCTGCCGTGGTCAAGGCCGATGCCTATGGGCTTGGGGCAGGCAAGGTGGCGCCGGTTCTCTGGGCGGCCGGCGCGCGCAGCTTCTTCGTCGCCACCCCGGCCGAGGGCGCAGCCCTGCGCGGCATCCTCGGCGAGGAGGCGCGGATCTTCATCTTCTGCGGCTATCTCAGGGCCGCCCGAGATCTTTACCGCGACCACGCGCTGATCCCGATCCTGTGCAGCACCGCGCAGATCTCGGCGCTGATCGACGATCTGCCGAAGCAGCCCTGCGGCCTGCAGGTGGACACCGGCATGAACCGTCTTGGCCTGCCGCAGACCAGCCTGCTGGCGGCGGGGCTGCAGATCTCGCGCCTCGACCTGCGCCTGGTGATCAGCCATCTCGCCTGCGGCGACGAGGCCTGGCACCCGATGAACGAGGCCCAGCTCAGCCAGTTCCACTCCATGTGCCGGTCGCTGCCCGGGGTGCAGCAATCGCTGGCCAATACCGCCGGCGTGCTCCTGGGGCCTGCCTATCACTTCGCCGTGACCCGGCCGGGGATCGGCCTTTTCGGCGGCCTGCCCTTCAAGGATGCCGAACCGGTGGTGTCGCTGAAGCTGCCGATCCTGCAGGTGCGCGACATCCTGCCCGGCGAGACCGTGGGTTACGGCGCCGCCTTCACCGCGCGGCGCGCCAGCCGCATCGCCACGGTGCCGGCCGGCTATGCCGACGGGCT
This sequence comes from Paracoccaceae bacterium, assembly GCA_050299555.1. GTDB lineage: Bacteria > Pseudomonadota > Alphaproteobacteria > Rhodobacterales > Rhodobacteraceae > JBNKWA01. The sequence continues at coordinate 3,745 of JBNKWA010000064.1, read as the reverse complement.
GATGCGCGCCCTCGGCAACACCGCCTACTTCTTTGCCGGCCACGTCCCCTGCCCGCTTGCCGGCCGGGTGTCGATGGACCTGATCTCGGTCGACATCACCGAACTCGACGAGGTGCCCGAGCATCTCGACGTCATCGGCAAGCACCAGAAGATCGACGGGCTGGCCGCCGCCGCCGGCACCGTCGGCTACGAGATCCTCACAAGCCTTGGAACCCGCTACGAACGCCGCTACACAGGCGCCGCTGCGGCTTCCGGGGATGGTGAATGACGCTTCTGAGATACCTCGACCATGTCCTGGCCTCGATCGGCGCCTCGGTGCTGGGGCTGCTGCGCGCCATCGGCCATCTGACGCTGTTCGCCGGCGCCGCGGTCGGGCACGTGGTCCGGCCGCCCTTCTACCTCCCCGAGCTCGGCCAGCAGTTCCTCCGGATCGGCTATTTCTCGCTGCCGGTGGTGGGGCTGACGACACTTTTCACCGGCGGCGCGCTGGCCTTGCAGATCTACGCCGGCGGCTCGCGCTTCAACGCCGAATCGGTGGTGCCGCAGATCGTCGCCATCGGCATCGCGCGCGAGCTTGGGCCGGTCCTCGGCGGGCTGATGGTGGCCGGCCGCGTCGCCGCCTCGATCGCCGCCGAGATCGGCACCATGCGGGTGACCGAACAGATCGACGCGCTGACCACGCTCTCGACCAACCCACTGAAATACCTGGTGGTGCCGCGGGTGGTGGCCGCCACCCTGTCGCTGCCGCTCCTGGTCTTCATCGGCGACATCATCGGCATCATGGGCGGCTATATGGTCGGCATCTGGCGACTCGGCTTCAACCCCGCCGCCTATATCCGCAACACCGCCGACTTCCTGGTCGCCGCCGACATCTCCTCGGGCCTGGTCAAGGCCGCGGTCTTCGGCTTCATCGTGGCGCTGATGGGCTGCTATCACGGCTACAATTCGGGCCGCGGCGCGCAAGGCGTGGGCCGGGCCACCACCAACGCGGTGGTCACCGCCTCGGTGATGATCCTGGCCGCCAACTATGCGCTGACCGAGATCTTCTTCGCCGCATGACCCCCGACACCGACACCAACACCGACAGCAGCCCGATGATCGCCGTTTCCGGGCTCAGGAAGGCCTTCGGAACCAAGCCGGTGCTGCAGGGCGTCGACCTTGCGGTGCCGCGGGGCGAAAGCATGGTGGTGATCGGCGGCTCGGGCACCGGCAAGTCGGTGCTGCTGAAATGCATCCTCGGCATCCTGCGCCCCGATGCCGGCAGCGTTGTCGTCGACGGCAAGGCGGCGGCCTGGGGCCGGGACGCCTATCTCACCCGCTTCGGGATGCTGTTCCAGGGCGGGGCACTGTTCGATTCGCTCACCGTCTGGCAGAACGTCGCCTTCCGCCTGATCCGCGGGCCTATGAAGCGCCCCCGCGCCGAGGCGCACGAGATCGCGGTGGAGAAGCTGCGCCGCGTCGGGCTCGGGCCCGAGACCGCCGAGCTGTTCCCGGCCGAGCTCTCGGGCGGCATGCAGAAGCGCGTCGGGCTTGCCCGCGCCATCGCCGCCCAGCCCGAGATCATCTTCTTCGACGAACCCACCACCGGGCTCGACCCGATCATGGCCGGGGTCATCAACGAGCTGATCCGCGAGATCGTCGTCGAGATGGGGGCGACGGCGGTGACCATCACCCATGACATGAGCTCGGTCAGGGCCATCGCCGACAGGGTGGCGATGATCCATGACGGGGTGATCAAGTGGACCGGCCCGGTCGCCGAGATGGAGGCCTCGGGCGATCCCTATCTCGACCAGTTCATCCACGGCCGCGCCCAGGGCCCGATCGAGGCGGTGCGGTGACCGCCGTCGGCGGGATCCGCCCCGTGCCGGGAATCGCGCCAACGACCGGGCCAGCGACCGGGCCAGCGACCCGGCAAGCCCCATGGAGCGACACGGCCCGCCTCGAGGCGGGGGCGACGCACACCACCTTTGACAAGCAGCCGGCGCGTCAATCGCCCTCCGACCCCGATGCGGCCAGCGCCACGCCTCCATCGGGGCGCCCACAGCGACGACGGGGGGTTCGATGCCCCCCGGCGGCGCTTCGTCCTCCGGGCCCCGACATGAGACCCCTCGCCGCAGTCCGCCCCATCCCGGATCTGGCGGCCGGCGCACAGCCGGCGCGTCAAGCGCCTGCCGACCCCGATGCGGCCAGCGCCCACGTCTCCATCGGGGCGCCCACAGCGACGGCGGGGGGTTCGATGCCCCCCGGCGGCGCTCCCGCCCCCCACCGGCCGCCGTCATGAGGCCGCTCACCGCCGCCAATCTCGCGCTCCTGGTCGCCTACCCGTTGGCCTGGTTCGCGCCGCTCGCCCGCGCCGGCATCCTGCCGTTCTTCGGCGGCGACGACATTTCGGTGATTTCCGGCCTGCAATCCTTGTGGGAGTCCGACGTCGCGCTGGCGCTGGCCGTCGCCTTCTTCGCCGTCATCGCCCCGATCCTGAAGACCGCCGGGTTGTCGCTGATCCATTTCAACATGCTCAAGCCCCGCGCCCTGCCGCTGATCGAGGCGCTCGGCAAGCTGGCCATGGCCGATATCTTCCTGATCGCCATCTACATCATGATGACCAAGGGCATCGGCATCGGCCGGGTGGAACCGGCCTGGGGCCTCTGGCTCTTCACCGCCTGCGTGCTTGCCTCCATGCTCATCGCCCATCTCACCCACCGCGCCCTGCGCGCCGCCCGCCGCTGACCATGGCCCGCGCCGCCACCAGCTTCGTCTGCGCCGAATGCGGCGCCACCCATGCCAAGTGGGCCGGCCGCTGCGACGCCTGCGGCGCGTGGAACAGCATCGCCGAGGAAGCGGCCGTCTCGCCGGCGGCGATGAAGCCCGGCCGCGCCCGCCGCATCCACCTCACCGGTCTCGATACCGACGAACCGCCGGCGCCCCGGTCCGGCACCGGCATCGCCGAGTTCGACCGGGTGCTGGGCGGCGGCATGGTCCCGGCCTCGGCGATCCTGGTGGGCGGCGATCCCGGCATCGGCAAGTCGACGCTGCTCTTGCAGGTGGCCGCCGCCATGGCCCGGACCGGCGCCTCGGTCCTCTACATCTCCGGCGAGGAGGCGGCGGCGCAGATCCGCATGCGCGCCCAGCGCCTCGGGCTCGCCGACGCGCCGGTGCGCCTGGCCGCCGAGACCTCGCTGCGCGACATCCTTGCCACGCTCGAGGCCGAGCGCCCGGACCTCGTCGTCATCGACTCGGTGCAGACCATGTGGTCCGACGCCGTCGACAGCGCCCCCGGCTCGGTCACCCAGGTGCGCGCCACCGCCCACGAGCTGACCAGCTTCGCCAAGCGCCGCGGCACCTCGGTGATCCTGGTGGGCCACGTCACCAAGGAGGGCCAGATCGCCGGCCCCCGGGTGGTCGAGCACATGGTCGACACCGTGCTTTATTTCGAGGGCGAGCGCGGCCACCAGTTCCGCATCCTGCGCGCGGTCAAGAACCGCTTCGGCCCCGCCGACGAGATCGGCGTCTTCGAGATGACCGGCCGGGGCCTGAGCGAGGTTGCCAACCCCTCGGCGCTGTTCCTGTCCGAACGCGGCCAGCCCAGCCCCGGCTCGGCGGTCTTCGCCGGCATCGAGGGCACCCGGCCGCTTCTGGTGGAGATCCAGGCGCTGGTGGCGGCCTCGCCGCTGGGTACGCCGCGCCGCACCGTGGTCGGCTGGGATTCGGGGCGCCTGGCCACGCTTCTGGCCGTGCTCGACGCCCG
>JBNKWA010000063.1:0-31976 GCA_050299555.1 Paracoccaceae bacterium | reverse complement strand
CCGCGCCCCGGGACGCTCCCCGCCCCCCCCCCCCCGCGCCCCCGGGCCCCGTCGGTGCCCGTTCGGAGCGGCCCCAGGCAGGGTTCGCTGCCAAAGGGTTGGCCGCGCGGTGGCGTCGGCCAGTCGCCGCGGCGGCATGTTGCCGGCGCGCGTGGCGGCGCGGCCATGCGGTTTGCAGTGTTGTCGGCGCCTACATAAAAGCCGTGGATGGGCCGCGATTCCTATCACCATGGCAACCTCCGGGCGGCGCTGATCGAGGCGGCGCTGGCGGTGATCCGCAGCGACGGCATCGAGGCGGTGACCCTGCGCGGGCTCGCCCGCAGCGTCGGGGTCAGCCATGCCGCGCCGGCGCGGCACTTCGCCAGCCGCAACGCGCTGTTCGCCGCCATCGCCGAGGAAGGCTATCGCGGGCTGATCGGCCGGGTGACGGCGGCCGGCGGCGCGGGCCGGGATCCGGTGGAGCGGCTGCGGCTGATGGCGCGGGCGCATGTGGCCTGGGCGCTGGAGAACCCCGAGCTTCATGCCGCCATGTGCAACCCCGAGATCGCCCGCCATGCCGGCGACGGGCTGGCCGAGATGCTGGGCGGCTTTGCGCAGACGCAGCTTGCCGCCGTGGGCGAGGCGCAGGCGGCGGGCTGGCGCCCGGACGCGGCGCCCGAGCTTGCCTACCTGCACTTCGCCGCGGGGCTGGCGGGCATCGTCGCGGTCCTGACCGACCCCTTCACCATGCAGATGTTCGATCCGCTGCAGGTGGGCCGGCTGATCGATGCGCTGATCGAGCGGCTGCTGGTGCCGTGAACCCCGGCGGGGCGTGCGGGTGCGGGGCGTGCGGGTGCCTGGGCGGTCAGAACCCGCCCAGGGGATCGTCGACGAACTCGTAGGGAGGCGCAATCGGCTCCTCGCCGAGAAGTCCGGCCGCACCGACACCGGCCCAGTGGCCGGCATAGAGGCTGCCGGCGGTCTGCGCGGGGTCGGCGATCATCATCGTGTTGCTGGTGCCGTCGGCAATGATGGCGGACAGATCGTCGCCGGTGCCCGGCTCGTCGGCATCGACGTGGTCGAAGACGAACTTCATCTCCTCGACATAGAGGCCGGCCTCGGTGCCGTCATTGTCGCGAAGCGGCGCGTCCCCGCTGGCGGTGGTCTTGATGCGCGTGTCCATGTCACCCTCCTTGCGGCTGTCTGGGTGAGCCTGCGGCAAGGGGGGCGGCGCGGTCTGTGACAATCGTCAGGCCGGAGCGCCCCGCGTCAGCCGATCCGCACCGGCATCGGCGTGATCCGGCGGAGGCCGCCATAGCCCAGCATGCGCGGCGGCTCGCCCGAAAGGCGGATGTCCGGGGCAGCGGCGATCAGCGCCGCCAGCGCCTCCTCCATCTCGATCCGGGCCAGCATCTCGCCCAGGCAGCGATGGGCGCCGGCGCCGAAGACCGGGTGCAGTCGCGGGTGGTCGTCGCGGCGGATGTCGAAGCGGTCTGGATCGGCATAGAGGTCGGGATCGCGCATCGCCGACATCGTGGTCAGCGCCAGCAGGCAGCCGGGCGGCACGGAGACGCCGTCGATCTCGGCCGGAGCCGCCAGGAAGCGCGGGTAGCTGCCCACCGACGGCTCGTAGCGGAGCGATTCGACCACGGCCGCGGGGATCAGCCCGGGGTCGGCCTTCACCGCCGCCCAATCCTTGGGGCGCTGCAGCAGCAGCGCCACCAGCATGGCGAAGGCCGAGCGTGTGGTGTCGCTGCCGCCGAGGATCACCCCCATGACCTGATAGGTCAGCTCGTCCGGCTCCATCGTCGACGCGCCCTCGTCGGCCACCAGCGTCGAGAGGAGGTCGTCACCGGGCGCCCGCCGCCGCTGGTCGAGATGCCGCGACACGTACTGGAACAGCTCTTCGGCGGCGGCCTCGATCTCGTCATGGCGGTCGATCGCATAGGGTGGCGAGAGGGTCGCGGAGACGGCATAGACCATGCGCGCGAACTCGCCGGCGTCCTGCCTCGGCAGACCGAGGATGTCGGCGATCATTTCCGCGGGTACACGCGCGGCGACCCGGTCGACGAAGTCGAACACCGCGCCCCGGGGCATCGCCGCCATGATCCGCTCGGCGGTGTCCCGCACCTGGGCGCGTTTCGCCTTCATTGCCGGGTGCGAGAAGGTGCGCGCGAAGGGGCCGCGGCGACGGGTATGCTCCTCGCCGTTGGCAAGCAGGAAGAAGCTGCACAGGAAGGCGGCGGCGCGGCCCTGAGGGATCCCCATGACCTTGACGTATTGCGCACCCGGGATCTGGACCGTGCGCGGATCGGTCGCCAGCGTGGTCACGTTGCGGGCATGAAGAACGTTGACGCGGTGCGCGTCGGTCCTGAAGACCGGGGCCTCGTCGCGCATCCTGCGCATGATGCCGTGCGGGTCCTCAAGCAGCGTGGCGGGCTCGACAAATGGCATGTCGCCGCCGTTGCGGGTCTCGTCTTCCATCGCTGCCTCGCTCAAGCCGCCGGACGCGGAATGGCCACGCGGCCCTCCCGCGCGCGACCCTACCACGGTGCGGCCGCCGCCGCCGGTGCGAAATGTCACCCGCCGATGCGGCGGCGCCCTCAGGGAATGCGCAGGGTCATCGGCACGACGCGGCGGATGCCGGCAAAGCCCAGCATGGCCGGCGGCTCGACCAGCTCGACCTGGGGAGCGAAAGCGGCCAGCGCCGCCAGCCCTTCTTCCATCTCGGCGCGGGCCAGCACCTCGCCCAGGCAACGATGGGCACCGCCGCCGAAGACCGGCTGCAGCCGGGGATGGTCGCCGCGGCGGATGTCGAAGCGGTCCGGATCGGCGTAGAGCAGCGGGTCGCGCATCGCCGACAGGGTCGAGAGGCTGAGCAGCGAGCCGCCGGGCAGGGTGAAGCCCGCCACGTCGAGCGCCTCGGGCAGGAAGCGCGGCACCGAAGCCACCGGCGGCGCGAGGCGCAGCGCCTCGGACACGGCCCCGGCGACCAGCGCCGGGTCGGTGCAGACCGCCGCCCAGTCGGCGGGCCTTTGCAGCAGCATGCCGAGCGCCATGGTGAAGCCTGCCCGGGTCGTGTCGCTGCCGGCCAGGATCACGCCCATGGCCTGGTGTACCTGCGCCGCCTCGTCCAGCCTGTCCGAGGCTGCCAGGGCCGACATGGCGTCGTGGCGCGGGGCGTTCCGGCGCCTCGCCAGTTCGGCGGCAACGTAGTCATGGAGTTCCGCGGTGGCGGCTTCGATCTGGTCATGCCGATCCAGCGGATAAGGTGCGCCAAGCGTCGCCGAGACGATGCCGACCAGGCCGGCGAAATGCGCCGCGTCGGCCAGCGGCAGGCCGAGGATGCCGGCCACCGCTTCCGCCGGCACGCGCTGCGCAACCGCCGCGGTGAAGTCGAACGGCTCGCCGCGCGGCACTTCGGCCAGGGCCGCCTCGACGATGGCGCGCAGGCGCGGCCTGAGCGCCTGCATGGCCGGATAGGCGAAGGCGCGGGCGAAGGGCTGGCGGCGGGCCGCATGGTCGGCGCCGTCGCGCAGAAGGAAGATGTCGGACAGGAACCGCGCCACGTGGCCGTCGGGAATGCCGGCCATGGCGACATAGGCGGGCCCCGGCAACTGGGTGGTGCGCGGGTCGCGCATCAGCGCCAGGACGTCGGCGGCGCGCAGCGCCAGGTAGTGCGCCTCGTCGATGCGGATCAGCGGCGTCTCGTCCCGCAGGGCGGAAAGCGCGCCGGGCGGATCGGCGAAGAGCGTCTCGACGGCGACGAAGGGAACGGCGTCCGGTGCGGCGGCAGGTGCCGCGGCTGCGTGTGTCATTGTTGCCCCCGATGGCGAGTAAGGCCGGGGCCGGGACCCGGCCCGGGCGCCGGCTATCCTCGCCGTTCGCCGCAACCGTTGCGCGACGGCGACGATCCGCGTGCGCCGCCCTTTACCTTCGACCGCGGCAGCGACTATAAGCCGGCCATCGCAGGGGTAACGGCCGGCAAGAAGGCCAGCCCCCGGGCACTGATCGGGGCAGGGCATGTTCGGGTTTCTATCGGGTCTCTTCTCTTCTGACATGGCCATCGATCTCGGGACGGCCAACACGCTCGTCTACGTGAAGGGCAAGGGCATCGTGCTGAACGAGCCCTCGGTGGTCGCCTTCCACACCAAGGACGGCAAGAAGGAAGTGCTGGCCGTGGGCGAGGACGCCAAGATGATGCTCGGCCGCACGCCGGGCTCGATCCAGGCGATCCGGCCCATGCGGGAAGGCGTGATCGCCGATTTCGACGTCGCCGAGGAGATGATCAAGCACTTCATCCGCAAGGTGCACAAGGGTGGCGCCTGGGCGAAGCCGAAGATCATCGTCTGCGTGCCGCACGGCGCGACACCGGTGGAGAAGCGTGCCATCCGCGAAAGCGTGCTGCGCGCCGGTGCCAAGAAGGCGGGGCTGATCGCCGAGCCCATCGCCGCCGCCATCGGCGCCGGAATGCCGATCACCGAGCCCACCGGCAACATGGTGGTGGATATCGGTGGCGGCACCACCGAGGTGGCGGTCCTGTCGCTGGGTGACATCGTCTATGCCCGCTCGGTCCGGGTTGGCGGCGACCGCATGGACGAGGCGGTGATCAACTACCTGCGCCGGCAGCACAACCTGCTGGTGGGCGAGTCCACCGCCGAGCGGATCAAGACCTCGATCGGCACGGCGCGGATGCCCGATGACGGCCGCGGCCAGGTGATGGAGATCCGCGGCCGCGACCTTCTGAACGGGGTGCCGAAGGAAATCGAGATCACCCAGGCCCAGGTCGCCGAGGCGCTGGCCGAGCCGGTGCAGCAGATCTGCGAGGCGGTGATGACGGCGCTGGAATCGACGCCGCCCGACCTTGCCGCCGATATCGTCGACCGCGGCGTGATGCTGACCGGCGGCGGTGCGCTTCTGGGCGACCTCGACCTGGCGCTGCGCGAGCAGACCGGCCTTGCCATCTCGATCGCAGATGAATCCCTGAACTGTGTGGCGCTGGGCAGCGGCAAGACGCTGGAATTCGAGACACAGCTGCAACATGTGATAGACTTCGGCAGCTGACAGGGCGCTTCAGAACGCTCCGCGGCAGGCAAGGATCACGAGTGGAGGGCTGATTGGCCTCCGGCAATGGTCAGGTACCTGGCATGTTCGGGCTGCTCCGGCGGCTCCTCTTGGCTGCGGTGTGCCTGGCCCTCATGGCGACGTTCGTGCTGTGGCGGATCGACAGCCCCCGGGTCGAGCGGCTGCGCATGGCGTTGCTGGACAAGGCGCTGCCGAGCTTCGACCGGACCATCCGGCCGCTGACCCGGATCAGCCGGCTGATCGCCGACTATCAGTCGCTGGAAGCGGTCTACAACCAGAACCGCGAGCTGCGCGAGGAGTTGCAGCGGATGAAGGGCTGGCGCGAGGCGGCGCTGCAGCTGGAGGAGAAGAACGCCCGGCTGAGGGCGCTCAACAACGTGCGCCTGTCGCCGCGGCTGACCTCGATCACCGGCGAGGTGCTGGCCGACAGCGGCAGCCCGTTCAGCCAGTCGGCGCTGCTTAATATCGGCCGCATAGACGGGGTGCAGGACGGCGCCGCGGCGGTCGACGGCCTGGGCCTGGTCGGCCGGGTCGCCGGCGTCGGCGAGACCACGGCGCGGCTGATGCTGCTGACCGACATTTCCAGCCTGGTGCCGGGCATCATCCAGCCATCGGGTCAGCGCGCGCTGGTCACCGGCGACAATTCCAACGCCCCGGTGCTGGACTTTCTCGACGATCCCGAGCGGGTGCAGCCGGGCGACCGGGTGTTCACCTCGGGCGCCGGTGGCATCTTTCCCGCCGACATCCTGGTGGGCGAGGTGGCGGCGGGGCGGGACGGGCGCCTGCGGGTCCGCATGGCGGCTGACTATCGGCGGCTGGAATTCATCCGCGTGCTGCACACGCCCGACAGGCCCGAGATCGCCGGGCCGGGCGATCTGATCGGCCCGACGCTGCCGGCGCCGCCGCTGCCGCGCGACCTGCCCAGGGAAGGGATGGAAGCGGCGCAGGAGCTGGGCCAGTGAGCCGCCGCGCCGAGATGCGCCGCTGGACCGGCCGGGCGCTTTTCCTGATCATCGCCCTGACCGCGATCTACCTGCCGCTGCTGCCGTTCGGAATGGACCGTGGCGGGCGGGCCTGGCCGGACGTCCTGTTCGCCGTCACCGCCGCCTGGATCGTGCGCCGCCCCGACGACCTGCCGTTCCTGCTGGTGGCGGCGGTCGGCTTTGTTGCCGATCTGATGCTGTCGCGGCCGCCGGGGCTCTGGGCGCTGATCTTCCTTCTGGCGATGGAGTTCCTGCGCGTGCAGCGGCACCGGCTGATCGACCGGCCCTTCCCGGTCGAATGGCTGACCGTCAGCATCACCTTCGGCATCGCGCTGATGATGCAGACGCTGTTGCTGATCGCGGCCTTCGTGCCGCTGCCCGGCGGCGATCTGACCTGGCAGGTGTTCGCCCTCACCGTGGTTGCCTACCCGGTGGCGGTCGCCGTCCTGCGCTTCGGGCTTGTCGTGCGGGCGCCAAAACCCGCCGAACGCGGCCGCAGCCTTGGGAGGCTGGCATGAGCCGGCAGCCGGACAAGGATGCCAAGCGGCCGCTGACCCGGCGCGGGCTGATGCTGCTGGGCATTCAGGGCGCGGTCATCGGCACCCTTGGCCTGCGCATGCGGCAGCTTCAGATCGAGCAGGCCGACCAGTACCGCCTGCTGGCCGAGGAGAACCGCATCAACATCCGCCTGCTGCCGCCGGCGCGGGGACTGATCTACGACCGCAACGGCACGCTGATGGCCGAGAACCGGCCGAACTACAAGGTGGTGCTGGTGCGCGAGCAGGCCGGCGAGCCGGAGGAGGTGCTGGCCAAGCTGGCGCGGCTGATCCCGCTGCCGCAGGAGCGCATCGAGACGGTCCTGCGCGAGATCGAGCGGCGGAAGGGCTTCGTGCCGGTCACGGTGACCGAGCACCTGACCTGGCAGGAGATCGCCCGCGTCGCGGCAAACGCGCCGGCCCTGCCCGGCGTGACGCCCGAGGTGGGCCTGACCCGGCACTACCCCGACGGCCACCCGACCGCCCATGTCGTCGGCTATGTCGGCCCGGTCAGCGAAAAGGACCTGGCCGAGCTCGACGATCCCGATCCGCTGCTGCAGATCCCCGACTTTCAGATCGGCAAGACCGGCGTCGAGCAGCGCATGGAGCCGCTTCTGAGGGGCGGCGCCGGCACCAGCCGCATCGAGGTCAACGCCGTCGGGCGGGTGATGCGCGAACTCGATCGGGTCGAGGGCCAGGCCGGTCGCGACCTGCACCTGACCATCGACAAGGACCTGCAGAACTACACGCTGAAGCGGATGGCCGGCGAAAGCGCCGCGGCGGTGACCATCGACGTGCGCTCGGGGGACCTCCTGGCCATGGCTTCGGCGCCAAGTTTCGACCCCAACAGCTTCGTCTTCGGGATCTCGGTGCCGGAATGGACTGCGCTGTTGAACAACGACCACCGGCCCTTGTCGAACAAGCCGGTGTCGGGCGCCTATCCGCCGGGCTCCACCTTCAAGATCGCGGTGGCGCTGGCGGCACTGGAGGCCGGGGTGGTCAATGCCGGCGAGACGGTGTGGTGTCCCGGCTTCTACCGCGTCGGCAACCGCCGTTTCCACTGCTGGCGCAGTGGCGGTCACGGCCATGTGGACGTCAACAAGAGCCTTCAGCAGTCCTGCGACGTCTTCTACTACGAGATGGCGCGGCGGCTCGGCATCGAGCGGATCGGCGACATGGCCCGGCGCCTCGGCATCGGCATTCGCCACGAGCTGCCGCTGCCGGCGGTCTCGGAAGGGCTGATCCCCACCGAGGCGTGGAAGCAGCGGACCCGCAACGAGCCGTGGCAGGTCGGCGATTCGGTCAATTCCGGCATCGGCCAGGGCTTCATTCTGGCCACGCCGCTGCAGCTTGCGCTGATGGTGGCGCGGCTGGCCTCGGGCAAGGCGGTGATACCGAAGCTGATCCGCGCCATCGACGGCATCGCCGAGCCCGAGACGGAAGCGGCCTCGCTGGGGATTTCGGACTGGGCGCTGAATCTGGTGCGCAAGGGCATGTTCAACGTCTCCAACAGCCAGCGGGGCACCGCCTATCGCTCGCGCATCGCCCATGACACGGTCAAGATGGCCGGCAAGACCGGCACCAGCCAGGTCCGCATCATCACCGCCGATGAACGCGCCCGCGGTGTCACCCGCAACCAGGACCTGCCGTGGAACCGGCGCGACCATGCGCTGTTCGTCTGCTTCGCGCCCTATGACGACCCCCATTACGCAACGTGCGTTGTGGTCGAGCATGGCGGCGGCGGCTCGACCGCGGCGGCACCGATTGCGCGCGACATCATGATGCGGGCGATCTGGGGGCCGGAGCCGCCGCTCGACGCCTATCCGGCGAACGAGCGCGACGCGATCCGGGCCGAGCGCGAGGCGCAGCAGCCGCCCGAGGTGCTGGAACCCGAGCCCGAGGCCGACACGCCGGCCGGGAGCGGGTCCGTGCAGGACCGCGCATGAGCTATCTGGAACATACCCGGCGCCGGACGCCGCAGGGGCTGCACAAGCTGCTGCACGTCAACTGGGCGGTGGTGCTGCTGCTCGCGGCCATCGCCTGCATCGGCTTCATGATGCTGTATTCGGTGGCCGGCGGGCGGCTGGAGCCATGGTCGGAGCGGCAGATGATCCGCTTTGCCATCGGCCTTGTGGTGATGATCGGTATCGGGCTGGTCCATATCCGCTTCTGGCGCAGCCTCACGCCGCTGGCCTATCTCGGCGGCCTTGCGCTTCTGATCCTGGTCGACGTGATCGGCTCGGACGCCAAGGGCGCCCAGCGCTGGATCGACCTCGGGCCGCTGCAGCTGCAGCCCTCGGAGCTGATGAAGATCGCGCTGGTGATGACCCTGGCGCTCTATTACGACTGGCTGCCGCCGAAACGGGTGTCGCATCCGCTGTGGATCCTGCCGCCCATCGTGCTGGCGCTGGTGCCCATGGCGCTGGTGCTGGTGCAGCCCGACCTTGGCACCGCCATTCTTCTGGCCGGCAGCGCCGGAACGGTGATGTTCCTCGCCGGGGTCAGCCTGTGGTACTTCGCCGCGGTGATCGGCCTTGGCGTCGGGCTGGTGACCGCGGTGATGATGAGCAAGGGCACCACCTGGCAGCTTCTGAAGGACTACCAGTTCCGCCGCATCGAGACCTTTCTCGATCCATCCAACGACCCGCTGGGCTCGGGCTATCACATCACCCAGTCGAAGATCGCGCTGGGCTCGGGCGGGATGACCGGGCGCGGCTTCATGCAAGGTACCCAGACGCGGCTGAACTTCCTGCCCGAGAAGCACACCGACTTCATCTTCACCACCTTCGCCGAGGAGTTCGGCTTCGTCGGCAGTGCGGCGCTCCTGACCCTTTACGCGCTGGTGCTGGTGTTCTGCCTGGTCTCGGCGATGCGCAACCGCGACCGCTTCGGCGCGCTGCTGACCGGCGGCATCGCGGCCACCTTCTTCTTCTTCTTCGCCACCAACATGGCGATGGTCATGGGGCTGATCCCGGTGGTGGGCGTGCCGCTGCCGCTGGTGTCCTACGGCGGCTCGGCCATGCTGGTGCTGATGGCGGGCTTCGGCCTGGTGCAAAGCGCGCATATCCACCGGCCGCGCTGAATGGTGGCTTCGGTCCTTTTCTCCGACCGCCCCGGTCAGTGGTCGCGCTGGCAGGCGCCTCTCACTGCGGCGCTGGCGTCGCAAGGGGTCGAGGCTGTCGTCAGCGATCGCGCCGATGATCCCGCCGGCATCGACTATGTGGTCTATTCGCCCGAGGGCGGGCTTCGCGACTTTCGCCCGTTTTCCCGACTGAAGGCGGTGCTGGCGACCTGGGCCGGCGTCGAGACCATCGTCGGCAACCCGACGATCACCGTGCCGCTCACCCGCATGGTCGACCCCGGCATGACCATGGGCATGTCGGAATATGTCATCGGCCACCTGATGCGGGTGCATCTGGGGCTGGACAGCCACGTGCGCGGCCAGGACGGGGTCTGGCGCTCGGCCGTCGTGCCGCCGCTCGCCAGCCAGCGGGGGGTGACCGTGCTCGGCCTGGGCGAGCTGGGGGGCGCCGTGGCCCGGGCTGCGGCGGGCCTTGGCTTTCGCACCGCCGGCTGGTCGCGGCGGCCGAAGGCGATCGACGGCATCGAGTGCCACCACGGCGACGCGGGCCTCGACGCCGCGCTCGCCAATGCCGACACCCTGGTGCTGCTCTTGCCCGACACGCCGGCGACGACCAACGTGATGGATGCCAGGCGCATCGCCTGCCTGCCGCGCGGTGCCCACCTCATCAATCCCGGCCGCGGCCCGCTGATCGACGACGAGGCGCTTCTGGCGGCGCTCGATGCGGGGCATCTGGAGCACGCGACGCTGGACGTCTTCCGGCAGGAACCGCTGCCGCCCGGGCATCCGTTCTGGGCCCACCCGAAGGTCACCGTCACGCCGCATGTGGCCTCGGCGACCCGGCCGGAATCCGCCGCCGCGGTGATCGCCGCCAACATCGCCCGGGCCGAACGGGGCGAGCCGCTCCACCACCTCGTCGACCGCAAAGCGGGCTACTGAAACCCTGGTGTTTGCGGATTTCTGGCGACCCCGGGAGGACTCGAACCCCCAACCTCGGACTTAGAAGGTCCTTGCTCTATCCGGTTGAGCTACGGGGCCGCGGATTTCTGCGGGCGCCGGCATGAAACGGCGCGCGACGTTGGTACATGAGCTTCGGCGCAAAGTCACCGGCGAACCTGACATGGGTGACGGGGCCACCTGAAGCCGGGGCGCGGCACGCGTTTCCTGGCATGGATTGCCGACAATTGTCCGGAGCGGCGCTAATTCCTCTTATCACTTGTTAAAACATCGTGTGCTATCGCGGGTGTGGGTGTGGTGTGAATACGCAGGGAGATTGTCTTGTTATCTCAGGATCTTGAACGGGCCGGTGGAAAGGTTGCAGCCTTGGCCTCCGCAGCGATGAACGACGCGCGGTTCGAGGAGTTCGTCTATATCCTCTCGCACGACCTGAGCGCCGCACCGCGGGCGCTGCGCGAGCTTAGCCAGTGGATCGTCGACGATATCCAGGCCGCCGACCTCGATCTGCCGTCCGAGGTTGCCGAAAGCCTGGCCATGATGCGCCAGCAGGCGTCACGGCTGGATCAGTATTTCGCCGATCTGCTGACCTATTCCCGGGTCGGCCGGATGCAGGAGGTGGCGGTCGCCCGCCTCGATCAGGCGGTGGAACAGGCGATTGCCAATCTCGAGGTGCCGGACGGGTACCGGATCAGCCACGACCTGGGCACCTGCGCGCTTGCGATCGGGGAACGCGATGTCGTCACGCTGTTCGAGGCGGCGCTTTCCAACGCCATCAAGCACCGCGCCGGGATCGGCCGCCACACGCGTGTCAGCGCCCGCACTGACGGCAACACGATGGTTCTGAGCGTATCGGATGACGGACCCGGCATAGCGCCGAAGTACCGGCAGACGGTCTGGAAGCCGTTCTCGACGCTTCGGGCCCGCGACGAGGTCGAGGGCAGCGGCATGGGCCTGCCGATCATCGAGCGCATCTGCAGCCACTACGGCGCCACGGTGCGAATCGACGGGCCGGAGGAGGGCGCGGGATGCACCTTGACGGTCCGGTTTCCGGCCGGCGCCGAGGCCCGCTCCAACTAGGGGTGTAGGCCGTGGTGGATGGTCTGCCCCGGACCTGATCCGGGGCCTCTCCCACCGAAGCGCCGATCCGTCCGTGCAGCCCCCCGTGCGCTCCCCCCGTGCGCTCCCCCCGTGAGTGCCGCCCGTGAGTGCCGCCCGTGCGGCAGCCGGCAAGGCCCGCGGGCCGGCCCAGGCATGTATACCGGGCGTTTACCTTCGTTGCGGCAACCTCTGCCGGACTTGCCCAAAACAGGAGTTTCGCGATGCCTTGCGACGCCCGACTCGACCGCGTCATGGTGATCGACGACCAGCGTTTCGACCAGGTCGCTCACCGCCGCGTGCTGGAGAAGTCGGGCCTGGTCGGGGACATCATCGTCTTTCAGTACGCCGAGGAGGCGCTGGCGCATCTGCGCGAGGACAAGCGGCCGCTCGACGTCATCTTCCTCGACATCAACATGCCGCGCATGAACGGATTCCAGTTTCTCGAGGCTGCGCATCGGGAATTCGGCGGCGCCTTTGCCCAGGCGGTCGTCATCATGCTGACCACCTCTCTGGACGCGGGCGATCGGGCCCGGGCGGCACAGTTCGCCGCCGTCAAGCACTTCATCAGCAAGCCATTGAAGCTTGAGGATGTGGAGCATGTCGCACAGCTGGTGCAGGGCCTGCGCCAGTCCAAGGCCGGCTAGTCCGATCCAGGCTGCGATGCTCTCTGGCGGTGATCTGCGGGACCGCCGCAAAAAGCCTTGCGGCTTGGGGCAGACCGCGCCGAAGCCATTGAATCCGGAACAGAATCCTCGTTGGGCCGATCCGGTTCGAACCGGTCCCGGTCTAGGCCGAGCCGGACCGCATCTGCCCCAGCAAGCGCCGCAGGATGCGGATGTCGAGTTCATCCTTGGTATAGACGGCGCGCACGCCGGCTGCCCGCGCTTTGTCGACCATGAACGGGGTCGGAAATCCGCTGACCAGCACCACCGGCGTCGCCCCGGCGGCCATTACCAGCGCGGCCGCAAGATCGACGCCGCGGCCGTCGGGCAGACCGTTGTCCAGAACCACGGCGTCAAACCGCCTGGCCCCCAGAAGCAGGCGTGCCTCGGCCAGGGTGCCGGCGAAGCTGATGCGCATCGGCAGGTGCGACTGCTCGGCAACGCGGATGAAGCGCCGGCGGTCGAAGGGGTCATCCTCGACCACCAGCACATCCGCCCGTCGGTCGCCGACATCGCCCTGCTGCCAGTCCGGATGCATGGTTCCACTCGCCACGAGGGATCGGAGCCCCGATGCTGCCCGATCAGGCTTGCCGAACCGCTAACGGCCGGTCAGGCCGCGATCAGCTTGGTCAGCCGGCTGACCACGCGGAAGTCGAGCTGGTTCTTGGGAAACATCGCCTGAACGCCGGCCTGCTTGATCTGCTCCACGACAAAGGGCGTCGGGTAGCCGGTGATCATGATGACCGGGATGTCCTTGAACGCCGGGTCCGCCGCCAGCTCGGCCGCCAATTCGTAGCCGTGGCCATCGGGAAGCTGGTTGTCCAGAAGCACCGCGTCGAAGCGTTCGGCGTTGAGCTTGGTTCGGGCCTCGTCGAGATAGCGCGCATAGCTGAGCTTGAACGGCTTCAGCGAAGCCGTCAGCGCCTTGGCCACCTTGCGCTGGTCGAAGGCGTCATCCTCGACGACGAGAATATGTGGAGCGTTATCGGGCACGTGCGCCTGCGGCATCTTCGTGAACAACATTCCGGACCTCGTTACACCACTGCTTCAACCCACGTCACCAATTCTGCGATGCTCTGGTAAGCGAAGCCTTTCCGAATTGCGGCGGCGGCGGGGTCATTTGGCGAAGGCCAAGGCCGGATCGCGACCGGCCGCCGGCGCTGGCCCGGCGGTGACCGGCGCGACCACATTTCCGCCGGGATCGCCTTCTTAGCGATCGATAAACCATTCACCGCGAACTTGGCGCCGCACGACACCGTCGGCGCGAGGTTGCACCGGAATCGACCCAGGGCAGCCCCTGGTGCCGGCCTGTTCAAGGAGGACGGGGCCATCGCGCGCTCTGCCGTAACCACCATCCGCCTCCGGATGACGCTGCTGGTCGTCGCCCTTGCCGCCGGTTCCGCCCTGGTCATCACCGCCACGAACTTTCTGTGGTTTAAGGACTACCTGCATGACGAGGCCGCCGAAGACCTGCTGCTGGACACCCGCGCAATCGCCGACCAGCTGGCCGCTCGCCACGGCGCGCTGGCCGACAACACCCGGTTCCTGACCCGCACCCCCCCGATCAGCGGACTGATCCGCAGCAGTTCCGGTGCCGGCTACGACATGGACGAGTATTCGACTACCGACCAGTGGCAGCACCGTCTGGAACGGATCTTCGTCTCGATGCTTGAAACCGCGCCCTACTATGCCCAGGCGCGCTACATCGCCTTTGCCGATGGCGGGCCCGAGCTTGTGCGGGTCAACCAGGCCGGCGGCGCCATCTCGATCGTCGATCCGGACGCGCTGCAGAAGAAGGGCGACAGGGACTACGTTCAGCAGGCCCGCACACTGGGGCCCGGAGAGGTGTATTTCTCCACCGTCAGCCGCAATGTCGAGCATGGGCAGGACGACGGCACCGGCGTGCTGATGCTGCGGGTGGCGGCGCCTGTCTTTGCCGCAGACGGGCAGCCCTTCGGCGCCGTGGTGCTGAATATCGACTACGAGGCCTTCCTGAGCGCGGCCTTCGCCGAGATCGCGCCGCGCCGCAGCACCTATTTCGCCGAGCAAAGCGGATACGCCGCGCGCTACGACCCGGAAAAGGGGCTGACCACACTCACCGACGACGATGCCGACCTGGGCTTTCTCGAACGGCTGTGGACGGAAGAAACCGCAAGCGCGGGCGTGGTGGAGCATGTCCAGACCATTGCCACCTTCGACCGGCAGCCGCTGGCCAGCGGCGTCGCCGGGCACGCGATGGTGGTGGTGGGCGAAACCCCGGTTGCCGTGCTCTATCAGGGCATCAACCGGATGATGCGGCTCTCGGCCGCAATCGGCGCCTTCCTGATCGCGCTGACCGGCCTGGCGGCGGCCACCCTGGCGCGTCCGCTCGAGGTTCTGACCGCCGCCGTCCGCGCCGCCGGGGACGGCACCGATCTGGTGGCACTGCCGGTGAACCGCAGCGACGAGCTGGGCGAACTGGCCCGGGCCTTTGACCGCAAGCGGCGGCAGCTGCTTTCGGCCGCCGAGCGCACCCGGGCGATGTTCGACGGGGCCATCGACGCCATCATCATGATCGACGAGCATGGCACGGTAAGTGCCTTCAATCGCGCCGCCGAGGATCTGTTCGGCTATCGGGCCGACGCGGTCATCGGCAACAACGTCTCCATGCTGATGCCCGAACCGACGCGCAGCGAGCATGGCACCTACCTGGCGAACTACACCTCGACCGGAGAACGGCGCGTCATCGGGTCCACCCGCGAGATCCATGCCAGCAAGAAGAACGGCGACGTCTTTCCCATCGAGCTTTCGGTAAGCGAGGTCATCGTCGATGGCCGACGCACCTTCCTGGGCATCATTCGCGACGTCTCGGACCGCCGGAAGGCCGATGCCGAGCGCGAGCGCCTGGTGGCGGCACTGCAGCGCTCGAACGAGGAACTGGACGACTTTGCCTATGTCGCGTCCCATGACCTGAAGGCGCCGCTCAGGGTGATCGACAATGCCGCCGGGTGGCTCGAGGAAGACCTCGAGGAGCAGCTCACCGGCGAGAACCGCAGCAACATGGACCTGCTGCGCGGGCGGGTCCGGCGCATGGAAAGGCTTCTGGACGATCTGCTCGAGCACTCGCGGATCGGCCGCAAGCTGGACCAGCGCGCCGGCGAGATCGTCAACGGCGCCTCGCTTGTCAGCGATGCCATCGCGCTGGCCGGCGGCAGCGGCGAGCATCGGTTCGACGTCGATCCGGGCTTTGCCGGCGTTCAGCTGCCGCGCATGCCGCTGCAGCAGATCTTCCACAACCTGATCTCCAACGCCATCAAGCATGGCGGTGCCGCCAGCCTGAATCTCGAGATCGGCCTTGTCGAGAAGGCGGGTGCCTTCGAGTTCTGGGTTCGCGACGACGGCCAGGGGGTAGAGCCGCAATACCATGAGCGGATCGTGCAGCTGTTCACCACACTGAGGCCCCGCGACCAGGTCGAGGGAAGCGGCATGGGCCTGGCCATCGTGTGCAAGCATATCAAGGTCGCTAACGGTTCTTTCAGCATCGTGTCGGACAAAGGAAAGGGGTTCGCGTTCCACTTCACCTGGCCCAAGGTGGCCGGTGATGGGACTGATGTGAGGCTTGCCGGATGATCGAGGTCGACAGACTTGCCTCCAAGCCCGTCCACGTCCTTTTGATCGACGACGATGACGGCGAGGCAAAGGCGGTCGAGCGTGCCTTCCGAAAGGCGCGGATCGCCAATCCGCTGATCCGGGCCCATGACGGCGTCGAGGCGCTCGACATGCTGCGCGGCACCGGCGGGATGGACCGGGTGCCCAATCCGCGCATCCTGCTGGTCGACCTCAACATGCCGCGCATGGGCGGGATCGAGCTTCTGGCCGAGATCCGCGGCGACCCCGACCTCCAGCAATGCGTCGCCTTCGTGCTGTCCACGTCCAGCAGCCCCGAGGACAAGGACGCCGCCTATGACCACAACGTTGCCGGCTACATCGTCAAGGAGCGTGCCGGCAAGGACTTCCTCAACCTTTTGGCGCTGCTGGACTCCTACTGCACCGTCGTGGAAATGCCTGTGGCGTCGTAGCGATGCAGGTGGAGCAACACCCAACCATCCGGGTTCTGGTCGCCGACGACGATGATGGCGACCGGGCCACGGTCAAGCGGGCGGCCAGCCGGTCGGGCCTGTCCATCAGCCTGACCGAGGCGTTTGACGTCCAGACCGCTCTTGGCCACTGCGCGCGCCAGGATTTCGACTGCATCCTCGTCGACTACCTGATGCCGGGCGTCGACGGACTGAACGGCCTCTCGGCAATCAAGGAACGGCAGCCCTTTGCGGCGCTGATCATGGTCACCGGCCACGGCGACGAACACATCGCGGCCGAGGCGTTTCGGCGCGGTGCCGAGGACTACATCCGCAAGAGCGATATCAGCGCAAGCTCGCTGCGTCGCATGGTGCGGAACGCGACCGGACGTGCCGCGCTGCGCCGCAAGGTGGAAAGCCAGCGCGACGAGTTGCAGGTGTTCGCGCGGATGCTGGTGCACGATCTGAAGGCACCGATCCGGGCGGTCAGCCAGATCAGCCAGTCGGTGATCGAGGAGATCCGGGCCAAGAACTATGATGATCTCGAGGAGGACTGCGTCTTTCTCGAAGACGCCTGCGAGCGCATGTCGGCGCTGATCTCCACGCTTTATTCCTACACGACGCTCGATGCCGAAGTCGAATTCGGTCCGGTGAACCTGGCGGCGGTGATCGCCGCCGCCGAGGCCAATCTGCGCGACGTCATCGAGGCATCCGGGGCCGAGATCACCTGGGATGCCAACCTGCCGCAGGTGCAGGGCAATGAGCCCCTGCTCATCCAGCTGGCGCAGAACCTGATGGCGAACGCGATCAAGTTCTGCCGCGACCGCAGCCCGCGGGTGACGGTCACCAGCGCCGAGGCCGCCAACGGCCGGGCGGTGATCAGCTTTCGCGACAATGGCATCGGGGTGCCGAGCGAATACGTGGAGCGCATCTTCGAACCCTTCGAGCGGCTGCACACGGCCTCGCAATTCGAAGGTACCGGGCTCGGCCTCGCCATGTGCCGCAAGATCGTTCGCCGGCACGCCGGCCGCATCTGGTGCGAGTCCGAACCGGGCGTCGGCTCGGTCTTTCATCTCGAACTGGACCGCAGCGTGGCCCAGCGAGTGGCCTGATCGCCTGCCTCCCCTCAGGGCACGAGGCGCTGCACCAGCTTGACCACACGCCTGACGGTGGCATTCCCGAACAGACGCGGCACGTAGTACTGACCGGCGGCACGCTTGGAGGCCTCGCCCCGGGTCGGGTAGGGCGCCACCATGCCGGCCAGCGCCCCGATCTTCAGCCGCGCCGCGATCGCCAGTGCCCAGAGCTGGATCAGCTCGTCCGCCCGGGCCCCGACGATCGACGCCCCGACCGGCCGGCCCCGGACAACCATCACCTTGACGAGGCCGCGCGTATCACCCTCGGCCACCGCCCGGTCGTTCTCGGCAAATGGCCAGCGCAGCACCTCCAGCCGGTCGCCATGGGCGTCGCGCGCCTCGGCCTCGGTCAGCCCGACCTGGGCCAGCGCCGGATCGGTATAGGTCGCCCAGGGGATATGCGCCGTCCCGGCCCTGGCCGGCAGCCCGAACAGCGCCGCACGCAGCACGACGCCCGCGTGATAGCCGGCCACATGGGTGAACTGCAGCCCGCCGGCGACATCGCCGATGGCAAAGACGCGGCGGTTGGTCGTGCGCAGGCGCGCATCCACCGTGATCCCCCGGCGGTCATGGGCGATGCCGGCCCTGTCGAGCTCCAGCCGCTCGACATTGGGCGACCGCCCCACCGCCATCAGCAGATGGCTACCGGCGAAGCGGCGCCCGTCACCGGTCGTCACGGCGATGCCGTCCCCGCCCTCGACCGAGGCAGCCATGGCGCCCTCGACGATCTCCACCCCCTCGGCCCTGAGCCGGTCGACGACCACCGCCGCCAGCTCGGGGTCGTCGCGGCCGAGCACCCGCGCGCCCTCCAGCACGGTCACCCTCGACCCCAGCCGCACATGCGCCTGCGCCATCTCCATGCCGATGGGGCCACCGCCGATGACGACGAGATGCGAGGGCCGCTGGCGCAGATCGAACAGTGTCTCGTTGGTCAGGTACGGCACCCCATCCAGCCCCGGCACCTTCGGCACCAAGGGCTGCGAGCCGGTGGCGATGACGATCCGCCGCGCCCGGATAACGGTGCCGCCCGCCTCGACCTCACGCTCCGAGATGAAGCGGCCGAAGGCGGGGATGACGGTCACCCCCAGCCCCTCGAAGCGCTCGATGCTGTCATGGGGCGCGATGGTGGCGATGGCGCCGGCGACGTGCTCCATCGCGGCGGCATAGTCGATCCCCGGCGCCACCGGCGCCACCCCGAAAGGGCCGCCCGCGGTCATCGCATGGGCATGCTCGGCCGCGGCGATCAGCGCCTTCGACGGCACGCAGCCGTAGTTCAGGCAGTCGCCGCCCATGCGGTGACCTTCCAGGAGCACGACCCGCGCGCCCATCTGCGCCGCGCCGGCGGCCGCCGACAGCCCGGCCGAGCCGCCGCCGATGACAAGAAGATCGGTCTCGATTCGTGCCATGCCGGTCAGGCGACGCCGCGCCAGAACCTGATGGCCAGCGGCAGGGCCGCGAGCCCGCAAAGCCCGAGGATCGGCCCCAGCACCGGCCAGCTCCAGACCACCGACAGGTCCGGCGTCTCGCCGCGGGCGAAGACCTCGGACAGGCCGGCGCCGATCCAGGTATAGACCAGCGCCCCGGGGATGATGCCGAAGAACGTGGTGAAGACGAAGCGCGGCAGCCGCACGCCCACCAGCGCCGGGACCAGATTGGCGGCGAAGAACGGAAAGGCCGGCACCAGCCGCATCAGGAAGAGAAAGCTCAGCTCGTTCTCGTGCAGGCCCTGCATGATCCGCCCTGCGGTGCCGGTGCCGGCGTCGAGCCGCCGTGACAGCGCCTCGCCGAAGCCGGCGCGGGCGGCCAGGAAGATGGCGCTGGCGCCGATGGTGGCGGCGGTGATGTTCAGTGCCGTGCCGACGGCCAGCCCGAACAGGAAGCCGCCGGTGATCGAGGCCACCGCGGCGCCGGGCAACGAGAAGGCGACGATCGCCACGTAAGCCGCAACGAAGATCAGGGCGGCGCCGGCGAAATTGCCGTCGCGCCAGGCGATCAGCCGGTCGCGGTTCTCGGCCAGGGCCTCGAAGGAAAGCATGTCGCCGAAAAGGACCACGCCGAGCACGAAGCCGAGCCCGATCACCGCAATCGGCAGGTAGCGGCCAGGGCCTGGCAGGGGCCGGTTCGGGGTGTCGGTCATCATTGGCGGTTCCGTTCCACAAGGCGTTCGGTTGGGTATGTGGGCAAAAGCACCGGCGCGATAGGGGGGCTCACGCCGCATTGAAGGGCGGTGCGGCAATGTTTCAGGCCACCGCCGCGAACCGGTTCGCGGCGCGTGCCTCCGGGCGTGAGGCTGCCATCCGTCCGCCCCGCCAGCCGACCTTGGACCGACGCGAAAAATGCCGTGCGGGCCGAATTGACTTGGCTCCCGACTCCGCCTATTGCACGGGCTTCGTGATTTCCGCGGCCCTCTTCCCGCAAGCGGCGGC
Source organism: Paracoccaceae bacterium (assembly GCA_050299555.1). Classification (GTDB taxonomy): domain Bacteria; phylum Pseudomonadota; class Alphaproteobacteria; order Rhodobacterales; family Rhodobacteraceae; genus JBNKWA01. Next base: position 11,977 of record JBNKWA010000063.1, on the reverse strand, counting down.
CGCCAGCCGGTACCGGGACTTCCCGCCTGCCGGACCGTCGAGGAGAGATGAGATGAAGCGTACCTTCCAGCCGAGCGAGCTTGTCCGCAAGCGCCGTCATGGCTTCCGTGCCCGCATGGCCACCAAGAACGGCCGCAAGATCGTGGCGCGGCGCCGGACCCGTGGCCGCAAGCGGCTTACCGCCTGAGGCGCCGGCGGCGCCCGGGCCCGACCCGACCGACACTGGCCGCGACATCGCGCCTGCCGGACCCCCGTCCGGTGGGCCGGTTGTGCTTGAGGTCCTGAAGAAGCGCGCCGACTTTCTGGCCGCGGCGCGGGCGCACCGGGTCGCGCGGCCGGGCTTTGTTCTGCAGGGTCGGGTCCGGCGCGCGGACGAGACGCCAGGCGCCCCCGGCGTGCCGCGCGTCGGCTTCACCTGCTCCAAGAAGGTCGGCAATGCGGTGGCACGCAACCGTGCCAAGCGGCGCCTGCGGGCTGCCGCCCAGGCGGTCCTGCCGGGCGCGGGTCGACCCGGCTGGGACTATGTGCTGATCGGTCGCCGCGATGCGACCGCGGCGCTGCCCTTCGCCCGGCTGCTCGACGAGCTGGGCGCGGCGGTGGCGCGCCTGCATGGGCAGGAGCGGCGATGACTCCGCTGGCCTGGACACTGGCGCTGCCGATCCGCGCCTACCGGCTGATCGGCAGCCCCTGGGTAGGCCATGGTTGCCGCTTTCAGCCCACCTGTTCGGCCTATGCGCTGGAGGCGCTGCAGCGCCATGGCGGGGTCAAGGGCGGCTGGCTGGCGCTGAGGCGGATCCTGCGCTGCCACCCCTGGGGCGGGTCGGGGATCGACAACGTGCCCTGACCGGTGCGGCTGCGTGCATGGCACGCGGACGGGTGCATCTGCGTGGGAGGCAGGGGGTTCCGCCCGTCGTTCGCGCCCAGCCTTCGGCTGGGGCGCTCCGCCGGCCGGACCCGGCCCGCACGCCTTTCGGCGCGCGGGTCCCGACATCTGCAGCCCTTGGCGCGTCGCGGAGAGGCCGGGCGCCCTTGCCCATGGCGGGGATCAGGTTTCGAACCCGCCCGGGCGCTCCCCGCCCACCCACCCTCGCGCCCGGGCGGGTTCGGGGTCGGCGCATTGCTTCGGCCGCGTCATGCATTCGGGGCACGCTCGGGGTTGCCGGGGCCGCGTCCCCACCCGTCGCCACCGGCGTTAACACTTTTATCAATTGAAATCAGATGGTTGACATGGCGTCCCCGTGGGGACACCGCGAATACCGCGGTTCAGGCGGCGTCCGCGGCTAGATGATCTCGGCGACCCGCTCGGCCGGCCGGCACAGCCGGACCCCCTTCGGCGAACAGACGATCGGCCTTTCCACGAGCTCGGGATGCGCCACCATGGCGTCGAGGATGGCGTCGTCGGCAATCCCGGCTTCCAGCAGCCCCAGCTCGGCCGCCAGCGTGCCTTTCCGCCGCAGCAGGTCGGCCGGGGCAAGGTCGGCGACCGCCAACAGCGCCAGGAGCTGCGGCCGGGTCCAGCCGGTCTTGAGATATTCCACGATTACCGGGGTCTCGCCGGCGTCGCGGATCATCTCCAGCACGCGCCGCGAGGTGCCGCATTTCGGGTTGTGATGGATGACGACCGTCATCGTGCCTCCCTGGTTGCCCCGGCCGGTCCAGCCGATGCCAGCAGCCATGCCGCGACCGCCACCGCCAGCGCCGCCCCGGCGATCTCGGCCAGAGCGAAGGCCGGCACGTCCTGGGGGCGAATCCCCGCGAAGGTATCGCTGAAGGCGCGGGCGATGGCCACCGCCGGATTGGCGAAGCTGGTGGAGGCGGTGAACCAGTAGGCGGCGACAATGTAGAGGCCGACCAGCCACGGCACCGCCTCGGCCCGGTGGCGAAGCCCGGCGAGGATGACGAACATCAGGCCGAAACTGGCTGTGACCTCGGCCAGCCACTGCGCCGGGCCGGTTCGCACCGTCGCCGAGGCCTGGATCAGCGGCAGCTCGAACATGGCATGGGCCAGCAGGATGCCGGCGATCCCGCCCGCCACCTGGGCAGCGACATAGGCCAGCAGGTCGGCGGTCGGCAAGCTGCGACTGAGGGCAAAGCCGACGCTGACCGCAGGGTTGAAATGCGCCCCCGAGACCGGCCCGAGGATGGTGATCAGGACGACGAGGATGGCGCCGGTCGGGATGGTGTTGCCGAGCAGCGCGAGCGCGGTGTCGTCGGTCAGCCGGTCGGCCATGATGCCGGACCCGACCACGGTCGCCGCCAGAAATCCGGTGCCCAGCGCCTCGGCCACCAGCCGGCGCGGCAGGTCGCTCACGAAGTGGCCTCGGGCTGGTCCTGGCGCCGGCCCATCTCGTCGAGGCTCGTCTGCAGGCTCAGCTTGTCGAGGCTGGCGATCGGAAGGTTGACGAAGATCGAGATGCGGTTGGCGAGCATCCGGTAGGCCTCGGAGAAGGCGAGGTGAACCTCGACGTCGTTGCCGGCCGCCACAGCAGGATCGGGGATGCCCCAATGCGCGCTCATCGGCTGACCGGGCCAGATCGGGCAGATTTCGGCGGCGGCGTTGTCGCAGACGGTGAAGACGAAGTCCATGACCGGCGCGCCCGGGCCGGCGAACTCGTCCCAGCTCTTCGAGCGGGCGAAGCCGGTATCGTGGTTGAGACGCTTCAGAAGAACGAGGGCGACGGGGTGCACCTCGCCCCTGGGCTGCGAGCCGGCCGAATAGGCGCGGAAGCGGCCCCCGCCCTCGCGGTTCATGATCGCCTCGGCCAGGATCGAGCGCGCCGAGTTGCCGGTGCAGAGGAAAAGCACGTTGTGGATCCTGTCGGCCATTTGCGGTTCCCCCGGGGCTGTTCGGCCGCGCATGAATAGCCGATCCGTGTGACAGTTCGGCGACGGTCGCTTGACAGCCGGGAGGGACGCGGCGCACCACGCGGACGGAGGTGCACGGGATGCGGCTGACCTGCATCGGCTTCGATGCCGACGACACGCTGTGGGAGAACGAGCAGTTCTTCCGATTGACCGAGGCGCGCTTCGGCGAGTTCCTGTCCGAATTCGCCGATCCTGCGCACCTGAGCGAGCGGCTGCATGCGGCCGAGATGCGCAACCTCCGCCACTACGGGTTCGGCATCAAGGGCTTCACCCTGTCGATGATCGAGACCGCCATCGAGGTCACCGAGGGCCGGGTGCCCGCCATGGTCCTGCAGCAGATCCTCGACGCGGGCCGAGAGCTCTTGTCGCACCCGATCGAGCTTCTGCCGCATGCGCGCGCGGCGGTGGAGTGGGCGGCCGGGGCCCGCAAGGTGGTGCTGGTGACCAAGGGCGACCTGTTCGATCAGGAACGCAAGCTGGCGCAGTCGGGGCTGGGCGACCTCTTCGACGGGGTCGAGATCGTCTCGGACAAGACCGAGGCGACCTATGCCCGCGTCTTCGAAAGCCATGGCGACGGGCCCGGCCGCGGGATGATGGTGGGGAACTCGCTCAAGTCCGACGTCATTCCGGCGCTCGCGGCCGGCGCCTGGGGGGTGCACGTGCCCCACGATCTGACCTGGACCTACGAGCGGGTCGATCCGCCCCCGGAGCAGGACCGGTTTGCCACGTTGGCCGATCTTGGCGAGTTGCCGGCGCTGGTGGAAAGTATCGGCTGAAGCGGGTGTCCCCATGGGGACGCATGGTCAAGTGACTGATTTTAAATCATAAAAGTGTTAACGCCGGTGGGGACATGTGGGGACGCGGTGGTTTGCGGCCGTATCGCCCGATCGCGCCCGGCCGCGCGGGTGGGCGGGGTGGGGCGTGGCCGGGCGCGATCATCCGGCGCCGTCGCCTGCCGCCGGGCGCCAACCCGGCGCAGGTCGCCGCGAAGCGGCGAGGGCGCCGGGCCCGGCCCAAACCGAACGAGCGCGCCTGGCCGTCAGGCCAGGCGGCGAGAGAGGGCGGGAGCCCCTCCACGCCCCGGCCCGACGACCCGCCGGGCGGCCTTGCCCTGTCAATCCGCGCCGGTTTGGTCTAGCAACCGCGAAAGCCACCCGGGGCCGCCCATGCTCGACGAGACCGACGATATTCATCCGCTGTTTGCCGGCGCGCCGAAGACCACCGAGTTCCGCAAGCTGAGAAAGCGGCTGGTGCGCGACGTGCGCGCGGCCATCGATCGTTTCGCCATGGCCGAGCCGGGGGGCCGCTGGCTGGTCTGCCTGTCGGGCGGCAAGGACAGCTATACCATGCTGGCCATCCTGACCGAGCTGAAGTGGCGCGGACTTCTGCCGGTAGAGCTTCTGGCCTGCAATCTCGACCAGGGCCAGCCGGGCTTTCCGGCCACGGTGCTGCCGGAGTTCCTGAAATCCCGCGGCGTGCCGCACCGGATCGAGTATCGCGACACCTATTCCATCGTCACCGACAAGGTGCCCCAGGGCCGGACCTACTGCGCGCTCTGCTCGCGGCTGCGGCGCGGGCATCTCTATCGGATCGCCCGCGAGGAGGGCTGCACCGCCATCGCGCTCGGCCATCACCGCGAGGACATCCTGGCCACCTTCTTCCTCAACCTCTTCCATGGCGGCAAGCTGGCGGCGATGCCGCCGAAGCTTCTGAACGACGAGGGCGATGTCTTCGTGCATCGCCCGCTCAGCCTGGTGGCCGAGGCGGATTGCGAGCGATTCGCCCGCGCCATGGGCTATCCGATCATCCCGTGCGATCTGTGCGGCAGCCAGGACGGGCTGCAGCGGCGCGAGATCGGCGCCATGCTGGACGACTGGGAGCGGCGCGCGCCGGGGCGCAAGGGCAAGCTGCTGAGTGCGCTGATGCAGGTGAACCCGAGCCACCTGCTGGATGACGGGCTTTTCGATTTCGCCGGCCTCGCCCGCCGGGCCTGACGGTGCGGCCGGGGCCCGCCGGCGGACCGGGCCGATGCCGGGTTATCCCTTGACCTTTTCCGGCCGCCCCTGTTGAAGGCGGACGGTGCCGGGCCGGCTTTCGCGGGCCCGCTTGACGTTGTTGCGTCGCGGAGTGACCGGATGGACGATCAGAGCAAGAACATGATCCTCGCGGTGGCGCTGAGCTTCCTGGTGATCGTGATCTGGTCGATGTATTTCACGCCGCCGGTGCCCGATCCGGCGCTGAACCCGGCCTCGGTCAGCAGCCAGGTGGGCGTGCCGCCGGCGCCCGGTGTGGCCCCGGTGGCAACGACCGCGACGGCGGTGCCCGAACTGGCGGCAGCGCCCGAGGAGACCCGCGACGCGGCGATTGCCGCGACTGAGCGGGTCGGTATCGAGAGCCCGAGCCTGAAGGGCTCGATCAATCTTACCGGCGGGCGCATCGACGACCTCAAGCTCAGCCGCTATCGCGAGACGATCGAGCCCGATTCGGGCATCGTGACGCTGCTGTCGCCTGCGGGCAGCCCGCAGGCCTATTACGCGCTGCATGGCTGGGCACCGGCGGGCGACCTGTCGGCCGAGCTTCTGCCCAATGCCGGCACCGAGTGGCGGGTGGAATCGGGCGAGGTGCTGAAGCCCGGCGCGCCGGTGACGCTGGTCTGGGAGAACGGCCAGGGGCTGACCTTCCGCAAGACCATCAGCATCGACGAGCGCTATCTGTTCACCGTCAGGCAGTCGGTGACCAACGACGGCGGCGCGCCGGTCAGGATGTTTCCCTACGGTATCGTCGCCCGGAACGGGCTGCCCAAGGATCACCGGTCGTTCTTCGTGCTGCATGAGGGCATGATCAGCGCCGCCGACGGGGTGACCGACGAGATCACCTACAAGAAAATGGACGATCTCGACATGGACCCGGCCGAGGGCGGGCAGGTCCAGAAGGCGGAAGCCAAGGAGAACGGCTGGATCGGGCTGACCGACCATTACTGGATGTCGGTGATGATGCCCAAGCCCGGCCAGCCCTTTACCGAGGTTGCCAAGTTCGTCGCCGCGAACGAGCTATACCAGACCGACATGCGGCTGCCGGTGATGGAGGTGGCGCCCGGCGCCACGGCGGAGGTGGAGACCTATCTGTTCTCGGGCGCCAAGGAGTTCGCCACCATCCGCGACTATCAGAACAGCCTCGGCATTGACCGTTTCGTCGATTCCATCGACTGGGGCTGGTTCTTCTTCCTGACCAAGCCGATCTTCCGCACCCTGCACTGGATGAACATGCTGATCGGGAACATGGGGCTGGCGATCATCAGCCTGACCCTGATCATCAAGGCGCTGCTGTTCCCGCTGGCCTACAAGTCCTACGCCTCGATGTCGCGGATGAAGGCGCTGCAGCCGCAGATGGAGAAGATCAAGGAGGCCGCCGGCGACGACCGCCAGAAGATGCAGCAGGAGATGATGGCGCTCTACAAGCGCGAGAAGGTGAACCCGGCCTCGGGCTGCCTGCCGATTCTGGTGCAGATCCCGATCTTCTTCTCGCTCTACAAGGTCATCTTCGTGACCCTGGACCTTCGCCAGGCGCCGTTCTTCGGCTGGCTCCGGGACCTCTCGGCGCCCGATCCCACCAGCGTGCTGAACCTGTTCGGGCTGTTGCCATGGGGCACGCCCGAGCCCGGCAGCCTGTTCTTCCTGTTCTCGATCGGGGTGCTGCCGATCCTGCTCGGCATCTCGATGTGGCTGCAGCAGAAGCTGAACCCGGCCCCGACCGACCCGACACAGGCGGCGATCTTCGCCTGGATGCCGTGGATCTTCATGTTCATGCTCGGCACCTTCGCCAGCGGACTGGTGGTCTACTGGATCGCCAACAACACCATCACCTTCACGCAGCAATACCTGATCATGCGCCACCAGGGGGTGAAGCCCGATGTGTTCGGCAACATCATGAAGACCTTCCGGCGCAGGAAGAAGGCGTGAGATGAGCGCCGCGACCGGCCGCGTCGCGCGTATCTTCCGGCACCCAATCAAGGGCGTGGGCTATGAGCCGCTGCCGGCGGCGATGCTGCTGGAGGGGCGCACGTTGCCGCTGGACCGGGCCTGGGCGGTGGCGCAGGAGGGGGTCGAGGTCGACGGTGCCTGGGCGCGCTGCTTGAACTTCGTGCGCGGGGCGAAATGCGCCGCGCTGATGGCGGTGAAGGCGCGGGTCGAGGGCGAGGAGGTGGTGCTGTCGCACCCCGAGCGGCCGGCGATCCGGCTGAACCCGGACATCGACGGCGAGGCGCTGGTCAACTGGCTGAAGCCGCTTAATCCCGCCAATCGGCCGGCGCCGGTGCGGGTGGTGCGCGCCACCGGGCAGGGGATGACGGACCAGTCCGAGCCCTATCTTTCGGTGCTCTCCATGGCCTCGCTGGCGGCGCTGTCCGAGAAGGCCGGCCAGGCGATGGCGCCCGAGCGCTTTCGCGGCAACCTCTGGGTCGCGGGGTTCGAGCCGTTCGAGGAATTCGGCTGGATCGGGCGCGAAGTCAGCGTCGGCGGGGCGGTGCTGAAGGTCGAGGAACGGATCGAGCGCTGCAAGGCGACCCACGCCAACCCCGCCACAGGGCGCGAGGATATCGACACGCTGGGGCTGCTGGAGAGCCATTGGGGGCATCGCGACTTCGGTGTCTTCGCCCGGGTCATCCGCTCGGGCCGGGTGGCCGAGAAAGACGAGGTAATGCCGTGAACGGGCCCTGGCCGCATACGCTGCATCCGATGGAGGGTCACCCGCGGGTGATCTACCTCAAGCCGCTGGCGGCACGGCGCGCCAATGTCACCGTGGGCGACTATGCCTATTACGACGATCCGGACCAGCCGCAGGCGTTCTTCGAGAAGAACGTGCTGCACCATTACGACTTCATCGGCGACCACCTGACCATCGGGCCGTTCTGCGCCATCGCGGCGGGGGCCAAGATCATCATGAACGGCGCCAACCATGCCATGGCCGGGTTCTCGACCTATCCGTTCAACATCTTCGGCAATGGCTGGGAGAAGGGTTTCGACCCGGCGACCTGGGCCGAGGGGCTGAAGGGTGACACGGTGATCGGCCCCGATGTCTGGATCGGCGGCGAGGCGATGATCATGCCCGGGGTGACCATCGGCGCCGGCGCCATCGTGGCCGCCCGCAGCGTCGTCACCCGGGACGTGGCGCCTTATGCCATCGTCGCCGGCAATCCGGCGCGCGAGGTGAAGCGGCGCTTCGACGAAAAGACGGTGGCGCGGCTTCTGGCCATCGCCTGGTGGGATTGGCCGGCGGACAAGATCACCCGCAACCTGGGCGCCATCCGCGGTGCCGACCTGGCTGCGCTGGAGGCGGCGACGTGAAGGCAAGCTTCGTGCTGGCGCCGGCCGCCGACGCGGCGGCGGTCGAGGCCGGGCGCTTGCTTTTCGCCGGCGAGACGCAGTTCCTGAAAGGCGTCGTGGCCCTGGACGGGCTGCCGCCGGCCGACCGGCTGGAGGTCTGCTTTGCCGGGCGGTCGAACGTCGGCAAGTCGTCGCTGATCAACGCACTGACCGGCAGGAAGGGGTTGGCCCGGGCCTCGAACACCCCCGGCCGGACCCAGGAGATCAACTTCTTCACCCTGGGGCCGCTTTATCTGGTGGACCTGCCGGGCTACGGCTTCGCCGAGGCGCCGAAGGGCAAGGTCGAGGGCTGGCAGCGGGTCTTGAAGGCCTACCTCGCCGGGCGGCCGACGCTGAGACGCGCCTTCGTGCTGGTGGACGGCCGGCACGGGCTGAAGGCCGTCGATCACGAGATCATGGGCCTGCTGGACAAGGCGGCGGTCACCTTTCAGGTGGTGCTGACCAAGGCCGACAAGCCGCGCAAGGGCGAGCTGGAGAAGGTGGTGGCGGCGACGCTGGAGGGGCTGAAAAAGCATCCGGCCGCCTATCCGGAAGTCATGCTGACATCGTCGGAGACCGGCGAGGGGATCGAGACCCTGCGCGCCGAAGTGGCGGGGATGGTCTAGGTCCGGCCCACCGGCCCCCGGGACCCCCACCCTGGTCCTCCCCTCTTCAGGGGGAGGAACGCCAGTGGGTGATCGATCCGACAACTGATGGGGCGGCGGGATCAAGGGCCAGCCGTGCTTGGGGACGGTTGGAAGTCATCTGAGCCGACCTTGCCGCCCGTGATCTCGTCGAACATCGTCACCAGGCTCCGGATGGGGTCGCCGGCGCGCAGATCGCATTCGTAGTGGCGTACGACGACCCGATAGGTGTCGCCGCGCCTGAATTCGAGAACCACATAGGTACCGTCGAAGCATGCCGAATCCGCAGAGACCGGGTACGAATCTTCCCACACCGGCAGGTTTCCGATCTGGCCAAGCAGGTTCTCTGCAAGGTCGTCGGGGACGGGCCGTTCGTATGACTTGGCGATCTGCCCGCGTTCACCGTCGCCGCCACCACCGGTCAGTCGAGTCAGGTGATAGCTGACCGAGCCGTCTTCACTGACGCCGACGCGGACGACGACGGTTGGCGTCCAGGAGGGGACAAAGAGGAGCCGGTAGTGGTCCTCGGCCGGGTCGCTGGGCTCGGGTGACCACAGCACCGGCTCGCGCGCGGCAGCGAGTTGCCCCCCGAACCAGTCTACCTCGAAGTCGCTGAGGAGCCCGGCAGGGAAATAGGCGCCCGGAGGAAGTGGCGGCGGTTCAGGCGGCGTGCAGGCGAGAAGGAGGAGCGGGGTGGCGAGAATGGATAAAATGCGCATATGCCTTTTATCCGACGGGAAGCGGGTTGCGGCAAGGTTGCATGGCCTGCGAGGCTGTCTGGCGGGGATGGTCCAGGTCGGTTCGGGCGACCCCCACCCTGGTCCTGCCCCTTTTGAGGGGGAGGGGACGCCGATTGCGAGGCGAGCGCGAGGAAGGACTCGCGCCTGCGGCTGGCGGGTGCCGATCTCGGCACTACCGCTTGTCCGCCCAGCTTGCTAAAGAGCGCCCCCACAAGCCTTGAGGGAGGCCCGGATGGACAAGCCCGCCACTGCCCGCGACTGGATCGCCACCGCCCGCACGCTGTCCGAGGCGCTGCCGTTCCTGCAGCGCTATGACGGCGCCACGGTGGTGATCAAGATCGGTGGCAACGCCATGGGCGACGACGAGGCGATGGCCGATTTCGCCCGCGACGTGGTGCTGATGAAGCAGTGCAACCTCAACCCGGTGCTGGTGCATGGCGGCGGGCCGATGATCAACCAGATGCTCGACCGGCTGCAGATCGCCTCGCATTTCGTCGATGGCCGCCGGGTGACCGATGCCGCCGCCATGGAGGTGGTGGAGATGGTGCTGTCGGGCAGCGTCAACAAGCGCATCGTGGCGGCGATCAACGCCCAGGGCGGCAAGGCGGTGGGACTGTCGGGCAAGGATGCGCGGCTGATCGTCTGCGAGAAGCAGATGGGCCGCGACAAGGCCGGCAATGCCATCGACCTCGGCCTGGTGGGCAACCCGGTGGAGCTGAACCCCGGGGTGCTGAAGACCTTCCTCGCCTCGGACTACATCCCCGTCGTGGCGCCGATCGGCGTCGGCCGGGAGGGAGAGACCTACAACATCAACGGCGACACGGCGGCCGGCGCGGTGGCGGCGGCGATGAAGGCCGACCGGCTGCTGCTGTTGACCGATGTCGCCGGCGTCAAGGGAAGCGACGGCAACGTGGTGCAGAACATCACCGTCGCCGATGTCGAGGCGATGATCGCCGACGGCACCATCTCGGGCGGCATGATCCCAAAGGTCGAGACGGCGCTGGGGGCGGTGAAGGGCGGGGTACGGGCGGCGGTCATCCTCGACGGGCGGGCGCCGCATGCCTGCCTGCTGGAGCTCTTTACCCCGCGCGGCGCCGGCACGCTGATCCGCGAGCAGCTGCCGCACGGCTGAGGCGGACTTGCGGCTTCGGGCTGCTGACACGATGCTGTCAGGAGGGCTCTGCCAGAACCTCTCCAGGGGCCGATGCCCGGCCCGGGACGGAAATGGGAGAAACCGATGTCCTGCACTCTTGAACATGTCCGCTTTCAGACCCGCGACGGGGTCAACGAGGCCGCCTTCCTGAAGGCGTCCGAAACGGTGATGGACTGGCTGCGCCGCCAGCCCGGGTTCCAGTACCGCACGCTGGTGAAGGGCGAGGGGGCGGAGTGGCTCGACCTTTGCTACTGGGAGAGCCCGGAGACGGCCAAGAAGGCCGGCGATGCCTTCTGGGGCGCGGCCGAGGCGCAGGCCTTCATGTCGATGATCGACGATTCGACCGTGGAGATGCGGCATTTGCCGCAGTTGCAGGCGGCCGCCGGGCCAGCCCTGGCCGTGCCCGAGCCCGCGTGAGCCGCCGCGCCGACCGCCTGTTCCGGCTGGTCGACCAGCTTCGCGGCCGTCGCCTGGCGGTGACGGCCGCCCATCTCGCGGCCGAGCTGGAGGTCAGCGTCCGCACCATCTACCGCGACATCCAGGACCTGGTGGCCTCTGGTGTGCCGGTGACCGGCGAGGCGGGCGTCGGCTACATGCTCGACCCCAACTTCGAGCTGCCACCGGTGATGTTCACCCGCGACGAGGTCCTGGCGCTCTTGGTCGGCGGCCGCATGGTGCAGGCCTTCACCGACGACGGGCTGGCGAGCGCCGCGCGCAGCGCCGAGGCCAAGGTGCGCGCGATCCTCGACGATGCCGCCAAGGCGATGGCTGACCGCCAGCCCTACCGCGTGCCGGTGATGGAGCGCGACGACGGGCTGCGCGCCGCCCATGGCCAGGTGCGCAAGGCGATCGAGGTTCGGGCCAAGCTGCGGCTTGCCTACGAGGATGGGACCGGACAGGTCACCGACCGCATCGTCTGGCCGCTCGGCATCATCGGTTGGACCGGGCGCTGGACGATCCTCGCCTGGTGCGAGCTGCGGGACGACTATCGGAATTTCCGCCTCGACCGCATCCAGGCCATGGCGACGCTCCAGGAGCCGTACCCCGCGCGCGCCGACCGCAGCCTTGCCCATTACATGGCGCAGTTCGGCGAGTAGGCTCGTCTTCTTGGTCCAAGTACTCCCGGGGGGTGCGGGGGGCAGGCAGCCCCCCGCCAGCTTGACCTCCGCCGCCGCGGTGACGCAGATGTGAGGCCATGGACTACGAACTGCCGCT
>JBNKWA010000062.1:0-15598 GCA_050299555.1 Paracoccaceae bacterium | reverse complement strand
TCCGCCACCGCCGGCAGGTCGTCACCGATGGGCAGCCCTGCCAGCCGCGGCGTCAGCCCCGCCTGGCAGAGCGCGTCCCACGCGTCCCAGAAGCTGCGATCGAGGCCGCCCCCGGTCAGCGCCGGCCCGCACAGGACCGGGCCTGCCGCCACCGGCCCGCTTCGAGGCGTGCCCAGAAGCGGCTGCAACAGCCCCGCCCGCCGCTGCAGCCAGTGGCGCAGCGCCGCAGAACGCCATGGCGCGGCGGCATCGTCGCCGGTGACCGCTCTCGGCGCGCCGAAGACCAGCGCCGCCAGCCATTCGCCGCGGGTGAGCATGTCGGTCCCTTTGCCCAGGGCGGCCGACGGCGTGCTGGCGGGTGGCTCGCCAAGGGCCCCCGCGAGCCAGGCGCGCTCCTCGGCATTGAGCGTCCCGCCGGTCACCGCCGCCGCGGCCCGGGTGGCGCTGACGCGGACGACCGGGCCAGAGCAGGCCCGCGGCAGCGGCCCCAGCATCGTCGCCAGCAACCAGGCCCTGGTGTCGGCCTTCCTGCCGGGCGTGCACGCAGCCAGATGCGCGCCAAGCGCCGTGCCGCCGCCGGCCGAGCCCGCCAGCGCGGCGCGAACCGGGGCCGGGTCGGACGCGTCCGGGGTCAGGAAGGTGTCCGCAAGCCGCCCGGCCAGTGCCCTGGCATCGACGGCACAGGCGATCTCGGCCAGGCAGCGCAGCTCGGCCGCCAGCGCCGGTGTGTCGGCCTGGGCCGCCAGCCCGAGGCCGTCAGCGGGTGACAGCCGCAACTGGTCGGGATGCTGGGCGGCAAGGTGCCGGGCCAGCGCCGCCTCCACCGCCTGACCGTCGGGCGTTGCGGTCATGCGTCCGCCAAGCCGCATCAGCGCGGCCCGGGCGCCCTGCCTGAGCGACATCAATCCCAGTCTTTGCCGCACAGGGCCAAGGCGCATCGCCGCCGCCACTGCGAAGAGCGCCAGCAGCCGCGGTTGCAACAGATCGTGCCGGTCCCATACCAGCAGCGTCAGGCAATTGGCCGGCGCCAGCCGCACTGCGATCGAACGAATCGATCCGGGCAGCGCGGCCAGGGCGCCGAGATAGACCAGGCGGCGGGCCGGGGCGGGACGTCGGAGCGCCGCGGCGGGCGGCAGCGAGCGGGCCGCCAGGCCCATGCGCCCGGCCAGCCAGACGGTGGCGGCGAAATGGCTCGTCAGACGTGATGCGCCGCCGACATGGACACCGACGATCTGCAGCGACGGCCGTGCAGCCGCGGCATCATCGGCACGTGAGGCGGCGTTGCGTGGCGTGGCGGTGGGCATGCCGCAGCCTCGGCGGAAGCGGTTAACAGACCCTGAGCAAGGGCGGCCGGAGCGGCGCGCGGCGCATCGCCGGCGGCGGCGACATGCCGAACCGGCGCAGCCGCCTCTTCTCTTTTGCCCGCATTCGACTACATTGCCTTTCCGGCGGGTCTGCTCTTCCCGTGACGAGGACAGAATCCTGGTGGCCTTACGCATTCTTGAGGGAACTGGCTCTGTGACTGGCCCTGGCCTATCGCACCCGGTGCCCACCTGGTTATCCAGGCTCTCGAGGATCGGAACCCTCCACGGCTGCTGCGGTCCCCGCCGACCGACCTTATGATCAAGGCCGAAGAGGCTCCTCCCTTGACCGGCACGCCCACCCAATCGACCGCCACAACGGCGCAATCACCCGATTCGGGTGTTACGGACGTTCCCGATCCCGACCTTGCCGAACGCAAGAAGGCCGCCAGACGCTCGGCCCGCGAGCGCCGCGGGCTCCTGCACCGGGAGGTCGGGCAGGCGCCGGGGCATCGGGTGCTGGCGGCGCATATCGACTGCATCCCGGCAATCGATTCGGTTGCCGGCTACATCGCGATCCGCGACGAGATCGATCCGGGCCCGGCCCTGACTGCGCTGCTGAAGCAGGGCGTCCGCCTGTGCCTGCCGGTGGTGGTGGGGCCCGGGCAGCCGCTGGCTTTCCGGGCATGGGCCCCGGGCGACGCGCTGGAGCCCGGGTCGCTGGGCACCCTGCACCCCGCGAACGGGCCGCTGGTGGAGCCGGACCTGCTGATCGTGCCCTTGCTCGCCTTCGACCGCCACGGCTACCGCCTCGGCTATGGCGGCGGCTTCTACGACCGCACGCTGTCCTGCCTCAGGGCGCGGCGGCGCGCCTATGCGGTGGGCTTCGCTTTCTCGGGGCAGGAAATGGACGAGGTGCCGCGCGGGCCCACGGACCAGCGGCTCGACGCCGTCGCCACCGAGACCGGCGTCCTCCACATCGCCGACTGACCGGCACGGGCCGGCCGGCGCCCGGTCCCTTGTGCCCGCCGGCCGCGCGCCGTAAGCCCGGGGCCCATGCGAATCCTGATGCTCGGCGACGTGATGGGACGGAGCGGCCGCACCGCCGTGGCGGAGGGGCTGCCGGCCCTGCGCGAACGCTGGGGCCTCGACTTCGTCATGGTCAACGCCGAGAACGCCTCCAACGGCCGCGGCCTGACCGGCGCCCATGCCCGGCTGCTGCTGGAGGCGGGCGCCGATTGCCTGACCCTCGGCGATCACGCCTTCGACCAGAAGGACATGCTGGGCGTGATCGAGCGCGAGCCGCGGATCATCCGGCCGCTGAACTTCGCCAAGACGGCCCCCGGCCGTGGTGCGCGGGTCTTCGAGGCGACCCGCGGCCGCAAGGTTCTGGTGGTGCAGGCGCTGGGCCAGGTGTTCATGAAGCGCCCCTTCGCCGATCCGTTCTCGGCCGTGGACGAGGCGCTGAGGAAGGCGCCGCTTGGTGCGGTCACCCAGGCCGCGCTGGTGGATTTCCACGCCGAGGCGACATCTGAGAAGACCGCCATGGGCCACTGGTGCGACGGCCGCGCCTCGGCCGTGGTCGGCACCCACACCCATGTGCCGACCGCCGACGCCCACTGCCTGGCGCGCGGCACCGCCTACCAGAGCGATCTGGGCATGTGCGGCAGCTACGATTCGGTCATCGGGATGGACAAGGCCGAGCCCCTGTCGCGCTTCATCACCGGCATGGTGAAGGCCGGCTTCACCCCCGCCGACGGCGAGGCGACGCTGTGCGGCCTCTTCGTCGAGACAGACGACCGCACCGGACTGGCGCTCAAGGTGGCCCCGGTGCGCCTTGGCGGCGTCCTGCCTGCGGCCGAGCCGTGAGCCAGCCGGCCCGGCGGCTGCCGCTCTATGCCGCGCTTCTGGCCATCGCCACCATCTGGGGGCTGTCGCTACCGCTGACCCGGATCGCCGTCTCCACCGGCCACCGGCCGCTGGGGCTGATCGTCTGGCAGGTGGCAATCCTGACCCTGTGTCTGGGCGCGGCGCAGGTGGCGGCCCGCCGGCCGCTGCCGTTCAGGGCCCGCTGGCTCGGGCTTTTCGCCGTGGTGGCGCTGGCCGGCACACTGGTGCCGAACTCGCTCTCCTACCGGGCCGCCGCCGAACTGCCGGCCGGGGTGATGGCGATCGTCGTGGCGCTGGTGCCGATGTGGGCGCTGGGCATCGCCGCTGCCATCGGCAGCGAACGGGCAACCCTGGTTCGCGGTCTCGGCGTGGCCATGGGGGCATTGGCGGTGCTGCTGCTGGTGGGGCCCGAGACCAGCCTGCCTGACCCGTCCAAGGCGATCTTCGTGCTGCTGCCGATGTGCGCGTCGTTCTGCTACGCCATCGAGGGCAACTACATCGCCTTTCGCGGCACCGGCGGGCTCGGCCCGGTCGAGGTGCTGTTCGGGGCCAGCCTGGTGGCGCTTGTCGTCGCCGTGCCGGCGGCGCTTCTGACCGGGCAGTGGGTCAGCCCGATGCGGCCCTGGGGGGCGGCGGAATGGGCGATGCTGGGCAATTGCCTGTGCCATGCCTGCGCCTATCTCGGCTATGTCTGGCTGGTCGGCCGGGCCGGGGCGGTGTTCGCGGCCCAGGTGGCCTATCTGGTCACCGCGACCGGCGTCATCTGGTCGCTGGTGCTTCTCGGCGAACGCTATTCGCCTTTCGTCTGGGCGGCCTTCGCGCTGATGCTGGCCGGCATCGCGCTGGTCCAGCCGCGGCAACCCCAGGGCGAAGCCGAGGCGCCGCTGCCGCTGCCGGTACCCGATCCGACACCGCTCCTCGCCGGCGATGCGGACGGGCGGGCACCGCCCGAGAGCTGAGCATGCCGCCCTGTCGCCACCGATCGCGCCCGGGGCGCGAGGGTGGGAGGGCGGGGAGCGCCCGGGCGCGATTTGCGGCTTGCCGGCTCCGACACTGTCGCAGCCCTCAAGGGCGGCCTCGCCCACACTCGACGCAGCGCCCACGACGTTCCGCCCTGCGCCGCCTCGCCGAGTGCGGCATTGCTGCGCCGCGCAAGCAACCCCTTGCCGGTGCCGGCAGCCTTGCATCCCCCGGCACCATGTCGCAATCATCCCCGGTCGCCGGGAGCCCGAAGAGACGCCATGGCCGAGCTGATACCGATTGCCAATGCCGATGCCTGGTTCACGCTCGCCGTCCTGGCCGGCATGCTGGTGCTGTTCGTGCGCGAGGTCTATCCGCCCGAGGTGGTGGCCATGGCCGGTGCCTCGGTGCTCTACGTCGCCGGGGTGCTGGAACCGGACGGGCTCGGCCGGGTGTTCTCCAATTCCGCGCCCTGGACCATCGCGGCGATGTTCATCCTCTCCGGCGGGCTGATCCGCACCGGTGCGC
Organism: Paracoccaceae bacterium; assembly: GCA_050299555.1. Classification (GTDB taxonomy): domain Bacteria; phylum Pseudomonadota; class Alphaproteobacteria; order Rhodobacterales; family Rhodobacteraceae; genus JBNKWA01. The sequence goes on along the minus strand of JBNKWA010000062.1, from coordinate 10,919 downwards.
TCAACCTCGTCACCGGCTATGTCGCCGACCGCGCCCGCAGCCATCCCTACGAGGTGATCACCGTGCTCGGTGCCTTCACCGTCGTCGCCTCGGCCTTCATCAACAACACCCCGGTGGTGGTGATGCTGCTTCCGGTGGTGGTGGCGCTGGCCAAATCGCTGCGCCTTGCGCCGTCCAAGCTGTTGATTCCGCTCAGTTACCTGACCATCCTCGGCGGCATGTGCACGCTCATCGGCACCTCCACCAACCTTCTGGTCGACGGGGTGGCGCGCAAGGCGGGGCTGGAACCCTTCAGCCTTTTCGAGGTGACGCCGCTGGGTCTGGCGCTGGCACTCTGCGGCTTTGCCTATCTCAGGCTCTTCGCACCCTATCTGCTGCCCGACCGCGACAGCATGGCCAATGTGCTGAGCGACCGCAAATCCATGCGCTACTTCACCGAGGTGGCGATCCCCGAGGACTCGGAGCTGATCGGCCAGAAGGTGTTCGCGGTGGGTCTTTTCCAGCGCAAGGGCATGCGGGTGATCGATGTGCTGCGCGGCGACGAGTCGCTGCGGCGCAACTTTCCCGAGGTGGCGCTGGAGCGCGGCGACCGGGTGGTGCTGAGAACCGACGTGGGCGAGCTTCTTGGCCTGAAGGAAAGCGGCTCGGTGCGCATGGTCGATGCGCTGGGCTCGCGCTCGACCACCACTGTCGAGGCGCTGATCTCGCCCGGCTGCCGGCTGGTCGGCCGCTCGCTGGGCTCGCTCCGGCTCAGGCGCCGCTATGGCGTCTACCCCCTGGCCGTCCATCGCCGTAACCAGAACATCGGCCGCCAGCTCGACGAGGTGGTGGTGCGGGTCGGCGACACACTGCTGCTGGAGGGCGCGCCCGAGGATATCCGCCGGCTGGCGGTCGATGTCGATCTGGTCGACATCGCCGAGCCCTCGACTCGCCCCTTCCGGCGCAACCGCGCCCCGATCGCCATCGGCGCCCTGGCCGGCGTCGTGCTGCTGGCGACGCTGGAGGTGGCCCCGATCCTGATCCTGGCGCTGATCGGCGTGACGGCGATCCTGCTGACCCGTACCGTCGATGCCGACGAGGCTTTCGGCTTCATCGAGGGCCGGCTGCTGGCGCTGATCCTGGCCATGCTGGCGGTGGGCGACGCGCTGGAGACAACCGGCGCGGTCGATCTGCTGGCCACCGCAGCCGCGCCCTACATGATGGACCTGCCGCACTGGGCCATCGTCTTTTGCGTCTCGATCACCGCCTCGGTGCTGACCGAGATGGTCTCCAACAACGCTGTCGCCGTGGTGATGACGCCCATCGCCATCAGCCTCGGCCATGTCATCGGCGTCGATCCGCGGCCGCTGGTGGTGGCGGTGATGATCGCCGCCTCGGCCAGCTTCGCCACCCCGATCGGCTACCAGACCAATACCCTGGTCTACGGCCCGGGTGGCTACCGCTTCACCGACTTCATCCGCATCGGCGTGCCGCTCAACCTGCTGGTCTCGGTGGTTTCGGCGCTGCTTATCCCATTCCTGTGGCCGCTGAGCTGACCGGGCGGGATGCGTTTTCCGGCATGATCCTCTTTCACGACGATATCGCCGCCTATCTCAGCGGCCTGGCACGCTCTGACCTTCAGGCCGAGCTTTCCCGCTACTGGCCGTTCCGCCGCTTCGTCGACGAGCTTCGCGACCAGGCCGGGGACTACAATGCCTTCAAGGGGCCGAAATCGCTGGCCCGCAGCGCCATCGGCGCAAGGATCGGCTACGACGCCACGCCCGCCTATACGCCGCCGTTTCTGGCCGAGGCCCGGGTCCTCGACGATCTCGGCGTCTATGCCGATCTGCCGGGCGTCAGGGGTTACGTCTTTGCGGTGTCGATGCCCGAGAAATGGTTCGTACCCGACGATCTGCGGCTGATCGGGCTTGGTATCGAGGATCAGCCCGAGGTGATGCTGATCTTCTGGGCCGGGCGCAAGCGCGACCTGAGGGGCCACCTCAACGAACTGGCCGCCGACCCCGGGCTGGTCGGCGACATGGTCCGCGGGCTGCCTGCCGCCCTGCGGCCGCGGCCCCGGAACTGAGGCGCAGCGGGCGCGATGCCGGACGGCGCCGCTTGACGAACCGGCCCCTCCGCCTTATGTTATTGCAAGGAATAACAAGGCAGAGGTATCCACCCCGTGTCACTTCTGGACGCAGAACCGATCCCGCGGCCCAAGGCGCGGCCCGCCGCTGCGCCGCCGGCCGAGGACGCCGCCGGGCTCGACCGGGTGCATTCCTACGAGGCGATGCAGGCCGCGGCCGGCTTCCTGCGCCGGCTGCAGGCCGAAGAGCAGGTGTCGCTGCGCGAGATCGGGCGCCGCTCGGGCGTGGCCATCCGGCAGCTTTCGCTGATCGCCAACGCCAAGGGCAGCGACGGGCCGCAACTGGCGACCCTGTTCAAGATCGCCGCCGCCTTCGGACGCAAGGTGAAGCTGGACGCGCCGGAACGGCGGGCGTGACGCTGGCGCCCTGGATCGACCCGCTGACCGGGCTGATGCTGACCGTTCCCGCGGGCTGGGCCTGGTGGGGCCATATGCGCGGACGGGCCAAGGAGCGCCGACTGGAGCGCGAGACCGACCCCGCCCGGCAGGCAACCCTCAGGGACGAGATCGCCAACGCCTACAAGCTGTCGCGGCTTCTGCCGATGCCGCTGGCCTGGTGCCTCGGCTGCGGACTGCTGCTGCGGCTCTGCGCCTCCGTCTGGAAACTGGTGGCCTGATCCGCCGGCTCAGACCGGTGGCTGTGCACCGGGAGGTGCGGCCCGCGCTATGCAATCAAAGTGGTGGCACCTCGCGCCTCCAGGTCGTCCAGAAGCGCCCAGACTCCTCCCGGCCACACGGCGCCCGCGTCAGCAAGCTTCTGCGCTTGGTGACGCACTCGCTTCACGCTCAATGGGCCGGCGCTGTGAAGCTCGGCGTAGAAGCCCACCATCTCGGCCGGTAGTTCAACCAGCCGCGAAAGGTTGGCCTTCCAGTGGTTACGAAAGGAGAGGTAGCTGAAAAAGGACACGACGGTGCCGATGGAGAACAGGACGACCGCGCCGGCCAACAGGATCAATGCGGTATTGGGTGCGATCCACCCACGATTGCTTGCCCAAAGGACTGCGGCGGCCGCCAAAAAGAGCCGAAGTACCGCCCACGCACGGCCAATCGACCAAGTTACGACAGGCGGTCGACCTATCTCGGCCACTGTCCTTTTGCCGGTAATCAGGTTCTTCTCATAGATCGTCTTGAGATAAGCAGTGATCTCCATGTCGAACAGGGCAACCAAAAGGGCGCGATCGGCGGCCGAAGGGCGGAACTCAGACGCCAAGTAACTGCCTACGTTATGCTCAAGTTCCTCACCATCTACCTTCATTCTGTGACCGGCCTTGGCATCCGCCACGAGGAGACCAGCGTCAACGTCATGGGTGAAGTGGAATATGCGGCGCGCTTCCTCGGCAGTGATCCTCGATCGTTGTTCCATGCCAAATGGCAGGCGTCCCAGCAATCTTGTGAACGTAATCGAGCTGGCCAGCTCGGTTGCACCTTCCAGAATTGCCCAGGCCTCATCCGATCCGGGCGGTAGCTCGCGCTCCATGGCGATACGAATGGCCTCATCGGCGAAGGCGGCGATCAAGTGCATTGATTGTGACCTCAACTCCGCCCGCTGAGCGCCCTCTGGCGCGTCTTCGGGAAGCTGGATCGAGTTCTCAATCACTCTCTGTCGCATTTCTCGCCACGACAGAGGTTTTGTGCTGGAATTTGCCATCCGCACCACGCCCTAGACGCGACAACCATCCCGCGGAATGGCCGTGGGATCAACGGTGAACGCCTCGTAGCTGGAGCTACGGAGTGCTGCCATTGCCGTTCAACGTCGAGTGTTTGGCAGTGGCCGGCCCCATTGTGGTGAAGCTCGTTTTTCGAAGTTTCTCCAAGCCTTGGTGCCCGTGGTCTTGAAGACAACAAGGAAGCCGGCTCAGACCGGCGGCCAGAACAGCATGATCGCCGGGATCGAGACCGCGACGATCAGCACCTCCAGCGGCAGCCCCATGCGCCAGTAGTCGCCGAAGCGATAGCCGCCGGGGCCCATCACCAGCGTGTTGTTCTTGTGCCCGATGGGGGTGAGGAAGGCGCAGGACGCTGCCACCGCCACGCTCATCAGGAACGGATCGGCATTGGCCTCCAGCCGCTCGGCCATCGACACCGCCACCGGCCCGGCGACGATTGCCGTCGCGGTGTTGTTCAGCACGTCCGACAGCGACATCACCGCCACCATCAGCACCGTCAGCACCGCCCAGACCGGCCAGCCCAGGGTCAGCGCCAGCAGCCCGTCGACGATCAGCGCCGTACCGCCGGCCTCGTGCAGGGCCTGTCCCAGCGGGATCATCGAACCCAGCAGCACCACCACCGGCCATTCGATCTGGCGGTAAAGGTCGCTTGGTGGCACGATGCCGCTGAAGGCATAGACGCTGGTCACCAGGCCCAGCGCCACCGGCAGCGGGATCAGCCCCAGGCTGGCCGCCAGGATGGCGCCGGCGAAGCTGCCCACCGCCAGCCAGGTCTTGCCGGTCTGGGTGATCGCCCGCTCGCGCTCGGCCAGCGGCAGGCAGCCCATCCAGTCGGCCACCTCGGCCCGGGTGTCGCTGGGTACCAGCACCAGCAGGATGTCGCCGGCGCGGATCTCGGTCTGCCGCACCTGCCGGCTGATCCGCCGTCCCTGGCGCGAGATGCCGGTCAGGATCGCCTGCTGCCGCCAGGAAAGCCCCACCGCCTGCGCGGTACGCCCCACCAGCCGCGACTGCGGGCTCACCACCAGTTCGCTCAGCGTCAGCCCCTCGGCGCTTTTCGCCTCCTGCCGGCTGCCCTCGGCATAGTCGAGCTTCAGCGCGGCGCGAAGCTCGTCCAGCGCCTCGGCCGAGGCGTCCACCACGATCCGGTCGCCGGCCTTCAGCGTCGCCCGGCGCGGCGCCCTTAGTCGCTGGCGGTCGCGGATCAGCCCGATCAGCGCCGCATCCGCCTGCTCGGCCTCGGTCTCCAGGTCGGCCAGCTTGCGGCCCTCGTGGGCCGACCCCTCCGGGATCACCAGCTCGGCAATGAAGGTCGTGGTCTCGGCCAGCCGGGCCGCCGCGCCGGCACCGCCGCGATGGTCGTGAGGGATCAGCCGCCAGCCCGCCAGCGCCACGAAAGCCAGCCCGGCGGCCGCCGCCGCCAGCCCCACCGGTGCGAAGTCGAACATCGCGAACGGCTCTCCCGTCACCTCGCCGCGATAGGCGGCGATGATGATGTTGGGGGGCGTGCCGATCAGCGTCACCATGCCGCCGAGGATGGTGGCGAAGGACAGCGGCATCAGGCTCAGCCCCGGGTCGCGCCCCGCCTTCTTCGCCGCCTGCATGTCCAGCGGCATCAGTAGCGCCAGCGCCGCCACGTTGTTCATGAACGCTGACAGCACCGCGCCCACCGCGCCCATGGTGGCGACATGGGCGCCGAGCCCGCGCGCCGCATCGGTCACGGTGCGCGAGATCACCTGCACCGCGCCGGCATTGACCAGCCCGGCCGAGACCACCAGCACCAGCGCCACCACGATGGTGGCCTCGTTGCCGAAGCCCTCGAACGCCTTTTCGGCCGGCAGGACGCCGGTCACCACCGCCGCCAGCAGCCCGGCGAAGGCCACCAGGTCATAGCGCCAGCGGCCCCAGACCAGCAGGACCACGACGGCGCCGAAGATGGCGAAGAGAATGATCTGATCGCTGCTCATCTCGCTTCGCCCACCCTGCCACGGTCGCGCGGTCGCCGCAAAGGGCCCATTGCGGCAATCGGCCTGCTGGACGCGGTCAGGGCGCGCCGCCAACGTGACCGCCCATGCGCGCGCGCTCTTCTCCTACCGCGACGACCCGGCGGTTCCGGCCTTCGACGATGCCGGCCCGCGCGCGGTGATGGATGCCGCCTGCGGTGTCTGCGCCCGGGGCGCGCGCTGGATCGCCGCCTCGGACCGGCGCGGCAAGGTCCGCATCATCCCGATTCAAAGCCCGCTCGGCGCCGCACTCTTCCGCCACTACGGCATCGACCCAGGCGACCCCGTCTCCTGGCTCCATCTCGAGGCGGCCGGGCCCATACCTCGCTCGACGCCATCATCCGGGTGGGGCAGGGGCCGGGCGGTCCGTCGCGGGCGCTGGCCGTGCCTGCCCTGGTGCCGCGCCCCTTGCGCGATGCGGCCTATCGCTGGATGGCCCGCAACCGCTACCGCCTGTCGCGGCGGCCCGGCTTCTGCGTGCTGTCCGACCCCGAGATCCAGCGCCGCCGGCTGACGTGAAGGTCCTTCTTCTCGGCGGCAGGGCACCTTTGGCAGCCGCCTTGCGGCGCTTCCGACCGAGGACGGCCACGCCGTCACCGTCGCGCGCGCGAAATCGCCCGGGCGCGGGTGGTGGCCGAAGGGCTCGGTGCCGCCGACGCCATCGCCGTTGACCGCGACGATGGCCCGGGCCTTGCCGCCGCGCTGGCCGCCTTGAGACCGGAACTGGTGATCGACGCCGCCGGGCCGTTCCAGCACTACGGGGGCCGATCCTCATCGCGTGGTCCGGTTGGCGCTGGCTGCCGGGCGCAGTATCTCGACCTCTCCGATGACGCCGCGTTCGCCCAGGGCATCGCCAGCCTCGATGCATCGGCACGCGCGGCCGGGCTGACTGCCATCTCGGGCGCCTCCTCGGTCCCGGGCCTGTCCTCGGCCGCGGCGGCCTGGGGGGCCGAGGGCCTGTCCGAAATCGGCCTCGTCGTCAGCGCCATCCTGCCCGGAAACCGGGCGCCGCGCGGCCGCTCGCTGGTGGCGGCGATCCTCGGCCAGGCTGGCGCTGGCGCGTGGCGACCGGCTGGATCGGCAGCCGCCAGTTCACGCCCGACCCCGGGTTCAGTCGCGCGGCGGCACCCATCGGCGCCCCCGACCTGGTGCCGTTTCCGGGCTGGCTCGGCGCCCGCTCGGTCCTGTTCTTCGCCGGGCTGGAGCTTGGCCTTCTGCATCACGGGCTGGCGGCGCTGGCCCGGCTGCGGCGGACAGGGTGGTTGCCGGATCTCGCCCGGTTTGCCGGGCCGCTCCACCGCATCGCGGCGATGCTGGAGCCGTTCGGCAGCGACCGGGGTAGCATGATCGTCAGCGTCCTCGGCCGCGACGCCGAGGAGCGCCCGCGTGGCCGCGACTGGGTGATGATCGCCGAGGCGGGCGACGGTCCCACGGTCCCGGCGATTGCGGCGGCGCTCCTGACCCGCCGCCTCGGGACGGGCAGCCTCGACCCGGGCGCCCGCCTGGCGCTGGCGGAGTTCACCCTCGCTGCCGCCGAGGCCGAGCTCGCCCGCCTGCACACCACCTGCCGCCGCCGCGAGGCAGCAGCACCACGGCTGTTCGAGGCGGCGCTCGGGCCGCGCTGGCATGGCCTGCCGGCGCCGATCCGGGCCATGCGCGACCTCTGGGACCTGCACTCGGCCAGCGGCACCGCCACCGTCACCCGCGGCACCTCGCCGCTCGCCCGCCTTGTCTCTTCCGCTTTTCTTCCGCCGGCCGCGGCATCCCGGTCAGCGTCACCATGCAGACAGACGGCCCGGGCGAGCGCTGGCCTCGCGACTTCGCCGGCCGCCGCTTCACCTCGCACCTGACGCCCGCGGCGCCCGGCCGCGTGCACGAGCGCTTCGGCCCCTTCACCTTCCTGATCGAGCTGACCGAATCCCCGGGCGGCTTCGGCATGGACATCCGCGGCGGCCGGTTCCTCGGCCTGCCGTTGCCGCGCGTCTGCCTGCCGCGCTCGGACACCGCCGAAGGCATCGAGGACGGCCGCTTCACCTTCGACGTCCGCCTGTCGCTGCCCCTCGCCGGGCCGCTGGTCCACTACCGGGGCCAGCTCACGCGCGACGGCGACCCATCTCCGGCCCCGCTTCAGGGGGCGCATCCCCGCCCGCCTTGAAGCCGGCGCCACCCTTGCCCTATAAGACGCCGCGACCACAGACAGGCAAGGGTTCACCGATGGCCGGGCATTCCAAATGGGCCAACATCCAGCACCGCAAGGGCCGGCAGGATGCCGCCCGCTCCAAGCTCTTCTCGCGGCTCTCCAAGGAGATCACCGTCGCCGCCAAGATGGGTGACCCGGACCCCGACAAGAACCCGCGCCTGCGCCTGGCGGTCAAGGAGGCCAAGGCCAACTCGATGCCCAAGGACAACATCGACCGGGCGATCAAGAAGGCCCAGGGCGGCGAGGGCGACAACTACGAGGAGATCCGCTACGAGGGCTATGGCCCCGGCGGCATCGCCCTGATCGTCGAGGCGATGACCGACAACCGCAACCGCACCGCCTCGAACGTGCGCTCGATCTTCACCAAGTCCGGCGGCAACCTGGCCGAGACCGGCGCCGTCAGCTTCCTCTTCGACCGGGTCGGCGAGGTCGTCTACACCGCCGCCGCCGGCGACGCCGAGACGGTGTTCGAGGCCGCCATCGAGGCCGGCGCCGACGACGTCGAATCCGACGACGAGGGCCACTGGATCTACTGCGCCGCCGACAGCCTCGCCGCCGTCGCCCAGGCGCTGGAGGACCGGCTCGGCGAGGCCGAGACGGCCAAGCTGATCTGGAAGCCGCAGACCACCACCGAGCTCGACCTCGAAGGCAGCCAGAAGCTGATGCGGCTGGTGGAAAGCCTCGAGGACGACGACGACGTGCAGTCGGTCACCGCCAATTTCGAGATCTCCGACGAGACCGCCGCCCAGCTCGGCTGACCCTCCCCTTGCTTCCCAAGCCCCTGCGATTGCACTAGCCTCGCCTCATTGGGGTGGGGCGCGCATGTGGGATTTCATTTCTCGCTACATCACGGAAGCGATTGTCGTTCTGATCATCGCCGCCGCAACCCTGTACTACGCCCACCGCCGCACCCGCATCGCCGATCAGGACCTCGCCCTCAAGAAGGCGCAGGAAGCCGAGCGTCAGACGGCGGCCGCCGCCAAGGCCAAAGAGGACGCCCGCCTCGCCGCCCGCCGCATCGACACCACCCCGCACCTGCGCGACATCATCACCGGGCGCGAGCGCGAGGTCGCCGATCTCCACGCCGCCATGCAGACCGGCATGGCCGCGGCACTGATCGCCCTCCATGGCACCGGCGGCATCGGCAAGACCACGCTGGCGCTGGCCTATGTCAGGCAGCACGGCCGCGACTATGCCGGCATCGGCTGGCTTGGCGCCGAGACCGAAGACCAGGTCCTCGCCGACCTGCGCAAGCTGGGCGAGGCGATGGGCATGACCTTCCCGCCGGAACAGAAACCCGACAGCATCGCCCATCAGGTGCTGGCGGCGATCAGGGACAGCGGCGACAAATGGCTGCTGATCTTCGACAACGCCGAGAATGCCGCCGCAGTCGCCCCTTACCGGCTGCAGGCGCCGAACGTGCGGATCATCGTCACCTCGCAGCAGGCCGACTGGCCGGTGGACTACACGCCGCTGCCGGTGGACGTGCTCGACTTCGCGACCGAGGACGGCCCCGCCGTCACGCTGCTGATGCGGGAAAGCCGGCGCGAGGCGGACCGGGCCGGCGCCCGCGAACTGGCCAAGGCACTGGGCGGGCTGCCGCTGGCGCTGGTCCTTGCCGGGGCGTGGCTGCGCGGCTCGGACGAAGCTTTCGCCGACTATGCCGGGCGCTGGCACCGGGTGCTGGACGAGGCGCCGAAGGACGGCACCTATCGCGACACCATCATCGCCGCCGTCGCCATGTCGGTCGGGGCCTGCGGCCGTGGTCAGCCGAACCGCCCGTCGCTGGGGCCGGACTGCAAGGCGCTGCTCGATCTTTTTGCCTGGCTGGCGCCGGACCTGATCGAGGCGAAGCTGGCCGCGGATGTGGCACGGTCGGAGAGGGCCGAGCGCATCATGGAGCCGGTCCCCGAGACACTGCGCGAACTCGCCACCGATCCCGACCGCCTTTCGGCGGCGATGCGAGAGCTTGGCGACCGTTCCCTGTTGACCGGCGGGGATGGCGGTTTTTTCAGCCTCCACCGCATGACCGCCGCCGCGATCCGGGCACTGCAGGCGGGCGAGGGGCGGGCCGAGGCCGCGCAGGGCGCGGCGGCGGCGGTGATCTCTGCGCGGTATCCTTACGATGTTGGCCTCGCCGCCAACTGGCCTGAATGCCGCCGGCTGACACCGCATGTGCTGGCGCTGGCCGCCCGGCGCCCGTTGCCGCAGGTCGCGGCGATGCGCTGGCTGGTTCACCAGGCGGGCGGGTTCCTGAGCCTTCAGGCGCAGACCGGCGCGGCGCTCGACCTGGCGCGGGCCGGGCTAGAGCTTTCCCAGGCGCTGCACGGGCCGGACCATCGTTCGACCGGCACGGCCTGGAACCAGCTTGGGCGCTGCCTCCTGGCCGACGGGAACCTGAAAGAGGCGGAAAGGGCCTTTGGCGAGGCGATCCGGATCGCAAGGGGCGATCCTGACCAGCGCGATGCCTTGGCGATCTACCTCAGCAATCTCGGCACAGCGCTTACCGACCTCGGACGGCTGCCCGAGGCGCGGGATAACTTTGAGGACGCGCGCAGGATCGGTGTCGAGTTGCATGGCGAACGATCGCGTCAGGTCGGCACCCGCCTCAACAACCTCGCCGGCGTCAATTGGGACCTCGAGGACCGCCCGACTGCCATCGACCAGGCGCGGCAGGCGCTTGACATCGAACGGGCGCAGCCGGAACCGGATGCGGCCCTCCTCGGCTACTGCCTCAACAACCTCGGCAGCTACCTGCTGAGGACCGGGGCATTGGACGAGGCCGAGGGCCTGCTGGAGGAAGCGCTGAAGCTGAGGAGCGGAGCCTACCAAAACCCGCATCACCCCGATGTGGTCCGCACCGCCGCCTGGCTCGCTGCCTGTCACCTCATGCGGGCGATCCGGGGCGAGGACCCGGTCGCGCG
>JBNKWA010000061.1:0-65595 GCA_050299555.1 Paracoccaceae bacterium | reverse complement strand
GGCGAGCTGATCCAGTCGAGGGCGATCTGGCGCCCCTCCTCGAGATAGCCCATGACCGTGTCGAGCATCGCCACGCCCCGCCTGACATTTTCGGGGAGGTTAGCCTGCCCGCCTGTCCGGCGAAAGAGGGGCCCGGTCCGCCCCGCTGACCCGGCGTCCCCAGGGGGACGGGGGGTCAAAGTGCTGATTTCACGACATTTCCCGTGGGGACGGTTCCGGGGACAATCGATCGGCCGCCACCGGGGCAGGCCCCGTGGATTCAGGCCTGTCCGCGGCGTCCCCACGGGGACGCATGGTCAAGTTATTGAATTTAAAGGGTAAAAGTGTTAACGTCGGTGGGGACGCGTGGGGGCGGGGCACTGCAGCCGGGCAGCGCCCGTCCGTGGGTTGGCGCGTGGAACGGTTGGGCGGCCTTACTTTATGGGGCCACATACCTCCGGCCTTGCCGCGTGTTGCGAGGTTGCAAGAGCGCCCACCCGCCCGGACGGGCGGGCGCTGCCCGGCGGGCCTTCGGCCCTTGATTCCTGGCAGGAAGGGTTGTGGCGGGTTGCGCTACAGCCGGGCAGGAAGAGCGTTGCATCCGGCGTCGTGCGATGGGTTCGGAGAACCCATCCTACGAGAAGCGGCTGTGGAGGCGCGGTGGGTCTGATGTCCCGTCCTCCGGGCGAGGCTCGGCCCGCCGTCAACCTCGCCCGGCTTGACCGCGATGGGCCTTCCGGCTAGGGGCTCGCGAAACCAGCGAGGGGACCGCCGCATGACCAACAGCCTTCTTATCCTGCCCGGCGACGGCATCGGGCCCGAGGTGATGGAAGAGGTCAGGAAGGTGATCGGCTGGTTCGGCGCCAACCGGGGGCTGAGCTTCGAGCTCGACGAGGACCTGGTGGGCGGCTGCTCGTACGACGCCCACGGGGTGCCGCTGACCGACGCGGCGATGGCCAAGGCGCAGGCGGCCGACGCAGTGCTGCTCGGCGCCGTGGGCGGGCCGAAATGGGACGCCCTGCCGTTCAAGGACAAGCCGGAGCGCGGGCTGCTGAGGCTGCGCAAGGAGATGGACCTCTATGCCAACCTGCGGCCGGCGCAGTGCTTTGACGCGCTGGCGGAGTTCTCGTCGCTGAAGCGCGAGGTGGTGGCCGGGCTCGACATCATGATCGTGCGCGAGCTGACCTCGGGCGTCTATTTCGGCGAGCCCCGGGGCATCTTCACCGAGGGCAACGAGCGGGTGGGGATCAACACCCAGCGCTATACCGAGAGCGAGATCGCCCGGGTGGCGCGTTCCGCCTTCGAGCTGGCCAAGCGGCGATCGGGCAAGCTGTGCTCGATGGAGAAGGCCAACGTGATGGAGTCGGGCGTCTTGTGGCGTGAGGTGGTGACCAGGGTGGGGGCGGAGGAGTACCCCGACATCGCGCTGAGCCACATGTATGCCGATGCCGGCGCCATGCAGCTGACCCGCTGGCCCAAGCAGTTCGACGTGATCGTCACCGACAACCTGTTCGGCGACCTGCTCTCCGACCTGGCGGCGATGCTGACCGGGTCGCTGGGGATGCTGCCCTCGGCGAGCCTCGGGGCACCGATGAAGAACGGCCGGCCGAAGGCGCTTTACGAGCCGGTGCACGGGAGCGCGCCGGATATCGCCGGGCAGGGCAAGGCGAACCCGATCGCGTGCATCCTGTCGTTTGCGATGGCGCTGCGCTATTCGTTCGACCGCGGCGAGGATGCGCGGCTTCTGGAGGGTGCGGTGGAGACGGCGCTGGCCGCGGGCGGGCGGACGGCGGACCTCTTGGGCCCGGCGGGCGGGACGGCGATCTCGACCGCGGCGATGGGCGACGCGATCGTGGCGGCGCTGGACGCCGGGCAATAGGCGACGGCCGAACGCGCCCCAAACGCCCCGGCCGCTCCCCGCACACCCACCCCCGCGCCCCAGCACGTTCGGGGGGCGCGCGTTTTGGGGCCCGCTGGGGGTGCCCGATGCCCTTTTTACAACGAGGCTTCTTCCGCCGGCGTTTTCGTGCCAGCCTGTCGCCCGCACCAGGCGGGGAGGCAGGACGGTGGGTCACAAGCGCGAACTGATCTCGAACGGCAACCCGATGGAGGCGGTGGTGGGCTTCAGCCGCGCGGTGCGGGTCGGCCCCTTCATCTCGGTGGGCGGCACCGCCCCGGTGGGGCCGGACGGCAAGACCGTGGGCATCGGCGACGTCGCGGCGCAGACCCGCCAGTGCATCGAGATCATCAAGGCGGCGCTGGAGCAGGCGGGATCGGGATTGCACCACGTGGTCAGGACGCGCGTGATGCTGGTCGACATCGCCGACTGGAAGGCCGCGATCGACGTCCGCAAGGAGTATTTCCGCGACGTGCGGCCGGTCGACACCATCGTGGCGGTGTCGCGCTTCGTGAATCCCGAGTGGCTGGTGGAGCTGGAGGCGGACGCAATCGTTTCTGATTGAGGCCCGGGCGGCAGTCTGTGACATCCCTCACGGCGAATCGTCGCGATCGCCCTAGAATCGCCGCATCGGCGCGGGATCACCGCGCGCGTGGAGCGGTTGCTCCCGACGCGAATGAGGGACGAATTCATGACACGCATTCTTTCGGGCGGGTTCGCCGCACTTCTCGTCGCCGCGATTGCCGCTGCTCCGGCGGCGATGGCCAAGAGCTTTGCCGAGATGTTCCCGCAGTACCAGGACATCGACCAGGGCGCCAAGGACGAGCTCGGCCGGCTCGACTATCGCCAGGGCGAGGTGACGCTGGGCGACGGCATCGCCAAGCTGAACGTGCCCGAGGGCTACTATTTCCTCGGGCCGGCCGATGCCCGGATCGTGCTGGAGGAATTCTGGGGCAACCCGCCCAGCGAAGGCACCCTGGGAATGATCTTCCCGGCCGACACCACGCCCTTCCACAGCGATGGCTGGGGGCTGGAGGTCACTTTCGACCCGATCGGCTACGTCTCGGACGAGGATGCCACGACCATCGACTACGCCGGGCTGCTCGCCGACATGCAGCGCGACGTCAGGACCGCGAACAAGGCGCGCAAGGAGCAGGGCTTCGACGAGGTGGAGCTGCTTGGCTGGGCCGAGCCACCGACCTATGACCCGGAGAGCCGCAAGCTGCATTGGGCCAAGGAGCTGCATTTCAGCAGCGTCGAGGGCAACACGCTGAACTTCAACGTCCGGGCACTGGGCCGCAAGGGCGTGCTGGTGATGAACTTCATCGCCCACATGGAGGCGCTGCCGCAGGTCAAGGCGGCCCTGCCCGAAGTGCTGGCGATGTCCGATTTCACCCCCGGCAACACCTATGCCGACTTCGATCCCGGCGTCGACACGGTGGCGGCGGTGGGGATCGGCGGGCTGATCGCCGGCAAGGCGCTGGCCAAGACCGGGCTGCTGGTGGTGCTGCTCGCCTTCCTCAAGAAGGGCATCTTCCTGGTGGTGGTGCCGATCCTGTGGCTGTGGAACCGGCTGACCGGCCGTCGGTCCGCCTGAGCCGGACCGGGCGCCGACCTGCCGGCCCAGGCGGTGCGGCAGGCGCTCGGGTTGTTTTTCGGCCCCATTGCAAGGGGCCCCCTTGCCCCGGCAAGGGGAGGGCCAGCGGTCGACGGCCGGGTGAAGGCGCGCATGGCGCCCGGTTCGGCGACCCCGAGGCATGCGCCCGGCGCATTACCCCCATGAAGGCGCAGAAAGGTTCTGGTCACTTTCCGCGGTTAATGGCTAAATGAAGCCGGCGCGCTGCCGACCCAGGCAGTCAACCGCCGCGCATCCCGCATGGACGTCATGACCGATACATCCGGACAGACCGGCAACGCCAATATTACCGGCGCGCTCTACGCGCTGGGCGGCTTTGCCATCTATGCCGGCCACGACGCGGTGGTGAAGTTCCTCGGCGGCAGCTATTCGCCGGTGCAGGTCCTGTTCTTCAGCGTGCTGTTCAGCTTTCCGGTGATCACGCTGGTGCTTTTGCGCGATCCCGAGGACCGCAACCTGATCCCGCGGCATCCCTGGTGGACCGCGGCGAGGACGGCGGCCAGCACGGTGGTCGGCGGCAGTGCCTTTTACGCCTTTGCCACCCTGCCGCTGGCCGAGACCTATGCGATCCTATTCACCATGCCGCTTTTCATCACCATGCTGAGCGTGCCGATGCTGGGCGAGCAGGTGGGCGTGCGCCGGGGTCTGGCGGTGGTCGTCGGGCTGGTCGGGGTGGTGATCGTGCTCGATCCGGGCCGCTCGACGCTGGGGCTCGGCCATCTGGCGGCGCTGGTGGCCGCGGTGGCCAGCTCGTTTGCCACGGTTGTGATGCGCAAGATCGGCGGCGAGGAGCGCAGCGTGGTGCTGCTGCTCTACCCGATGGTGGCCAATTTCGTCATCATGGGCGCGCTTCTGCCGCTGGTCTATCAGCCGATGCCGGGTGCCCATCTGGGCGCGGTGGCCCTGATGGCGCTGATGGGTTCGACCGCCGGGTTCCTGGTGATCCGCGCCTATCGCCTCAGCCAGGCGGTGGTGGTGGCACCGATGCAGTATTCGCAGATCCTGTGGGCGACGCTGTTCGGCTATGTCCTGTTCGGCGAGCGTCCTTCGGACCATGTGGTGCTGGGAGCGACGATCGTCATCGCCTCGGGCGTCTACATGGTGTGGCGCGAAAGCAGCCGCCGCACCACCAGCACCCGGCCGATCCTGCGCAGCTTCTTCGGCCGCCAGGAAACCGGCACCATGCCCAAGACCTCGCTGATCTACACGATGCTGAAGCGGCGGGCGTCGGCGACCCGACGGCGCTCTTGCCAAAGCCCCGAGGGCGATGTATCCGCAGCCGCCAAGGTCGGAGTGTAGCGCAGCCTGGTAGCGCACCTGCTTCGGGAGCAGGGGGTCGGAGGTTCGAATCCTCTCACTCCGACCAATCTTCTGCATCACAAGCGAAACCTGCCGCGCCGGGACCATGGCGCGCCCGGGATTGCCGCCGGCAACGCTGCCGGCGCCTGGAGCGTGGCAGAGCGCGCGCCGCCTGGCCTTGCGGACGCCCAGGAGTGCTTCACCGAGGCAAGACGCGTCGGCGCCGGTGACTAGCCCGCCCGACGCGCACCGACCGGCCGACCCCGGAAGGTGACCAGCAGGGCGGCGGCGGTGATGGCGAAGACGCCAGCCAGGCCCAACGGCCCCGGCAGGCCGGCGAACAGCACCAGATCGAAGCCGAGCGCCCAGATGAGGCCGGTGAAGTCGAACGGGGCGAGCGCGCTGACCGGCGCGCGGGCGATGGCCTCGTTGGCGGCGATATGGCCGATCCCACCGAGAAGGCCGGCGAGGGCAAGCCAGCCGAATTGCGGCCAGGTCAGGCTGGCCCAGCCGAAGGGCAGCGTGGCCAGACCGACGGCGGCCGAGACGATGGCAAAGAAGAACGCGATGGTGGAGGCGCTTTCGGTCGTCATCATCCGCTTGGTGTGCACACGCACGAAGGCCATGGTGAAGGCATAGGCGAGGCCCGCGCCGACGCCGATCAGGGCGCCTTCCCCCGGGATCGCCAGCGCATCCCACAGAAGCGCAATGACCCCGGCAAAGCCGACCGCGACGGCGGCAAGGACGGTGGCCCCGATATCCTCGCGCAGCATGACCGCCGCCAGCGGCAGGACAAGGACCGGCGCCAGGTAGGAGAGTGCCTGGGCATTGGCCACCGGCAGGGTGGCCAGCGACAGGAACGACATGCCCATGGAGAAGGCGCCGAGCAGGCTGCGGGTGACATGCAGGCCCGGGCGGCGGGTTCGAAGCGCTCCCGGGAGCTCGCGCCGGGCCGCCATGTAGAGAAGGATCGGCACCAGTGCCAGCACCGAGCGCCAGAACATGATCTGGCCGATCGGAGCGACCGCGGCCGCGCCATGCACGGCGGCGGACATGGCCGTCATCAGGAAGGCGGCTGCCAGCCTGAGGCCGACGCCTTCGAGGAACCGGTTGCGATTCGTCATGGCCGGCATCCGTCGATGGTCTGAGCCGGCATTGCAAGGGCAAGGGGCCGGCCTGCGGCGGTGAATTCTGTTGACTTTTCGTCCGCCCGGACCTAGGGGTCGCGGCCTGGCTTCCAGACGCCTGCCGCCCGCGAACCGGTGAAGCTCTGGAGAAGTCGACGAACCTGTCCCTCGGCGCATTCCGCCCGGGTGGCAATGCGGGCCCCATCCAACTGCCGGAATGCCTCGTCTCGAGGAGACTGGCCATGTCGTCCGAATTCCCCCACCCGCCGGAGGGCGGACCCACCATTGCACGACCCGAGGGCCGCAATGCCTTCACCCACGGTGCGCTTGGGGCGGTCTTTGCCCGCACCGCGCTGCCGATCATCTTCGTGATGGGCATGAACGGCCTGATGACGGTGGTCGATGCGATCTTCCTCGGCCTCTATGTGGGGCCCGAGGCGCTGGGCGCGGTGACGCTGATGTTCCCGCCCTACATGCTGATGGTGGCGCTGTCGGCACTGGTCGGCAGCGGCATGTCGAGCCAGATCGCGCGGGCTCTGGGCGGCCACCGCTTCGACGCGGCGCGGGCCGTCTTTGCCGCCGCGCACGGGCTGGCGCTGGCCATCGGCGCCGGGCTGATCCTGCTGTTCGCGATCGCCGGTCGCAGCGCGACCCTGGCGGCGGCCGGCGGCGACGCGGTGCTGGCCGGCATGGGTCACACCTATCTTGGCATCCTGATGCTGTTCTCGCCCCTGATGTTCGTGCTGTCGGTCAATTCCGACGCCTTGCGCAACGAGGGCCGGGTGGGGCTGATGGCGGCGATGAGCCTTACCGTCTCGCTGGCCAACATCGGCTTCGACTGGGTGCTGATCGCGGTCGCCGGTCTCGGCGTCGCCGGGTCGGCACTGGGCACCGTCGCGGCGCAGGCGCTGGCGCTGGCGATCATCCTCGGCTTTCGCCTGCGCGGCCGGACCGAGCTGCGGCCCGGGGCGCTGCTGACCCATCCGCTGGCGCGGGGCTGGGGCCCGATCCTGGCGCTGGGTGCGCCGCAGAGCCTCAATTTCCTCGGCATCGCGCTGGGGTCGGCGGCGATCATCGCGGCGCTGCAGATGGTGGCCGCCGAGGGTTATGCGACCACCGTCTCGGCCTATGGGATCATCACCCGGATCATGACCTTCGTGTTCCTGCCGCTTCTGGGCCTGTCGCATGCGATGCAGTCGATCACCGGCAACAATTTCGGCGCCGCGCTGTGGCGGCGGTCGGATGACAGCCTGCGGCTCGGCGCGATGGTGGCGCTGGTCTACTGCCTGACGGCAGAGCTGGTGCTGGCCGGTTTCGCGCGGCCGGTCGCCGGGCTGTTCGTGGACGATCCGGCGGTGACCGGCGAAGTGGCGCGGATCATGCCGGTCATGGTGGCGATGTTCTTCGCCGCCGGCCCGCTGGTGATGCTGTCGAGCTATTTCCAGGCCATCGGCGATGCCGGGCGGGCAGCGCTGCTGGGGCTGTCGAGGCCCTACCTGTTCGCGATCCCGCTGACCTTCCTGCTGCCGCTGGCCCTGGGCGAGCGCGGCATCTGGCTGGCCGGCCCCATGGCCGAGCTGATGCTGGCCGTGCTGGCGGTGGTGGTGCTGACGCTGACCGCGCGGCGGCACGGCCGGCGCTGGGGGATGTTCATGGCGGAGGCGAATGCAGGCCTGGAGGCGGAACGATGAAGCCCGCCTCGATCGACGCCGCCAAGGCGCAGGCAAAGCGGCTGCGTGCCGAGCTGGCAGCGGATGGAACCGAGGTCAGCCACGGCAAGGCGCTGGAGCTGGTCGCCCATCAGTACGGCTATCGCGACTGGAACACGCTGCATGCGGCCATGGGCAACCGCCCGCCCGCCGACTGGGCGGTGGGTGAGCAGGTCCGCGGGCGTTATCTCGGCCAGCCCTTCTCGGCCGAGATCCTGGCCGTGGAGGTGCTGCAGCCCGGCTGGTTCCGGCTGTCGCTGCAACTCGACCAGCCGGTGGACGTGGTCACCTTCGACAGCTTCTCGAATTTCCGCCGGCGGCTGACCAGCGTGGTCGGGCCGCGCGGGTGTTCACCGGCCAGGACCTCGGACGGGCAGCCGCATCTGGTGCTGGAGCGGGTTGGATAGGTTGCGCTTGCAACCGGTGTGCCGGGCGTGCTCGATGGCGCGATGGCAGCCGGTTTCACAGCGATGGACCTGGTCGGGCTGGCCGGATCGGTCCTGATCCTGCTGGGTTATCTCGGCGTCTCGAGCGGCAGGATGCAGGGCGAAAGCGCGGCGTTCCAGGCGGTGAACCTGGCCGGCGCGCTGCTGCTGCTCTGGTCGCTGTGGTACCGGCCCAATCCCGGCGCCATGCTGCTGGAGGCCGTCTGGGCGGCGATCGCGGCCGTGGCGCTGATGCGGGTCTGGCTGCGGCGCCGGTAGGGCGCCTTCGCCACGGGCGGAACATATGACTGGAGTGGCAGTTCAAGCGGCGGCCTGTACTGACCGCCGGGCCGACACGGAGTTCGATGAATGCGAAACATCTATGGAGCTGTCATAATTAGATCGAAGCTTGATCTGTTCGACCTCGCGAAAGAGCTGTCAGGCTCGGTTTTTGGCGGCGCAATATTTGGGGGCTACGACGAATGGATACGGGATGAGGTGCCGAGTGTATACTTAAGATTCCTTGGCATGTTATTTGTCCTAATGGAAGGTGACCAACCCGAGTACGAACTTTCTATAGCGGGGAGGAGGTTTTCCGATCTCGAAGATCCCGGCGAAGTGGACATTTCCGATCTGATGAAGCTTGCGATTGAACACGCCGGTATTGAGTGTGAAATTGCTTCCTTGTTGGACCCCGGTGGGTCGCCTTGATGCCGCCCTTTTCCGGCATATCTATTGGATGTGGTCGGGCGCCTTGAAATCCATAGGGGCGGACCCGCCCGGCAAGCTCCGGCAGCCAGTCCGATATGCACCGTGATCGGAAACGATCTGGGCGACAAGACGACTCCACCGCACAACTCCGGCCTGACTCCGACGGACCTGAGCGCTGCAATCGTCCTCGTAAAGGCCACCCACTAAACCGTCCGCGGCCCATGTCCCCACGTGTTCCCACCGGCGTTGACACTTTTCTCTAGGTAAATCAGCAGCTTGACCCCCCGTCCCCATGGGGACGCATCGGGGGCGCCTCGGAGACGGCCGGATCCGGGCCCCAAAGGACCGTCCGAATGCGGACACCCCGACGTGCGGCTGGTGGACGGTGTGGTCAGCTATCTCCACCGTGACCATCTCGGGTCGGTGCGGCTGATCACCCATTCCGGCGGCACGCGGGCGCGGACGACCAGCTTTTCGCCCTACGCTCTGCCGGACGACACCGACTACGCCCCCGCCGTCACCGACGAGCCGAAGGGCTTCATCGGCGAGCGTTACGATGACGAGACCGGGCTGCAGTACCTTAACGCCCGCACCTACGACCCGGGGCTCGGGCGGTTCATCCAGCCCGACTGGTGGGAGGTGACAACGCCCGGGGTGGGGACAAACCGCTACGGCTATGCCAGGAACGATCCGGTGAACGCTGCCGACCCGGGCGGGCACGCCACCCGCTTCACCGACGAAGACGGCGATGGTCTCAACGAAACAGCGACCCACTTCTCTCCCGACGATCCCATGCACTACGCCCTGACGGCGGATGCCCCGAAGGCAGTGCCTATGTGAGAGACTGGGACAACAATTGGGGCGACGCCCGCAATGACTTCGGAGCGTTGTCGGGCTAGCAATACGCCACTTGGAACGGCTCCGGCTTCTCGGGGACAACGCAGCATGGTGATAGCCTCAGCGTCACCAGAAACTCGCCGGAGACGTGGGTCTTAAACGGTTCGGTGGTCGCCGAGGGCGTGGGCAGCAGACTTGTCCGACCAAACCCGCAAGGACTGGTCGTTGGAGCGTCCATAGTTGCAGCGGATCAAATGGGCCGCGCCCGGATGAACATCACCTACGTGGCAACTGGACCCAACGCAATGGTGTACGTTGGCCGCACCTCGGGCTATTTGCGACGCCACAACAAGTCATGGCCAAACGTTGGAGCAGTCATCACATGGCTGCGCGGGGTTTTGGCAACCCGACGCTGGACCGCTACCTGACCGGCGACTACTAATAGTCCGAACTACATGGCGATCCGCGGCCGCGAACAACAACTGATCGCCAGCTACGGTGGTGTGGGTACTCGTTGCCAATAGGATCCGCGGTGTTGCACGCAGGAATCTGTTGGGGCTGACGTTCCACAGACTGTCGGACGACCGCTTTGGCAATATCGCACCCTATACTGGTTGGTAATTCAAATGAACAGAAACGTCAAGCTAAATAATCTTCTTTCGGAACTCTCGTATAGTGATCAGAAAGACATGATAGTCGTCTTTAGCCACTGGATTAACCAGCAAGTTCTGGTTGATATAAGGGATGGAAACTTCGACGTACCTGCTGATAGTGCTGCCAAATACACGACAGTCCCGGTCGAAACGGTTGCGGGACTGGAACATGCCGTCGCCAACGACGACGAGAATGGGTCGCTGAAGATAGGTGTCGTGGAAATCGTCCGCAGTCTGCCTCTCATGCAACGGGGTTCGACTGGACCGAAGGCGAACGTGTTCTTGCGCCGCCACTTGTCGGAGCGCATTTTCCATGCTTTGTACGAAGCGGCCGGTCTAGATGTTGACGCGCTGGTGTACGATGAGAATTTCCCTACCGATCCGATCACGCCCGAGTGAGTTTTTGGACCTAGCTGAACGGTCTTCTCAGGCACGCCGTCTAAGCGTGGCGGAGCGCGCTTTGGACGACGAACTCTTGGGCCTTGCCATAGTCCTGTTTGCGCAACGAAAGGCAAACTGGGTGTCCGTGCCTTGCCAGAAAGCATTGCTCCGGGCGCGCGTTCATGGCGCCTCGCTTGCGCTAACACTTTTATCAATGTAAATCAGGCATTTAACATACTCTCCCCATGGGGACGCCTGATTGGCCGATTTCGCCTCGAAACGTTGCCCCCACAAAGTCCCCAGACCGTCCCCGCGGGAAATGCTATGGAATCAATGCCTTGACCCCCCCCCCGTCCCCATGGGGACGCCCGATAGGCCGATTTAGCCTCCACGCTAACAACCCGACCCCACACGGCCATGGCCATGCGCCCGGTACGGGGCCGGGGATGAAAGGGCAAGGCCCATCGCTTGATGTCAACGGCAATGTCGTGCCATGGAACAGCCCTGCTGCCCATTGGCCCATCAACTGACCGCCATGGACGTTGTCGAATTCTTGAAGACCATCTACGTCGGCGACCGTGGCTGCAAGTCGGTGTTGATCGATGGCTGGAACTCCGAGATCAAAGTGCAGGCGACGTGCATATCTCGTGTCCGGTCGGCAGCATGGGACTACTACACGGCTGAAGACTTGCCCGATGGCTTCATCGTCTTCGAGGGTGTGAAGGGCGTGGTGTTCGACCCCAGCGACGTGATTCCCAACGACTCCATCAACGACATCAAGGCGGAACCGCTCGTAGGCGATTCGGCCAAGTACCTAATCGTCATGAGCGTGGATGGAATTGATTCGACTGGCGTCCGCACAGAGGTCGAGATCCGAATTCGTGCGGACTCGATGGCGCTAGAGGACCATGGAAAGCCGGGGCAGAGGATCGTCCGATAGCGAATAGTGGCGGCCGCTCTGGCTCAGCTCGATGTCTTGAGCAAGCGGGAAGGGTTTTCGATCCTATTGTACGGCCGTCGGTACCAAGTCGTGTCGGCCTCGGGTTTCCCGGAGGTGCCGGGCGACGAGGAATTGCCGCCCATGACCGGTTTCCGTACCGTCAGGGGGACTGGATGCGCCTCTCCACGCCCTCCACGCACGTCTCAACGGTATATTCAATAATATCAATATGTTGACTTCCGTCCCCATGGGGACACTCTGGGGACGGGCGGATCCGGGCCCCAAAAGGACGTCCGAACGCGGTCCCCATGGGACCCCTCCGGCGGTCGCGGCGGCGTCCGAATGCGGACGCCCCGACGTGCGGCTGGTGGACGGTGTGGTCAGCTATCTCCACCGCGACCATCTGGACTCGGGTAGAGGCTGATCACCCATTCGGGCGGCACGCGGGCGCGGACGACCAGCTACGCGCCCTACGGCCTGCCGGACGACACCGACTTCGCCCCTGCCGTCGCCGACGAGTCCAAGGGCTTCATCGGCGAGCGCTACGACGACGAGACCGGGCTGCAGTACCTGAACGCCCGCTATTACGACCCCGCGCTGGGGCGGTTCATCCAGCCCGACTGGTGGGAGGTGACCACGCCCGGCGTCGGCACCAACCGCTACGCCTATGCCGGGAACGATCCGGTGAACCACGCAGACCCGAGCGGACACCTTTTCCCAGTTGCCGCTGGCGCGTGTGCACTTGGCGGATGCGAAGCGGTCTTAGCGGCGCTTGGCATTTCGACTGCAGTGGTCTTGGTAGATCACGTTTCAGATGTTTCCAACGACGGAGCAAAAAACGGTAATGGACCGATTGGAATCGGAATCGGAGTCGTTGTAAGTCATTCCACACCTCTTTTTCACGTGCGCCCGCAAGGTGAAGAGCCGCGCATGGGCGACAACGGCGGGCCACCATTAATGGACCCGAACGATCCAGATATCGGGGGACTCCTTGCAGTCTTGGCCGCTGCAGGATTGGCTTCGAGCGACACCGACGGACGAACATTTGTAGACCCGAACGCAATAAATTTTAGCCAGACTAGCGCTGGAGGGAATGGACGGGCTAATAAACTCAGAGACTCCATGTCGGTTGTAGGCTTCAATAACGGTTACATTGACGTAGTGCAGACGCCTAGTGGTTCCTTGGTTTCGATGGACAACACACGCCTTGCGGTCGCCAGAGAGCTGGGAATCAGAGTCCGTGTGAACATACACAAGATGGGTGAGGCCCTACCGGTTAGCAGGCTGGGCGACTTCAAGGGGGGCGCTCGCACATGGGGTGAGGCCCTGCAAGCACGAACATCGGGGCAGAAGCCACCCTTGACTATTGAAGGCACGGATACACCACCGACGATGCCGGTGCGAACTGACGGGCAGACCATTTATCCGACGGCCCCTGGTTTCGGCCCGCTTTCCTCGGGCGGTTTGTACTAGCCATGACGACGGATGGAAGAGCAACGAATCCATGCAACGAATGCCGAACGCAGCACATTGTGGAGACCTTGAGGGCGAATGGTGTTCCGATCCCAAGGGAGCTATGCGATCCGGGATTCTTGGAAAAATTGATAACGATCAACTGGGCGTTTTGTGAGGCAGAATTTTATCAAATATACATGGAGACAATAAATGACATTTATAGTAACAGAATGATGATTCCGATTGCTCAAGATAACGCAAGCGATGACTGCGTAGGTATTGTCCTGGCACGAGGCGGCAGCACCCATCAGGTACTACAAATTCATAAAGGCGCCAGCCCTGGTTGGGAGGCTCCGATTTGGTTTTCGGATCTCAACCACTGGATCGAACAGGTATTAAAAGACAGCATCAAGCCAAGAGGGGAGTGATTAGATAATGGCTGTGGATTTGGTTGTTCGCCGGATGTAAAGAGAGGGTATTCGCCTGACTGACAGTGCTGCGCGGTGGTTGGCGGCTCGCCTGTAGCACGATGGCGATCGGAAACGATCTGGGCGACAAGACGACTCCACCGCG
Organism: Paracoccaceae bacterium; assembly: GCA_050299555.1. GTDB lineage: Bacteria > Pseudomonadota > Alphaproteobacteria > Rhodobacterales > Rhodobacteraceae > JBNKWA01. The sequence goes on along the minus strand of JBNKWA010000061.1, from coordinate 51,973 downwards.
GGACTCCGGCCTGATTCCGGCGGAACGGAGCGCTGCATTCTACCGCCGCCAGGGGCACCCGCTGAGCCGTCCGCGGCCCATGTCCCCACGTGTCCCCACCGGCGTTAACACTTTTATCCATACAAGTCAGACACTTGACCCACCGTCCCCACGCTCTGGGGACGCCGTGGGGAAGGGCGGATCCGGGCCCCAAGTCCGCCGTCCGGACGCGGACGGCAGCCGGGGCAAGGCGTGCAAGGGTCAGGCCGAATGGAGGCGGGGCCAGTCTCGGCGACGGGTCAGCCGTCGGCTCCGGGCAGGGCAAGCATGAAGTCCGGCCCCCAGCCGTGGACCGAGTCATGGGCCCGGATGGTCACCTCGGCGACACCCGGCGGGATCGCAACACCGGCCAACGAGCGGGTGAAGGGCTGCTCGGCCTCGTGCGGGTGCAGGAGCTTGCGATAGCCGAGCTCGGTGCCGTCGGGGCCGATCACCGACCAGCCATCGGCGTAGTGGTCCCAGCCGGCATCGGCGTGGCGCACGGTGACATCGAAGCTCCAGCCGGCGCCGGTCTGGGTGGCGCGGGCGTCGACCACCACCGGCGCATCGGCGAGAGCGGCCGCGGGGAGGAGCATGCAGGCGAGAGCGAGGCGAGGCGTACGCATGGGGTCAGAGAGTAGGGCATCCGGCCCGGACGGCAAGCGCCGGGCCGGTTCGGGGGCGAGCGCCGGCAGGCGGCCGCCCCGTTCTGATGTCACTTGAACAGCGACAGGTCGATGCTTTCGGCCATCGCCTTGTAGCCGGCCGGGTTCGGGTGCAGGTGGTCGCCCTTGTCGAACTCGGGACGGATGTAGCCGGGCCGTTCGGGGTCAACCACCACGGCGTCGAAGTCGATCACCCCATCGAAGGCGCCGGAGCGGATGAAGTCGTTGACCTTCAGGCGCATCGCCTCCTTTTCGTCGCTGTAGTAGCCCTCGAAGGGCGTGCCGGCGAAGGAATCGCCGAACGGCGTCAGGGTGGCGCCGTAGATCTTCAGCCCGTTGGCGCGGGCGCGAACGATCATCTGCTTGTAGGCGGCGATGATCGCATCGGCATCGGCGGGCGGATCGTTGGGGGCCAGGCCGCTGTCGGGCCAGCCGATGTCGTTGATACCCATCATCAGGACCACCGCCGTCGCGTCGTTCTGGCTGAGCACGTCGCGCTCGAACCGGGCCAGCGCGTTCACGCCCATGCGGTCGGTCAGTACCTTGTCGCCCGAGATGCCCTGGTTCTGCACCGCGACGTTCATGCCGGCCTCCTGCAGGCGCTCGGCGAGCATGTCCGGCCAGCGGTCGAAGCCGTCCACCGTCGATCCGTCGCCGTCGGTGATGGAGTCGCCGAACGTGATGATGGCCGGCGTGTCGTCCGGGGCCTCGACCAGGATCTCGGTCAGGAAGACCCGCTTGGTCATGGTCATCGCGTCATCGGGCAACGACGCCGCACCGGTCTGGTCGCCGCCTGCGACCCAGGCGGTGTCGTGGCCATCCCAGTGGATGGTGCTGGTCGGCGCGACCTCGGGGAAGTAGAGGCTGACCGACAGTTCCGACAGCGGTGCGACCTCCAGGTCGACCGGGTCGGAGAGCACGACGGCACCGGCGGGAATGGTGATCGACGGCCCGCCCGAGAAGGTCAGCGCCCGGTCGCTGCCATCGACGATGGCGGAGCCCTCGCCCGCCAGCGCGACATGGCCCGCGCCGATGGTGACCGGGAACTCGCCATAGGCGTTGGATACTTCGATCGCCACGCGGCTGCCGCCGATCGAGACACGTGCGTTCTGGCGCACCGTCTGGTTCCAAAGATTGTCGGGCATCCCCAGCCCCACGGCGAAATCCGGCCCCCAGGCCGGCTGCGCGCTTGCGGTCCAGGTTCCGACCCATTCGTCGGCCTGGGCCGCGCCGACGGTCGCCGCGGCAACCGCCAGGGCGAGACCCGCGTGCCGTATCCGGCGCCAGTGCGATCTGCGTTCGAGTGTCATGGGCTTCCTCCCGAATTGGCCGCTTGCCGCGGCTGTTGACGTCATGGGGCCGTCTCGCCCCGACGACATTTCGGCCCGGACAGGGGCCGCTTGAGCAGGTGACTGATGACAAACGCCTGGGGTCCGCCCGCGGCCGTTCACCTGGCCGCACCGGGCTACCCCCATGGGAACACGGGCGTGCGCATTTCTAGATATTATCTAACATTCCCAATAGCGGTTCCGTCAAGATACCTGTGCAGCCGGAGCGGGTATACGGGGGGCCGGTCGACACGGCTGGAATTATCTGCAACCTCGTCCCCGGTCGGGTGTCTGGATGGGAGAATGGCGGACAACAAGCGTCCAGAAGCGCGCATAACCCTGCCACCGGAGTTCCGGACATCGCTGCAACGCGGGCCCGGGCCCAGGGCAGTGGAGGAACTCGGCCGCCGCGTCATCGCCGGCACCTATCTGCCGGGTGAGACCATCCCGATGGAAAACGATCTGGCCGCCTCGCTGGGTGTCAGCCGCACCACCCTGCGCGACGCGGTCAAGATCCTGTCCGGCAAGGGCCTGCTCAGGACCGCGCGGCGGCACGGAACCCGCGTCCGCCCGGAGGACGAGTGGAACCTGCTCGATGCCGATATCGTCGGCTGGCACGAGCCCGATCATCCAAGGCTGGCCAGAATCTATGCCGAGACCACGGAGCTGCGCTCGATCATCGAGCCCGCCGCCGCCGCGCTGGCCGCAGTCCGGGCCCGCGAGGAGCAGATCCGGCGTATCGACGCTGCCGCCAGGAACCTGCGCACCGGCGAGCTTGGCCTGCAGGCGCTTTTCGATGCCGATCTGAGCTTTCACACCACCATTCTCGAAGCCACCGGCAATTCGCTGATGCGTCGGATGCGTTCGGTCATAGCAGTGGCGCTTCGGGTGTCGTTCGAATACGGTGTCGTCACACCGAACAACCCGATCCTGAGCCGGAGCGCCCATATCGCGGTGGCCCGGGCCATCGCGGGGCGCGATGCCGAGGCGGCGCGGTTGGCGATGGATCGGATGCTGGCCCGCAACCGGTCGCTTGTCCTCAAGCGGCAGCCGGACAAGCGATAGCGGCTTGCCGTCGGCGGTCAGCCGATCAGGTTGCGCACCTTGGCCTCGAAGACGCCGGTGGCCTCGCGGCAGAGACCCAGCATCTCATCGCTGCCACGGGCCTCGGGCAGCCGCGCCTGCCAGTCCTTCGGCGTGGCATAGCCGGGCGCGATCCGAAAGCCGTAGAACTTGTGCGAGAACGGCACGCACAGCACCTTGCGGCCAAGGAGCAGCGCCCAGTAGACGCCGTGGTACGACGAGGTGACCACCGTCTCGCCACTGGCGAGGAAGGCAATGGCGTCCTCGAGGCCCGGGGCGGCGTTGTCGAACTGGGGCACGCCCGTGGGAATCTCGAAGCCCATGCGCGGGGCGATCCAGTGATGGTGATAGACCACCACCTTGTGGCGGACCGGCCAGTCGCGGTCGAACAGGGGCGACAGGCACGAGGCGCAGGGCGCGTAGTCATAACGGGTGTCGCCCCAGTCGCGGGAACCGACCAGCGTCATCGCCCGGCGCGACAGGTAGTACCAGATGGACAGCGGGCTCGACTGCCGGGTTCCGACCCCCCAGGCAATGCGGTGCCGGGCGGCGCGGTCGGCGGGCTGCATGGCGCGCCTGAGCTTGCCGAAGATCTTACCGCCGCCGTAGATCACCGCCTCGCAGGGCGGCGTCGGCTCGCCGAGGTCCAGCGCCACGGCATCTTCGAAGTCGAGATAGTCGTAGGGGCAGCACCAGGCGTCGCCGACATTGTTGGTGTTGCGGATATGCTTGAAGACCAGCCGGGCCGAGGTGACGGCGGTCCGGGCCTGGTCGGCCCTTGGGCCCTCGCGGCGGTAGGACTGCAACGCTCCGCCACCGGTCGCGGTACTGGCCTTAAGGGTCATTGAGAAGCCTGGTCCGATCGGCTATTGGGCGCACGCTTGCCAAACGAGGATTCCCGATGGGTTACAAGGTTGCCGTCGCGGGCGCCACCGGAAACGTGGGCCGCGAGATGCTGAACATCCTGGCCGAGCGCCAGTTCCCGGTGGACGAGATCGCGGCGCTGGCGTCGCGCAAGTCGCTTGGCACCGAGGTCAGCTTTGGCGATCGGACGCTGAAGACGAAGGACCTCGACACGTTCGACTTCGCCGGCTGGGACATCGCGCTTTTCGCCATCGGCTCGGACGCGACCAAGACCTATGCGCCGAAGGCGGCGAAGGCGGGCTGCGTGGTGATCGACAACTCGTCGCTCTACCGCTACGACCGCGACGTGCCGCTGATCGTGCCCGAGGTGAACCCCGACGCGATCGAGGGCTATTCCAAGAAGAACATCATCGCCAATCCCAACTGCTCCACCGCGCAGATGGTGGTGGCGCTGAAGCCGCTGCACGACCGGGCGCGGATCAAAAGGGTGGTGGTCTCGACCTACCAGTCGGTCTCGGGCGCCGGCAAGGACGCGATGGACGAGCTGTGGAACCAGACCAAGTCGATCTACAACCCGATCGACGAGGTGCCGCCGAAGAAGTTCACCAAGCAGATCGCCTTCAACGTCATTCCCCATATCGACGTCTTCATGGATTCCGGCGAGACCAAGGAAGAGTGGAAGATGGTCGCCGAGACCAAGAAGATCGTCGATCCGGCGATCAAGGTGACGGCGACCTGCGTGCGCGTGCCGGTCTTCGTCGGCCATGCCGAGGCGGTCAACATCGAGACAGAGGATTTCCTCGACGAGGACGAGGCCCGCGAGATCCTGCGCGCGGCGCCGGGGGTGATGGTCGTCGACAAGCGCGAGCCCGGCGGCTACGTGACGCCGGTGGAATGCGTCGGCGACTTCGCCACCTTCGTTTCCCGCATCCGCCAGGATTCGACCATCGACAACGGGCTGAACCTCTGGGTGGTGTCGGACAACCTCAGGAAAGGCGCGGCGCTGAACGCGGTGCAGATCGCCGAGCTGCTGGGCCGGCGGGTGCTTAAGAAGGGCTGAGGCACTGGCGGGGCGGCGGGTCTATTCGTCGCCCGGTCGGCCAATGGGTCGCATCTCCACGTTCGCCATGACCGCTGCAAGGTCCTGAACCCGGGCCATTGCGCTCAGAAACCAGCGCGCGAACCCGGGACCATACAGTTGCACCGCGTCGGCTATCAGCGGCCAATTCGACTGGAGAAGCAGCGTCACGAACGAGGCGACCACGCCTTCGAAGACGCCCGTTGTTCTGGCGAGTGCCCATCGCCCCAGCCGGATCAGAACGTTCCGGTGCAGGGCATCCTGCACCGCATAGCCGGTCGCGTCGGGCTCGCGGCTCAGCACATCATTCTCCAGCGCCCGAAGGTTGGGGCCGACCGCAGCCTCGTCTGCCGCGAGGGCTGCGCTCATGGCATTCTGCGCGGCAATGGCCGCGGCTGGTGGCGGGCCGGCCTGCCACCGCCGTTTCCTCTCCTCCAAAAGCTCGACCGCCGCATTGTCCAGCGTCAGCCCGGGCCCGATCGCCACCACATCAGCCAGTGCGTCCGCGACTTCGGCGGTGAACGGCTCGTCTCCCTCCCGCTCGGTGCCACGATCCGAAATGCGCGACAGCTCTTCCACATCGAGGTGGATATTGAGCATGTCGAGCATCTCGAACGGCCTATCCAGCCTTGAACCGAGGGACCGCGCCTTGGCGCAGAGCACATAGAACCTGTTTCCCGCCAGCCGTTCCAGATCGGTCGCGCGCCCGACCAGCCGCGTGTGCAGGTGTCGCTTTAGCCCGTCATCCTGTTCGGCGGCATCGGGATGGGTCGCCGCAACTTCCAGCCGTCCGCCCTCTGTCCCGACCGGCAACAAGGCGTCGTCGGTCGGCTCGACCAGCGGCTCCCAGTCTTCCAGATAGGCGAAAAGCGTCGCGGCGCGTTCTACTGGGTCTCTGATCTCCGCGATCTCGGCAATGCGCGGATCGGCGCGGGCGGCGGCACAGTTCCTGAAGGTGATGCTTCCCACGCGAGGCTCTTCCGCAAGTCGAGTGAAGACCCGAAGCGGGCGCAGGTCGGTAACCGGGGTGTCGTCGAGATTGAGACTTTGCAGCGCGGTGAGGCTGGCAAGCGGCGCGAGGTCGGCAACGCTGGTCTTGTTGAGGTCCAGCCACGTGAGCTTCGTAAGCCCGGCGAGGGGCGTGACGTCGGCGACACTGGTCTTGTTGAAGCCCAGCCTCGTTAGCTTGGTAAGTCCGGCGAGAGGCGCGAGGTCGGCGACCTGAGTATTTGCTAGCGTGAGTTCTCTGAGAGAAATGAGGCCTGCAATAGGTGTCAAGTCTGACACGGCGGTCTCGGCGAGGTAGAGCTTTACAAGACCAAGGTTAGCGAGCGGTGTCAGATCGCTGACCAGAGTGTTGGACAGAGTGAGCTCTCGGAGAAATCTGAGCCCGGCCAGTGGCGCAATGTCGGCGACCGGGGCACCAGCAAGCCAGAGCCACTCCAGCAAGGGCACGCTGGCAAGCGGGCCGAGGTCCTGAACCCGAGTGCTGCCCGCGTCGAGTTCGCGCAGGTCGAGGCCTGAAATGGGGGTAAGGTCGGCAACCGGGGTGTCCGACACGGAGAGCACCCGGAGTGCAGTCTGGCCAGCGAGGGGGGTGAGATCGGCGACCGGTGTATTGTCTAGGCGCAGTGTTTCGAGCCCCTTGAGCCCAGCCAAGTGGCTGAGGTCGGCGATCTGAGTATTCCTGAGGTTAAGCTCCCTGAGCCCGGCGAGATCGTCCTTGTCTTCTGGAAGGCGGTCGAGGGCGAGAAAGTCTTTGCCGCTCAGATCTAATTCAAACATGCCCCGCTGCCGCACTTCATCGAAAGCTGCTTCGGCGGCGGCAAAGGCGTCGTCGGCTTCGGACATCCGGTTTTTCTCCCCGCCGCCAGTCTTGGCCACCGGCGCCGGCCCGCGCAAGGGCGCGGCGAATGCTCCGTGCCTTAACCCGATCTTGACCGGTTCCGCGCCACCACGGGCAGCGCCAGAGGAAAGGCGCGCCCCATGGCCCCCACCCTTACGATCAAGCCCACCGACCAGTATCGCGACCCGCTTGCCCAAGACCTGTTCGGCGGCAACCTGGTCTTCACCGACGACCGCACCGACGGCACCTTTGGCGAGGTCTCGGCCGATCTCGGCCTGACGCTGATCCGCTATCCCGGCGGTGCCGTGTCGGAGGGCTACTTCGACCCGACCAACCCCGATGCGACGGTGGGGCCGGACGGCGCGCTGCTGCCGCTGTCGGAGTTCCTCGCCCATTGCGCGGCGATCGGGGCGCGGCCGACGATCACCCTGCCCACCAAGCGTTATGCCGGCGACATCGACGCCGGGGTCGAGGCGGTGACCGGATTCGTCGAGAAACTGGTGGCGGGGGAGTGGGGCGATGCCTCGGGCGCCATCCTCGAGATCGGCAACGAGTACAATTTCGGCTCGGCGGCCTACGGCGTCGGCACCATCTCGGCGACGATGTACGGCCGGATCGCCTCGGCCTTCGCCACCGCCATCGAGGCGGCGGCGGGCGACAGGGTGACGGTGTCGGTGCAGGCGGGCTATGACGCGGCCGACAACGCGACGATCCTGTCCCATTTCGACACCTGGGCCGAGAAGGATGCCGTCGATACGGTCTCGTTCCACGCCTATCCGTGGCGGTTCGAGCGGGTCGAGGTCGCCTATGACAAGAAGGGCGCGCTGGCCGAGGCCTGGCTGGATGCCGGCGTCGCCGAGACCTCGTACCTGTCGGAATGGAACGTCCGCAGCCTGAAGAACTACGACCCCGCCGACATGGATTACGGGCTGTCGCAGGCGGCGACCCTGGTGGAGTCGGTTGCCTTCATGGCGAAATGGGGGGTGGATTACGCCGCCGCCTGGACGGTGCAGAACAACAACCGCACTGCCTTCGCCTCGGCCGAGGGCAAGGGGGTGGCGAAGATCGGCGGCGCCGCGTTCGAGCTGATGCGCGAGACGCTGATCGGCACGCGGCTGGTCGCCGACATGGATTTTTCGAACCGCAAGGGCGACTTCTCGCTGCACGCCTTCGAGGACGCGAGCAAGGTGGTGCTGTTCGTGACCGCGCGCGCACTTGCCGGCGACAGCGCCACGGTGACGGTGGATTTCCACGCCCTGACCGGCGCTGCCGGCCACGGCTGGGTGGAGACGCTTTCGGCAATCCCGGGCCCGGACGGCGACCCCGACAGCCCGCTGGCGCAGCCGGTGACCGAGGGCCGCGTGCTTGGCGCGCGCGACCTGGACGGCGACCTGTCGCTAAGCTTCGACCAGGTGGGCGAGATGCACCGGGTGGTGCTGGCCAAGGCGGCCGTGAGCGGCGAGCGGTTGCTGTTTCGCGGCGACGCGGCGGCCAACAACATCACCGGCAGCGGCGGCGACGATCTGTTGAGCGGACTCGCCGGGCACGACACGCTGAAGGGACTGGGCGGCGATGACGAGCTGACCGGCGCCTGGGGCAACGACGTGCTCTCCGGCAACCGGGGCGACGATGCCCTGGCCGGAGACCAGGGCGACGACTGGCTGAGCGGCGGCACCGGGCGGGACACGCTGGTCGGCGGCGGCGGCAGTGACAAGCTGCTGGGCGGCGGCGGAGCGGATGCGCTGGTGGGACAGGCGGGCGACGACTTCATCTTCGGTGGCGACGGCAACGACCGGCTGCGTGGTGGCAGCGGCGACGACCTGCTGGACGGCGGGGCCGGGCTGGACGTGCTGATCGGCGGCGGCGGCGCCGACCGGTTCCGCCATAGCGGGCTTGCGGCAGACGGGGCCGACCGCATCCGCGACTATGACGCGGACGAGGGCGACCTGATCGTCGTCACAAGCGGCTCGGGCGATTTCGGCCTGCGGCTCGAGGACGGTCATCTCGGCAGCGCCGCCGTGGCCGAGGCGGTGCTGTTCGACCGCGGCACCGGGGCGGATCTGTTCCGGTTCGAGGATGGCGCCGGGCTGAGCCGGGTCGAGCTCCATTTCGGCGGCGAGGCGACGACATTCGTCTTTTGAGACACGGCCAGCAGTGATCCGCGCTCCGCGGGCACCACGGCGCCCCGCGCGGCTTGGGTCTGGCTGCGCCCGCCGGCCTGCCGACTTGTGACGAATGGCACAGCCGCCCCGGGGTCCCCGGGAGTAGTTTCCGGGCCGAAGGCAATGTGATCAGTCGACCTGTCGCCCCGGTCCGCAAGCACCGCGGCAACGCAGGCAGGGCGGCGGGATCAGAAACAATTTTTTACATCAGTGCATAGGAGGCTTGATCGTGAAGACTCCCGTACAGCTTTTGGTCGAAGGCATAGAAGCGTTTTGGTCCGGGTCACCTGCGGGGAAGCGCCATGGCCGCGGATCAGAAGATCGCGTCCGGCGCCGGCCGCCCCGCACCCGCGATACGCAGAATTGACGTCGGCCTGGCCCTGGCCGCGGGACCGGATCATGCTGCGCGCTTCGCTTGCCGTGCGACCGGGACGCCGCACGCTCGCCGGCAGGCAAGCCTCAGACCGGGGCGAAGTCGTCGCTGCGGGGATCGTAGGACCAGAGCGCGCCGTCGCCGATATTGTGCCACAGCCCGTGCAGTGCCAGCTCGCCCGCCTCGACCGGCTCGGCGACAAACGGGAAGGTCATCAGGTTGTCGAGGCTGACAACGACGCCGGCCTTTTCCAGCGCGGTGACGCGCACGGCATCCTCGGCCACCTCGCGCACCGATTCGTAGCCGGGTTTCAGAAGATCCATCCAGCGGCCGACGAAGCTGGTCGCCTCGTCGAGCTGCGGGGCGTCGCCGCGGCACATGTCGTGGCAGGCCCGGACTCCACCGCATTGCGAGTGGCCGAGCACGATGATGTTGGCGACCCTGAGCGACTTGACCGCGTATTCCACCACCGCCGAGGTGCCGTGCTGGGCGCCGTCGGGCTGAAACGGCGGCACCAGGTTGGCGATGTTGCGATGGATGAAGAACTCGCCGCTGTCGGCGCCGAAGATCGACGACACGTGCACGCGGCTGTCGCAACAGGCGACGATCATGGTGCGCGGCCGCTGCCCGTCCTCGGACAGGCGCGAATACCAGGAGCGGTTCTCCTGAAAGCGGGTGGCATGCCAGCCGCGATACCGGTCGACAAGGAACGAGGGGAGGGGACGAGCGTGGCGCATGCTGAGAGGCATTGTCGAATTCGACGCATTTGTCGAGAGGTTCGGGGCATCAGATCGCCACAGTCCTGCCGTGGTAACGGCTTTTTCAGCCCTGACTGCTAACCCCGGGATTGGGTAAGGGAATGGGGTTTTTCATGAACGACGTGGTGCCGTTTCGTGCGCGAGACGAAATTCTTTATGACGAGCAGTCGCTTCTGCTGCTGCGGCAGGCCTTTGGCGCCGAGCGGTTCTCGGCGCTCTGCGACAGCACCGGCCGGATGCTGGTGGAGGAGATCGGCGAACTGGAGTCGGCTCTGGCCAATGTCGACGCGACGGCGGTGCGCAACGCCGCCGAGACCGTGGCCGATCTTGCGGCGCTGCTCTGCCTCGACGCGGTGGTCTATGTCTCCCGCGCCCTGGTGAGTTGCTGCGAGACTACCGACGAAGCAGCCATGCAGGCGGTCGGCCATCGCCTGATCCGCCTTGGCGAAACCTCGCTGACGCCGGTCCTGAACATCGCCTGCCGGGGCTGGGCCTAAACACCCTTGCGGCCGCCGCGACGGGGCTTAGTCTGGGGCAGACTCAAGCCTGCCGCGGTGCCCCGACCATGCCGACAAGCCCGACATTCGCCCCGCCGCAGACCGACGCCCTGCCCCTGTACGTGATCGGCAGCGACTGGCTGAACGACTGGCTGTCACGTCAGGTGCCCGCCACCTGCGCCTGGTTGTCGGCGATGGGCTTTACCGCTGGCCTGGGCCAGACCGTGGTGGTGCCCAGCGAGCACGGCAATGTCGACATGGTCGCTGCCGGATGGGGCTCGCCGGCGGAGCGGGCCCGGGGGCGGCTGCATTTCGGCAGCATCGCCGCGGCGCTGCCGGCGGGCACCTTCCGGATTGCCGAGGGGCTGAACGATGCCGAGGCCGAGGAGGCGGCGCTGGCCTTCCTGCTGCAGGCCTACCGGTTCCCGCGTTACAAGGCCGCCAAGCCGCAAAGGGCGCGGCTGGTTGCGCCCGAGCGTGTCGATGTCGCCCGGATCGAGGCGATAGCCGCCGGCGCCGTACTGGCGATGGACCTGATCAACACGCCGGCCAGCGACATGGGCCCCGACGGGCTGCAGGCGGCAGCCGAGGCACTGGCCGCGGACCATGGCGCATCGGTCGAGGTCACCGCCGGCGAGGCGCTGGAGCGCGATTTTCCGATGATCCACGCGGTCGGCCGCGCGGCGGCAACGCCACCGCGGCTGATCGACATGAGCTGGGGCGATCCGGCGGCGCCGGCGATCACGTTGGTGGGCAAGGGGGTCTGCTTCGACACCGGGGGGCTGGACCTCAAGCCCGCCGCCTCCATGGGGCTGATGAAGAAGGACATGGGCGGCGCGGCCAACGTGCTGGGCCTGGCCCGGATGGTCATGGCGACCGGGCTGAGGGTGCGGCTGAGGGTGCTGATCCCGGCGGTGGAGAATGCGGTGTCCGGCAATGCGTTTCGGCCGCAGGACATCCTGACCAGCCGCAAGAAGCTGACGGTGGAGGTGAACAATACCGATGCCGAGGGCCGGCTGGTGCTGGCCGACGCGCTGGCGCTGGCGGATGAGGCGCGGCCCGAGGCGATCTTCTGCCTCGCCACGCTGACCGGCGCGGCACGGGTGGCGCTGGGGCCCGACCTGCCGGCCTATTTCACCGACGATGACGGGCTGGCGGGCGAACTGGACGCGGCGGCGGGCAGCGTCGCCGACCCCTTGTGGCGGCTGCCGTTCTGGCGCGGCTACGAATCGATGATCGAACCCGACGTGGCCGATCTCGACAACGCGCCGAAAGGCGGCATGGCCGGCGCCATCACCGCGGCCCTGTTCCTGCGCCGCTTCGTGACCGAGACGCCGGCGTTTGCACATTTCGATATCTACGGCTGGACGCCCACGGCGTTGCCGGGGCGCCCGAAGGGTGGCGCCTGCCAGGCAGCGCGGGCGATCTACGAGACGTTGCGACGCCGCTACGGAACCGCATGAGGGCCGGATTCGATTCGCGCCTGACGCCGGTTCGCCCAGACCTTGCCGCCAGTCATCTGCGCGGCCAGGTCGAGGCGCCGCGTTATGCCGATGGGATGGCGATGACGGTGAGCGTGCCGGTGGCCGACCTGGTGGCGGATCCGGCAGCCCGGGGGATGGAGAGCCAGCTACTGCTGGGCGACGGGTTCACCGTCTATGACCTGGCCGATGGCTGGGCCTGGGGCCAGGTCGGCTTCGACGGATACGTGGGCTATGTAGCCGAAGCCTCGCTGCGGCCGGCGCGGGATGGCCGGCGCGTCACCATCGGCGCCCCGTTTCAGCACGTCTATCCGGTGCCGGACATCAAGTCGCGGCCGGGGAGCACCCTGCCCTATCTGGCCACGCCGGCGGCGGTAGAGTGGCTGCAGGATTTCGTTGCCCTGGCGGGCGGCGGCTATGTGCTGCGGGCGCATCTGGCCCGGACGGAGCCGGATTTCGTCACCGTGGCGGAAACGTTTCTGGGGGTTCCGTATCTTTGGGGCGGCACCTCGGTCTTCGGACTGGACTGCTCGGGGCTGGTGCAGCTTGCGCTGCGAGCGGCCGGGCGGGTGATCGGCCGCGATTCGGACATGCAGGCGGCGGCCGGCGAGGCGGTCCCCGACGGTGCAGCGCTGCAACGCGGCGACCTGATCTGCTGGCGCGGCCATATCGGCATCATGCAGGACGCCATGCGGCTGATCCACGCCACCGGCCATGCCATGCGCGTGATCTCGGAGCCGCTGGACAAAGTGGTGGAGAGGATCGCGGGACAGGCGCAGGGCGGGCCGGTGACGGCGCGGCGGCGGCCGGGATAGTTCAGGTCACGGCGCGGATCAGCTTGCGTTCGAGCACCCGCAGGACCGTCCGCAGATCGGCGCCGCGCCGGAGCACGCGCCCGTCCATGCCGAGGACCGCATACATGCCCTGTTTCGAGGCCAGCCTCGGGCGCTTCTCGATGCGATAGACGGGATGCTCGGCGGTGTGGCGGAAGACCGAGAACACGGCGACCTCGGCCAGGTGCGAAATGCCGTAGTCGCGCCATTCGCCGGCAGCCACCATCCGGCCGTAGACGGCCAGAATCGCATTGAGCTCTTCCTTGCGGAAATTGACGCGGTGGACACCGTCCGCGCCGGGGCCGAAGCCGGGAGCGAAGTTCATGGCCCGAGATTCATGCAAGGCAGCGGCTTTTGCAAGCACCTTAATGACGTATGTATGAATCGTGGCGTGGCGAGGCACCGATCACAATCTCGCCCCGATTCATTCACCCGATGACCATATTAGTTAGCCAAAAAGGATTCGTAGCTTACTACGGCTCACCCCCCGGCGGTGCGGACAATCAGCCCCCACACTTCCAATCCGCCGGGGGACTTTCATCGCCTGAATTCGGATGTCTGGTGTGTTGCGGCGCGAGAGCGCCGCGCATATCCTTTCCGCAATCGCTCCAAGAATCCTTAAACTCATTTGATTTGCCCCCTTTTGGTCACATTTCGGGCAAGCAATCGCCGCGAATCCTAACGACAAGGGACAGGTAGCTTTTCAGGGCTTCAGATACGGTACCGCAAACCTCAGCCCCCACAGGTTTGCGGTACCGGCGTCTGAAAGGCTACTTCCCATCCAACCCAACTGTTGATCCGCAATTTGCCTCTGTTCGCTTGGCGGCGCGCGCGCTATTGCGGCTGAAGGACATCAGTCAACCGCAGGACCATATGCGCGACTTCCACCTTCCCGGCCGTTCGCTGGTCGTTGCAACCAGCGGGATGGCGGCGACCTCGCACCCGCTGGCCAGCAAGACCGCGATCCAGATCCTGGAGTCGGGCGGAAACGCGGTCGATGCCGCCATAGCGGCGGCGGTTCTGCTGGGTATCTGCGAGCCGCAGATGACCGGGATCGGCGGCGACTGCTTCGTGCTGGTGAAGCCGGCCGGCGAGGAGCGCATCGTCGGCTTGAACGGCTCGGGCCGGGCGCCGGCCGGCCTGTCCGCAGAGGCGCTGCGGGCGGCCGGCAATACTGCGATGCCGACCCATGCCGCCGATGCGGTCACGGTGCCGGGGGCGGTGGACGCCTTCGTGCGGCTGGCCGCCGATTGGGGCCGGCTGGGCCTTGCGGCCTGCCTGGCGCCGGCGATTCGCGCCGCCGAGGAGGGGGTGCCGGTGGCGCCGCGGGTGGCCTTCGACTGGGCCGAGGCAGCCGACGCGCTTCAGGGCAGTGCCAGGGCCGATTTTCTGCTGGGCGGTCACGCGCCGCGGGTCGGCCAGGTGTTCCGTGCCCCGAAACAGGCCGAGGCCCTGCGCCGGATCGCCCGCGACGGCAGGGCCGGCTACTACGAGGGCGAGGTGGCCGAGGATGTCGTCGCGGCGCTGCGGGCGGCGGGCGGCTGCCATACGCTGGACGACCTCGCCGCCACGTCCTGCGACTATGTGGAGCCGCTGCAGGGCGACTATCGCGGCCATGAGCTGGTGGAGCTGCCGCCGAACGGACAGGGTGCGACGGCGATCCTGATGGCGGCGATCCTGTCGCATTTCGATGTCGCCGGGATGGACCCACGCGGCGCCGAGCGGGTGCACCTGGAGGCCGAGGCGGCGAAGCTGGCCTATGACGCCCGCAACCGCTTCATCGCCGATCCCGGGCATACGAGCAGGCTGGAGCACATGCTGTCGGACGAGACGGCGGCGGCCCTCGCCTCGTTGATCGACCCCGACCGGGCGATGGCAGCACCCGCCGCGGTGGCCGAGGCCGTGCACCGCGAGACGATCTATCTGACCGTGGTGGACCGCGACCGCATGGCGGTGTCGCTGATCTATTCGATCTATCACGCCTTCGGCTCGGGCCTGGCCAGCGAACGCTTCGGGATCCTGCTGCAGAATCGCGGCGCCGGGTTCACGCTGACCGAAGGCCACCCCAACGAGGCCGGCGGCGGCAAGCGACCGATGCATACGATCATTCCGGCGATGATCCGCAAGGACGGCCGGCTGCTGATGCCGTTCGGCGTGATGGGCGGCAGTTATCAACCGGCAGGCCATGTGCGGTTCCTGTCCAACATCGCCGATTTCGGCATGGACCCGCAGGCGGCGATGGACGCGCCGCGGTCGTTCCCGGAATCGGGCGAGTTGAGGCTGGAGCGCGGCTATCCGCCCAAGGTCCGGGCAGCGCTGGAGGCCTGGGGCCACACGGTTGCGGTGCCCGAGATGCCCCTGGGCGGATCGCAGGCGATCCTCATCGGCGATGACGGGGTGCTGTTCGGCGCCTCGGACCCGCGCAAGGACGGCTGCGCCCTGGGCTATTGAGGGCCCGGGCCGGGTCGGTCAGTGAAGCTGGGCGCCGAGCTGATACTTGCCATCGGCCAGCGAGCCGAAGAGCTGGCCCACCTCGGGATGGTCCACCGGCTCGCCGGTATTGTCGGCCAGCAGGTTCTGCTCCGACACATAGGCGACATAGTAGCTGGTCTCGTTCTCGGCCAGCAGGTGGTAGAACGGCTGATCCTTGCGCGGCCGCACGTCGTCGGGGATCGAGTCGTACCACTCGTCGGTGTTGTTGAACTCCGGGTCGATGTCGAAGACTACACCGCGGAACGGGTAGACGCGGTGGCGGACCACCTGCCCCAGAGCGAACTTCGTCGACACCTTCAACATCGGAACCCCGTAACGTCCAACGGTTGCTACATGCGCAAAGGATAAGCCCCGCTTGACAATCTGTCCATATCACGCAAGTGCAGCAAAACTGGCGGTGCGTTGACGGCAACACATGCTTCTAGCACTAAAGCTTGCCGAAATTGTGGCGCCGGTCATGGCCCTGGCGGCAATCGGCTTTGCCTGGATGCGTGCCGGCCTGGACTACGACATCCGTTTCGTCACCCGGCTGGCGATGTCGGTTTCGGTGCCGTGCCTGATCTTCATGGCTCTGGCCCGGACGACGATCGACCCGCGCGCCCTGCAGGCGCTGGCGCTGGCGACGCTGGCTGCATACGGCATCGTCGGGCTCGGCGCGCTCGCCCTGGTCTGGCTGCTGCGGCTGCATCCGCCCACCTACTGGGCGCCTCTGACCTTCGGCAATACCGGCAATCTGGGCCTGCCGGTGGCGCTGTTCGCCTTCGGCAACGAGGGGTTGCAGCTTGCGGTGGTGGTCTTCGCCATCATGGCGCTGTTGTCGTTCACCATCGGGCTCTGGGCGGTAGCCGGCGGCGGCAGCGTCATGGCTGCAGCCAAGGAGCCGCTGGTCGGCGCCACGGTTGCCGGCGGGCTGGTGCTGTTTGCGGGCTGGCAGGTGCCGGTCTGGGCCGCCAACGCGCTGGACCTGGTGGGACAGATGGCGATTCCGCTGATGCTCATTACCCTCGGCGTCGCCATCTCGGGGCTGCGGCCGCGCGCCTTGCTGCCGGCGCTGGGATTGTCGCTGGTCAAGCTGGCTGGGTGCACCGTCGCGGCATTGACCGCCGCGGCGTGGTTCGGGCTGTCGCACACCGCAACCGCGGTGCTGGTGCTGCAGCTTTCGACGCCGGTGGCGGTGACCAGCTACATGCTGGCCGAGAAATACGGCGCCCGGTCCGGCGAGGTGGCCGGACTGGTGGTGGTCTCGACCCTGGTGTCGGTGGCGGCGATTCCGGCAATTCTGGCCAACTTCGTTTGAGCTTTGGCTTGAAAAATCGGGAGATTGCGGCGAAACTGCCAGTCAACCCGAGCATGGAAAACCATGCCGCGAGCAGGTTGAATGAGAAGCAGACGATACAGGTGGTCCCGCGATGCGCCGGACGGCAATCCTTCTCTATATGGCACTTGCAACGGTCCTGACGGGCTGCGCTTCGAACTCGGAGGGCCCGCCAAGCCGGGCCGACAATGCCTGCCAGATCCGCTATGAGCGGCCGCAATGGTTCCGGGCCATGGAGCGCACCGAGCAGCGCTGGGGCACGCCGGTCAACGTGCAGCTTGCCGCGCTTTACCACGAGAGCCGCTTCCGCCCGCGGGCGCGCACCCCGCGCACGTACTTCCTGGGCTTCATTCCCACCGGCCGGGTCTCTAGCGCCTATGGCTATGCCCAGGCCCTTGACGGGACCTGGGACGACTACCGCCGCGAGACCGGAAACCGCACGGCGCGGCGGGACGATTTCTACGACGCGGCCGACTTCATGGGCTGGTACATGGCGCAGACGTCGGTGAAGAACCAGGTGCCGCCGGACGACGCCTATAACCAGTACCTTGCCTATCACGAGGGCCATACCGGCTATGCCCGCGGCAGCCATAATGGCAAGAGCTGGCTCTTGAACTATGCGCGCGAGGTCGAGGCGCGATCCGAGGCCTATCGCGAACAGCTCGCCACTTGTTCGTGATCGGAAACAAACCGCTAGCCGGTTGATCCCGCACCTGCGAATGACGATATAATCTCTCGGCCCGGGCGGCCGGCCTGAACGGATTCGCGGCAGGCGCCCGGCAGGCCCCACAGCCAGGAAGGCGACGGACCATGGACCGCCTTACCGAGATGGAAGCCTTTGTCACCATCGTTGATCAGGGCGGCTTCACCGATGCCGCACGCAAGCTGGGCCTGTCCAAGTCGGCGGTGTCCAAGCACATCTCGGCGCTGGAGGGGCGGCTGGGCGCGCGGCTTCTGAACCGGACCACCCGTCGCATCAGCCCCACCGAGATCGGCCTGGCCTATTACGACCGGGCCAAGACCGTGCTGTCGAATGCCGCCGAGGCCGACGACATGGTGACGGCCATGCAGGGCGCGCCCCGGGGCGAGCTTCGCATCTCGGCGCCGGTCAGCTTCGGCGTAACCCATCTGACGCCGGCCATCTCGGACTTCCTGCAGCGTTATGCCGATCTGTCCGTGCACCTGGTGCTGGACGACCGTTTTGTCGAGCTGGTTGCAGAGGGCTTCGACATGGCGATCCGTATCGGCGAGTTGGCCGACAGCAGCCTCATGGTGCGCAAGCTCGCCGAGGCCAAGGTCGTCCTGGTGGCCTCGCCGGCCTATCTGGAGCGGGCAGGGACGCCGCAGAGCCTGGACGATCTCGCCAACCACTGCCTGCTGCACTACTCGAACCGCGCCAGCGGCAATGCCTGGCGGTTCCGGACCAAGAGCGGCAGCGAACGGGTGGTCCGGGTTGGCGGGCGGCTGACGGCCAATAACGGCGATTCGCTGGTCAAGGCGGCCGAGGCGGGGATCGGCATTATCGCCAGTCCCAGCTTCATCGCTGCCGACGCCCTGAGGGCAGGACGCCTGGTTCCGCTGCTGACGACGGAAACGTTGCCCCTGCTGGGCATTCACGCGATCTATCCGCCGGGGCGGTTTCCGCAACCCAAGCTCAGGGCCTTCATCGACTTCCTGGCCGAGCGGTTCAAGGGCGTGGATCCCGGCTGCTGGTCCGCGGCATGAACCGAGACCCGAGGCCGGTCAGCGCAGCACCACCTCGACGCGGCGGTTGCGCGCCCTGCCCTCAGGCGTGGCGTTGGACGCGCGCGGCGCCAGAAAGCCGGCGCCCGCCGCGGTGACGCGGTCGGCGGCGATGCCGGGGCGGTCGATCAGGGCGCGGCGGACCGCCTCGGCCCGCGCCCGCGAGACCCGGATATTGCCGTCGAGGGAGCCCTCGTTGTCGGAATGCCCGACGAGAACCACGGCGATATCGGGCCGGTCCCGCATCAGGGCGGCCAGTGCGGCGATGGCCTCGTCCCCGCCCGGGGCGAGGTGGGTGCTTCCGGTCTCGAAGGCGATGCCCTCCAGCACCGCGTGACCGGTCCGGTCGAGCATGGCGGCGAGGCCACCTTCGTCTGGAGGCGGTGTTTCGGGGCGCCCGTCGTTCGGCGGCGGGGTTGCGGCCGGTGACTGGCCGGCGACCGCCTCTTCGGTGGATGCCGCGGGGGGCTCGACCTCCAAAAGCGGCGACAGTTCCAGAAGCTGCACAAAACCCGCATCGGCGTTGCGGCTGACCAGCAGCATCAGGCGCAGATCGCCCTTGGTCATGGTCAGCGCATGAAAGTCGGCGAGGTCCACATCCATCGCCGGGTCGACACGACGCGGATGGCGTAGCGGAAGTCGAAGCCACCGCATTCGCGCGCGGCGCAGGCGAAGTCCGGCTGCCAGCCCTGATCTTCGAGCGCCGCCCGGATCGGCCGCAGGATCGCCAGCGGCAGGGCGATGCCCGGCAGGCGCCAGGCGCGCAGGCGGAGCGTGCCTTCCAGCCGGTCGGCCGGCAATGCGCCATCGGCGAAGGGCCCGGTCGGGATGCGCACGACAGCCGGCGATTCGGTGCTGTCGGCGGTGATCTCGGCGCCCGGCGGCAGCGACAGTTCCACGGCGCCGGCCGGCGTGGCCAGCAGAATAAGCAAAGCGGCCAGTCGACGCATGGGAGCTAGCGTGCCCGGCCGTGGTATTCGGGGTTGGGCGCCATTCCGGTCGCCGAGGCCATGCGGTTCGACATGTTAAAGAAGGCGGCAACCGAGGCGATGTCCCAGATATCGCGGTCGGAGAAGCCGTGGTCGCGCAGGGCCTGACGGTCAGCCTCGCCGATGCGGGCGCTGGATTCGGTGACGAGGACGGCGAAGTCGAGCATCGCCCGCTGCCGCGGTTTGAGGTCGGCAACGCGGTAGTTGGTGACCAGCGCCTCGCCGAGGCTGGGGTCGCCCGAAAGCTCGCGCACTGCCGCACCATGGGCGACGAGGCAGTAGTGGCAGTGGTTCACCGAACTGACCGCCACGGCGATCATCTCGCGTTCAAGCTTGGTGAGGCCGGAGGGGCCAAGCATCATCTCGTTGTAGATCGCGGTGAAGGCTTCGAGCTTGGCGATGTCGAAGGCGTAGGCCAGAAGCACGTTGGGAACGAGGCCGAGCTTTTCCTGGCAGATGTCGAAATACTTCTGCGTCGCCTCGGGCAAGGGATCGACCATCGGCAGGTCGAGGGCGGTGGGCAGATCGGAGCGGGGTTTGGCCACGGAGCGGGCCTCCTCAGTTCTGGATGCGGTAATGGTAGTCCGCAGCCTCGGTCATGCCCATGCCGGAATAAAGGGCGTTGGCGCCGATGTTGGCCTTGGTGACGGCCAGGGCCACCGTGGTGGCCCCGTTTTCCAGCGCCCAGGCGGCCGAGGCGGCGACCAGATCGCGGCCGATGCCGCGGCGCCGGAAGGCCTCGCCGACCTCAAGCGCATGCAGCATGGCGATGTCGCCGCTGGCCGCAACGAAGGCGACGCCGGCGGGACGCTCGTCGGCGCGCGCGAGAAGCCGGACCTTGGGTCCGGTCACCCGCTCCATGATCGCCAGCCGGGCGGGGCCGACACCGCCTTCGGCCCAGAGGTCGGCCATGGCCCTGAGCGGGCAGCCGACGCGGATCGCCTTTAACCCGCCGGGGTCACCGGGGGCGAGCCGGGCGGCTTCGGCGGTGTAGACGGTGACGGGATCGATCACCGCAAAGCCGCGCCCGGCAAGCTCGGCATCGAGATCGCCCTCGCCGGTGCGGATCATGAACAGCGGGTCCTGGCCGATTCGATGCATCTCTTCGGTCGCATCATCGATCAGCGCGAAGCGGTCGACCCGGGTGGCGGCGGAGACCCGCTTGCCGCCGCCGGCACCGTCGCGGATCAGCCAGCCGTCGCGGTCGAGGATCGCACGCGGTGCCCAGGTGGCGTCGATGGCGGCAAAAAGCCGCGCCTCGGCCGGCGGGATCAAACCACGTTCTCCTCGATCGCCGGGCTGGCGGCGACGATACGGGCATAGCCGAGCGGCGAAAGGTCGAGGCTGCGATAGCCGCCGGTGGTGATCCATTCGGCAAGGCCGCGCCCGACGGCCGGGGCCTGCTGCAGCCCATGGCCCGAGAAGCCGTTGGCGAGGATGAAGTTGGGGCAATCGGGATGCGGGCCGAGGATGGCGTTCCGGTCCAGGATGTTGAAGTCGTAGTGACCGGCCCACATGGCAGTCTGGCGGATCGCCTCGAAGACCGGGACACGGTTGGCAAGCGTCGGCCAGATGACCTCCTCGAAGAGCGCATGGTCCGGGTCGAAATCGCCCAGGTCCACAGCCGGGTCGTCGGGGGGCGTGCAACCGGCGATGTAGCCGCGCCCCTCGGGTCGCCACCAGACTCCGTTTGGCTCGATGACCAGCGGCAGGCGGCCGATTGGCGGCCGCGCACAGGTGAAGGCGAAGACGGTACGCTTGCGCGGTTCCACCGGCAGGAAGAGGCCGGCCATGGTCGCGATGCCGGTGGCGCGGGTGCCGGCGGCGTTGACGAACCAGTCGCAGGCGATGCGGTCGCCGCTGTCGAGGCGGACCCCGGCCACGCGGCCGCCATCGAGATCGAGGCCGGTCACTTCGGCCTTCACGAACTCCACCCCGGCGGTCTTGGCGCCCTCGCGCAAGCCGCGCAGCAGGCCCATGTTGTCGAACCAGCCTTCGCCGGCGAGGCCGAGCGAGGCAAGGGTCAGATCCTCGGTCCGCATGTGCCGGAAGCGCTCGCCCAGCGCCAATGGCGTCAATAGTGCGACCTGGGCATTGGCGGCCGACTGGACCTCGAAGCGGCGTCGCAGCGCCTCGGCCTGCGCCTCGCCGGCGGCGAGGAAGAGATAGCCATTCTCGCGGAAATCGAGGTGAATGCCGAAACGGGTGCCGAAGTCGCGGATGAAGGCAACGCCGTATTGCGACATCCGCACGTTGAGGGGGTCGGAGAACTGTTGGCGGATGCCTGCGGCGCTGAGCGCGGTGGCGGCCGCCGCGTAGGTCGGGTCACGCTCCACCACCACGATGCGGGCGGGGCGATCCTCGGCCGTTGCGAGGTGCCAGGCGGTCGCGGCACCGACCGCCGCGCCGCCGCAGATCACAACGTCGCCGCCGGCTGTCATGCCTCGTCCGGGTGGCCAAGGTCGGTGAACCAGCCGCCGACATAGAGAAACTGGCCGGCCGTGGGGTCCGCGGGCTCGGTTGCCGCCTCGACCCTGGCGCGGAACTCCTCGGCATTGTCCTGGGGTGCATAGCCGATATGGCCGGCATAGCGGTTGCTGACCGGTGCGGCGGGGTTGTCGGAGACACCGTAGATCACGCTGTGGCCGACAGTGTTGGCAGTCAGGGCACGCTCGACCAACCGGCACATGTCGGCGTAGCTGAGCCAGGTGCCGAGCATGCGTCGGTCGACCGGCTCGGAGAAACAGGAGAGGATGCGCAGGCAGACGCTCTCGTTCCCCCATTTGTCGTGAGAGAGCTTGGCCAGGTCCTCGGTGAAACACTTGGACAGGCCGTAGAGCGAATCGGGTCGGTGCTCGGCGCGTTCGTCGATGCCGGCATCGCTGCGCTGGAAGCCGACCGAGTGGATGGAACTGGCGTAGACAATTCGCCGCACCCCGTGCTGCCGGGCTGCCTCGTAGAGGTGGTAGGAGCCGCGGATGGTGGAATCGAGCACGTCCTGCCACACCCGCTCACGCGAGGCGCCGCCGAAATGAACAATGGCGTCGACGCCCTCAACCATGGATCGCACGGCGTCGAAATCGGCGAGATCGGCGACGACCGTCTCCTCGTTGGCGGCTGCGGGCCCAAGTTCGACGCGATCGTTGAGCCGCAAGGTCATGCAGAGCGGCGCGAGGCTTTGCCGCAGGGCCTGGCCGAGGTCGCCGGCGGCGCCGGTCAAAAGCAGTCGGTTGAAGCGGGCCATGGTACCTCTCTGGGTGTTCGGGGCCGCACTATCGCGCTGCCGGGAGGCGCCGGCAACCCCGCCGGCCACGCCCCCATCTGCCCGCAATGCGGGCATGGCAGCGCCACTGTATGATGACAAAGCAGTGATACGCAGGAATGGGCTTGACGCATGCCTTGTGATCAGGCTTGTTAGCGCTACCAACACGGGGGTGGCTGGCGGTGGCACGGGCCAAACAGGGTCGCCGCTTCATTCACCTCCGCGCGTTTACAGACGCAGGATTTGACCTTAATAGGGCCTTGGTCGGATCCTCTGATCCGCAAGGGACGGGCTTGGTTCTCCCCATTTGCTCGCCCTTGCGGATAGGCCCTTCAGCCTGAATCGGACGAGGTCGGACCAAGGCAGGAGGGGACGCCGTTTCCGTGTCGCATATTCTCGCCATCGACCAGGGCACCACGTCGAGCCGCGCCATCGTGTTCGATTCGGGGATGCGAATCGCAGCCTCGGCGCAGGAAGAATTCACCCAGCATTTCCCCCGCTCCGGCTGGGTGGAACACGATCCGGACGACATCTGGTCGACCGTGGCCGACACCTGCAGGGCCGCCATTGCCAAGGCGGGCGTGAAGCCGGAGCAGATCGCCGCCATCGGCATCACCAACCAGCGCGAGACCACGCTGGTCTGGGAGAAGACTACCGGCAGGCCGGTGCACCGTGCCATCGTCTGGCAGGATCGCCGCACCTCGGACCTTTGTGCCAGGCTCAAGGCCGAAGGGCACGAGCCGGCGGTGACGGCGAGCACCGGGCTGCTTCTGGACCCCTATTTCTCGGGCACCAAGATCGCCTGGCTGCTCGACAACGTCGAAGGCGCGCGGGCGAAGGCCGAAGCTGGCGAATTGTTGTTCGGGACGGTCGACAGCTACCTGATCTGGAAGCTCACCGGCGGCGCTGTCCACGCCACCGACGCGACCAACGCGGCGCGAACGCTGATCTATGACATCGGCGCCGGGCGCTGGGACCCGGAGATCTGCCGTCTGCTGGGCATTCCCATGTCGATGCTGCCGGAAGTGAAGGACAATGCCGCGGATTTCGGCACGACCGAGCCGGACCTGCTCGGGCGGCCGATCCCGATCCTCGGCGTGGCCGGCGACCAGCAGGCGGCCACGGTCGGGCAGGCCTGCTTCCGCCCCGGCATGATGAAGTCGACCTATGGCACCGGCTGCTTTGCGCTGCTCAATACCGGCGACGAGAAGGTCGCCTCGAAGAACCGGCTGTTGACCACCATTGCCTATCAGCTGGCCGGCAAGCCGACCTATGCGCTCGAGGGCTCGATCTTCATCGCCGGCGCCGTGGTGCAGTGGCTGCGCGACGGGTTGAAGATCATCGCGGCCGCGCAGGAGACCCAGCCGCTGGCTGCAGCGGCCGATCCCGAACAGTCGCTGTACCTGGTGCCGGCTTTCGTTGGCCTTGGCGCGCCCTATTGGGACGCAGACTGCCGCGGCGCGATCTTTGGCCTGACGCGCAATTCCGGCCCGGCGGAGTTCGCCCGCGCCGCACTGGAAAGCGTCGGCTATCAGACCCGCGACCTGTGGGAGGCGATGCGCCGCGACTGGCATGGTCAGGGCGACGCGGTGCTGCGTGTCGACGGCGGCATGAGCGCCTCGGACTGGACCATGCAGTTCCTTGCCGACATGCTCGGCGCACCGGTGGATCGGCCGACGATTCTCGAGACGACCGCACTTGGCGCGGCGTGGCTTGCGGGAATGCGCGCAGGCGTTTATCCCGACGCCGAGGGTTTCGCCGACACTTGGTCGCTGGATCGCCGCTTCGAGCCTGCGATGGCTTCGGATGTGCGCGAAAGGAAATACGCCGGCTGGCGCGATTCCGTCAGCCGCACGCTCACAACGCAATGACAAGGGACGCACGAACATGACCGTCAAGGTTGCCATCAATGGATTCGGACGCATCGGCCGCAACGTTCTGCGGGCGATCGCCGAGACTGGACGCAGCGATATCGAGGTCGTGGCGATCAACGACCTCGGCCCGGTGGAAACCAACGCCCACCTGCTGCGCTACGACAGCGTCCACGGCCGCTTTCCGGGCACGGTGACCGTGAAGGGCGATACCATCGACCTCGGCAGCGGACCGATCACGGTGACGGCCGAGCGCGACCCCAAGGCCCTGCCGTGGCAGGGTGTCGACGTGGCGCTGGAGTGCACCGGCATCTTCACGGCCCGCGACAAGGCGGCGATGCACCTGGAGAACGGCTCCCGTCGGGTGCTGATTTCCGCGCCCGGTGACAAGGCCGACAAGACCATCGTCTTCGGGGTCAACGACCACACGCTGGAGGCCGGAGACAAGGTGGTCTCCAACGGCTCGTGCACGACCAACTGCCTGGCTCCGGTCGCCAAGGTGCTGAACGACTCCTTCGGGATCAAGACCGGCTACATGACCACGATCCATGCCTACACCGGCGACCAGCCGACGCTCGACACGCTGCACAAGGATCTCTACCGGGGCCGGGCCGCGGCGCTCAGCATGATCCCCACCTCGACCGGCGCAGCCAAGGCGCTGGGCCTGGTCCTGCCCGAGCTTGCCGGCAAGCTCGACGGTTCGGCGATTCGTGTGCCGACCCCGAACGTGAGCTGCGTGGATCTGAAGGTGGTGGTCGACAAGGACGTGAGCGTCGAAGCAGTCAACGCAGCCATGAAGGCGGCCAGCGACGGGCCGCTGAAGGGCGTCCTCGGCTACAGCGACGAGCCGCTGGTGTCGTCCGATTTCAACCACAACGGCAACTCGTCCACCTTCGCGGCTCAGCAAACCAAGGTTCTGCCGGGCGGGCTGCTGCGGATCCTCAGCTGGTACGACAACGAGTGGGGTTTCTCCAACCGCATGGCCGACACCGCCGTGGCGATGGCGCGGCTGGGCTGAACCCAACTTCACGACCGGGTAAGGGGGCGGCCTCGGGCCGCCCTTTTCATGTCGACAACACGCCCGACAATCCGCTTGGGCAATTAAACCGCCCTAAACCTTCATCCGCCATAGATCGCCCGTCATTTCGGACACGGATCGGGTCTGGTGACTCGACTGTGCGGTTCGGGAGTGTGTCATGCGGCCAGAAAAGAATTCGATTTCCCAGCGTGTCGGAGCTGGCCAATGACGGCCGGCAAGCCACGCAAGAAGATATCCGGCGACGGTCAGGTGGTCGTGCCCAACAAGGCGCGACTCAGCGATGCGACCGAATTGGCCAATCGTCTGCGCGATCTGCCCATCGACAGCGAGCTGTCGATCGATGCGACCGCGGCCGAGGACGTCTCGACACCCTACCTGCTGACATTGGTTGCGGCCGTGCGCTCACGCGAGGCAGCAACGCCACCGGCGATCGTCGTCAGTCCGACCGATGCCTTCGTCGATGCCTTCTCGGACCTCGGTCTGTTTCAGGACCTTATGAAGATGGAGTTCCGCGCATGAGCCGAGTGCTTGCCGTCGATGACACCCGTGCGCTCAGAGCAATGTTGGCCGACTGCCTGCGAAAAGGTGGCCACGAGGTGGTGCTGGCCTGCGACGGGGTCGAGGCGCTGGAAGCCCTGCGCGCCCATCAGCCCGACATGGTCATCACAGACCTCAACATGCCGCGAATGAACGGGCTGGACTTCATCGAGGCGGCCCGGAAAGAGCCGCAAGGCCGCGACTTGCCGATGCTGCTGCTGACAACGGAAACGGCGCAGGCGCTCAAGGACCGGGCCCGTCAGGTCAAGGCTACCGGCTGGCTCACCAAACCCTTCGACCCCGAGCAGATTCTCGGGCTCGTGGAACAACTGGCCTAACAGGCGGATCCCATGGACGATGATGAGGACTTTGAAGGTCTCTTCTTCGAGGAGTGCCAGGAGCTACTGAGCACGCTCCAGGAGCACCTCGACGATTTGGCCGAGGGTAACGGCGACGACGAGACGGTGAACGCTGCCTTCCGGGCGGTGCACTCGGTCAAGGGCGGTGCTGCGGCATTCGGCTTCAACGACCTGATCAACTTCGCGCACGTTTTCGAAACCGTCATGGATCGCGTTCGTTCGCACGAGCTCGACTTGACGGAGGAAATCGGCCTGACCCTGCTCCGGGCCGGCGACATCATGGTCATGCTTGTCGAAAAGGCACGCGAACGGGCTGAGCCACCGCGCGAGAATCTCGACAAGGTCAGACACGAGCTTGAGGTCCTTGCCAACTTGGCGACGGGCGCCGAGGAAGTGCCCGAGGAATCGCTCGCCCAGGAAGATGAGGCAAGTGGCGGCCTCGAACCCTCCGCGAGTGGCGAAACCACCGCAGACTCCCTGGATGACGGAGAAACCGCCGGCGGCGGCGACGGGCCGGCACTTCAGGAGTATGTTTTCCGCTACCGCCCCGGCCCCGATCACCTGCGCTCCGGGCATGACCCACTGAAGCTGATGCGGGCTGCGAGGGCCCTGGGACTGACCTCAAGCAAGGTCAGCGGCGAAGTGCCGGGCATAGCGGATTTCGACCCGATGGAGTGCCCCCTGGAATGGGAGCTGACCTTCCAGACCGACAAGTCCAAGAGTGAACTCGACGCCTTCTTCGAAATGTACAGGCTGACCGCGGACATCGAACCCGTCGGGGCGGAGAACCCGGCTGAGCCCGCCAGCATCGAGCCGGCGCCCGAGCCGGCCGCCGAGGCATCGGACAAGATGTCGGATGAAGATCAGACGGCCGACGCCAGCCTCGCGCAGGATCCAGTGCCAAGCGAGGCGACCCAGGCACAGCCTCCTGCCAGGCAAGATGCCGCCAACGGCGGGAACGGAGGTGGCGCCAGCGCCGGCGCTGCACCACCGGGCGGTGGGCGCGGCGGCCCACAAAAGTCGCTCCGCGTGGAATTGACGCGTATCGACCGGCTTGTGAACCTGGTCGGCGAAATGCTCATAACCCAGGCCGGGCTGGCCCAACGCATCGCCGAGCGCGACAGCAACGACGAGCTTGAGCTGAGCCATGCGGTCGATGCAATGTCCCGGCAGCTACGCGAACTGCAGGAAAGCGTGATGGCCATCCGGGCGCAACCGGTCAAGGCCGTCTTCAGCCGCATGCCGCGGATTGTCCGGGATCTGGCCGAAAAGCTGGGCAAGGACGTCCGACTGGAGCTTTCCGGCGAGCAGACCGAGGTCGACACCACCGTCATCGAGGAGCTGTCGGAGCCGCTGACGCACATGCTGCGCAACTCGATGGATCACGGCATCGAGGACTCGCAGGGGCGCGCCGCGGCCAGCAAGCCCAGGACCGGCCACATCCGTCTGTCCGCCGAACACCGGGGCGAGCGGGTCATCATCACCGTCGCCGATGACGGCCGTGGCGTAAACCGCGACCGGGTGCTGAAGAAGGCCGTCGAGCGTGGCCTTGTCGGCGCCGACGATGTGCTGTCGCCGGAAGAGATCGACCAGCTGATCTTCCATCCGGGATTCTCGACCGCCGAAACCATCTCCTCGGTTTCCGGTCGCGGTGTCGGCATGGACGTGGTGAAGAAGAAGATCCAGAGCCTTGGCGGCCGCTGCTCGCTGAAGAACACGCCCGGCAAGGGCACCGAGTTCAACATCACGCTGCCACTGACGCTGGCGGTCATGGACGGCATGACGATCCGTGTCGCCGGCCAACAATTCATCCTGCCGCTTTCCAGCGTGGTCGAGGCGGTCAAGATCGACACCTGCACCGTCCGCCGGCTGCCGGATGAATCGACATTGCTTGAGCGCCGCGGCGAGTACTTGCGCCTGATCAACCTGCGCAGCGCCCTCAACATGCCGGGCGACGCCAACCAGGACAACATGGCCATCGTCGTCGACACCGAGACCATCGGTCTGGTCGCGCTGAGGGTCGAGGATCTCGTTGGCCAGCGGCAGGTGGTGCTGAAGAGCCTCGAAGCCAACTTCCAGCGCGTCGAAGGCATCGCCGGCGCGACCATTCTCGGCGACGGCCACGTAGCGCTGATTCTCGACGTACCGTCTCTGATCTCCATGGGCGGAGAAGCCCTTTCTCAGGAGGTGTTCCTATGAACGACTTGACACTTGATATCGAAAGCGGACAAGCCGCAGCGGACCGGCAGTCGGCGCGCCCGAGGCAGTACGTCACGTTCCTCGTGGACGGCCGGACATATGGCGTCGACATCAACCTCGTGCGCGAGATCAAGCAATGGTCCCCGGCGACAGCACTGCCGAACCAACCGCTGCACACGCGTGGCGTGTTGAACCTTCGTGGCACGATCGTACCTGTGCACGATCTCCGCGCGCGCCTCAGAGGCGCCCTGACCGAGCCGTCCGAGAACCACGTCATCGTCATCGTCTGGATCGGTACCAAGACCGTCGGGATCCTCGTCGACGCGGTCTCCGACATCATCACCGTCCCCTCCGAGGATATCCGCCCCGTGCCTTCCGGCCCGTCGATGGGCGATACCTCGTCGATCAGCGGCCTGGTCAATACGGATGACGACATGGTGGCCCTGCTGGAGCTCGGCACGCTGTTTCCGTCCGACGAACCGAATATGCTCTGATCGGGACCACATCCGTGAACACGAGTGTCAGTTCCGGTTTGACGAAGTCGGCAACCAACGAGATGCCGGCTCTGGTCCTGTCGGATCAGGACTTTCAACGGGTCGTCGACCGGGTCTTCGCCACTTCCGGGATCGTGTTGCAGGCACACAAGCGCCAGATGGTGATCTCGCGGCTGAGCCGACGGCTTCATGCCCGCGGCTTCTCCAGTTTCTCCGACTATCTTGACCACC
Source organism: Paracoccaceae bacterium (assembly GCA_050299555.1). Lineage (GTDB taxonomy): Bacteria > Pseudomonadota > Alphaproteobacteria > Rhodobacterales > Rhodobacteraceae > JBNKWA01. Next base: position 22,455 of record JBNKWA010000061.1, on the reverse strand, counting down.
TGGACGCAGGCACGGATAGCGCCGAGCTGGAAGCCTTTTCCAATGCACTGACTACCAACCTCACCTCGTTTTTTCGTGAAGCGCATCACTTTGAGCACTTCACGGAACACGTGGTCGTGCCGGTGCTCGCCGCCGGTGAATCACGGTTGCGGGTTTGGAGTGCCGGTTGTTCCACGGGTGAGGAGCCCTATTCGATCGCGCTTGCCTTGTTCCGGTTGGGTAAGCGGCTCCCCGGCGACTTCCGGATACTGGCAACCGACATCGACACCAACGTGCTGGCGCGCGGCAAGGCCGGGCTCTATGAATCCAGCAGGACGACAACCGTGCCAGCTGATGCCAAACGGTGGCTGAGGCCAGCGCAGGCCGGCATGGTTGAAGTTGCCGCCGACGTGCGCCGGATGATTTCGTTCCTGCCCTTGAATCTACTGCATGACTGGCCGGTCAAGGGCCCTTTCAACGCCATTTTTTGCCGGAACGTGCTGATCTACTTCGACGCGCAAACCAAAGCCCGGATCATCGACCGGTTCGCCGAGCTGCTACCGAGTGGAGGTTTCCTTTACCTCGGGCATTCCGAATCCATCCTTGGCGAGCACAAGAAGCTCGCCGGCCTCGGCCGCACAATCTACCGGAGGAAGTGAAGTGCAGGCGAGCACACAGCTCAAGGATGGGTATTTCGAGTCGCGGCTCAACGCGATGGTCGTCCCGGTGCTGCCCGGCGAGCATCGCGTGATCGACGTCAGGAATACGGCCGTGTGCACGCTGCTCGGATCCTGCGTCGCTGCGTGTATCCGCGACACGCGAACCGGGATCGGCGGCCTCAACCACTTCCTGCTGCCGAATGACGACAGTTCGAGCGCCGCCTCCGCCTCGGCTCGCTACGGCGCCTATGCGATGGAAGTGCTGATCAACGACATCCTCAAGACAGGCGCAACGCGCGACCGACTTGAGGCCAAGGCCTTCGGTGGTGGCAACGTCATTGCGAGTGCCAACCCGGACAGCGTCGGCAGGCGCAATGCGCGCTTCGTGGCCGAGTACCTGCGCAACGAAGGCATCCGCCTGGCGGCCTCGGATCTGGGCGGTGACCGGGCGCGGCGCGTCTATTTCTTTCCCGACACCGGCCGGGCCGTGGTGCAGCGGTTGCCGGTTTCCGAGGCGCGGAGTGCGGTGCGCGCGGAGGCCCAGCTTTCGCGGACGATCACCGTGACCAAACCGAAGGGCAGCGTGGAGCTTTTCTGATGCAGAACGTCGGCTCAAACCCCACAATCCGTGTCGTCTGCGTCGACGACAGCAAGCTGATGCTGTCGATAGTCAGCAATGCGCTGAGCGGCGCTGCCGACATGCAAGTGGTCGGTGCCGCGCGGAGCAGCCAGGAGGCGCGGGCCATGATCCGCGAAACCAACCCCGATGTCGTTACCCTGGACGTCGAAATGCCCGGCATGAATGGTCTGGAATTCCTGCGCCGGATCATGGAGTTGCGTCCGATGCCGGTGATCATGGTCTCGACCCTGACAGCCGCCGGCACCGACGTCACCCTGAATGCGCTCGAACTCGGCGCGGTTGACGCGATCGCCAAGCCGGCAGGACAGGATGCGATCCGCAGCTTTGGCGAGACGCTGCGCGCGAAGGTGCGTGCCGCGGCGCGGGCACGGGTGCGCCGTTGTGCACCACTTCAGCGGCCAGCGCAGACGACGATCCCGCCCGCCGGCCAACCCGGCCCTTCGCAATCCGCCGTCTCCTTCCAGGGCTGGGCCCGCAACCTTTTGGCCATCGGGGCCTCGACCGGAGGCGTCAGCGCCATCTCATTGCTGCTCGCCGCCCTTCCACGACAGTTTCCGCCGGTGGTCATCACTCAACACATGCCACCGGAATTCACGACGCGCCTGGCCGCACGGCTGGATAGCGTCCTGCCTCACACGGTTGCGGAGGCCCGAGACGGCGAGGCCCTGGCACCGGGAAACATCCGCATCGCGCCTGGCATCCAGCACTTGAAGATAGAGCGACGCGGCAACGAGCTGGTGACCCGGCTTGACCCGTCGGCTCCGGTATCCGGCCACCGGCCATCGGTCGACGTGATGTTCTCCAGTGTCGCTGCAGCGGCGGGTCCGCGCGCGGTGGGCGTCATCCTTACCGGCATGGGCCGCGATGGCGCCGACGGCATGCTCGCCATGCGGCGCGCCGGTGCACATTGCATTGGCCAGTCGGAGCAGAGTTGCGTCGTCTACGGCATGCCCCGCGCCGCCCGCGAACTCGGGGCCGTCCACGAGGAACAGGACATAGAAGCCCTACCCGCACGAATTGTCGCCGCGCTGCGGATGCCTGCCATTCGGCAGGCAATCTGACCACTCAGGAGTACCCAAGACATGCCACAGGCAAAAGCATTGAAAGTCCTCGTTGTCGACGATCAACAGACCATGCGCGGGCTGGCGCGCCAGTGCCTGAAACGCCTGGGCGTTTTGGACGTGGAGATCGCGGCCAGCGGCGAGGCCGCTCTCGAGGTGATGGCCACCCGCAAGTTCGACTGCGTCATTTCCGACCTCAACATGCCGGGGCTGAGCGGCGTAGATCTCGCAAAGAAGATCAAGGAGCATCCAGTCCTGAAGGCCACGCCGGTCTTTCTTGCGACATCGGAAAGCTATCGCGACCGGGCGTTGGACGAGACCGTGGACCACTTCGTCGCCAAGCCATTCAGCGTTGCCGACATGCGCGAAGCGATCGAGGCCCATCTCGGCGCCCTGACGTGATCGAGAATCGGTACCACGGAGTCGGCCCGATCCGGGCCGGATCTTCCGCACCCGCACCGGGCGGCTGCACAACCTGAAAGCGAAGAGCCCTGACAGCACCGGCAGCAATGTAACCCGGCCCCAAGGCCGCATGGCCGGGGGGACCATCCGCTCCGCCGCAGACAGGCGCCTCCTGATCGCTTGACACGGCAACGAGGACGAGGCTGTGCCGGCACACTTCGCTCACCATGCGACCACACGCCCTTTCGCGAAGGGACGCCGCTTGAAGCTGCCTCTCCAATGTGATCCGATGCCGGCCTTCCCATCGTCTGGACGGAGCGGGCCATGCTGGACTTCACAGATCTTTCGTCGATCCTGAGCGACCCTTCCCTGCTCAAGGACAAGGCATTCCTTGCCGGGAAATGGGCCGCAGCCGATGGCGGCGGGACCTTCCCGGTCACCAATCCGGCCCGTGGTGACATTCTTGTCGAACTGCCCGACCTCGGCAGGGCCGAGACCGCCCGCGCCATTGATGCTGCCTATGCAGCGCAGAAGGACTGGGCAGCACGGACCGGAAAGGAGAGGTCCGCGGTCCTGCGGGCCTGGAACGATCTGATGCTGGCCAATGCCGACGACCTTGCCCGCATTCTGACCGCCGAGATGGGCAAGCCGTTCGCCGAGGCGCGGGGGGAAATCCTCTACGGCGCCAGCTTCATCGAATGGTTCGCCGAAGAAGCCAAGCGGGTCTATGGCGAGACCATCCCCGGCCATCAGCGCGACAAGCGCCTGGTGGTTGTCCGGCAGCCGGTCGGTGTCGTCGGCTCGATCACACCCTGGAACTTCCCCAACGCCATGATCGCCCGAAAGGTGGGTCCGGCGCTGGCCGTGGGCTGCGCCTTCATTGCCAAGCCTGCAGGCGAGACGCCACTGTCGGCCCTGGCGATGGCCGAGCTGGCGCAACGCGCCGGCTTGCCGGACGGACTGTTCAGCGTCATCACCTCGAAATCCTCCTCGGCCATCGGCAAGGAGTTCTGCGAGAACCCCAAGGTGAGGAAGCTGACCTTCACAGGATCGACCGAAGTCGGCCGCATCCTGATGCGCCAGGGCGCCGACCAGATCATGAAGATGTCGATGGAGCTCGGCGGCAACGCGCCGTTCATCGTCTTTGATGATGCCGACATCGATGCCGCCGTCGAAGGCGCGATGATCTCGAAATACCGCAACAACGGTCAGACCTGCGTCTGCGCCAACCGCATCTATGTGCAGGACGGGGTCTACGATGCCTTCGCGGCCAAGCTTGCCGAGGCGGTCAAGGGCCTCAAGCTGGGCGACGGCCTGGCCGACGGCGTCAACACGGGTCCGCTGATCAACCCGGCAGCGGTGGAAAAGGTCGAGGAGCACATCGCCGACGCGCTGGCGAAGGGCGGAGAGATCGTCACCGGAGGCAAGCGCAGCACCCTCGGCGGGACGTTCTTCGAGCCGACGGTGATCTCCGGTGTGACCCGCGAGATGAAAGTGGCGAGCGACGAGACCTTTGGCCCGGTGGCGCCGCTGTTCCGTTTCACCGACGAGGCGGACGTGGTTGCTCAGGCGAACGACACGATCTTTGGCCTCGCCTCGTATTTCTATGCCCGCGATCTCGGCCGCGTGTGGCGGGTCGCCGAGGCGCTGGAATACGGCATGGTCGGGGTGAATACCGGGTTGATCTCGACCGAGGTGGCACCCTTCGGTGGCGTCAAGCAATCGGGCATCGGCCGCGAGGGCTCGAGCCACGGCATCGATGACTACCTCGACATCAAGTACATCTGCATGTCGGTGTGACCTCGGGGCGGCGTCGGCCTGCCGGTTTCCGGCGGCGGTGAAGCGCCACCACGGCGTCGCCACGCTCACCGGCACGTAGTGCTCTTGCGACGAAATGGCGCACCCATCGGCGAGGGGGGGCCGGTCGCAGAAACGCGATAGTCAGCCTCGCCGGCATCACCGCCGAACCGTCCTGAACGGCACACGGCCTCCGCCGCCGAGTCCGGCGAGCGTCGCACCAACGCCAGCCTCCCCCCCCACTCAGGGTTGTGGACCCGGGTCAAAGGGCCCGCGCAATGCCCGCGCCACTGCCCGTTCGGTTCCCGCCTTTGCTAGCATTCGCGGCAAAGCGGCGGCCCCGACTTTACCGCGAAGAAACATACCTCCGCCAAGATTGCGCCCAAAGGCGACCCAAGGGGTGGGTTCACCTGAATCGTAGGGACGGCTCCAGCCGACCGCAACGCCGGGCGCGCATCACAAGCGCCCGACCGATGCCGGCTGTCCGGGTGAGAGGGTGTTTGGAATGTGTGAACTCTGCTTCGCAGCGGCTGCGGCCGCTGCAGCCGAGACCACAGCGAGTGGCTCGACGGACAGCACCACGCTGCGAGTCGCATCCGTCGGAGGTGTCAGCACCAACCAATTGGCGCAGCAGCTGGTGGAAGGTTACTGGAGCAACGCCGGTTACCCGCCGCTATCACTGACTCCCGGCGCGGATGGCACCGTGCGGGTCAACCTTGCCGGCCTCGACGGTACTGGCGCGGCCCTGGCCCGGGTGGCACTGGACCGCTGGTCCGAAGTCTCGGGCCTGACCTTCGTCGAAACCGCGCAGAAGGCACAGATCACCTTCAGCGATGGCAGCTCAGGCGCATATACCAGCTTTGACTATGACGGCGCGCTGGGCTGGACCGCTTCCATAAACGTGTCGCAAAGCTGGCTGGTCCCGAACACCAGCGGCTTTCTCGGGGTGACCTCCTACGGCCTGCAGGCCTATCTGCACGAGATCGGCCATGCCCTGGGGCTCGGTCACGCAGGCAACTACAATGGCTACGCGTCGTTTGGGGTCGACAACCTCTTCGCCTTCGATTCCTGGCAGCTTTCGGTGATGTCCTATTTCGATCAGGGCGAGAACACCTCGGTCGACGCCAGCTTTGCCTACATAGTCACGCCAATGCTGGCCGACATCGTGGCAGTGCGCGAAATCTACGGGCTGGCGACGGACACCAATGCCGGCAACAGCCGGCATGACCTAGCGGCGATGCTGGGCGCCTATTCCGAAGGTTCGCCGGTGGCCTTCACGCTGGCCGATGACAACGGCTGGGATGTCATCGACGCTTCGGGGCTGACCGGCCCGGTGGCACTGGATCTCGACCCGCAATCGGCCTCGAGCATCGGCGGCCTCATCGGCAACCTGGTGATAGCCCGCGACAGCTGGATCGAGGCGGCGGTCGGGACCGACCTTGGCGACCTCATTCTGGGCAACCGCCTTGCCAACCGGCTTGAAGGCGGCGGCGGTGCCGACACCCTGGCCGGCGGTCGCGGCTGCGACCGGCTCTTCGGAGATGACGGCGAAGACAGCATCGAAGGTGGCGGCGGCGCTGACCGCATCCGCGCCGGCGCTGGCGATGACCAGGCCCTCGCTGGTGGCGGCAATGATCGTGCCTGGGGCGAGGCCGGCAACGATCGCCTCTGCGGCGCCAGCGGCATGGACACGCTGTCCGGGCAGGGCGGTGACGACAGCCTGCGTGGCGGGGCCGGCGCCGACGTCCTTTTCGGGGGCGGCGGCAGCGACTATCTGATCGGCGGCGGCGGGGACGATCATCTTTCCGGCGGTGCCGGCGGCGACCGCTTCGTGCATCGTGGACAGGGCCAGGGGCTGGACTGGATCGATGACTTCTCGGCCATCGACGGTGACCTTTTGGTCTTTCGCATCGACGGTGCGGTCGCCGAGGACTTTTCGTTGCTGTCCGGCGCCGATCTGGCGGATGCCCCTGACACGGTGGCGGATCAATATGTGATGCACCTGCCCAGCGGCATGCTGCTTTTTGCGTTAGCCGATGTCGGCGATACCGATGTCGGCTTCACGCTGGCGGGCAGTCTGGATGTGTTCTGGTTCGCCTGAGCGGGACGGCCGGGGCCACGCCAAAGCGCGTTGCGGCAGCGACATGATCGCCTGCTCACGGCGGTGGCAAACGAGGTTGGCCTAACCCGGGCCTGGACGACAGGAACGCGATGTAGATCTCCGGGTGATTGGCGACATGTTCGGGCAGTGCCGGGCGCACACCGACCAGATCGAGATCGCCCTTCAGCACGTTCCAGAGTTGCGGCAGTTCATCCAGTCCGGTCCGCCGCAAGAAGCGGCCAAAAGGTGTGGTCGCCCGCAAGTACGGCCCGCCGGCCGCATCGTGACCCGCCCGCTGTGGGCAAAGGCCCATGGAGCGGAACTTGTACATGGTAAACAGCCGGCCGCCCCGGCCAACCCGCTGAACCCGGTAAAGGACCCGCCTCGTGCCGGTGACCAAAAGCCCCAGCGCTATGATCAGCATCACCGGCAACAGGGTGACCGACAAGTGCAAGGCCACGGCAATGGTCAGCGGCCGCGACGTGAACCAGGCGACCCCCGCCGGCGGCGCGATGCCTTGCATTGTCGAAGTCTCGCTCAAAGGGCCCTCCACGCCGCGGCTGCGCAGGCGGACAGTCCCAAAGCTTGATTGCCTGGTGGTAAACCGGCGGCCTTGTCGGGTGGTTTTTCGCCGGCCGTTTGCAGGCGAGCCCGAGTGGTGAAGGAACCTCAGGCTCTCAGTGCGGAAATGAGGCGGGCCCGGCCGGGCTTGCGCGACACGGCCGGATCGGGGCCGGCATCCTGCGGCGTGGCAAATAGCGGCCAGCGACTGGCATCCAGGGTCAGAAGGAGAGAAAGCGGCACGGCAATCAGCAGGCAGATGGCAATCGGCAACAGCCAGAGCGACAGGTGTCCGGCGGCAGCCGACGTGACCATGATAAGGCCCATGATGGTTTCGATCGCATGGAACCGGACAAGCGCCAGCACTCGTCCCGCAGCCCTGCCCTTGGGTGTCCAGCCGGTGTCAATGCCGACCAGCGTTCTCAGCACGGCCTGCACGTGCTGCACCATCATCATCGGCGCCAACAACACCGAAAGGGTCAGTTCCACCAGCACGCCGGCCGCGAAGACCCGCCGCCCGCCGAATCCGGTCAGTCGGGGATCGGCGTACCAGCGGGCAAGGGCGCCGATCAGCTTAGGCGCCACCAGCATGCCGTAGATGAAAGCCACGATGACGGCACGCGTGACGCTCTCCATCTCGGGCCAGGACGGATAGATCGGGTTCTCGGGCGAGAAATACGACAGAATCCCGGCCGAGGTCTCGTCGCCGACAAGGGCCCAGAGCATCAGGACCAGAAACCAGCCCATGGAGGCGAGATACGCCATTGCGCCCTGCAGCAGGTGGAACCGGGAGAGCCGATGCAGCCCGGCGACGCCGAGAAGCCGCAGGTGCTGCATGTTGCCCTGGCACCAGCGCCGGTCGCGCCGGACATAGGCAGGAACGGTCTCGGGCGTCTCCTCGAAGCTGCCGCCCGCCTCGGGGAGGAAGCGGACCGACCAGCCGGCGCGGCGCAAGAGCGCCGCCTCGACGAAATCGTGGCTGAGGATGGTACCGCCGAAGGGCCGCTTGCCGGGCAGTCGCGGCAATCCGGCCGTGGCCGCGAAGGCACGGACCCGCAACATGGCGTTGTGACCCCAGTAATTCGCCTCGTTGCCGGTCCACAGCGACAGGCCGAAGCCGAGATTGCGTCCCGAGACCTCGTTGCCGAACTGCTGTAGCCGCTGGAACAGGGTCCGGCCGCCGATCAGCCGAGGGATCGACTGCACCAGGCCCACATCGGGCCGCGCGGCCAGCGCGTCGGCGAGCGTCAGCACCGACTCGGGCGCCATCACACTATCGGCGTCGAGCACCAGCGCTGCATCATGTCCGGCGCCCTCCCGCGAAACCCACTCGCGGATGTTGCCGGGCTTGAAGTCGGTGTTGAGCGGTCGCCAGCGATAGTGGATCGCCGCCGCGGGCAGGGCATGCCGCGCCGCCTCGACGGCCGCGCGCTCGGACACGGGCGCACCATCGCCGCGGGTGTCGCTGAGCACGTGGAGCGAGAAACGATGGGCGGTCGGCTGGTGGGCAAGCTGGCCGAGAAGTCGCGCCGCATTGCCGACCGAGCGATCGGCATCCTCGCCGAAGAGCGGCAGCAGGATCGCCACGTCGAGCCCTGCGCCCTCCGGCGCCGCAGGCACGTTCTCGGGCCGGTAGATCAGGCCCAGAAGCGCGGTCGCCACCGACATGGCCACCCAGAAGAAGGTAAAGCAGGAGACCCCGGTCAGAACCAGTTCGACGCTGGTCAGCCGGGCATCGGAAAGGAACCAGTTGAGGAACGCGGTGGCCAGCCCGACAGTGGTGGCGATGGCCACCCCGAAGACGAAGGCTCGGGTCGTGGCAACGCTCGGCTCTGGCCGGATCGCCGGCGCGGCCGGATCGCGAAAGCCGGCAGCCAGATCCTGATCCGGCATCGCCAGCGCCTCGGACAAGGCGGTGCCCGATACAAGGGGAACCTGCGGGTGCACGGTCATGATGCCCCAGTCCAGCGATAAAGCCAGACTTCGCTGACCCGCTCGCCATTGCGCCACAACTCGGCGCGCAGTTCGGAAAAACGCGCCTCGCCCGGCACCAGCGTCAGGTCCAGGCGCACGCCCCCGGTGGCCGGATTGGCCTGCACCGTGGTGCTGCTGATGTTGCCATTGCTGGCCGAAACCCGGGCCTCGAGCATCGCGGGATCGTCGCCCAGGGCCGGATGCGGGCCGAAATCGATGGCGAAGATCCGACCAGGCTCGAAGACTCGCGCACCGGAGGCAGTGGACTGCACACGCGCCACGATCCCCTCGACCGGCGCGTCCGCGCACCAGTGCAGCCGATAGCGGAAGACATGCTCCTGCCCGGGTTGAAGGGCGTCCGCCGGACGCCAGAAGGCGACGATATTGTCGTAGATCTCGCGGTCGGCCGGGATTTCGACCAGGATCACCGCCCCCGGACCCCACTCGTCCATGGGTTCGACCCACAGCGACGGCCGCTTTTCATAATGCGCCGTCAGATCGCCGAAATCGGCCATGCCGCGTGCCCGCTGCATCAGGCCGAAGCCGCGCGGATTGTTGTCCGAGAAGACACTGAAGCCCAGGCGCTCGGGGTTGGCGAGCGGCCGCCAGATCTGCTCGCCAGCCCCATTCAGCACCATCAGCCCGTCGCTGTCATGAACCGACGTGCGGAAATCGTCGAAGCGATGACGGTTGGTCTGGTCGAACAGGAACATCGACGTACCCGGCGCCACGCCGACACCGGTCAGCGGCACACGCGGGAACAGCTGCGCCCGAACCTCCATCTCGGTCGTCTCGCCCTTGGCGATGCGGAAGCTGTAGGCACCGGTCACCGACGGGCTGTCCATCAGCGCATGCACGATCACTTCGGCTGCACCGGGCTCGGGCGCCTCGACCCAGAATTCGCGGAAACTCGGAAACTCCTCACCCTCGGGTGCACCAGTGTTGAGGGCGAGGCCGCGCGCCGACAGGCCATAGATCTGGTCGCGGCCGATGGCCCTGAAATAGCTCGCGCCCTGGAACACCGCGTATTCCTGGAAGGTTCCCTTCTCGACGATCTCGCCAAGAACCCGGAAGCCCGAGAAGCCCATCCCTTCGTCCGGCAGTGCCGGAAAGCGGTCGGTGGTGTCAAAGACGTCCAGATCGAACAGAACCTGCCGGGCCGAGCCGTCCTCGACGGCATTGATCATGACCGGGGACGGGAAATAGAGGCCGGCCGGGAAGAATTCGAGCTGAGCGGCACGGCCGAGGCCACGCCAAAGCGCGTTGCGGCCGTCGAACCAGATCTCGCGGTATTGGTCGTAGGTCAAATCGCGCCAGCTTTTCGGAACCAGCGGCGGTTCGGCATAGGCCACGGCGGCGAGCCTGCGTGCCCGTTCCGCAACCATCTGTGGATCGAACGGTTCGGCCTTGCCGAGAGTCATGCCAACGCTTTCGGCAGCGGCAGCCGAACCGGGCAGGGTCAGCCCCGCCAGCGCCGCGGCGAAGAGCGACATTCCCTCACGGCGAGAAACCGTCATGCTCCCACTCCCATGGCCATGCGCGCGCGCCCATCGGAATCGGAGGCGTTGCGCTCGTCACTCGCCGCTGGCGGGGCCGACACCGCCGGTGGCTTGCGCCAGGGTTGCGACTTGAAGAACGAGGCCGCGTAGGCAACGCCGGTGATCAGCGCAAAACCAAGGAAATTGACCGCCGTCACGGTGATCGGATCGCGCCCGTAGACATCCAGCAAAACGCCGAGAAGCCGCGCCAGCACCATCGAGGCCATGAACACCGCCAGCGCCTGCTGGCCGACCCGGCGCACCACCGTCACCGCCTCGGTCCACAGCGGCCCACCCGTCAGACGGACGCCACGCGGCCCCACAGCGACCCAGGCGACATAGGCGAGGCTGAGGAAATGCACATAGCGCAGCACGCCGAAGTTCGTCTTGTCGAACAGGAAGGTCCATTCCTTCCGCCACGCCCGCACGAATTCGAACTCGGCGATTGCCTTGTACCAGGCAAAGGGAACAGTCGCGAGGACCACGACGACGGCGAGCGCGATCAGCCAACCGCGCACCGGCGGTGCCGGCAGCCAGCCGCGCATGAAGGCAAAGCCGGTGAAGAAAACCAGTTGCCAGGCAAAGGGGTTGAAGAACCAGGGCCGCGTGCTGCCGTTCGAGAACCACCACTCCGCCGGCAGGTTCAAGGGCACCAGCGCGGCGGCCAGCCACAGCGCTAGACTTGCCGCGATCACCAGCCAGGGCGAGACGCGCGACAGGGCCATGACCACCGGGATCATCACCAGGATCACCAGGTACATCGGCAGGATGTCGAAATAGTTCGGGACGTAGGTCAGCGTCATCAGGCCGACCAGATTCGGACCGGTCTCGCGCAGGAACGGATAAAGGTTCAGCCCGCCCACGTAGTCCTTGTCGAATACTCCTGTCGCGTTCAACGCCACCGTTGCCAGCAGCAGGCTGAAAAAGACACCGAGATGGGCCCAGTAGATCTGCCAGACCCGGTGCGCGATCCTGAGCATGCCCATGATCCAGCCATGCCGGTCGAACACCGCTCCGAAGGCGATGGCCGATGCCATGCCGGAGCAGAAGACGAAGATCTCGGTCGCGTCGGAAAAGCCGAAGCGGGCCGGGATCCACAGGGTCCAGGGATTGCCGGTAATGTGCGCGACAAGGATGATGTACATCCCCAGACCGCGGAAAAAATCCAGGCGCGGGTCGCGCGGCCGCGGCAGGACGGTGCTGCGGCCGGATGAATCGGTTGGAGCGACTGAACGGCTATCTTTCATCGCAACCCTTGGTCAGATATGGGACTTGCCGGCAGTCTAGGGCCGCAGACTTCCCGAGGTCACTGCGGCTGTATCTCGCACCTGCGAAATGAGCGCAAGCCTGCGCATTGTATAGCCATCTTCCGCCCCTGCGCGCTGAACTGTTCGCTCTTGCAGCATCGATTCGGCGGCATCGACATAGCCACCCCGAAGTGCCGCCTCGACGGTGATTCGTTGGAACACGTCGCGCTGGGCATGGCTGCCCCCGATCGTCTGAAGATCGCGCCGTGCGGCACGCAGATGCATGAACGCGGCGGCATAGTGCCCGGCCGAGAAGGCCTGCAGGCCAAGGGCGGCCATGTGGCCGGGATGATGGATGATCGCCGAGCAGTCGCCGGCCTCGGGATCACGCTGTGCCATGGCCGCGATCAGCCTTGCGGCGGCGTCCTGCCTGTCGCCGCCGAGCAGCGACAAAAGGTAATGCAGGTCGGCAAAGGCGAGACAGCCGTCCTCGGCGCGGCCCTCGGCCAGATCGGCCAGTTCCTGCCAGCGGTCGCCCACGTCGATGCCCTCGATCTCCAGCCTGCTGAGCAGCGAGGCCCCGTTGGAGATGTCGCGATAGTCGTCGGTGCGCTCGGCGCGGATCTCGCTGTCGTACAGCCGCAGCGCTTCGTCATAGGCGCCCAGATCGAGATGCATCAGCGCCTGGTGCCACCAGACATGGAAACGGAAGTTGTTGCAGTGGGCCCAGGCCGTTTCCCGCCCCACCAGCCAGTGCAGGCCCTCGGCGGCACGGCCGGTCATGTCGTAGACATGGGCGACGGCGTGCAGCCCCCAGGCATCGTCCGGGGCGCGCAGGATGCCCTCGCGCCCGGCCCGTTCGGCCTCGGCGTACTCGCCGGTTTCCTCCAGCGTGAAAGCGTGGCACCCCTTCAGATAGCCAAGCGCAGGATGGTCGTCCCAATGCGGCAGCACCGCCTCGACCGAAGCCCGCATATCGCCCGGACGGCCGAGCACGAACCAGATCGCATGCACCAGCTTCATCGCCAGGGCGTCGCGCGGATTGGCATCGAGAACCGACTGCAGGCGCACGGCGGCGGCGGCCGGCCGGTCGCTCAGGTAGTCCGCCAGCGCCTCGATATAGGCGGCCTCGCGGGCGGTCGGCGTGGTCTGGCGGGCCGCTTCACGGGCGGCGTCCAGCGCCTGCCGGGCCGCGCCGACCATCTCGGGGCGGCCGAGCAGCATGCAGAACAGCCCCTTCGTGGCCTGGGCGATGGCGAAATCCGGGGCGGCCTCCAGCACCCGGCCGAGGTGCACCGGCGTGGCTGCTGCATGGGCCAGAAAGCCCCTGATCGTGGCGTCCCAGTCTCCGATTGCCTCGGCTGCGCCGAGGCTTGTCGCCTGACCGCAGAAATCCGTAGGGCCTTGCATGGGCGTGCTCTCCTGCGGTTGCTTCGTCCCCGGCGATGCACTGCCCGCCGGTGCACGGGCAAGTCACATGCCCGTAAGGTCACAAAGCTGTTATTGCTTCTGCGCACATATTTCGGGCAGCGTCACTCCCCATGACCGAAAACCGCCAAACAGCCGTGCAGTTGATGCCTATTGGCGCAGCCTTGCTCGGGCTCGCTCTGGTCGCCCTTGCCGCCCTGCTGGTGGCGGGGGCGCGGCAAGCAGGGGCCGCCGCCGTGGGCTTTGCCGGCGGTCTGGCGCTTTACCACGCGGCCTTCGGGTTCACCGGTGGCTGGCGCCGCTTCATCGTCGAGGGCCGCGGCCGCAGCCTGAGGGCGCAGCTATTGCTGCTGGCCCTGGTGGTGCCGGTCTCCTATCCCCTGATCGCGGCCGGTGGCGCCGGCGCCTGGGTGGTGCCGGCGGGGCTCGGCATGGTGGTCGGCGCATTCCTTTTCGGCATCGGCATGCAGCTTGGTGGAGGCTGCGGTTCGGGAACGCTGTTCACCGTCGGCGGCGGCAGCGTCCGGATGCTGGTGGTGCTGTTCTTCTTCGTCGTCGGCTCGGTGATCGGCACGGCGCATGTGGGCTTCTGGTACCGGCTACCCGGCCTGCCGCCGGTCTCGCTGCTGCGACTGGCCGGCCCGGGCCCGGCGGTGGCGCTGACCCTGGCGCTGTGTGCCGCCCTTGCCGCGCTGACGCTGGCGGTGGAGCGCCGCCGCAACTTCGCGCCCGAACCGCCGAAACCCACCGGGCGCTGGCTGACCGGGCCGTGGAGCCCCTGGGCCGGGGCCGTGGCGCTGGCGATCGTCTGCATCGCGACGCTGCTGGTCGTCGGCCGGCCCTGGGGGATCACCTCGGCCTTCGCGCTTTGGGGGGCCAAGGGCGCCGCGGCGCTGGGCGTGCCGGTGGAAACCTGGCCCTATTGGAGCGGCGGCCGCGCCGGGGCGCTGGGGGCGTCGGTCTTTCGCGACACCACCTCGGTGATGAATTTCGGCGTCATGCTGGGAGCGATGGCGGCGGCCGGACTGGCTGGCCGCTACCGGCCGCGCCCGGCGATCAACCGGACCGAGCTTGCCACCGCGGTGGCGGGCGGGCTCTTGATGGGCTACGGCGCCCGGCTGGCCTCGGGCTGCAATATCGGCGGCTTCATCGGCGGCGTCACGTCGGGGAGCCTGCACGGCTGGGTCTGGCTGGTTGCCGCCTTCGCCGGGTCGAGCCTGACGGTGTGGCTGATGATGCCGCGGCGGGCGGCCGCCGCCACCGGCAAGCTGCACGCGCGCTGACCCGCCATTCCGGGCGTCCCGGGTGTCCCCATGGGGACGGGGGGTCAAGACACTGGAATCGCGACATTTTCCGTGGGGACACCGTGGGGACGGCATTGCCGCCGCAGCCGGTCAAACCGGCCGTCCGCACTGCGTCCCCACGGGGACGCATGCCTAACCTGTTGTTATCATTGAATATCGCGTGGGGACTTAACCCTTGTTAACCAAGTGGCCAGGCTAGGTCAGAATGCCCCGTCATAGGCGTGGCGGGCGATGCGGCAGGCCAGCAGGCTGAACACATCGCGCTGCAGCGCCTCCTGTGCCTCGGCGGCCAGCGTGTCCACGTCCTCGATCCAGCCGCCATGACCGCCCAGGGCGCGCGCCACCTCGGCGAAGTCGGTGGGGCCGAAATCGACCCCGAGATTGCGGCGCTGGCCCGCCCGCTGCTTCATCTCGATCAGCGCCAGGCTTTCGTCCACCAGCACGCAGACCAGCACCGGCAGGCGCAGGTCGCGCAGCGTGGCCAGCTCGCCGAGCCCCATCTCCAGCCCGGCATCGCCGACAAAGGCCAGAACCGGCGTTCCCGGCCTGCCGATGGCATGGCCCGCCGCCAGCGGCACGGCGCAGGCCATGGTGCACAGCCCCGAGGATTGCAGCATCCGCCGCGGACCCGGGCACTGCCACATCTGGCTGACCAGGATCCGGTGGGCGCCGGAATCGGCGGTGACCACGGTCTCGGGCGGCATCACCTCCATCAGCGTGCGAAAGACCGCATGAGGGCCCCATTCGGCGGGACCGGCAAAGGCGAGCTGCAGGGCATCGCGGGCCCGGGCGATGGTGTCGCCAGGCCAGCGGCCGTCGCCGTCCCCGTCCGGGGCCAGCGCCTGCAGGGTTGCGGCGATGCCGCCGACCAGGCTGTGGCTGACCCGGTGCATGCCGTGGCTGCGCGCCACCGGCGCGATCTCGATCACCGTCTTGTCCGGCCCCCAGGGGTTCCGCCAGCCGATCCGCATCTCGATGGGGTCGTAGCCGACCAGCAGGATCGCGTCAGCCTCGGCGATCAGCGGCATCAGGATGCGGTCGGCGGCGGGCGAAAGACCGGCACCGCCGAGGCTGAGCGGGTGATCTTCGGGCAGCAGCCCCTTGCCCTTGTAGCTGGTGATCAGCGGGACGCCATGATCGCGGCAGAAGGCAGCCACGGCGCCGCCGGCGCCCTCGTTGACCGCGTCGACACCGGCGATGGCCAGCGGGCGGCGGGCGGCGGCCAGCAGCGCCTTCGCTTCCGAAAGCGTCGCGGCATCGGGCCGCGGCATCGGCGCAGGCGCCGGCAGTGCGGTCGGCACCTCACTCACCTCGCCCTCGGCGACGCTGATCGGCACGTCCACATGCACCGGCCCCGGCTGGCCTTCGCGGGCAATGGCGACGGCCTCGGCGATGGTGCGTCCCACGGTACCGGCCTCGGCCCTGAGCGTTGCCTTGACCACGGGACGCAGCAGCGCCTGATGGTCGAACACCTGATGGGTGTAGCTTTTGGCGTCCTCGGCATCGACGCAGCCGGTCAGGAAGATCAGCGGCACCCGGTCCTGATGGGCGTTGGCCACCACGTTGACGGCATTGGCCACGCCCGGGCCAAGGGTGGCGACCAGCACCGGCAGCGCGCCGGTGGCGTGCCACAGCCCCTCGGCCATGAAGCCGCCGGCGTTCTCGTGCTTGACCAGCACGAAGCGGATGCCGGCTGCGTCGAGCCCCTCGACCAGCGCCAGAACCTCGCCGCCGGGAATGCCGAAGGCGTGGGTGGCCCCGGCCTCGGCCAGCATCCGCCCGACGATGGCGGCGCCGTTCATTCCGGCAGCCCGATGACGCCGGCCTCGGCCAGTTCGGCGATGGCGGCCTCGTCCTTGCCGAGTGCGGCCAGCACCTCGGCGGTATGCTGGCCCAGCATCGGCGGTGCGTCCCGGCAGGTCACCGGCGTGGCGCCGAATTTCAGCGGGTTGCCGGTCAGCTCGACACTTCCGGCCACCGGGTGCGGCAGGGTCAGCCTCATCCCGCGCGCCGCCACCTGCGGCTGGGCGAAGGTCTCGGCCAGATCGAAGACCGGGCCGGCGGGCACGCCCAGGCCTTCGAGCCCCTCGAGCCACCAGGCGGCGGGCCGCGCCGCGGTCAGCGCGTTGAGCTGCGGGATCAGTGCCTCACGGTGCAGGACCCGCGCCTTGTTGGTGGAAAAGCGGGGATCGTCGGCGATCTCGGGCGCACCCAGAAGGCCGCAGAGGCGGCGGAACTGGCCGTCATTGCCGGCGGCGATGATGAATTCGCCGTCCGCCGCCGGAAAGGTGCCGTAGGGCACGATGGTGGGGTGTTCGTTGCCGCGGCGGGGCGGCACGGCGCCGTCGGTGAGATAGCCGACGCCCTGGTTGATCAGCCAGGCGATCTGGCTGTCGAGAAGCGCGATGTCGATATGCTGGCCGCGGCCGCTGGCGTGGCGGGCCTGCAGCGCGGCGAGGATGCCGGTGACGGCGTACATGCCGCACATCACGTCGGCGATACCGACCCCGACCTTCAGCGGGCGGCCGTCCGCCTCGCCGGTCAGGCTCATGATCCCGCCCATGCCCTGGGCGAGAAAGTCGTAGCCGGGCCGGTGGGCGTTGGGGCCGGACTGGCCGAAGCCGCTGATCGAGCAGTAGATCAGCCGCGGGTTCGCCTCGGCGAGGTCGTCATAGCCGAGGCCGCGGCGTTTGAGGTCGCCGACCTTGAAGTTCTCCACCAGGATGTCGGCGTTCAGCGACAGCTCGCGGATCAGCGCCTGGCCGCGCGGGTCGGCGAGGTTCACCGCGGCGGATTTCTTGCCGCGGTTGGCCGACAGGTAATAGGCGCTTTCCCGGGTCTCGTTGCCGTCCGCGTCCTTGAGGAACGGCGGGCCCCAGCCGCGGGTGTCGTCGCCGCTGCCGGGGCGCTCGATCTTGATCACCTCGGCGCCGAGATCGGCCAGAAGCTGGGTTGCCGTGGGTCCGGCGAGGATGCGGCTGAGGTCGAGCACGCGGATGCCTGCCAGCGGTCCTTTGGGGGTGTCGGTCATCGCGTGTCGGGGTCCGGCCTGGGAGTGTCCGTCCGCAATAGACCGAAACGCCGCGGTGGCAGCAAGGGCAGCCCGCGCACTTCCGCGTCAGAAAGCTCAGGGGATGGCGGCGAAGATCGCGGTGACGTCGTCGAGCTGCGGCCCTGCGAAGAGCGTGTCGCGCGGATCGGGCGAGCCGCCGCCGAAGGGGATCGACAGCCTCACCTCGGCCTTGCCGGAATGGGCGTCGTCGATCCCGATCTGGCTGATGACCCGGCCGATCTCGACCCCCAGGGTCACCGGGTTGCCGACGGGATCGCCGAAGGCATAGGTGGCGCCGAGGGTCAGCTCGGCCAGGTTGACGCTGGCCGGGTTGTCGATCTCCCAGTACTCGACGCCGGTCTGGAACGACAGCCGCGGCGTCAGGGCAAAGTCCGAGCGCCCGCCGATGAACATGATCGAGCTGTCGACGAGGTCGCCGCTGTAGCGGCCGGAGCCGATCCGCACCTCGACCAGCCATTGCGGCGATACTGCCGAGAGCGATTCCAGGCCCCAGGTGGTGTAGTCGCCGTCATCCAGCCATTGCTGCTCGATGAAGGGGCCGAACTTGGACACCCGGCTGACGTCGCGATAGGCGTGCAGCGCAAACCCCGCCGCGCTGTCGCCGGTGTCGAAATCCTTGAAGAACAGGTCTCCCTGCAGGCCCCAGCCGCCGGGGCCGGCGAAATCGCCGCGCAGCCCGAGGCTGGACACGGTGAAGTCGGGGATGAAGACGCTTTGCTCGTAGCCGGTGACGGCGATCGAGGCGTCGCCGAAGCGCGGGCCCTCTGCCGCGGCCGGCAAGGCCGCCAGAACGGCCACGGCCGACAGGCCGAAGCGAAACGATGTCATGTTGAACCCCCTACGCAGCAAGCAGCGGGCGTCAGTATCTGGTGTGACGCGAAGGTGACACAACACAATCTTGGGCAAAGCCCGGAAATGCCCGAGGCGTTGCCGCTGCGCCACGCCGCTGCAGTCCCGGTGCCTTGCATTCCGCTGCGCAAGCGATCAGGATTGCGCCCACCTCGGGGTGCCGGTCGTTCCGGCTGAGATGCCTAGCGCGAACCCGTTGAACCTGAACCGGATCATACCGGCGGAGGGAAGGTGAGCGCTCCACGATCCTCATCGCACCTCTCGCCGGCGCCCTTTTGGAGAGGACGCATGGCAAGAACACTGATACCGGCGGCGATGGCGATCGCCGCCATGGCGGGCGGCGCCGCAGCCGAGCAGCCGGTGCTGACCGTCTATACCTATGACAGCTTCATCAGCGAATGGGGCCCCGGCCCGGCGATCGAGGCCGCCTTCGAGGAGACCTGCGGCTGCGACCTGCAGCTTGTCGGCACCGGCGACGGCGCGGCGCTGCTGGCCCGGGTCCAGCTTGAGGGTGCGAGCAGCGAGGCGGACGTGGTGCTGGGGCTCGACACCAGCCTGACCGCAAGGGCCGAGGCGACCGGGCTGTTCGCCCCGCACGGGCTGACGGTGCCGAAGCTCGACCTGCCGGTGGCCTGGGAGGACCCGGTCTTCCTGCCCTATGACTGGGGCTATTTCGCCTTTGTCTATGACAGGACCAAGGTGCAGGACCCGCCCGCGAGCTTTGCCGAACTGCTCGACTCGGACCTGTCGCTGGTGATCGAGGACCCCCGCTCGTCCACCCCGGGGCTTGGCCTGCTGATGTGGATGCAGGCGGTCTATGGCGACGAGGCGGGCGCTGCCTGGGCCAGGCTGGCGCCCAAGGTGGTGACGGTGACCAAGGGCTGGTCCGAGGCCTACGGGCTGTTTCTGGACGGCGAGGCCGACATGGTGCTGAGCTATTCCACCTCGCCGGCCTATCACCGCATCGCCGAGGACGACGACAGCAAGGCGGCGGCGGTCTTTGCCGAGGGGCAATACATGCAGGTGGAGGTGGCCGGCCGGCTGGCGGCCTCGGACCAGCCGGAGCTGGCGGCGACGTTCCTAGAGTTCATGCTGTCGCCCGGTTTCCAGGAGGCGATCCCCGAGACAAACTGGATGTTCCCCGCGGTGATGCCCGAAGGCGGCCTGCCCGACGGCTTTGCCGACGACGTGCCCCCGGAAAAGGCGCTGCTGCTGGCCCCCCGGGAGGCCGAGGCGCTGCGCAAGCCGGCGCTGGACGCATGGCTGGCGGCGTTCCAGGACTGAGCCGGCGATGATCCGGGTCCTCGGCGGGCTGGCGCTGGCACTGGTCGTGATGCTGACGCTGGGGCCGGTGGCGGCGCTGCTGTCCAGCGGTGGCGGCGGCGGCTTCGGCCCGGCCGACTGGTCGGCGCTGCGCTTCACGCTGCTGCAGGCGGTGCTGTCGGCGGCCTTGAGCGTCGGGCTGGCGGTGCCGCTGGCGCGGGCGCTGGCGCGGCGGGCCTTTCCGGGACGCACGGTCTTTGTGACGCTGCTGGGCGCGCCGTTCCTGTTGCCGGTGATCGTGGCGGTGTTCGGCATCGTCGCGATCTGGGGGCGTGCCGGGCCGGTCAGCGACGCCCTGGAGGCGCTGGGTTATGGGCGGCTCGACATCTACGGGTTGCAGGGCGTGGTGCTGGCGCATGTGTTCTTCAACCTGCCGCTGGCGACACGGCTGATCCTGTCGGGCTGGGCCGCGGTGCCGGCCGAGCATTTCCGGCTGCTGGCCCAGCTTGGCGCCGGGCCGCGGGCTGCGCTGAGGCTGGTGGAATGGCCGGTGCTGCGGCGGACGGTGCCCGGGGCGTTGCTGGTGGTGTTCCTGCTCTGCCTGACCAGCTTTGCCGTGGCGCTGACGCTGGGCGGCGGACCGGCGGCGACGACGCTCGAGCTTGCCATCTACGAGGTGCTGCGCTTCGAGTTCGATCTCGGCCGCGCCGCAGTGCTGGCGCTGGTGCAACTGGGGCTGTGCCTGGCCGGAGCGGCGCTGGCGCTGTCGGTGGGTGCCGGCGTGGCGGCGGATGCGCCGGGGCTGCTGCCGGCGGGCCTGCGCCCCGACCGGCCCGGCGGCTGGCGGCGCCTGGGCGACGGCGCGGCGATCGCGGCGGCGGGTCTGTTCCTGGGGGCGCCGCTGGTTGCGGTGCTGCTGCGGGGCCTTCGCGGCGTCGGCGAGGCGATGCCGGGGCTGGCGCCGGCGGCGCTGCGCAGCCTCGGCGTGGCGCTGGTCTCCACCACCGTGGCCATGGCGCTGGGTCTGGCGCTGGCGGCACTGATCGACGGGCTGCGGGCGCGCGGGCGGCCGCGGCTGGCGATGCTGGCCGAGGGCGGCGCCATGCTGGCGCTGGCGGCCTCGCCGTTCGTCATGGGGACCGGGCTCTATCTGATCCTGCGCCCGGTGACCGATCCCTTCGCCTGGGCGCTGGCGATCACCGCGCTGGTCAATGCCGCGATGAGCCTGCCCTTCGCGCTGCGCCTCCTGCTGCCGGCGCTGGCCCGGGTGCGGATCGGCCACGGGGCGCTGGCCGACAGCCTCGGGATGGCCGGGTGGGCCCGCTTCCGGCTGCTCACCTGGCCGCTGATCCGGGCGCCGGCCGGCTTTGCCGCCGGGCTGGCGGCAGCCCTGTCGATGGGCGACCTCGGGGTCATCGCGCTCTTCGCGCGGCCCGAGGCGCCGACTCTGCCGCTCTACATGCACGGTCTGATGGGCGCCTACCGGCTGGACGCGGCGGCGCTGACGGCGCTGGTGCTGGTGGGGCTCAGCCTGGGGCTGTTCGCGCTGTTCGACCGGCTCGGCGGAGGGCGGCGGATATGAGCCTGGCGCTCGACGGCGTGCTGATCCGCCAGGGCGGCTTCACCCTGGCCGCTGACCTTGCGGTTGCCGCCGGCGAGACGCTGGCGGTGATCGGCCCCTCGGGCGCTGGGAAGAGCACGCTTCTGGCAGCCATCGCCGGTTTCGCGCCGGTGGTTGCGGGCCGGGTGCGGGTCGCCGGCGCGGACGTCACCGGTCAGCCGCCGGCGGCGCGGCCGGTGACGCTGCTGTTCCAGGACAACAACCTTTTCCCGCATCTCGATGCGGCGGCCAATGTCGGGCTGGGGCTGAGGCCCGACCTGCGGCTGTCCCGTGACCAGCGGGCGCGGGTGGCGGCGGCGCTGGACGAGGTGGGGCTGGCGGGGCTGGGCGGCCGGCTGCCGGGGGCGCTGTCGGGCGGCCAGCGCAGCCGGGTGGCGCTGGCGCGGGCGCTCCTGAGGCGGCGGCCGGTGCTGCTGCTGGACGAGCCTTTCGCCGCGCTCGGGCCGCGGCAGCGGCGCGAGATGCTGGCGCTGGTGGCGCGGATCGCCGGCGAGACCGGGGCGACGGTGCTGATGGTGACCCACCTGCCCGGCGAGGCGCGCGACTTCGCCCCGCGCAGCATCCTCGTGGCCGGCGGGCGGGCGCAGGCGCCGGTGCCGACCGCCGATCTCCTCGACCACCCGCCCGAAGCGCTCGGCGACTATCTCTAGACCCGTTTCGAACCGAATCGGTTGGTTCCGGTCCGGGTCCAACAGCCCGAGCGAGCCTTTGGGATCGGATTGCCTTTCGGATCCGGTCTCCCTCCAGCCATCGCCAGCCGGCGCCGAACCCGAAGCTTGCGCAACGACGCAACGGGCCGGCCGACCCGCAAGGGGGAGGCCGGGCCGCCTTCGGCCCAAACCGGCGGCGCCGGTTGCGAAGCAACCGGAAGCCGGCGGGCGGGAGTTTGTCCCCGGATGCACGGCAGGGTCATGACCGGAAGGCGAAGGTGCGGGCCAGCAAGCAAAAGGGGCGGCCC
>JBNKWA010000060.1:0-12990 GCA_050299555.1 Paracoccaceae bacterium | reverse complement strand
CGGGGCGCCGGCTACCCGGGGCGGGGGGGGGGGGCGGGGGGGGAGCCGCGCCCGGGTTCGCCCCCCAACCCACCGAAGCCAGGCTCAGTCCGGTTCCTCCTCATAGCCCACAAGGTTCAGCGGCCGCGCCGGAATGCCGTTCAGCCCGCACCAGCGCACCAGCGCCTCCTCGCGGCCATGGGTGACCCAGACCTCGCCCGGCGACAGCTCCTCGATGGTCGCGGTCAGTTCGTCCCAGTCGCAGTGATCCGAGATCACCAGGGGCAGCTCGACCCCACGCTGGCGGATGCGGGCGCGGATGCCCATCCAGCCGCTGGCGAAGGCGACGACCGGGTCGGGAAACCGCTGCGCCCAGGTCGCGGCAAAGGCCGATGGCGGGCCGAGCACGATCCGGCCGGCAAAGGCCGACTTGCCCTGATCGGTGGTTGCGGGCCGCAGATCGCCCAGGTCCACCCCCTGCCCCCGATAATAGTCGCAGAGCGTCGCCAGGCTGCCATGCAGATATAGCGGCGCGTCGCAGCCCTGATCCCGGATCAGCCGGATCACCCGCTGCGCCTTGCCCAGCGCATAGACGCCCACCAGATGCGCCCGCTCCGGCTCGGCCGCCACCGAGGCCAGCAGCCTGGCCGCCTCGGAACCGGGATCGGGATGGCGAAAGACCGGCAGCCCGAAGGTCGCCTCGGTGATGAAGACGTCGCAGGCCAGCGGCTTCCAGGCTGCGCAGGTGGGGTCGGGCCGGCGCTTGTAGTCGCCCGAGACGGTGATCCGCATGCCCCGGGCCTCGACCCGGATCTGCGCCGAGCCCAGCACGTGGCCCGCGGGCGCGAAGGTGACCGCGACGCCGTTGACGTTCATCTCGCCCCGATCGGCGGCCTGGGTGCTGCCGGCGAAGCCCGCGCCATGGCGCAGCGCCATGATGTCGAGCGTCTGCCGCGTCGCCAGCACCGCCCCGTGCCCGGCCCGCGCATGATCGGCATGACCGTGGGTGATCAGCGCCTTTGCCACCGGCCGCGTGGGGTCGATGTAAAAGCCGCCCGGCGGGCAGCAGAGCCCCTTGGGCGTCGGGCAAAGCAGATCTTCGGCGCGCATGCGGCAGCTTAGCCGCAGCAGGCCGGGATCGGCAATTTCATCATCCGCAATGACTTATTAGGAAATGGCTCGGGTGGGCGGGCAAACGGCGCCGGTCGATGGCGGCCTTGCGCGGCGCACCGGGCCACTCATCGGTGTTTACGTTATCGAGCCGCTTGCGGGAACCGGCTGCATCTGGCCGGGCGATGGCGGCGGATCGGCCGCCGCCGAACCATGATCCAACGCCGGGGCGGCGAGAAGCGGGAGCCTGATAGAAGCCGTCAGCTTCTCCATGTAACCGATTGCCATACATGGAACAAATTTATTATTCCCGCCAGCCGCACGGCCCGATTGCCGGATTAACGCCGCCTTTACCACTGCGGCGGTGGCGCGGCTGGGCGCCGCGCATTTATCACCAAACCGCCGTGTTTCGGGAAGGTAACGTTAATTGGCCGCCACTAGCGTCTGCCCGTCGATGATCGAGTACAAGGAGTAACGCGGATGCACGAACTGGCGAACATGGTGAACGAGCTCTGGCTCAGCTACGCTGCCGTTTCGGGTCTTGCCCTGCTGTTGTGGCGGTAGGCCCGGGGCCCGGAAGGTTGTCGTCTCGCCAACACGCACCGTTGCAGCCGCCAACGGCCAGCCCGCTCCAGCGGGGAAAAGCCGACTGAAGGCCCGGCACCAGCCCGGGCCTTTGTCATTCTTGGGGCCCTGCCCGATCGCACCATCCCTCCCGGAGGCTCTCAGTCCAGCCCGCCGGCCCGAACCAGGAAATCGGCGATCTCGGTCACCCCGCGCCCGGCCCTGAGGTCGGCGAAAAGGAAATCCCGCCCCTGGCGCTGCGCCCTCGCGTCGCGCTCCATCACCTCCAGCCGTGCACCCACATGGGGCGCCAGGTCGGTCTTGTTGATGACCAGCAGGTCCGACCGTGTGATCCCCGGCCCGCCCTTGCGCGGGATCTCCTCGCCCATGGCGACGTCGATCATGTAGATGGTCAGGTCGGCGAGTTCCGGGCTGAAGGTGGCGGCGAGGTTGTCGCCGCCCGACTCGATGAAGACGATGTCGAGATCGGGAAACTTCGCCGACAGATCCGCCACCGCGGCGAGGTTGATCGAGGCATCCTCGCGGATCGCGGTGTGCGGACAGCCGCCGGTCTCGACCCCGACGATGCGCTCCAGCGGCAGCGCCTGGCTGCGCATCAGCGCCTCGGCATCCTCGCGGGTGTAGATGTCGTTGGTGATGACGGCGATGGAAAAGCGGTCGCGCAGCGCCTTGCACAGCCGGTCGGTGAGCGTGGTCTTGCCGGCGCCGACGGGGCCGCCGATGCCGACGCGCAAGGGGCCGTGGGGAGATTTCCGCCGTTCCGGCCGGGCGGTGCTGTCGGGTGCGTTCATGTGCGGAATATCCTCACCGGCATGGTCTCGTGGCGCATGGCGGCAATGTCGGCAAGCCAGGCCGCGCCGCCGACATCGTCGGGGCCGGCCACCAGCGCCTCGGCCGCCACCGACGCGATCACCGGATGCAGCGCCAGCAGCACCTGCTGCCCTTCGGTCTGGCCCATGGGCATGAAGCGCACCGCCGCCTGTGTCAGCCCGGTGGCGAAGGCATGCAGGTAAAGCGACGCCGCGTCGCGGGCAGGCAGCCCCATGCGCCCCGCCGCGGCGCCGACCGCCACCGGATAGGGCATGGCCGCCAGGCCGAGCGCCCACACCGCCTCCACCGTCTCGGCGAAGGCGCGGCCCTGGGCGATGGTCTCGGCGTGACGCTCGGCGCTGGGCGCCAGCGCCTCGGCCAGTTCGGCAAGGCCGGCCAGCGCCCCGGGATCGTCCGCCACTGCGTGGGCCTGCACCAAGAGGATCGCGTCGTTGCGCCCGGTGTCATGGCAGAGCACCCCTTGCAGCCAGTTCCGCAGCGCGCCGGCATCCGCCACCTCGCCCGCCGCGATGGCCTGCTCCAGCCCGTGGGAATAGGCGAAGCTGCCCACCGGAAAGGCCGGCGACAGCCACTGCGCCAGGGTCAGCAGCGGATCAGTCATGACGATGCCCATGGCCGTGCCCATGGGC
Source organism: Paracoccaceae bacterium (assembly GCA_050299555.1). GTDB lineage: Bacteria > Pseudomonadota > Alphaproteobacteria > Rhodobacterales > Rhodobacteraceae > JBNKWA01. The sequence goes on along the minus strand of JBNKWA010000060.1, from coordinate 9,856 downwards.
GTGACCGTGGTCGTGCCCGTGCCCCATGGTCCGGCCATGGCCATAGGCGCCGCCCTCGGGGGTGAACGGCGCCATGACATGGGCCAGGGTCGCGCCGAGCCGGGTCAGCATGTCGGCCATGACATGGTCGGCGCGGATCAGGATGCGCCCTGCCTCGATCTGTGCCGGCGTATGGCGGTTGCCGATATGCCAGGCCAGCCGTGCCAGATCGGCCCCGGTGACGGCGATGAGCGGTTCGTCGGCCGCCACCACCTCGACGAAGCGGCCATCCACCGCCGCGAAGGCATCGCCGGCATTCAGGCTGACCGTCTCGGGCAGGTCCACCATCAGCGCCGCGCCCGCCTCGGTCTGCAACCGCTTGCGGCGCAGGAACCGGCCCTCGTAGTCGAGCACCACCTTGTCGGCGGCGCCCGACCAGTCGCCGGCCCGACGGAATGACTGTGCCAGGAGATCCGCCAAGGATGCCTCAGTACAGGAAATAGCGCTGCGCCATGGGCAGCACCGCGGCCGGCTCGCAGGTCAAAAGCTCGCCATCGGCGCGGACCTCGTAGGTCTCGGGGTCCACCTCCATCGCCGGGGTGGCGTCGTTGAGCTTCATGTCCGCCTTGCCGATGCCGCGCGTGGCGGCCACCGCTACCGTCTCCTTGGCCAGCCCGAGGCTTTCGCCGATCCCAGCATCCTGGGCCGCGCCGGAGACGAAAGTGATCGCCGAGGCGGTGAGCGCCCGCCCGAAGGCCGCGAACATCGGCCGCGTGTAGACCGGCTGCGGTGTCGGGATCGAAGCGTTGGGGTCGCCCATCTGGGCGCAGGCGATGGAGCCGCCGATCAGCACCATCTCGGGCTTGACGCCGAAGAACGCCGGGTTCCACAGCACCAGGTCGGCGCGCTTGCCGACCTCGACCGAGCCGATATGGGCGCTCATCCCGTGGGCGATGGCCGGGTTGATGGTGTACTTGGCGACATAGCGCCTGACCCGGGCGTTGTCGTTCTGGCCGGTCTCCTCGGCCAGCCGCCCGCGCTGGACCTTCATCTTGTGCGCCGTCTGCCAGGTGCGGATGATGACCTCGCCGACGCGGCCCATGGCCTGGCTGTCGGAGGCGATGATCGAGAACGCCCCCATGTCGTGCAGGATGTCCTCGGCGGCGATGGTCTCCTTGCGGATGCGGCTTTCGGCAAAGGCCACGTCCTCGGGGATCGACTTGTCGAGATGGTGGCAGACCATGAGCATGTCCAGATGCTCTTCCAGTGTGTTGACCGTATAGGGCCGGGTCGGGTTGGTGGATGACGGGATCACGTTCGCCAGCCCGCAGACCTTGATGATGTCGGGCGCATGGCCGCCGCCCGCGCCCTCGGTATGGAAGGCGTGGATGGCGCGGCCCTTGATCGCGGCGACGGTGTTCTCGACAAAACCCGCCTCGTTCAGGGTGTCGGTGTGGATCATCACCTGCACGTCCATGTCGTCGGCCACCGACAGGCAGCAGTCTATGGCCGCCGGCGTGGAGCCCCAGTCCTCATGCAGCTTCAGCGCCGCGGCGCCGGCGGTCACCATCTCGACCAGCGCCTCGGGCCGGCTGGCATTGCCCTTGCCGGCCAGCGCGAAGTTCATCGGGAAGGCGTCGAGCGACTGCAGCATGCGGCCGATATGCCAGGGCCCCGGCGTGCAGGTGGTGGCCAGAGTGCCATGCGCGGGGCCGGTGCCGCCGCCGATCATCGTGGTGATGCCGGAATGCAGCGCATCGTCCACCTGCTGGGGGCAGATGAAGTGGATATGGGCGTCGATGCCGCCGGCGGTCAGGATCCGGCCCTCGCCGGCAATCGCCTCGGTGCCGGGGCCGATGATGATGTCGACGCCGGATTGCGTGTCGGGGTTGCCGGCCTTGCCGATGGCGACGATGCGGCCGTCGCGGAGCCCGACATCGGCCTTGTAGATGCCGGTCCAGTCGACGATCAGCGCGTTGGTGATGACGGTATCCACGGCGCCGCCCTCGCGGGTGACCTGGCTCTGGCCCATGCCGTCGCGGATCACCTTGCCGCCGCCGAACTTCACCTCTTCGCCGTAGGTGGTGAGGTCCCGCTCCACCTCGATGAAAAGCTCGGTATCGGCCAGCCGCACCCGGTCCCCTGTGGTGGGGCCGTACATGGCGGCATAGGCGGCGCGGGAAATGGTGGCGGGCATGGGCTCCTCCGATTTTGGCGCTCATCTTCGGAAGCCGCGGGCCGAAGCACAAGTGCATCCGCCGCCCGGCGGGCGCGCGGCCGGGAAATGCCCAACAATTCAGCAGCGCCAGCCGCGGCCGGCGGGACCGGATCAGGCCGAGGCGCCGTCGTAGCGGTGGGCCGAAGCGGCGATCTCGCGCGCATCGACCCCGTCGACGCAGTTGAGGTTGATCGCCACCACCTTGGAGCCGTCGGGCATCTGCCCGTAGGCGAAGCTCTCGATGCCGCAGGTGGTGCAGACCTGGTGGCGGATGACCTGCTTGTTGAACAGGTATTCGGTCAGGTTGTCCTCGCCCGATAGCAGGGTGAAGGCCTCGCGGGGTGCAAAGACCAGGACCGAGCCCAGGCGGCGGCAGCGCGAGCAGTTGCAGACCACGGGCCGGTCGAGCGACACATCGACCTCGAAGCGCACGGCGCCGCATTGGCAGCTGCCGGTACGATGGTCGTCGCTCATGCCTTGAACTCCTTGTCCGGTTCGACGCCCAGCGCGCTGACCAGCGCGTTGGTCTGGTTGGCCATGCCGATCACCGCCAGCAACTCGCCATGCATTTCGGCCGTCATGCCCTTGGCCCGTGCGGCGGCGGTGTGGGAGTGGATGCAATAGTCGCAGCCATTGCTGGCCGAAACCGCGACATAGATCATTTCCTTGACCAGCGGATCGAGCGCGCCCGGCGCCATCACCGCCTTGAGCCGGTCCCAGGTGGCCCGCATCAGCGCCGGCTCGTGGGCCAGCGCGCGCCAGAAATCGTTGATGAAATCGCTGCCGCGCGCCGCCCGGATGTCGGCGATCACCGCCTGCGCCTCGGGCGCCATCTCGTCATCCGCCAGAAGGCTGACCGTCGCCATGTGCCTGTCCCGTGCCTTTCGCCGCCCCCCAAACGGGGAGACGGCGAAATTGTCCCTCAGACCAGCGCCATCAGCCGCGCCGGGCCGCCGGTGCCGTTGGCGTGCTTCGGCGCACCGACCACGATCATGCCGCCGGCCGCCGGCACCATGTCGAGATTGGCCACGTTCTCGATGCCATAGCGGCCGCCCGGCAGCCACGAGAAATGCACCGCGAAATCGGCCGAGTTGCCGGGGTCGAGCGACAGCGTGTCGACGGCGATGCAGGCGGCATCGAGTTCGGCCAGGTAGTCGGTCGCCTCCTTGGAGAAGCCCGGGAAGGCCAGGGCGCCGTCATCGGTGTTGCGGAAGGCGGCGGTGCCGAGCTTGTCCGCCCAGCCCGAGTTCATGGCCACGCAGGCGCCGGCCGGAATCTCGCCGTTGGCGCTGATCCAGGCGTCGATATCCTCCTTCATCACCATGGCGTTGGCGTCGTCCATGGCCTTGGCCTTGATGTCCACCACGCAGAGCGGACAGACCAGGCTTTCCGGCGCCAGTTCGGCCACCGAGGTGCCGTCGGCGGTGAAGTGCAGCGGCGCGTCGATATGGGTGCCGGTGTGCTCGAAGATGGTCAGCTTCCAGATCTGGTAGCCGTTGGTGGCGAAATCCACCGAAGTCTCGTAGAGGATGCCCGGATTGCCGTCGAAGGTCGGGAAGTCGCCATCATAGGGATGGGTCAGATCGACCACCTTGCCCGAGGTCTGGGCCATGGCCGCCCGCGCCCCGAGGCCGAGCCCGGCCGCCACCGCCGGCGCCGCCAGCGCCGCGCTGCCCCGGAACAGGTCGCGCCGCGACAGCATTCCCTTCTTGACCGCTTCCATCACGCAAGCATGGCACATGGCTTTTCCCTCCTGTCGGCCACCGACCGCGCACCGGCGCCCCTGTTGTCGCCTGCATCGAACGCCGTTGGCGCGAGTCGGTCAAGCCGCCCGAGATGCTAGCCGGGCAGCCGCGGACCACGCTGCGCCAGCCGGCGGCTGTTGGCGCCGGTCTTGCGCCTGAGGGGCCGCACCGCCGCGGCGGCGATCTGGTCGGGGCGCTTGCCGGCAGCGGTGGCCCGCGCCGCCGCAAGTCCCGAGGCGAGGAAGGCGCCAGGCTTTTCCGCGACCATGCGCCGGTTTTCGCCGGGATCGACGCGCCAGAGGCCAGCCATGCCCCAGAGCCGCATCGCCACGACCGCCTGCGCCTCGGTCATCATGCGCCAGTAGGAATAGCCGACCCGCCAAAGGTCGTTCGGCGTCGGTGCCCTGGTCATCTTCAAAGTGCTCCCATTACCTTGCCGTTGAAGCCGAAGACACGGCGTGCTCCGCCGAAGGGAATCAGCGCAACCTCGCGCTTCTGTCCCGGCTCGAACCGCACTGCCGTTCCGGCGGCTATGTCGAGGCGCATTCCCTGCGCCGCCCCGCGGTCGAAGTCGAGCGCGACGTTGGTCTCAGCAAAGTGGAAATGGCTGCCCACCTGCACCGGCCGATCGCCGGTATTGGCCACGGTCAGCGTGACCGCCTGGCGATCGGCGTTGAGTGTGATGCTACCCTTGGCGGGCAGGACTTCTCCAGGGATCATGGTCGGGTCTCCGATTGAAGCGTGGCGCCAAGCCGCGCCGCTGCATCCTCAAACGCCGCGTCGAGCATCGGCGACAGGCCGGCACAGTTGGCGGCAATGGCGCGTGCACCTTCGAGGTAGATGGCCGAGCGAGACGGCGGGTAGTCGTCAAGTCCCTCGCGCAGGTCGCGCAGGTTGGAAATCTGGTCGGCCAGCTTGACCAGGCGCGCCGCGGGCGGACAGCCCGCGATATGCTCGGCCTGCCGGCGCTTCTTCTGTTCAAGCGGCTGGTCGTCCCATGCGGCCGGCGAGGTCAGGTCCTCGACCAGCGCCGCGACGCGATCGCCGAAGTCACCGCGGATCTTCTCCAGCGTGACCTCGGTGTCTTCGACCGTATCGTGCAGCAGGGCTGCAATGATGGTGTCGGCATCCGCCCCGGCCGCGGCAACCAGGGCCGCGACCGCGCACGGATGATTGACGTAAGGATGCCGGGCCCTGCCCTTGCGATACTGGCCGGAATGCGAGCGTGCAGCGAGGTCCGCGGCGAAGGCGATCCGGGCGTGATCGCTGGCGGTCATCGGGCCGGCCGGCAAGGGGCGGCAAGGCCGCTGCCGTCCCGGAACGCGGCGCCTGCCGGCAGCACTGAGATCACCGCAGCGCCTTCCAGGCCATGGCCAGCCCGGCCGCCGCAAGGGTCAGGATGGCGACAAGGCCGGCCGTGGATCCTTCGGCATGCACATGCGCGTGGCCGAGGTCATGGGCGAAGGCCGCACCGGGCAGCGCCAGGGCGAGGCAGGTGGTGGTGAAGATGCGCATTGAGTCCCTCTCTTTCAGCGGATCGGCTGGTGGACGGTGACCAGCTTGGTGCCGTCGGGAAACGTCGCCTCGACCTGCACCTCGTGGATCATCTCGGCGATGCCCTCCATGACCTGATCGCGCGAGACCACGGTGGCGCCGGCGCTCATCAGGTCGGCGACACTGCGCCCGTCGCGGGCGCCCTCGACCACGTAATCGGTAATCAGCGCAATGGCTTCGGGGTGGTTCAGCTTGACGCCGCGCTCAAGCCGCGACCGCGCCACCATGGCAGCCAGCGACACCAGCAGCTTGTCCTTTTCGCGCGGGGTCAGGTTCATGGGCAGTCTCCGGTCAAAGGCGCCAGACGGCGGGCGGCGGGGCGCCGCGCAGGGTTGTCAGGATTGCGGCCAGCGCCGCCAGCAGCGGCTGAGCATCGTCGGAGACGAGGCGGCAGGCAACCAGCCCGTTCCAGGCCGAGGCGCCGGCGGTGACGGCGCCATGCAAGGTCAGCGTGGCGCGCAGGCCCGGCAGGGCCGCCTCGGCATCGGGCGCGACGTGGATCAGGCTCGCCATCGCCCGGGCCGGCCCCAGCAGCGCCGGATTGCCGAGCGCCGCCCAGTCCGGCCCCAGCCGCAGCGTGTCGGCCCAGACCAGCCGCCCGGCCCGGCGCACCCGCCAGCGGTCGGTCAGTGCACCGCGGGCCACCGCCTCGCCCATGGCGGCACGGCCCAGGATCACCGTTTCCACCGCGGTGAGCGTGGCATCGGCGGCCATGTCGATATCCAGCCGCCGGGCCAGCCTGCCGCCGTCGAACAGGATCGTCGGCTGCGGCAGCCAGCCCAGCCGCGCACCGGCGCCGAGGCCGACAGCGGCCGACACCCGCGCATCGCCGCCGGCGCTACGATAGATGCGCTCGCAGGCCTGGGTGGTCAGCGTCGCCCGGGCCGCCGGTGCCAGATCCAGCTTGAGGTCCATCTGGTCGCCGCCGGTCAGCCCGCCGGCGGTGTTCAAGACCACCGCCTCTGGGTCGCCATCGCCGCGCGGGAACAGTGCCTTCAGCGCCCCGGCCTGATAGAGGTCGGCCAGCCGCGTGCGGCCATCGGCGCCGCGAAAGCCCAGCCGCAGGCTTCCCCGGGCACGCTGCGCCGCTGCCGGCGCACCATCCCGCCCGGCCGAGTCGTGGCGATCCACTCTTGCGTCCAGCATCCTGACCCCTTCGGCGGCAGGCTAGCGGCGGCCGCCCGCCGGCGGCAAGCCAGAAGCGCCGCCTGGGGCACGGCCCGCCACCGCCGCCCAAAAAACAGGCACCGCGGCCGCGTCAGAGCGGCGGCGGATTGCCGCCGCCGTTCCCGCGGCTTACAAGGCCCCCCGTGGCGGACGGCATCAGTCCCTGCGGGAGCGACGGATCATGGCAGGCAAGTCGAGAACCTTTGCGGTGATCGGGCTCGGCAGCTTCGGGACCACGGTGGCGACCGAACTGGCGCGGTTCGGCAACGAGGTGATCGGCATCGACTGCGCCGAGGGCCCGGTCAACGCGCTGGCGGACGAGCTTTCGCACACGGTGATTGCCGATGCCCGCGACGAGCAGGCCCTGCGCGACGCCGGGGTCGACCAGTGCACCGTCGCCGTGGTCGGGATCGGCACCAACCTCGAGGCCAGCATCATGGCGGTGATGAACGTGCGCCTCCTGGGGGTGGAGACGATCTGGGCCAAGGCGATGAGCCGCACCCACCACCGCATCCTGTCCAAGCTCAGCGTGACCCGCGTCGTCCAGCCCGAGCAGGAACTCGGCCAGCACATCGCGCAGATGCTGAACAACCCGCTCCTGCGCGACTATGTCAGCCTCGGCAACGGCTTTCACGTGGTCAACATCCTGGCACCCGAATACCTGGCCGGACGGCGGGTCAGCGCGCTGAAGCTGATGGACAAGTTCGAGATCCGCCTGCTCGGCGTGATGCGCGGATCGGAATTCGTCGGCACCGAGGCGGACGACCCGGAGCTTGCCACCGACGACAAGCTGCTGCTTCTGGGGCGGCGGCCGGCGCTGCGCGCCTTCAGCGACAGCCTCTAGGCCCGGGCGATCCCGCGCCATGGCCCGCAACCGCCGCTTTCCGCGCCTGGGTGACTGGCGCTCGCTGGCGGTCCGCCTGCCGCCGCCGGCGTTTCTTGCCCTGCTCTATCTTGCGCTTATCGGCCTCGGCACGCTGCTTCTGAAGGTGCCCTTCGCCCACGAGCTGCCGGTAAGCTGGGGCGAGGCGCTTTTCACCGCCGCCTCGGCGGTGACCGTCACCGGCCTTGTCGTCATCGACCCGGGGCAGAGCTTTACCCTGTTCGGCGAGGCGGTGCTGCTGGTGCTGATCCAGCTCGGCGGCCTCGGGCTGATGACCTTCGCGGTGCTGGTGCTGGTCTCGCTGGGACTGCCGATCCGGCTCGGACACCAGCACGTCCTGCGCGAGGATCTCGACCGCACCAACCTGCACGACCTGGTGGACTTCGCCTTCCGGATCGCGCGCCTTGCGATCACCATCGAGCTGATCGGGGCGGCGGCGCTTGCGACAGTCTTTGTCCCTGCCCATGGCTGGGAAACCGGGATCTGGCATGCACTCTTTCATGCCGTCTCGGCGTTCAACAATGCCGGCATGGCGCTTTATCCGGACAATCTGACCGGGTTCGCCACAAATCCGATAATCAACGTGGTGATCCCGGCGCTCTTCATCCTTGGCGGGCTCGGCTATGCGGTGCTGCTCGACATCGGCCGGACCCGGGTCTGGCGCAAGTATTCGCTGCACACCAAGATGATGCTGGTCGGCACCCTGATCCTGTCGCTCTGGGGCTTCGTGGCCATCGCTGTGCTGGAATGGCACAATCCCGGCACCCTCGCCCGCTATCCGGCCTGGGGCGACCGGCTGTGGCTGGCCTGGTTCCAGTCGGTCAGCCCGCGCACCGCCGGTTTCAACACCCTCGATCTTGGCCAGATGCACGATGCGACCGCGCTGATCGTGATCTCGTTCATGGTCATCGGCGCCGGGCCCGCCTCGACCGCCGGCGGCATCAAGGTCACCACGGTGATGGTGCTGATCCTCGCCACCATCGCGTTTTTCCGCCGTCAGGCCACGATCAGCCTTTTCGGCCGCAGCCTCGACCCCGAGCAGGTTATGAAGGTGCTGGCGCTCACCACCCTGTCGCTGGTGCTGCTGGTCACCAGCATCTTCGCCCTCGCCCTCGCCCATGACGGCGAGTTCCTCGACCTCAGCTTCGAGGTCGCCTCGGCGCTCGGCACCGTCGGCCTGACCCGCGGCGAAACGATGGAACTCGATTCGGTCGGCCGCGCGGTGATCATCGCGATGATGTATTTCGGCCGCATCGGGCCCCTGACGATCGGCTTCTTCCTCGCCACCCGGCGCCCGCCCCGGGTGCGCTACCCGAAGGCCTCGGTGTTCATCGGCTGAACCGGGGGGAAATGGTGGGCGACCCTGGAATCGAACCAGGCATGAGAAACCTCGGCGGAGTTACAGTCCGCTGCCGCACCTTGCAGCACGTCGCCCGACGCGGTGCTCAATATTGAAGGGGGCGGGAGGCGTCAACTCTCTTGTCCGGGCACTGCCGCCGCTTGCAGCGGGGGCGCCGGCGTGCCATGGCTCGCCGCCATGGCGGAACCGAAGCACAGCAGGCGAAAACCCGGCGGCAAGCCGGCCTGGGCCGTCGCCAAGGACCGGGCGCGCGCGGCCGGCGCCAGCGGCACCGTCTGGCTGTTCGGCATCCACGCCGTCGCCGATGCATTGCAGAACCCCGCCCGGCAGCGGCTGCGGCTGATCGCGACCCGCAATGCCGCCGACCGCCTGGCCGAGGCCATTGCCGCCAGCGGCATGACCCCGGAGATGGCCGACCCGCGCGACTTCCCGGCCCCGCTCGATCCGTCGAGCGTCCATCAGGGTGCGGCGCTCGAGGTCCGCCCCCTGGACTGGGGCTCGCTGTCCGAGGTCTGCGCCCCCAAGGGCGAGGCGCCGCTGGTGCTGATGCTCGACCGCGTCACCGACCCGCACAATGTCGGCGCCGTCCTGCGCTCGGCCGAGGTCTTCGGCGCCCGCGCCGTGATCGCCCCGCAGCGCCATTCGGCGCCCGAGACCGGGGCGCTGGCCAAGGCGGCCTCGGGTGCGCTGGAGCGGCAGCCCTATCTCAGGGTGCCGAACCTCGCCCGCGCCATGCTGGCACTGCGCGACATGGGCTATGCGGTGATCGGCCTCGACGGCACTGCCGAAACGCTGCTGGAGGATGCCGTGGCGGTCTTGCCCGGCCGTCCGCTGGCGCTGGTGCTGGGCGCCGAGGGGCCGGGCATGCGGATGCTGACCGGCGAGACCTGCGACGTGCTGGCCCGGATCGGCGCTGCCGGCCAATTCGGCTCGCTCAACGTCTCCAATGC
>JBNKWA010000059.1:0-58300 GCA_050299555.1 Paracoccaceae bacterium | reverse complement strand
TGGGCGTCGTCGCGGCTTCGGGCCGTCTCTCTCGCGTAGCGGCCCTTTCGTCTGATCTGGACCCGGTAGGCACCGGAAGGAAGCTTGGTTATGGAGGCCATTTTCGTGTGCGCTGTGTGTGCAATGAGTCGTCGTAGAGGGGCAAATTCGGGGATATCGGGGCGTAGTCCAGCGCAGCAGGGCCCAAGGCCAACAGTCTGAAGACACAAAATGCAAATAAATCAACATGCTAGGCTGTCCACGGCCCCGATGATGGACTGGACCGACCGGCATTGCCGCATGTTTCACCGCCAGTTCTCTGCCCGGACGCTTCTCTACACCGAGATGGTCACCGCCCCGGCGCTGGTGCACGGCCCGGCCGACCGGCTCCTGGCCATGGATGCGGCCGAGGCGCCGGTGGCGCTGCAACTCGGCGGCTCGGAGCCCGGGGAACTGGCGGCGGCGGTCAGGGTGGCCGGCGGCCGCGGCTTCACCGAGTTCAACCTCAATGTCGGCTGCCCTTCGGATCGCGTGCAGTCGGGCTGCTTCGGTGCCGTGCTGATGAAATCGCCGGACCTGGTTGCCCGCTGCCTCGAGGCGATGCAGGACGCGGCCGACGCGCCGGTAACCGTCAAGTGCCGCATTGGCGTCGACGACCAGGACCCCCGCACCGCCCTGCCGGCGTTCCTGCGCCGCGTCGCTGCCGCCGGTGTGACCCGGGTGGCGATCCACGCCCGCAAGGCCTGGCTGCAGGGGCTGAGCCCGAAGGAGAACCGCACCGTGCCGCCGCTCGACCACGACCTGGTGGTGGCGATGAAGGCGGACTTCCCGCGGCTCGAGATCGTCATCAACGGCGGCATCGACAGCCTCGACCAGGCCGAGCATTTCCTGGCCCGCGGTCTCGACGGGGTGATGGTCGGCCGCGCCGCCTATCACGATCCGGCGGCCATCCTTGCTGCCGCCGACCGGCGCATCTTCGGCGAACCTGGCCCGGACACCGCGCCCGAAGCCGCCGTCCGGGCGATGCTGCCCTACATCGAGCGCCAGCTTGCCGAGGGGGTGCGGCTGAACCAGATCACCCGCCACATGCTCGGCGCCTTCGCCGGCCGGCCGGGCGCTCGCAACTGGCGGCGCCTCCTGTCCGAGAACGCGCACAAGCCCGGAGCAGGGGCGGCGCTCGTCGAGCGCGCCCTGGGCGAGATCGACAGGCTCGCCGCCTGAGCTATTCGGCCGGCGCCACCGCCGGCCGGCCCAGCACCAGCCGCGACAGCACAAAGGCCGCCGCCGCGCAGCCTGCAATCGCCGCGATCATCGGGGTTGCGGTGCCGTCGAAGAACTGCCCCGAGACCACGATCATCAGGCCCCCGGCCAGCATCTGCAGCGTGCCGCCCAGCGACGAGGCCAGACCGGCGATGTCGCCGTGGGCGTCGAGCGCCATGACCATGGTCGACGGGATCACCAGCCCCAGGCAGGCATTGCCGCAGAGCAGGCACAGGACGATCACCGGCAGCGGCGCGAGCCCGGCAAGATCGAGCCCCAGAAGCAGCGCGGCAAAGCCCAGGAACCCGGCCGTCGCCGTTGCCACCACGCGGGTCATGCCGAAACGCTCGCCCAGTCGCGCGGCAAGCTGCGAGGCCGAGAAGAAGCCGATGGCATTGAGCGCGAAGGCCAGGCTGAAGCCGGTGGGGCTGAGCCCGAACTCGCCGGTGTAGACAAAGCTGGCGCTGGCCAGGAAGACGAAGAAGCTGGCCATGCCGAAGCCGCCGATGAAGGTGAGCCCCATGAACAGCGGATCGCCGAACAGGGCCCGGCTGCCGCGCACCAGCGTCCGGAGGTTGACCGGAACCCGCTTCGCCGGTGCCAGGGTCTCGGGCAGGGTCAGGGCGGTCATCGCCAGGCTGAGCGCAGCGGCGGCGAGCAGCGCCACAAAGACCGCCCGCCAGCCGGCCAGCGCGATCAGGCCGCTGCCCGCCAGCGGCGCTAGCATCGGCGATACGCTGATCACCAGCATCACCATGGCCATCAGCCTTGTGGCGGCGACCCCGGTCAGCATGTCGCGGATGATGGCCCGCGGCACCACCATGAGCACCGCCGCGCCAGCGCCCTGCAGAACGCGCCCCAGCACCAGCCAGCCGATCGACGGCGCCGCGGCGCAAGCAACGGTGGCGAGGATGAAGATGGCAAGCCCGGCATAAAGCGGCGGCTTGCGCCCCACCTGATCCGACAGCGGCCCGTAGATCAGCTGGGCAAGGCCGAAGGCCACGAAATAGGCCGTCAGCGTCAGCTGGACGCCGGCCACATCGGTGCCGAGGTCGCGGCCGAGCGCCGGCATGGCGGGCAGGTACATGTCGATCGCGAAGGGCCCGACGGCGGACAGAAGCCCAAGCACGACCGCCGATCTGAGCAGGGATCCGGTCATGGGGTGGTTTTCAGCTGTGATGTGTCGTCCCCATACCCGCATGGGCCGGGAATGGCGAGACCCGCACCGGCGTTTGTTGTTCATGATCTTGCGACTGCCCGGGCGGCGCGGTCGATCCAGTGCGGCGGAGGTTTCAGCTCCCGCCGGCCCGCCGGCCTTGTCGGCCCGCCCGTCCGCCGCGCCGCTCGGGTCGGTTCGGGCGGTCCGGCAGCTCGGCCATGATGGCGCGCCGTTCCTCGGCGCTCATCGACGACCAGCGGGCGATCTCGTCGACGCTGCGGTTGCAGCCCAGGCACAGCCGCGTCTCGGGATGCACCACGCAGATCTTCACGCACGGGCTTTCGATCTCGTCGCGCTTCCAGGTCTCGTCGCTCACCGCGGGTCGGCCTCCAGGATGCCGGCGCGCCTGATTGCGGCGAGCCGGTCGAGAAACCCCTGCAGGATATACCCGGCCGCCACGTGGTCGATCACCTCGGCGCGACGCTTTCGCGACGTATCCGCCTCCAGCAGCGCCCTCTCCGCCGCCACCGTGGACAGGCGCTCGTCCCAAAGCGCGATGGCCAGCGGCGACTTCTCGGCGAGGTTGCGGGCATAGGCACGGGTCGCCTGGCAGCGCGGCCCCTCGCTGCCATCCATGTTCAGCGGCAGGCCAAGGACGAAGCCGATCGCCTCGCGCTCGGCGGCCAGCGCCAGCAGCGACGCCGCATCGGCGGTGAACTTGGTCCGCCTCAGGGTCCTCAGCGGCGTGGCGACGCTCTGCCGGCTGTCCGAGATGGCGATGCCGATGGTCTTGGTGCCGAGGTCGAGCCCGATCAGCGGCGCCGGCCTCTCTGCCGCGATGGCATCGGCATCGGCGATCACTCCGTCAGTCCCGCCGCCTTGGCGGCCTCGGTCAGCCCGGCCAGCCCGCCCGGATCGCCGGCCAGCGCCACCTGGCCCTTCTCATAGGCGGCGCGCGCCCGCTCGGCCTCGCCGAGGACACCAAGCGAGCGCACCAGCCGGATCCATTCCTCGGCACTGCCGCCACCGTCGAACAGCCGCGTCTCCAGCCCCTCGACCATGCCGGCGATCATCGCCTGACGGTCCTCGTCCGGCATCGCCTGCGCCGCCGCGATATCGGCAGCGCCCGGACCGCCAAGACCCGGTGCCACTGTCCCGCCCGGCGGCGTCTCGGGCGGCCGCCGACCCGCCGCCTGCGCCACCTGCGGCAACTGCTCGGCCAGGGCGGCGATCCACGGCGCGTTCGGCGGGCCGTCGTTCCAAAGCTGCATCCAGATGCCATAGGCGAGGTCGGGGCGATCGGCCTGCCACAGCGCCAGCCCCGAATAATAGCGGCCACGCGGCTCGCGCGGGTCCCGCTCCAGCCCCTTGACCAGAACCGCTTCCGCCTCGGGCGAGACATAGCCGCCAGCGGCGAGGATCATGTACTCGGCCAGATCGACATAGTCCGATCCCGCCGCGTCGGCGCCGGCGATCCTCAGCACGTCGCGCTGGGCGGCGACGGCATCGGCCCATTGTCCCAACTGACCGAGATTTTCGGCCAAAAGCCGATGCCCCTTCAGATCGTCGGGACGGCCGGCCAGAACCGTCCTCAGCCGCTCCACCAGGTCCAGATGGTCCGGATCGGGCCCCGGCCCGGAGGCCGTGGCGCTGGCCGCCACTTCCGCTTCCGCCTCGGCCTGCCCCGGCCGGCTGCCGCGCCAGGCGTCGGATGCGGCGACCCGCGCCTTCAGCGACACGTCGCCATAGCCGGGCCGACCCAGCCACAGGTAAAGCTCCCGGCCGCCAAGACCGAGCCCCAGTGCCAGCACCAGGGTCAGCATCCACGAGACCGGCGCCGGCGCCCGGCCCGCGCCGGCGGTCCGCTCCGCTGCCTCGGCTGCGGCGATCAGGCGGCGGCCGATCTCGGCCCGCGACTGTTCGGCCTCTTCGGGCGACAGCGCGCCGCGCGCCAGGTCGCGGTCGATCTCGGTCATCTGGTCGCGATAGATCTGCTCGTCATGGGCGGCGGATGGCGCGGAAATCTGCCCCGCCCGCCGCCAGATCAGCGGCGCCGCCAGCGCCCCGAGCATCAGGGCGCCCGCAAGTCCGGCCACTAGCCAGAAGAATGTCACGCCGCCTCCCCGGGGATCGATTGCGGCGCCGGTATATCGCCGCCGGCCGCATCGCCGCAACCGGCGGAAGGTCGCGACTGCGTGACGGCCGTGGCACCGGGCACACCCGAGGGCCGCAGCCAAGGTGCCGGGGCAGGGGCCCCGTCGCTGCCGCCGACGCAAAAAAAACGCGCCGGAGACCGGCGCGTTTCCCTCGGAGGCAGGAAACCTAGTTAGCGGCGCATTCCGGACGAGTCGCGAAACTCGTGCCGATAGCGCGGATGCGGCGCCGGCCTCAGGAGCCGGTAGACCGCGAAAGCAGCAAGGGCCGCCAAGACGTACGTCGTCGCCTCGATCACGCCAGGCGATACTTCGACCCCAAAGGGTTCGAAGAAGAACCCAGCGACAAACTCATGCGTATTATCCAGCAGGATCAACGCCTGAGACTGCAGCCCCTCCATGAACTCATTCATTTCGCCCCCACGAATGAACACCACCTACGACGACCGGAGCTTAACCCGAAATTAGGATTTAGGCAAGAATCCGCTGAGTGGGGCGAGAATGCGGCGAACGAGCGCGGTGGATCGCATGGCCGACCCGAAGTACGTCAGAAGTCGTCTCAGAAGAACATCATAAACAACTGAAATAGATACATTATTTGCCAAATCGTACTGCGACGGACCGGGCGATGGTCAAGGGTGCAAGGACCCGGTCTGGACCGTCAGGACAGGATCCGATCACGACCTCGTGCGCTCGCCGGCGGCCCAAAAGCGGCGGATTCCTTGACACATTCTCACTGTGGGGTTGAGGCCGACACAGCCGCCCCGCAACCGCGCGGCGAGGCGCGCTCCGGGCGAATCGGTACCGATTCGGTCCAGGCGCCGGGCGGTGGCGCCCTGGCCGAATTTCCCCCGCCCGGGCCGCTCGCCCCGCGCCCTGGAGCCCGATCAACTCAGGCGCGAACCCGTCGCCAGGACGCCGCCTTGTCGCCTTACCGGGGGCGGGCCTTGCGATGCCTTCCCGATACCGCCGGCGGCGCGGCCCTCCTGCCCGCCGCCCCGGCACCCGCTTCGTGCCAGGCCTCCGCGGCCGGGTTTGGCGGCTGCCAAATTGCCTTGACGCGGCAACCTCCCCGGCTCAGTCTTCCCGCAAGGAATAAGACTTTCTGACAGGGGGTTACCATGAACCGAGCCTTGCTGGCGCTGGCCGCCACGCTCATCGCCGCGCCGGCACTGGCGCAGGATCTCAAGATCTGCGTCGAAGGCGCCTATCCGCCGTTCTCCTACACCGCCGACAGTGGCGCGGTGGAAGGCTTCGACATCGACATCGCCAACGCGCTGTGCAGCAAGATGGACAAGAGCTGCGAGATGGTGAAGACCGACTGGGACGGCATCATCCCGGCGCTGACCGAGAAGAAGTGCGACGCCATCGTCGCTTCGATGTCGATCACCGAGGACCGCAAGCAGGTCATCGACTTCACCGACAAGTACTACAACACCCCGGGCCGCTTCATCGGCAAGGAGGGCATGACCGAGGCCGACCTGCCCGGCAAGGTGGTGGGCGTGCAGCGCGGCACCATCCACCAGGCCTTCATGGAAGGCGAGTTCCCGGACATCCAGCTTCAGCTCTACGGCAGCCAGGACGAGGTCTATCTCGACCTCGCCTCGGGGCGCATCGACGCGGCCATGGGCGACTCCGTGGCCGAACTCGACGGTTTCCTCAACACCGAGTCCGGGGCCGGCTTCGCCTTCTTCGGCGAGTCGTACTCGATCCCCAAGTACCACGGCGACGGGGCCGGCATCGGCATCCGCAAGGAGGACACGGCGCTGAAGGAAGCGCTCAACGCCGCCATCGCCGCGATCCGCGAGGACGGCACCTACGAGGCCATCAACGCCAAGTATTTCGACTTCGACGTCTATGGCGGCTGACCCCGCCATGCGCGCCCGTGGCGGCGCCCGGGTTGACCGCCAGCCGCCATGGATGACCTGATCCGCTACATCCCGCTCCTGATGCGGGGGGCGCTGGTGACCGTTTCGCTGGGGCTTTTCGGCCTGGCGCTCGCCACCGTGCTCGGCGGCCTGGGCGCCGCCGGCAACATCGGCGGCGGCCGCTTCTGGCGCTGGCTGGTGCGGCTCTACACCACGATCGTGCGCGGCGTGCCCGAACTGGTGATGATCCTGCTGATCTACTTCGGCGGCCAGCGGCTGGCCAACCAGATCGGCATCCTGCTGGGCCTTGACGCGGTCGAGCTGTCAAAGTTCTGGTCCGGCGTCTTTGCCATCGGCTTCATCTACGGCGCCTACCTGACCGAGACCTTCCGCGGCGCCTACCTGACCGTGCCGCCGGGGCAGGCCGAGGCCGCCCAGGCGCTGGGCCTGTCGCGGGCGCGGACGCTCTGGCACGTGACCCTGCCGCAGGCGGTCCGCTTCGCGCTCGCCGGCTACGCCAATATCTGGCAGGTGCTGATCAAGGCCACCGCGGTGGTCTCGGTCATCGGGCTCGAGGATCTCGTCGGCCTCGCCAACGATGCCGGCAAGACCGTGCGCCAGCCCTTCATCTTCTTCTGCTTCGTGCTCTTCGCCTATCTGCTGCTGACCTGGATCTCGACCCAGGTCTTCGCCTGGGCCGAGCGGCGCACCGCGCTGGTGGGTCACAATGCGCCTTGACCTGATCCTTGCCAATTGGCCGATGTTCCTGAACGGCATCTGGCTGACGCTGCAACTCACCGCGCTGGCGATCGCGATCGGCTTTCTGATCGCACTGCCCTGCGGCATCGCCCGCGCCCGCCGCGTGCCCTATGCCTCGCCGCTGATCAACGGCTATGTCTACCTCTTCCGCGGCACGCCGCTTCTGGTGCAGCTCTACCTGATCTACTACGGGCTCGGTCAGTTCGAGTTCGTCCGCGACAGCTGGGCCTGGACCTTCCTGCGCAGCCCATGGTGGTGCGCGCTGATCGCCTTCGCGCTCAATTCCGGCGCCTATGCGACCGAGATCATCCGCGGTGCCGTGCAGACCACGGCCAAGGGCGAGGTGGAGGCCGCCCGGGCGCTCGGTATGACGATGCTGCAAGTCTACGCGCTGGTGGTGATCCCCTCGGCGCTGCGCCGCGCCCTGCCGCAATACGGCAACGAGGTGGTGTTCATGCTGCACGGCTCGTCGCTGGCCAGCGTCATCACCATCCAGGACATTCTCGGCGCCGGCCGTACCCTGAACGCCAAGTTTTACGTGGCCTATGAGGGCTTCATCACCGCGGCGCTGCTCTACATGAGCATTACCTTCGTGGTGGTCGCGGTGTTCCGCTGGCTGGAAAGGCGCTATCTTCGCCACCTCAACCGCGACCGCAGGACCGCCCCGGCCGCTCGGACCGTCCGCGCCTGAACCGGTCGGCGCCCCCCCGACCCATGCGTCAGGTGCATGGCGGCTTTCGACTATTGTGCGGTGCAACATCCACTCCGGTATCCTAGCTTGTCACCAGCAAGGCCGCACGATCCCGCGGCCGCAAGTGACGGAGTAACCAGATGACCAACGACGTTCCGACCATCACCCATGAGGCCATCCGCCGCTACGAGGCCGAGGCCCGGGCCCTGCGCGCGGCCTACCTTGCCGACGGAACCCGTGCGCTGTTCAGCGCCATCGCTGCCATTCCGGCCCGCATCCGCGCGGCCTTCCATTCGGTGTCGCACGCCTGACGCTGCGCGCCTTCCCTCTGACCGCTTTCCTCCCGAAGCCTGGGGCCGCGCCTGTCGCGGCCCTTTTTTTGTCGTCCCGCGTCGCCCGCGATTTATTTTCGGACACAGACAAATCTTAGGCCCTTGCCATACCGCCACCGGCCGGCGACCATGGGGCCGTGGCAGACGTGCTGGACGCCTTCTGGACGCTCTATGACGATCTCCCGCGGCAGGGGCCCGGCGATCGTGCCAGCCTCGACTGGGCCATGGCCCAGGCCGGCGTGCCGCGCCATGCCCGCATCCTCGATGCCGGCTGCGGCTCGGGTGCCGACATCGCGGCGCTGCTGTCCAACGCACCCTCGGGCCATGTCACCGCCATCGACCTGCACCCGCCCTTCACGCGCCGCATCCGGGCGGCCTGGCAGGGCGATCCCAGGGTGACCGCCATCGCCGGCGACATGCTGAAGGTCGAGGGCAGGTTCGAGTTCATCTGGTCGGCCAGCGCCGCCTATGCCGTGGGGGTCGGGCGGGCGCTCCGGGCCTGGCGGCGGCTGCTGGCGCCCGGCGGCAGCATCGGGTTCAGCGAGGCGGTGTGGCTGACACCCGCGCCCTCGGTCGGGGCGCGCGCCAACGCCCTCGACTACCGCGCGATGACCGATCTCGACGGCGTCGCCCGGCTGGTGGCCGAGGCTGGCTTCTGGGTCATCGACCACAAGGTGCTCTCCGACGCCGCCTGGGAGGCCTATTACGGTCCGCTCGAGGCCCGCGTGGCGGCGCTGCGCCCCCGGGCACCCGAAGGTCTGGCCAAGGTGCTCGACGACGCCATGGCCGAAATCGCCGCCTGGCGCGCCTGTCGCCGGGAATATGGCTATGCGGTCTTTGTCGTGCGGCCGCAGTGACGCCAGAGGCCGGTTACGACGCCTGCGCCGGGCTGGTGGCCCGCGGCGATCCCGAGCGTTTCCGCAGCGCCATGCTGGCACCGTTGCCCGGCCGCGGCCACCTGATGGCGCTCTACGCCTTCAATCTCGAGGTGGCGCGCGCGCCTCTGGTCGCCTCCGAGCCGCTGCTGGCCGAGATGCGGCTGCAATGGTGGGCCGATGCGCTGGCCGAGATCTATGACGGCAAGCCGCCGCGCGCCCACGAGGTGACGGCGCCGCTGGCCGATACCATCCGCGCTGCGGGATTGCCGCAGGCGCCGTTCGCGGCGCTGATCGCGGCGCGGCGCGACGATGCCCATCCCGGCCCGCCGGAAAGCCGTGCCGCGCTGCACGCCTATCTCGAGGCCACGGCGGCGGGGCTGACGTGGCTGGCCGGCGCGGCCCTGGGGGCACCGGCGGCCGCGGAGCCGGCCATCCGGGCCCATGGCTGGGCGTCCGGGGCGGCCAATCTGCTGCGTGCCCTGCCGGCCTTGAAGAACCGCGGCCGCGAGGCGCTGCCCGGGGCGCACAATGCCGGCGGCCGGCACCAGCTTGGCCACGGCGTGCAGCCGCCGCTGGCCGAGGAGGTCCGGTCGCTGGCCGAGGCCGGCCTGCGCAAGCTGGCCGAGGCGCGGCGCGCGCGGCCATCGGTGCCTACCGCCGCGCACCCGGCGCTGATGGCCGGCTGGCAGGCGGAACGGGTGCTGAAGCGGCTGGCACGCGAGCCGGAACGGCTGTTCGCCGGCGGCGTCGAGGTGGCGCCGTTCCGCGCGCGCCTGGCCTTCCTGGCGAGGGCGACGACCGGCCGCTGGTGAGACCGCAGAGAGAGGATGCGCCCGGGCCCTGGTGAGACCGCAGAGAATGGATCGCGCCCGGGCGCTCCCCGCCCTCCCACCCTCGCGCCCGGGCGCGATCCGGGCGCGATCCGGGCGCGATCAGGGCACGATCCGGGCGCGATCGGGGCGCGATGCGGGCCCCGGTCCGGTTGGTCACCGCGCCCCAGCGTGACTGGCCGCACGGCCCGGACGGGCGAGCCGCCCGTGCTGCCGGCACCCCGAGAGCGGCGGCTCCCGCCCTCTCTCGCCGCCTGGCCTGACGGCCAGGCGCGCTCGTTTCGGTTTGGGCCCGGCCCGCGCGCCCGTGGCCCCTTGCGGGGCCACCCTGCGCGCGGGTCCCGACATCGGCCGTCGGCGGTCCTCTTCGGGCAGGCCCTGGTTGCGAATGCGCCGAGCGTGAGGGCAGGGGGCGTGAGGGTAGGGGCGCGCCGGCGCGGGACGGCGGGAGCCAGCCCCAGCCCAGCCCCGGCTTTGCTCAGGCGGTGCGCCGCCGGGTCATGACCAGCCAGATCAGCACCCCGCCGGCGAGGCTGAGAAGCGGCAGCATGGCGAGGTTGACCGCCTGCCAGCCGGCCACCGGCGTGCTGCCCGAACAGTTCATCAACGTGCCCGAGGCCAGCGAGGACAAGGTCACCATGCCGAAGACGGCGAAATCGTTCATCCCCTGCACCCGCCCCCGCTCCTGCGGCCGGTGGGCCGAAGTCAGCATGGCGGTGGCGCCGATGAAGCCGAAATTCCAGCCCAGACCCAGCAGCACCAGGGCCACGAAGAAATTGGTCAGATCGACCCCCGACAGCGCTACCAGTCCGGCGCTCGCGAGGATCGCCAGCCCGGTGGCGATGATCCGCGCGCTGCCGAACCGCGCGATCAGGTGCCCGGTGAAGAACGATGGCGCGAACATGCCCAGCACATGCGCCATCACCACGTCGGCGGCATTGTCGGTGGTATAGCCGCAGCCCACCACCGCCAGCGGCGTCGAGGTCATCACCAGGTTCATCAGCGCGTACGAGATCATCGCGCAGAGCATGGCGACGACGATCCGCGGCTCGCGCAGCAGTTCCCGCCGGCTCCGCCCGGCCGCCTCGCCCGGCGCCGGGGCCGGCGGCCTAGGGATGCGCAGCATCAGGAACATCAGCATGCCGATCAGGTTCAGCCCCATCACCACCAGGAACGCCCCGGCGAAATCCACGCCGCCGATCAGGTCGCGGGTCAGCTTCACCAGCTGCGGTCCCACCACGGCCGAGATCAGCCCGCCGGCCATCACCCAGCTGATCGCCTTGGGCCGGAAGGTCTCGCTCGCGGTGTCGGCGGCGGCGAAGCGGTAAAAGCCCTGCGCCGACATGTAGATGCCGGTCAGCAGCGCCCCGGCCAGCAACAGCCCGAACGACTCGCGGAACATCGCCAGCGCGCACAGCCCGCTGCCGGCCGCCCCGCCCAGCGCGCCCAGCATGAACCCCGGCCGCCGCCCGAAACGCTGCATCAGCGCCGACAGCCACGGCGCCGTCAGCATCGAGCCGAAGACGATCAGCGAGATCGGCAGCGTCGCCAGGCACTTGTTCTCGGCCAGCATCTGTCCGGCCAGCCCGCCGAGGATGAAGATCACCGGCATCTGCGCCCCGAGCAGACCCTGCGCCGCCACCAGCACCGCGACATTGCGTCGGGCGGTCCGGTCCGGATCGTCAAGGGTGGTGCTGGCCATGCGCTTGCTTCTACCCGCCCGCCGCCTATTGTCCAGCCGGATGAACGCCACCGTTCGCATCGACACCATCGACGATCTCGCCGCCGGCGCCGCGGCGCTGATCGGCATCGAGCCGCGCTTTGCCGAGGCCCGCGACCGCATCGGCCCGCTCCGGCTCCGCCGCCGCCCGCACGGCTTTGCCGCGCTCCTGTCGATGATCGTCAGCCAGCAGGTCTCGGTCGCCTCTGCCGCCTCGGTCTGGTCCCGGCTCGAGGCCGCCGGCCTCGCCGCCCCCGAACCGCTCGCCGCCGCCGATGACGATGCCTTGCGCGCCTGCGGCCTGTCGCGGCAGAAGGCCCGCTATGCCAGGGCGCTGGCCACCGCCGCCCCCGACTGGAACGCGCTGGCCGCGGCCGACGACGAAACCGCCATCGCCGCCTTGACCGCGCTGCCCGGGATCGGCCGCTGGACCGCCGAGATCTACGTCATGTTCGCCCTCGGCCGCCGCGATGTCTTCGCCGCCGGCGATCTCGCCCTGCAGGAGGCGGCGCGGCAGCTCTTCGGCCTCCCCCGCCGCCCGGCCGAGCGTGACTTCCGCGCCATGGCCGCCCGATGGTCGCCATGGCGCAGCGTTGCGGCCTGCCTTCTGTGGCAGTATTACGCGGCGGTCAGGGGCCGCGAAGGGGTGACGACCGCATGACCACGCTCGACGGACCACGCCACGCGCCCAAGGGCGACAAGCCGCCCGAGAACATCGTCGTCTTCCTGCACGGCTACGGTGCCGACGGCAACGATCTGATCGGCCTCGCCGAGCCGCTGGGCCGCCACCTCCAGCGGACGCTGTTCGTCGCGCCCAACGCGCCCGACGCCTGCGCCGGCAACCCGTTCGGGCGGCAATGGTTCCCGATCCCGTGGATCGACGGCTCCTCCGAGGAGGCCGCCGCCGCTGGCCTCGAGGCTTCCTCGGCGCTGCTGAACGCCTATCTCGACGCGCTGACCGCCGATACCGGGCTGCCGCCGGACAGGATCGCGCTCTTTGGCTTTTCGCAAGGCACCATGATGGCGCTGCACGTGGCGCTGCGGCGGCCCGAGCCGCTGGCCGGCATCGCCGGCTTCTCCGGGCGGCTGCTGGCGCCCGAGCGGCTGGCGGCCGAGATCGTGTCGAAACCCCCGGTGCTGCTGGTCCATGGCGATGCCGACGAGGTGGTGCCGCCCGAGAACCTGGCGCTGGCCGCAGACGCGCTCGACGAAGTCGGGGTCGAGACCTATGCCCATGTCTCCAAGGGTGTCGGCCACGGCATCGCGCCCGACGGGCTCGGCCTGGCGCTGGCCTTCCTGCAGGAGAAGCTGCGCTAGTCGTGGCCGGGGCGCACGAGGCCCGATATTCGCGTAGGATGGGTGCTCTGCACCCATCGATTGTCCGCTGCCCGGCGGCGGTTGCCAGAGTGCAGGCCGGGTCATCAGGACCACCACCTGCCGGAACTGCACCGCCACTCCGGCCCGAAATCATGCTTGAAGTGAATTTGTCAAAGCGCACCCCGGCAGCGCCGCATTTCGCGGCCTCCCGCGCATACCGGGCCCCATGTCGGCAATAAGATCACTCCGACAAATCGGGCGAAGCATGACACTGCTGCAAGATTGAGATGTCCGACGACCGTCCGCATGGACCACATCCAGCCGCATACCGTGAACAGGCCCCAGCGACGGTCTCGCGTTCCACGGCAAAGCTGACCAATGCCAAAAGCGCCAGCCAGACGCCGGCAAAGACCCACGAAACCGGCGGCGCTTTCGGCGACGGTCAGCCGCCGATCAGGAAGGTGGCGATGGCGGTACAAAAGGCTGGATACAAATCCGCCCCTGGATCCCGATGACAATGCCTCGCAGCCGACAACGGGCGGATGTGCCCGGCGCAACCATTCGCCTGTCGCCCGCGACTCTGGGGAAGTCGCGGCACCACGGCCGGCCGAGGCCCGAATTGACCCTGTTGATGGCGTCCCCGAACATGTCCCCACAATAAACCGTTCAATATCAACAACTTGCAAGCTATCCCCATGGGGACACCTCGTTCGGGGCCCGAAGACGGCGCCCGACTGCCGCCAACCGGTCCCCGACCCGTCCCCAAGGCGTCCCCACAGGATCTGGTTGAATTTCAACACCTTGACCCCCCGTCCCCATGGGGACGCTGCCTCCGTCCTCGCTGCCGGCCGCCCCCGCCACCGTCACGAAACCGTCGATCAGGCGGGGTATTCAGCGATTCGACACCGAATCCGGGCACCATGTAGGGTATTGCCCGCACCCTTGGGCGAGATATAGTTGCGACCAATCGGGGACGGGCGCGTCTCGACCGCGCTCCCGGACCCTGGGGCAGGACGGGGTTCAAGAATCGCCATGGAGAGTGCCTACGACAGCAGCATCATCCGAAGTCCGACCGGGTTTCGCGACCACCCGGCGCTGGTGCTGAATGCGGACTTCCGGCCGCTGTCCTACCTGCCGCTGTCGATCTGGCCCTGGCAGGAGGCCATCAAGGCGGCGTTCCTCGACCGGGTGACCGTGCTGGCCGAATACGAGACCGTGGTGCACTCGCCGTCCACCGAGATCCGCATCCCCTCGGTGGTGGTGCTCAAGGAATACGTCCGGCCGGCGCGCGAGGTGGCCTTCACCCGCTTCAACCTGTTCCTGCGCGACGAGTTCACCTGCCAGTATTGCGGCACCCGGGGCGAGATGACCTTCGACCACGTGCTGCCGCGGGCCCGCGGCGGGCGGACCACCTGGGAGAACGTGGTTGCCGCATGCGGCGGCTGCAACCTGAAGAAGGGATCGCTGACCCTGAAGCAGGCGCGGATGCACATGCGGCGCCAGCCGTTCCGGCCGACCCCCGAGCAGCTGCAGAATGTCGGGCGCAAGTTCCCGCCCAACTTCCTGCACGACAGCTGGATGGACTTTCTCTACTGGGACGCCGAGCTCGAGGCCTGAGCCGCGCGCCAGGCGGCGACCCACAGCAGGACCAGCCCCGCCGAGACAATTGCGTTCCAGCCGGCCATGGAGATGCCGGCAAGTTGCCACGCGATCTCGTCGCAGCGGACCAGCGGCGCCGCCATGATCTGGTCCATCAGCTCGTCCGGGCTAAGCCCGCCGATCGGACCCGAGGTGCAGGTGTTCGGGCCCTGCCACCAGCCCTGCTCGACGCCGGCATGGTACAGTCCGAATGCGGACGTGGTCAGCGTGGCGAGTGCGCCCGCGAGGATCAGCGGTCGCCAGCCGATCAGCAGCACCAGGGCGCCGACGGCCACGGCGACCCCATGCGGCCAGCGCTGCCAGATGCACAGCTTGCACGGCGCCAGCCCGCCCAGGAACTGGAACGCCAGCGCCCCCAGCAGCAGCGCCGCCGAGCCGCTGGCGGCCAGCGCCACGAGCGCCCGCGCGCGGCTCAATGCACCGTCCGCCATACAACTACGCCGGCGACGACGACGGCGACCAGCCCCAGCGACAGCATCCCGAAGCGGCGATCGATGAAGTCCCGGATCGGCTCGCCGTAGCGGCAGAGCAGCCATGCGAAGGCGAGGAACCTGGCGCCGCGGGCCAGGATGGCCGAAACGATGAAGACCCAGATGTTGATCCCGGCGACGCCGGAGAGGATCGTCACCACCTTGATGGGCGGCAGATGCGCCAGGCCCGAGGTGACCAGCATCAACAGGAATGCGTCGGTGGAAACCGAGGCCCGGAGCGCCTCGAAGCTGTCGAGCTTGCCGTAGAATTCCAGCACCGGCTTGGCCACGCTCTCGTACGCGTAGTGACCGAGCATGTAGCCGGCGATGCCGCCGAGTACGGACGCGGCGGTTGCGACCAGCGCGTAGCGATAGGCGCGGGCGGGCCGGGCGAGGCACATCGGCAGAAAGAGGACATCCGCGGGCACCAGAAAGATGGAGCTTTCGATGAAGGCGATCACCGCCAGCCACAGCTCGGCCGACTTGCGGCCGGCAAGCGACAGGGTCCAGTCGTAGAGCCGTCTCAGCATGCCTGCGTCCTTTTGCCCGGCGCAAGCACCATGCCGCCGCCGCCGCGTCAAGCGGCTTTACCGCCGGCGGCCTTATGTGCATTGCTTTGTCGCGGGTTTGCCGGGGGTACAGTCATGCGGTGGCGCGGACGTCAGCAGAGCAGCAATATCGAGGACCGGCGCGGCATGCGTGGCCGGCCAGCACAGATGGGCGGCATCGGCGGCATCGGGCTGATCGCCGTCCTGCTGATCGGCTATTTCCTCGGCATCGACGTCACCCCGCTTCTTGAGGGCGGGGTCGGCCAGCCGCAGCAGGACGGGCCGGTGGAACTGACCGAGGCCGAGCAGGCCGAGGGCGAGTTCGTCAGCGTGGTCCTCAACGACACCGAGACCGTATGGAGCGATATCTTCCGCAGCCAGCTTGGTGCCCGCTACGACCCGCCGGTGCTGGTCCTGTACAGCCAGGCCTTCCCGAGCGCCTGCGGCACCGCCTCGGGCGCGACCGGGCCCTTCTTCTGCCCGCTGGACAAGAAGGTCTATCTCGACACCGCCTTCTTCACCACCATGCGGCAGCGGCTGGGAGCAGGTGGTGACTTCGCCGCCGCCTATGTCGTGGCCCACGAGGTGGCGCACTATGTGCAGGACCAGGTGGGGACGCTGGGCAAGGCCAACGCCGCCCGGCAGCGGATGAGCGAGGCCGATTCCAATGCCGTCTCGGTGATGATCGAGCTGCAGGCGGACTGCTATTCCGGCATCTGGGCGCGCTATGCCAAGGAACGGCTTGGCACGCTGGAAGAGGGCGACATCGAGGAGGCGATGAACGCCGCCTCGCAGATCGGCGACGACACCCTGCAGCGCAATGCCGGCCAGCGGCCGATGCCCGACAGCTTCACCCACGGCACCTCGGCGCAGCGCCAGCGCTGGTTTGCCGAAGGCTACCGGAGCGGCAGCCTGGAAGCCTGCGACACCTTCGGCGCCGACAGGCTTTGAGCTGGCCGTTTCCGCAGCGTCCCCACGGGGACGCTGGGTCAAGCGACTGATCTGACGGGAAAAAAGTATTAACGCCGGTGGGGACGCGTGGGGACAGGTGCGCCCGGCGTGGGCGGATGCGTTGCCCGACGCGGGTTTCCGGCCCCGAACCGTCAACCGGAATCACCCCCCGGATCGCGCCCGGGCGGGGGGGTGGGCGGTGGGGGCGCGGCCGGCTGCGATTGGCGCGTTTCGCTGGTGTCCCCACGGGGACGCCAGGTCAAGTGTCTGATATTAAAAGATAAAAGTGTTAACGCCGGTGGGGACACGTATCGGCGCGGCGTCGTTCGCGCTGATCCGGCCCCTTGCCGCGCGGTATCGCGCACCGGACGCTTGGAACCCTATCACCCTCGCGGGCGGTGCCTACCGGCGTGCTCTTGGGCGCCGTGGCGTGCCGAAAAAATGCGGGATACGGGGGTGCGGGGTGGCGGCGGCGTGGGTGCGCGGCGCGTTGGGGGCACCGCGCACCCTGCCTTGGGGGTATCAGTTGGCCGGCGCCGCCTTGAGCGCGTCGAGGGCCAGCACGTCGCCGTCATTGGCGCAGGACTGGTCGAGCGAGGCCATCTGCTCCTCGGGCGTCACCTCGGATGCGGGAGTGCCCGCCTCCAGCGCCGCGTTGGTCAGAACCTCGAAGGCGGCGGTCTTGCCGGTGTCGTCCATCGCCAGATAGTCGTTGCAGGTCAGCGTGGCGGGGTCGGCGGCATCCTGAGCCAGGGCGGACCCGCCTACTGAAACCGCCAGCCCGAAGGCAACAAACATGATAGCGTACGAGCGCATATGACATCTCCTACGTCTGAAGCCATGGTTTTTCGCGACCCTGTCGATGACGTCTTCGACTCGGGTGCGAGTGAAAAGCAATACCACCTCTGGGAGAAAGCTGCCAACGCCACGTCGCTCGTTGGTTGCTCTCAGGCGGAAGCCCGCCATTTCGGGCAACTGGCGGCCACTTTCGTTGGTTCGGCGGCAACGGGCTGCGCCATACCGGACCGGCTGGGGGCGCTGTGGCTGGTGCTGCGATGACACGACGCTGGCCGGAAAAAGCGCCAATGACGCTACGGTTGGCGCGCGCGCCGGCCTGGGCCGTTGACGGCGGGCCCCACGGGCCACTAAATCGACCGTGGTGTGCCCGAGTGGCGGAATTGGTAGACGCAGCGGATTCAAAATCCGCCGCCGCAAGGCTTGTCGGTTCGAGTCCGACCTCGGGTACCAGGGTGCCTGCCGAAGGCTGCGGGCCGCCCGACCCGGGCACTGATCCGGGGGGGCGACCGGACGGCCTTCCGTCGCGGCAGATGGGCTTGACGCGGGCCGCGCCATCGCCAACCCTCTAGCTGTTTCGGACGCAGACAAGGCGGCCTTTGACGAGGCGGTCCGCGTGGTGCCGGACCTGACCCGCCGGGAATCGGGCCGGGCGAGGATCGCGTGCGGTGGGCGGCGGATCTGGACCGAAATGCGGGGAGCACGGGGCGGGTCTGCCGGGCTTGCTGCCGCGGCCGGCGTGGGTAGGAGATTTCCAATGTCGATGAGCGGCGCATGACACCAGTCCTGATCTGCGGCATGGCCGTGGTCGATTTCCTTTTCCTGGTCGACGCGTTGCCGCGCACGGCGGAGAAGTATCGCGCGCGTGACGCCAGCGTGGTTGGCGGAGGCGGTGCCGCCAATGCCGCCGTCGCGGTGTCGCGGCTGGGTGGGCAGGCGCATCTGGTGGCCCGGATCGGCGATGACGGGATCGGCAGGCTGGTGCTGGCCGATCTTCTCGCCGAGGGCGTGGACTGCAACTACGTCCAGGTCGTTGGCGGCGGGCGCACCTCGTTCTCCAACGTCCTGGTGGACGGCGCCGGCGAACGGCAGGTGGTCAATTTCCGCGGCGACGGATTTTCGGACATGGCCGACTGGGTCAGCTCGCTCAGGCTGCCGTTCTTCGCCGCCCTGGCCGACACCCGCTGGACCGAGGGCGCCGCGGCGCTGATGGACCTGGCCGCCGAGCGCAAGGTCCCGGGCATCATCGACGGCGAGGCACCGGTGGACCCGGCCTGCGTGGAGCGCGCCACGCATGTGGTGTTCTCGGCCCAGTGCCTGCGGGACTTTACCGGATGTGATGATCCGGTGGAGGGGCTGCAGGCGGCGCGCAAGCGCACCGGCGCCTGGCTGGCGGTGACCGTGGGCGCCGGCGGCACCCATTTCACCGACGGCGCGAAGCTTCGGCACCAGCCTGCCTTTGACGTGCCGGTGGTCGACACCCTGGCCGCCGGCGATGTCTGGCACGGCGCCTTTGCTCTGGCTTTGGGCGAGGGCATGGAAGAGGCCGAGGCAGTGCGCCTGGCCTCAGCGGTGGCGGCGTTGAAGTGCACCCGGCCCGGCGGGCGGCGGGGCACGCCGACCCGGCTTGACGCCGAGACGTTCCTCAAAAGGATGGGCTGATGCGGCTGACCCCCGGCAAGCTGTGGGGCATGCGGCGCATGGCCGACGAGGCCGGACTGTTCAAGATGCTGGCGGTCGACCAGCGGCCGGCGATCATCCGGCCCATGGCCGAGAAGCTGGGTCTGGCCGAGCCGCCCTGGGCGGAGGTGGCGAAGTTCAAGACGCTGCTGGTTGAGGTGCTGCAGGAGGGAGCAACGGCGCTGCTGCTCGACCCCGGCTATGCGGTGCCGATGGCGCTGGACATCGTCAACCCGCAAAAGGGCCTGGTGGTGACGCTGGAGGACAGCGGTTTTCGCGAGACCGGGGGCGGCGAGCGGCTTTCGGCGGCGATCGAGGGCTGGAGCGTCGACAAGACCAGGCGTCTCGGCGGCGATGCGGTCAAGGCGCTGATCTGGTACCGGCCGGATGCCAGCGCGTCGGTGCGGCAGGCGCAGCAGGACATGGCCAGGCGGATCGGCGAAGCCTGCGCGGCGGCCGACATTCCGTTCCTGCTTGAGCTTCTGGTCTATCCTCTGGCCGGCGATGCCGATGACGGCGATGCGGCTCCCGGCCTGGCCGGCAGGCGCGCCGATCAGGTCCTGCGCTCGGTCGGCGATTTCGCCGCGGCGGATTTCGGCGTCGATGTGTTCAAGCTGGAAAGCCCGGTGGCGCCGGAGGCCGCGGACGGCTCGGCGGCGGTACAGGCGCTTTTCGACGAGATGGGGCGGATTGCCGGCCGGCCCTGGGTGGTGCTGTCGGCGGGCGCCGGCCGGGAGGCGTTCCGTGCGGTCCTGACCCATGCCTGCGTCGCCGGCGCCTCGGGCTATCTGGCCGGGCGCGCCATCTGGCTGGAGGCGCTGTCGGCCTATCCGTCCTGGGATCGGATGCATGGGCTGCTGCGGGAGGTGTCGGTCCCCTACATGGAGGACCTGAACCGGCTGGCCGATGCGGCGGCGCATCCCTGGCACGACCATGACTGCTACGGCCCGCAGGGGCCGCGGACGCTGCCCCAGGGCCCGGAGTTTCCCGCCGCCTACGGCACCACGGGGTGAGGGCGGGCCAGCAGGGCTATTTCTTCTTTTCCGCCTTCTGCCGGGCCATGGCGCTGTCGACATCGGTGACGCCGAGAAGGTTGGCGGTCAGGCGCAGGAAGGCGTTTTCGTTCTGGTCGCGGTCCTGGTCGGCCAGCACCACCCGCCACAGCGCCTCGACCACCCCGGAGCGGTGCTCGTAGGGCACATGGGTCTTGATGGCGTGGGTGAGGTGGACGGTATCGCCGACCTCGGATTCGAGCGCCTCGCCGCCCGCCCGGAGCGCCGCGGCGCCGTCATGGTCGAGGCCGAAGCGGCCGGCCAGCACGCGGTCGATCACCGCCTTCTCGCGGGCGTCGTAATGGCCGTCTATGCGCGCCACCCGGACAAGCAGCGCCGCCATGGCGGTGCCGATGTCGTGGTCGCGGTCCGGGGCGGGCGAACGGCCCGAAAGGCGGGAGAGAAGCTCGGCGAACATGAATGCCGATATAGGCGAGCGCGGGGCGATGGGGAAGCCGCCGGCTGCCCGGTAACGCGGATGCGATGGGGCCCGCGCGCCTAGACCAGATCGTCGATGGTGATCCTGAGCGCCTCGGCGAGCTTTTTCAGGGTCCTGACCGAGCCGGTCTTTCGCCCCGCCTCGATATCGGCGATGGAGACGCGGTGGACGCCCGAGGCCCGGGCCAGCTCGGACTGGTTCAGCCCGCGCCATTCGCGGAAGACGGCGAGGGGCGCCTCGCCATCGATGAGGCGCCCCATGTAGACGTCGGGCAGGCCCTCCTGCGGGTTGGCCTCGTATTCCTCGAACGCGCGCAGGTCTTCAAGGTCTTCGGCGGCCTCGATCAGCCGCTCGTATTCCTCGCGCGGGATGGTCACCATGTCCTTTGGCATCGTCAGTCTCCTTCGTAGATCGAGCCGCGCGGGCCGACCTTGAGCACGTCTATCACCGCGCCGTCCTTCATGATCACCCGCCAATCGCCGACGCGGAGGCGAATGCGCGCCGGCTCGCCCTTCATGGCCCGCACATTGTTGGCCTGGCTGGCCGGGTCGGCCGCATAGGCGTTGATCTTTGCCCGAATCCGGTTGGCTGTGTTCGCCGGCATCTTGCGCAGCGCCTTTCTGGCGGCCGGCTGGTAGGTGACGGGCTTCATCCGAGGGATGTGTAGCGCATCGCTACGGTGTAGTCAATAGATACAGCGGCGGGCGGCCCAAGCCCGCCTTGCGGCTGCATTGACGGTAGTGTGCGAGGATTGAGCGCACTACGCCTTTGCAGCTTGCCCTTGTTGCCTTCGACGCGCGATGCCAAGAAAGGCGCCGAGCGCGATCAACATGGCCGGCGCGGCGCCGGGCAGCGGGACAGGTGCGGTTGGCGGCTGATCACCATCGCCAGAGCCACCACCGGAGTCAGACCGAAGCGAAAAGGTCATATAGCCGCTCCAGGAGTTTCGGGGCTCCGACAGACCAAGTCCTCTAAACGAGACTCTGTCCAAATAGTTGTACGAAAATGGGCGGCTCGATCCTCGAACAACTATGCTGCCTTTCTTGAGTGACCCATAATCTTCAGTCAGATAGACAGGCAAATTGGTTTCGACAGTCGGACTCATATGGAAAAACGGTCTGCTGGCTACTGGAACATCATAGGCTGTATCCCAGAACCCTGCGCCGGAATTTGCGGAATATGGAAATCCTGTCTGACCATTTACCGCATAGAAATGCTGCGGAAGGCCTGAGTCGCCGAATTTAATCCCATATGTGTCATTGCGCTCTTGCCTGAGAATGTCGGTACCATAGGTCCACTGATACAACTGGCTAGTCCCGGTCAGCTTGAAGTCGAACGAGATCAGGTCAGGCGAGCCGAAGGTCACGTAGGCGTTCGAGGCGACAGCGCTGTCAGCGATTGTCAGCGTGCCAGTGCCGTATTGGACCAGATCATAGAAATTGGTCTTGGGCCCGGTGTGACTTGCCGTGTCATAGAACGCCAAGTCGTAGGTTGCTGCAAGCGATGGCCCGGACGCCGCGAGGAAGGCCGCAAGCCCGACACAAGCTGAAATGCGCATAAAAATCTCCCGTCTTCCAAATCAATCCCGTTCAATCCGCTTTTTCTCGCCTTTGACCTGAAACCGGTTCAATCCAAGGGCGAGTGGCCGTAACCTTAAGAACCATTCTTTCTCGATGTCAACAGCGTGAGACCTCAGGCGGCGCCGTTCTGCGGCCGGCTGATAGGTGACGGGTTTCATCCAAGGGATGTGTTATCGGTCTCAGATGTTTCGATGCGCTCCATCCCAGGTAAATATCTGTTTACATTGAAATTTTTTGTTCAGACGGCAGGGGTCGAACCCGTGACTGATTGATTGTCGAGTTGATGCTCACACCAACCTGCTTTGCTCCACGGCGGCGCGGACGAAGTCGGCGAAGAGCGGGTGCGGTTTGAACGGTTTCGATTTCAGTTC
Source organism: Paracoccaceae bacterium (assembly GCA_050299555.1). Lineage (GTDB taxonomy): Bacteria > Pseudomonadota > Alphaproteobacteria > Rhodobacterales > Rhodobacteraceae > JBNKWA01. The sequence continues at coordinate 35,809 of JBNKWA010000059.1, read as the reverse complement.
GGGGTGGAACTGCACGCCGATGAACCAGGGGTGGCCCTCGATCTCCATGATCTCGGGCAGGCGGCCGTCGGGCGACAGGCCCGAGAAGTGGACGCCCTTTTCCTCCAGCTTCTCGCGGTACTTGATGTCGATCTCGTAGCGGTGGCGGTGGCGTTCCGAGATGGCGTTGGCGCCGTAGATCGCGGCCACCTGGCTGCCGGGCTTCAGCGTCGCGTCATAGGCGCCGAGGCGCATGGTGCCGCCCTTGTCGTCGTCGGCGGTGCGGGTCTCGGTGCGGTTGCCGGCGATCCATTCCTTCATGTGGTAGACCACCGGCTCGAAGCGCCGGTCGCCGCGTTCGTGGTCGAATTCCTCGGACCCGGCGCGGGCGATGCCGAGCAGGTTCCGCGCCTCCTCGATCACCGCCATCTGCATGCCGAGGCAGATGCCGAGATAGGGCACCGATTTCTCGCGGGCGAACTGCGCCGCCTTGATCTTGCCCTCGGTGCCGCGCTCGCCGAAGCCGCCGGGGACGAGGATGGCGTGGAAGCGTTCCAGGTGCGGCGCGGCGTCCTCGCGCTCGAAGATCTCGCTGTCGATCCATTCGGCGCGGACCCGGACACGGTTGGCCATGCCGCCATGGGTGAGTGCCTCGGCCAGCGATTTGTAGGCGTCCTCGAGCTGGGTGTACTTGCCGACCACGGCGATCCTGACCTCGCCGTCGGGGTTGTGGATGCGGTCGACCACGTCCTCCCAGACCTCGAGATTGGGCTTGGGCGCCGGCGCGATGCCGAAGGCGTCGAGCACCGCCTGGTCGAGCCCCTCGGCATGGTAGGCGAGCGGCGCCTCGTAGATCGACTTCAGGTCCAGCGCCGCGATCACCGCCTCGGGGCGGACGTTGCAGAACAGCGCCAGCTTCTCGCGCTCCTTCTGCGGGATCGGGCGGTCGGAGCGGCAGACCAGCACATCGGGGGCGATGCCGATGGCCCGCAGCTCCTTGACCGAGTGCTGCGTCGGCTTGGTCTTCAGCTCGCCCGAGGCACCGATGAAAGGAAGCAGCGTCAGGTGGACGAAGATGCATTCGCCGCGCGGGCGCTCCTGGCCGAACTGGCGGATCGCCTCGAAGAAGGGCAGCCCCTCGATATCGCCGACGGTGCCGCCGATCTCGCACAGCATGAAGTCGGTCTCGTCCTCGCCGATGGTCAGGAAGTCCTTGATCTCGTTGGTCACGTGCGGGATCGCCTGGATGGTGCGGCCGAGATAGTCGCCGCGCCGCTCCTTCTCGAGCACGGTGGTGTAGATGCGCCCCGAGGAGACGGAATCGGTGCGCCGCGCCGGCACGCCGGTGAAGCGCTCGTAATGCCCGAGGTCGAGGTCGGTCTCGGCGCCGTCGTCGGTGACGAAGACCTCGCCGTGCTCGAAGGGCGACATGGTGCCGGGGTCGACGTTCAGATAGGGATCGAGCTTGCGCAGGCGGACGGAAAAGCCGCGCGCCTGCAGGAGCGCCCCGAGCGCCGCCGAGGCCAGCCCCTTGCCAAGCGACGAAACCACGCCGCCGGTGATGAATACATAACGCGCCATCGGCTGGACCCCGTGTTCAGGACTGCTTGGGAGTTGTCGCGGAAATCAGACCCGCCGACCCATGCCACGGGACTTGGAGGTTAGGCCAAACCGGCCCCGGCTTCAAGCCCGGGACCGCAACATGCTGTGGATTTTCTGACCCGCCCAACGAGCGGTTGCAGGAAATCCGAGATGTGCAGGCGGTGGACTATTCTGCCGGCGGCGGCGTGGACGGCGCGTCGGCGGGCGGCGGCGCGACGGGCGCATCGCTGGGCGAGGGCGGGGTGAGGTCGCCTTCCAGCCCCGGCGGCAGTGCCGGCTCGGAATCGGATTCCGTCGTCGCCGTGCCCAACCGGTCGATGACGCTGGCGCCGCCTGCCTTCTGGGTCGCGATCCAGGTCAGTGCCAGGCTGGTGCAGATGAAGGTGGCGGCCAGCATCCAGGTCAGCTTGGTGATGGCGGTGGCCGCGGCGCGGCCCGACATGGCGTTGCCGCCGCCGAGCAGCGCACCGCCCTCGGAGCGCTGCAGCAGCACGGTGATGATCAGCGCGGCGGCAATGATCAGATGAACGATGAGAAGGACGTTTTCCATGACGGGCGGGCGGTTCCTGACGGCAGGCGATCGGGGGAGGCAGGTTGCGGCTCGGGGCGCTCTCTAGCGGATCAGCTAACCCTTGTCGATGTGGAATTCAACGCGCGGCGTCAGTCGATCGCGGGTGCGAATTTCAGGATCACCGGCACCACCAGCTCTTCCTCGTCGGTGAGGTGACGGTCAAGGAAGCGGTCGAACCGCTGCAGGCTGGCCTGCAGGCGGCCGGCGGGATCGGTCGGGTCGGCGTCGCCCGAGATGGCAGAAAGCAGCGCATTGGCGTCGGTCGCCAGATCGGCGAGGTGGCGGTCGAGGGCGTGGTGATCGGCGTCGAGGATGGCAAAGCCCCGCTCCAGTGCCGGAGCCTGGGCCGCGAGGACAGGGAAATAGTGCTGGTCCTCGATCATGTGGTGGCCGTGCAGCTCGTCGACCAGGCGCTGGCCGAGCCAGCCGATCTGTCCGCCGATGTGGCGCGGGTCGTCCTGACGGTCGAGGAGCGCGGTGGCACCGGCGGTCAGCCGCGCGGTCATCTGGCGGAACATCAGGTGCCGTTCCAGCCAGAAGCGGGTCAGGCCGTCGAAATTGGCGTGGCTTTCCCAGCCGTCGCGGGGGTAGTCGTTCACAAGGACGCGCAGCGCGTCGGGCAGGCCGGCGCGGGTTTCCAGCGCCAGGGTCTCGCCAATGCCTGGGGTTTTGTCGTTTTTCATGCGGGCCACGATTTGCGCCATCGCGGCCCGCAAGGCAAGGCGGTTCGCGGGGACGTACCCGCGCGCCGCGCCGGATCGTCAGGCCCTGCGCCTGATGCCGACAAGCGCCGCCAGGCCGAGGAGAATCAGCATCTTTCGGCGCGCCGTGTCAGCCGCCGTCGTCGTCGACTTCGAGCTGGCCCGAGAGCCGCCGCCAGATGATCGACCAGGTCATGCCGATCCCCATCACCAGCGCGATGGTGACAAGTCCGATCCAGGTCATCACCGTCGGGTTGTCGGCAGCCAGGATGCCGAAGTCGATCAGAACCCAGTCGATGGCGGCGACCAGGCCCAGCACCAGCACCACGCCGAGGATGCCGATGGAGCGCCACGTGGCGGTCAGGTAGACCACGTAGCCGATCACCAGCACCACCGCGACCAGCGCCACCATGGGCAGGTTGTCGGAAAGGTTCCGGCCGGCCCAGGCGACGAAGTTCCAGCGGGTCGGGTTGTAGGTCGCGATCACCAGCGCCAGAGCACCGAGAAAGCGCAGCAGAAACACCATCATGGCCGGTCCCCCGTACCCTCTTGCGATGCCCGAGCCTTGCGACAGTCGGCGCCGATTTGCAAGTCGCTGGCCGGCGTTCGGCCCGGTGGAAGGTGGTTTGCTAGATGGCTGCCGCTTCGGGCGAGACCGCGGCGCTGACCAGATCCTCGTCCTGGCGCAGGCTGGCGCCGAGCCGGCGGGCGATGCTGAGCATGGGCGCGTTGTCCGGGTCGGTCAGCATGACCATCGGGCGCCCGCCCCAGTTCTGCGTCGCCCAGAGCGCATGCTCGGCCAGCGTGCGGCCGACGCCGCGGCCGCGCCACCAGGCGTCGACGGTAAAGCCGACCTCGGCCGAGTCGGCGTGGAAATGGATGTCGGCGGCGCCGCGAAGGATGCCGGAGACGAACCATCCGATGATGCGCCGCTCACCGCTGGTATCGGCCGCATAATCCGCGAGCCAGCCGTCGCTGACCGCGTGCAGAAAGCGTTGTCGCCGGTCCGCCGGTGACAGCCGTTGCAGATGGCTGGCCAGAAGGCCGCGCTCGCCCGGCCAGAGCGAGCGGTACATTCCCATCCCCGAGGTCTTGATCTGATAATGCATGAGCGCTCCACAGCCGTTGCCGAATATGGGGGTGGAGCGTTTCGCCTCCGTTACCGCCGGGTGTGATTGGCGGCCGTGGTTGGCTCAGCCTTGCGGCAGGGCGACCGGGGGGATGACCAGGATCAGCTCGTCTTCTGCCTGCCAGGCGGTGCCGATGGCGATGTCGCCCGGCGCCGGAAGCGGCCCGGTGTAGCGACGCATGCGGACGGCGGGGCGGTACTCGATGCGGCGGTTGGCGATGGCGATCCGGTCCGGCACGGCGCCGCCGGCGACCCGCAGGACGTCGCCCTGCGCGACGGTGACCGCGCCCAGCGGCGTCGCGCCGGCCAGGCGAACCCGGACCGGGCGGCGAACGAGGGGATCCAGCCCCGGGCCGAGGTCGAGCCGCCGCAGCGGCAGGAGCGTGGCCACTGGCCGCAGATCGAGCAGCGCCGCCCCATCGGGTGTGTCAAGGACAAGCGCGCGCGGCGTGACCTGGTGGCCGGGAAGCCGCAGGCGGACCCGGTCGGTGCCGTTGTCGGGCAGGCCAGTGCCGTCGGACGCGCCGGCCCGGCCGGCCAGTGCAAGCGCTGGCGCGGCCAGGAGCCCCGCCATCAGCGATCTGCGTTTCATCTGCTCCGCCTCTGTCTGGTGCGATTGGCGATCAGACTAGCACGCGGCGAGGTTCGCGAGAACCGCCCGTGTGGGGGCCATTCCTGCCGGTCACGCGAACGCGATCACCGCTTCGGCATCGGCATCGGCCCTTCGGGGCGGGTGGCGCGGCCGCCGAAGAGCCGCACCAGCGCCCCCCACTGGCTGAGGGCGACGCCGGCGAGGATCAGCGCCATGGCGACGAAGAGCGCGGCGGTGAGCGGCTCGCCGAGAAAGACGGCGCCCAGCAGCACCGACCAGACCGGAACCTGGTAGTTTGTCAGCGACATGAAGGTCGGCCCGGCCGAGCGGATCACCAGCACCCTGAGCAGGCTGGCGATGGCAGTGGGGATCAGCCCGAGTATGGCAACCAGCATCAGCGTATGGCCCGAGGGCAGCGGCGGCGGCCCCTCGACCGCCCAGGCGGCAGCCACCACCAGCACGGCGCCGATGGCCAGCGTCACTGCGGTCAGCCCAACCGGGTCGATGGCCGGCAGCCGCCGCATGGTGACCGAGGAGACCGCGTAGCAGGCGGCGGCGAAGAGGCAGGCTAAGCGGCCGGCGAGCTCTCCCGCGGCGCCGGTGGAGGCAAAGGCGCCGGGGCCGATCAGCACGCAGACGCCGAGAAAGCCGACGACGAACCCGAGCATCTTGCGGGGTGTCAGCCGCTCGGACGGGATCAGGACATGGGCCAGCGGCAGAACCATCAGCGCCACCGAGGCCATGGCGACGCCGGTGAAGCCGGCGGTGACGTATTGCTGGCCCCAGCTGATCGCCATGAAGGGCAGGGCCGAGCTGAGCGCGCCGACGAAGGCGAGGTTCAGCCAGTCGGCCGGCCGGGCCGGTTCCAGGAACAATCGCCCGCCCTGCCAGAGCCAGATGGCAGCCGTCAGCACCGTGGCAAAGACGATGCGGCCGGCGGCGAGCCAGAACGGGGTGATGCCCGGCAGCGCCAGCTCGATGACCAGGAAGGTGGCGCCCCAGACCAGCCCGAGGGTGACCACCATGGCCCAGCTTGTCGCGGTGATCTCGGGGGTTGCGGTCATGGCGGCCTTCGCGGGTTGCGGCATCGGCCGTCAATCGGTGGTTCGCGGCGTGAGGTCAAGCGGTCATCGCTGCCTTGCCCAGGGTCGGCGGCTGGTGATCGGCCCTCGGCCCGGGCGCGGCGGCTGTATTCGGTTGCGGCGCGAGGGACTGGAGCCGCTGCGCGCCTGGCTGGAGCGGGTTCTGGGACGAGGTGCTCGACAAACCACGCGGCCGAGCCGCATGGGAAGGGGAGGCGAGGATGATCCCGGGCGGAGGCGGCCTGAGCCGCCGGGCTGGGCGGTTGCAGTGCGGCAGCCGGGTGCCCGCGCCTCGATGGCACTGCGGTATTCGTGGCCTGACGATGAACCTGGCCCGCCGCGCGCCGCGAGCTCAGGCCGGAACCGGTGCGGGCAGGGGATAGCGCTTCAGCGCCTTGAGCGCGTTCAGCGTTATCCACTTGCTGGCCTCCCCCTGCCTTTCGACGGGGACGAGCAGGGATGCGTTGTAGGAGTTTTCGAGCCGCCAACGGCCGTCCCGTGGCCGTTTCGCGCGCACCAGCGCCACCGCCTCGGCCATGCGCGGATCACGATAGCCAAGATCCAGGAGGATATTCAGGATCTCAAGCACATCGGTCTGATACATCAGCGGGAACCCGAACTTCTTCCAGCCCGGCTTGGACAGCCGCTGCAGGTCGTGGCTTCGTTTGAACACGTGATGGAGCAGCATGAACTCGGCGCCGCGGGCGATCGTTTCCGAGACCTCGCGGGACCGCATGTTGCTGGGGACTTGCGACAACGCCTTGAGCATTTTCACCACGCCCATATGGCATGTGTGCCTGCCCCAACAGATTTCCCAATTGTCGTACGGCCAGCCCGCGGGTGACCCGTCGCCGTCGTCGAAGCGCTGGTAGCGGCAGAACCATCCGATCGCCGATTGCACGCGCGGATCGGCCAGATAGCCGAAACGGATCAGGACCCAGAGCATGTTGCCGGTCAGGCAGGGGATCACGCCACTGCCCTGGCCGCCGTGCGCGCCGCCACGGACTGAAAACCCGCCGCTGTCGCGATGGAGGGCGTTTTTCAGCAGGAGCGAACAGGCCGCCTCGATACGCGCATCGTCGGGGGTCGCACCAAGCTCCGCGAGGACCAGAAGCGTCCATACGGTGGAGCTGTACTTGCCGGTGTAGTAGCTCTTCGGCTTGCCCCAGGTTCCGCCGGCCTCCTGCAGGTCGAGAATGGTCCTGACCGGCTCGGACCGGTTGATGGCATGTTCGGCCTTCATGATGTCCGGATCGTCCGGGGCCCGCGCCAGCAGGTGCCTCAGCGTGGCTGCGCGCACGCCCGGATTGTCCGGCTCGAGCAGCCAGTCCAGGACCGCGTTGTCGACTCGATGATCGGCTTCGGGCATGGGCCATTCCCTTGGCGGCGAAGCATATCACGGAAACCCGGCCTGTGATCGTTCACACCTGGAATGGGGGTGCCGTGATGGTTCGGCGGCCATGCCAATGCAGAAGGGCCCCGCCAATGGCGGGACCCTTGCTTGCCCGAATTCAGATTTCGACCGTCAGTTCTTGGCCTTGTCGACCATCCGGCCCTTGGTGATCCAGGGCATCATGGCGCGGAGCTTCTCGCCCACCTGCTCGATCTGGTGGGCGTCGTTGTTGCGCCGGATCGCCTTGAACGAGGGCTGGCCGACCGAGCATTCGGTCATCCAGTCGCGCACGAAGCGCCCTGACTGGATGTCGGCCAGCACCGCCTTCATCCGTGCCTTGGTCTCGTCATAGGGCAGGATGCGGGGCCCCGAGACGTATTCGCCGAACTCGGCGGTGTTGGAGATCGAGTAGTTCATGTTGGCGATGCCGCCCTCGTAGATCAGGTCCACGATCAGCTTCACCTCGTGCAGGCACTCGAAATAGGCCATCTCGGGGGCGTAGCCGGCCTCGACCAGGGTCTCGAAGCCCATGCGGATCAGCTCTACCAGGCCGCCGCAGAGCACCGCCTGCTCGCCGAAGAGGTCGGTCTCGCACTCCTCCTGGAAGTCGGTCTCGATGATGCCCGAACGGCCGCCGCCGATGGCCGAGCAGTAGCTCTTGGCGATCTCGAGCGCGTTGCCGGACGCGTCCTGGGCCACGGCGACCAGGCAGGGCACGCCGCCGCCCTTGACGAATTCGCCGCGGACGGTGTGGCCGGGACCCTTGGGCGCCATCATGATGACGTCGACGCCGGGCTTGGGCTCGATGAGGTTGAAGTGGATGTTGAGGCCGTGGGCGAAGGCGATGGCGGCGCCCTCGCGCAGGTTGTCGTGGACGAAGTTGTAGTAGGTCTCGGCCTGCAGCTCGTCCGGCATGGTCAGCATCAGCACGTCGGCCCAGGCGGCGATCTCGGCCAGCCCCATCACCTGCAGCTTCTCGGCTTCGGCCTTCTTGGCCGAGGGCGAGCCGGCGCGCAGGCCCACCGCCACGTTGCGGGCGCCACTGTCGCGCAGGTTCAGCGCGTGCGCGTGGCCCTGGCTGCCATAGCCGATGATCCCGACCTTCTTGTCCTTGATCAGGTTGATGTCACAGTCGCGGTCATAGTGGACGCGCATGGGGGCTCCCTCCGGTCGTGTCTGTCGTGCTGTCTCGCTCCGGCGCGTTGCCTAGCGGCGGCGGCGCGGCGGTGCAAGGGGCATTGCAGGATCGGGTCAGAGGCCGAGCCCGGCGCGCATTGCCGCCTGCCTGAGCGGCGCGGTGCGCCCGAGCAGGCGGATGCCGGAGGCGCGGAGGTCGCGCAAGGGGCGGGCGCCGGCCTGTGAGGCGCGGTTGAGCAGGCCCACGCCGAGGACCCGGGCCAGCACCTCGGGGTGCCGGGCGAGGTGGTAGCGGGCAAGGAGCGCCGGGCTGGCGATGTCCTCGCCGGCGTCGCGGGCACCGGCGGCGAGATCGCGCAGCGCGCGGATGTCGGCGAGGCTCATGTTCAGCCCCTGGGCGCCGATGGGCGGCACCACATGGGCGGCCTCGGCGATCAGCGCGATGCGCGGCGCGTCCATGCGGCGGGCGATCTGGCTGACGATGGGCCAGAGGGCGCGGCGGCCCTGCAACGCGATGGCGCCGACGGCACCACAGGCGCGGGCGGCAAGGGCGTCGTTGAAGGCGCCAGGGTCGAGATCGGCGAGCCGCAGGGCCTCGGGGCCGTCCTCCATCCAGACCACCGCCGAGCGGTGGCTGCCACCCTGATCAGGCAGCGGCACCAGCGTGAACGGGCCGCCCGAGGCGTGGATCTCGGTCGAGACGCCGTTATGCGGCAACGCGTGGGTGACGGCGAAGACCAGCGCTTTCTGGCCGAAGCGCCAGCGGCGGGTGCCGATCCCGGCGGCCTCGCGCAGGGAACTGTCGCGGCCATCGGCGGCGATCACCAGCCGGGCGCGGAGGGGCGGCGCACCGGTCATCCGCACTCGCGCTTCACGCAGGCGGGGGGTGACGGCGGTCACCGAGGCCGGAGCCAGCAGGCGCGCGTTGCCGAGGCTGCCGATATGGGCCACCAGCTCGCGCCGGATCAGCCAGTTGGGCAGGTTGGCGCCGAAGCGGGGGCGGCCGAGCTCGGCGGCGGTGAAATCCTGGCATTCGCGGATGGCGCCGGCGTCGGCATCGGCGATGCGCATGGTGACCAGATCGGTGGCATGGGGTGCGAGGCGGGGCCAGATGCCGGCCTCGTCGAGGAGTTCGATGGCCGGTTCCAGAAACGCGGTCGAGCGCAGATCGGCGCCGTCGTCGTCCTCGGCCGTCACCGGCGGCTGCGGATCGGCGCAGGCGACGGAAAAGCCAGCGGCGGTAAAGACGGCGGTGGCGACTAGCCCCGCGACGCCGCCGCCCGCCACCAGCACATCGGTTTCGACCATGTCCATGGGCGGGCAGGCTAGACCGGCGGGCGCGCGGCGGAAAGGGGCTGCGACAGGATGGCGCCGCTTGGCAGATTTCGCCGGCCGGCTTAGCCTTCCGCCCGCAAGCGGCCGGTGGCGACGGGCCCGGGACAAGGCCGCCGAACGGAGGGACGTCACCCATGCACGAGATGCAGGAACGGCTGCACGCGGCCATCGCACACTGGAACGCCGGCGATCTGGACGCCTATCTGGCGCTCTACGATCCCGATATGCAGCTGCACTGCTTTGGCCCTGCGCCCATGGCCAAGGACGAGGTGGCGGGGTTCTACCGGATGATCTTCGACACCCTGTCGCCGCCAGGCCGGATGAGCCCGGTGCTGGAGATCTACGACCTGATCCGGGACCATGCCTGGCTGGCCTGCCATTTCCGCATGGCGGGCGCGCATTCCGGCGCGTTCATGGGAATTCCGGCCAGCGGCCGGCCCTATAGCGTCACCGGAGTGACGATGCTGCGCTTCGGCCCGGCAATGACCGTGGTGGAGCGGTTCTCGTCGCTCGACATGCTGGGGCTGATGACCCAGATCGGCGCGGTGCCGGCGCCCGGCTGAGGGGGTCAGAACAGACGGGCGAGGAAGGTGTCGAGCCGGGTACTGGCAAACTCTACATGCGGCACCCCGCCGGCGTCTTCGCTTCCCACCAGGACCGTGCGCATGCCGCGGCGATGCGGCTCGGCGAGGTGCCGCGCCTCGTCCTCGAACATCGCTGCCTCGGGCCCGGCGATTGCGGCAGCGGTCAGGACGCGGTCGAAGGCTTCGGCCGCCGGCTTGGGCACGTAGCCCGCATCCTCGATGCCGTAGACGGCGTCGAAGGCATGGGCGAGGCCGAGCGCCGCCGTCACCCGCTGGCCATGCCGGCGCGAGCCGTTGGTGAAGACGTACCTGCGCCCGGGCAGGGCGGCGATCAGCGCCGCAAGCCCAGGGTCGGGCGCGACCACGGACAGGTCGATGTCGTGCACCTCTTCGAGAAAGGGATCGGGGGCGATGCCGTGGTGCAGCATCAGGCCGCAGAGGGTAGTGCCGTGCTTGCGCCAGTAGCGCTGGCGAAGCTCGGTCGCCGCGTCCTCGCCGAGGCCGAGTTCGCGCATGACATAGGCGGTCATCCGTGCCTGGACCTGGCCGAAAAGCTCTGGCCCCGGGGCATAGAGGGTGTTGTCGAGGTCGAAGACCCAGCGGGTCACATGGGCGAAGGCATGGTGCGGCATGGGGCGCTGTCTAGCGCGAGGCGGGGGAAGATGGAATCCGGATCGGCCCCGGGATGATCGGGCGGGGCGCTGCGGCTTTGGCGCGGGGCTTGGTCTTTCGCTCGCGACCGGCTAGCCTGCGCCGTCCGTAACAGTACCGGCGCGCGATGCCATCCTCCGACAGCAGTCCTTCCCACCGCGACGCCTATGAGCTGGTGATCGGCGCCATCGACCGCGGCGAGTACAAGCCCGGCGACAGGCTGGTGGAGGCCGAGCTTGCCGAGCGTTTCGGGGTGTCGCGGACGCCGATCCGCGAGGCCTTCCAGCGGCTGGAGACACAAGGCGTGCTGGCCCGTGACGGCCGATCGCTGATCGTCAGGGCGCTGGACCACGACCAGATGGGCGAGCTTTACGTGGTGCGGGCCGAGCTGGAGGCGCTGGCCGCCCGGCTGGCTGCCCAGCATGCGGCGCCGGAAGAGGTGCGGGTGCTGTTCCAGATGATCGAGGCCGATCGGGCGCTGATCGACAACCCGGCGGAATTGTCTCAGGCAAACAAGCGCTTCCACAGACAACTTCATCTGGCGGGTCACAATCGCTATCTGGTGCGGCAGCTTGAGTCGGTGCATCGGGCGATGGCGCTTCTGACCACCACCTCGTACGCTCAGATGGGCCGGGCGGCCAAGGCGCTGGACGAGCACACCGAGATCGTGCGCGCCATCGAGGCGCGCGACGGCGACAGGGCGGCGGCGGCGATCCGGCGGCATATCTCGATCGCCTACGAGACGCGGCTGAAGCTGAATGCCGAGCATGGCTGAGACCCGCGAGAGCCTGGCCCAGGGGCTGGCCGCCGACATCCTCGGGCGGGCGGATTTCCGGGTGCTGGCCGAGGCGATCCCGGACGTCGCGGCGGGCTATGCGGTGCAGGACGTGGTGGCGACGCTGCTTGGCAACCGGCTGGGCGGGGTGGCGGGCTACAAGATCGCCTGGAACACCCCGGCGCTGATGGCTGCCCATGGTGTGAGCGAGCCCGGTGCGGCGCGGCTGTTCCGCCGCTGGATCGTGGAGGACGGGGCCGAGCTGGACCCGGGCGACTATGCGACACTGATGATCGAGCCCGAGATCGCCGCAGTGATGGCGGGCGATCCGGGGCCGGAGGCTGGTGCGGCGGATGCGCTGGCGGCAGTAGAGCGCCTGGTGCCGGCCTTCGAGATCCTCGACCGGCGCCGGGTGGCGGGGCCGCCGCATGCGCCGTCGATCATCGCCGCCAACGTTTTCAACCGGGGCGTGGTGCTGGGCAGCGGCGGTGCCGGGCCGCGCGACCTTTCGCGGCTGGCTGCCAGCGTGGTGATCGGAGGCGAGATCGCGCTGGACGGGGTCGGGACGGCGCCGCAACCGCCCGGCGAGGCGATCGCCTTTCTTGCCCGGCATTTCGGCCGCCGCGGATCGCCGCTGAAGGCCGGCGACATCGTCATGTGCGGCTCGCACACGCCGCTTTTGGCAGTGCCGCCGGGGGCGGAGGCGGTCTGGACCATCGATGGCCTGGGCGAGGTGGCGTTCACGCTGTCGGAGTGAGGCGGGAGTGCCGGGGCTGATCCTGCACATCGGTATGCACAAGACCGGATCGAGTGCGCTGCAGCGCTTTTTCCGGGTGAACCGGCTGGCGCTTTGGCTGGCGGGGGTGAGCTATCCCGAGGCCCGCGCACCGGACGGGCGGGCGCTGCCCAAGCAGAACGACCTGTTCCTGGCGCTGTCGCACGAGAGGGACCACGGGCGGCCGCATGCCGCGTATGGGCCTTCGGCGGCGTTGGTGGCGCGGCTTGGCAAGCTGGCCAGGCGTCGGCGGGTGCTGGTTTCGGCCGAAGGGCTGTCGGGCGAGTGGCCGGGTTTCGCGGCGGCCTTTGCGCCGCTGAGGGGGCTGGCGCGGGTGGTGGTTTTCGTGCGTGCCCAGGCGGACTGGGCGCCGTCCTTCTATCGCCAGCTGGCGCTGCGCGGCGATCCGCCGGAGCGGCGCCCGTTCGAGGCCTGGATGGACGATCCCGCGACCCGGGCGCATCTCGACTACGCCGCGATCCTCGGCTGGTGGGGCGACGCGCTGGGCGACGAGGCGGTGCGGGTGGTGCCCTATCCGCCCGCCGAGGGGCTGGTGCCGTCCTTCCTGGCCGCCGCCGGGCTGCCGGCGGGGCTGGCATGGCTGCCTCGGGCGCGGGCGCGGGTGAATGTCGGGCCTGGCGATGCGGCCTTTGCCGCTGCCACGGGCCTTGCCCCGCCGCGGCTCCCGCCGGGCCGGGCGGCGGCGCTGCGGGCGGCCTGTGCGGACGGCAACGAGGCGCTGAGACGGCGGTTCCGGCCCGATCTGACACGGCTGTTCGACGGCTGAGGCGGGCACCCGACCGGTTGCGCACCCGGTGCCGCTGGCCGGACCCGCGCGGCGAAGCCGCGTGGGCCGGGACCGGCCGGCGGAGCACACCTGCCGACAGGCAGGTGGCGACAACGGGCGGGGTCAACCGCGCCGGCGGGGCCGGTCAGCGCTGGCCGGATGCCAGCCCGTGCTCGGTCTTGACCCAGTGGAACGGGCGGATGAAGGCCTCGGCCAGGGCCCGGTAGGCGGCGACGGCGCCAAGCATCCAGTAGGCCGGCAGGGTCAGCACCACCGGGATAAGCCGCCGCCGGCCGATGGCATCGGCGGCGCTGGCACCGATGGCCAGGATCAGCAGCTGCCCGAAGACGGTGGTGGCGATGAACCCGGTCCAGAGCGCGTGCACCAGCGGTGACGTTCCGGGCAGGTCCCAGAAGGCGCTGCACAGCCACACCGCCCAGAGCACCGGCTCGGCCAGGAACGAGGCCACCGAGCCGAGAAGGATGATCTGCAGTCCGGCAAAGCCCTTCGGGCCGAGTTCGCGCCACAGCCTCAGCGGCCGCGCGCTGTGGGTCGCCCAGGTCAGCCCGTAGCCCTTCAGCCAGCGGGCGCGCTGGCCGATCCAGCCACTCAGGCGGCAGTTCGCCTCTTCGTAGGTGGTCGTGGGCACCATCTCGCAGCGATAGCCGAAACGGGCCAGTCGGAAGCCGAGATCGGCGTCCTCGGTGACGTTGTGAGCGTCCCAGGCGCCGACTTCCTCCAGCACCCGGCGGCGCAGGAAGACCGAGGTGCCGCCGAGCGGAATCGGAATGCCGAGGCGCTGGACGCCGTGCAGGAGCACCCGGAACCACATCGCGTATTCGAGCGCGAAGCAGCGCGACAGCCAGTTCTGCCCGGTATTGTAGAAGTCGAGATAGCCCTGGACGCAGGCGACCTCGGGCGGCGCCGCCTCGAGATGGGCGACCATGCGGGCGATCTGGTCTGGCTCGGGGCGGTCCTCGGCGTCGTAGATGCCGACGATGTCGCCGCGGCAGAAGGGGAGCGCGAAATTGAGTGCCCGCGGCTTGGTCCGCAGCGGCCCCGGCGGCACCCTGAGCACCCGGATCCACGATGGCATCCGGCAGGCGGCCACCGCGGCTTCGGTCTCGGCGTCGTCGGCCTCGAGCACGAAGATCACGTCGAGAAGCGCCCGTGGATAGGTGGAGCGCTCGAGGGCTGCCACGAGGTCGTTCAGCACCGCCCGTTCGCGGTAGAGCGGCACCAGCACCGAAACCCGGTTGCGCGGTGCCTGGCGTGCCTGGCGAGCGGCGGCCAGCGAAACCGCGCCGTCCGGCGCGTGATTGCGTTGGGCATCGCTGCGTTGGCGGCGCAGGAAGATGGCGAAGGCGGCGGCCCTGAGGATGGTCGTGGAGAGGTTGAGCAGGAACAGGAGCCCAAGCAGCAGGGCCAGTGCGGCGGGTGGAAACACCGCCGCGAGGGCACCGAGCGCCAGCACCGCCAGCATCAGCCGGCCGTGGCCGCGGTTTCCCCAGTTGCGGCTGCTGTAGGGTGCCGGGCAGCGCCGGACTGCCCGATCGGCCAGCGGTGCCGCGAAACGCCTGGCGATGGCGTCGTCGACATCGTTGCGGCTTGCCAGCGCGAAGATGACGTCGCGCGGCTGGGCCTTGAGCGCCGCCAGCACCTCGTCCCGGCGCACCGGGTCCGCGATCGCCAGGATCAGGCGGCGTCCGAAGCGGCGCCACGGTATGAAGTGGTGGCGGATGCAGTCGGCGGGTGAGACGCCGGCATCGAGCGCGTGGTCGGGTGCCTGGGCGGCGATGTCGAGCATGCCGATGCCGGCCTGTTCGGCAAGTGCCGACTCGATCTCGTTGGCCGGTACCGCGCCTGCGGCGACGAGGGCCTCGCCCAGGGGGACGCCAAGGGCCTTGTGTTGTCGGAGCCCTTCGGACAGCGCCCCGGGCGAGATCAACTGCCGGTCGACAAGAATGGTTCCGAGCGGCAGGCGGCTGGGGGTGGTCAGGACGGATGAAGCAGGGGTCGGCGGGGCGGCGGGGACGACGTGCATGAACCGGGGACCTCGAAAGCACGAGAACCCCAACTGACTGGGCCGAACCGGTTAACGATGCATGAAATTTTTCTTAATTTTTCGAAGATTTTGCGCGGTCGCGCACGGCCTCGGCGAAGGCCTCGAACAGGTAGTAGCTGTCCATCGGGCCGGGGCTGGCCTCGGGGTGGTACTGGACCGAATAGACCGGCCGGTCGGCCAGAGCCAGGCCGCAATTCGACCCGTCAAAGAGCGAGATGTGGGTCTCTTCGACACCCTGCGGCAGAGATTGCCCGTCCACCGCGAAGCCGTGGTTCATGGACGTGATCTCGACCTTGCCGGACCTCAGGTCCTTTACCGGGTGATTGGCGCCGTGGTGGCCGTGGTTCATCTTCAGCGTCCGCCCGCCGAGGGCCAGGGCCAGCATCTGGTGGCCGAGGCAGATGCCGAAGACCGGCAGCGACGTGTCCTCAAGCAGGCTCTGGATCATCGGCACGGCGTAGACGCCGGTGGCGGCAGGGTCGCCCGGCCCATTGGACAGGAACACTCCATCGGGCCGGTGCGCCAGAATGTCGGCGGCAGTGGCTGTCGCCGGGACGACGGTCACGTCGAGCCCCACCGACGCAAGGCAGCGCAGGATGTTGCGCTTGGCACCATAGTCGACGGCGACAACCCTGGGTGCGTCGCCCTGGCGCCGCGGATAGCCGTCGGGCCAGGCCCAGCGCATCTCATCCCAGCGGTAGGATTGCAGGCAGGTCACCTCGCGCGCGAGGTCGAGCCCTTCGAGCCCGGAGAAGGCCTGGGCCTTTTCGCGAAGCGCACGGATGTCGAAGCGGCCGTCGGCCCGGTGGGCGATGGCCACATGCGGTGCGCCCTGATGGCGGATCGCCCGGGTCAGCCGCCGGGTGTCGACGCCGCCGATGCCGACGCGCCGATGCCGGGCGAGCCAGCCCGACAGGTCCTCGGCGGTGCGCCAGTTGGACGGCTCGGTCGGCTGCCACTTCACCACCATCCCGGCCGCCACCGGGTCGGCGCTCTCGTCATCCTCGGGGTTGGTGCCGGTATTGCCGATATGGGGAAAGGTGAAGGTGACGATCTGCCCGGCATAGGAGGGATCGGTCATGATCTCCTGATAGCCGGTCATGGCGGTATTGAAGCATAGCTCGGCCACCGCCTCGCCCTCGGCCCCGAATCCCGTCCCGTAAAGCACGGTGCCATCGGCCAGCACGATGCAGGCGGTCGGGCAATCCGTGCTTGCCGCCGCCCCGTCGCGAAGCGTGTCGGCCGCAGTACCGGCTGTCATGACTCACCCTCCGCCCTGATTGAAGCCGGCGGGACCATAGGGGGTGCGACTGTCAGGGTCAAGGAAGGTTTAATGCTTTGAAAAATATCGTGTTTTTCTGAAATTCGCCGAGGCGTTGAGAGCTTCGCCGCAATGCACTATAAAGGCCCGGTCGGCCGAATGCCGCCAAGCCCCCTGTAGGGTAAACATGATCCGCGACAGACTTAGCCAAGACCTGAAGGCCGCCGCAAAGGCCGGTGAGCCCGTGCGAACCGCCACGCTGCGGCTGATCCTTGCCGCTATCAAGGACCGCGACATTGCCGCACGGACCGAGGACAACACCGACGGGGTGCCCGAGACCGACGTGCTGGCGATCCTGGCCAAGATGATCCGTCAGCGCGAGGAAAGCGCGACGATCTATGACGAGGCGGGGCGGATCGAACTGGCCGAGCGTGAGCGGGCCGAGATCGAGATCATCCGCGAGTACATGCCCAAGCCGCTCGGCCAGAAGGACGTCGACGCCGCCATCCGCTCGGCCATCGACGAATCCGGGGCCAGTTCGATCCGCGACATGGGCCGGATCATGAGTGTGCTGAAGGCCCGCTATCCGGGACGGATGGATTTCGGCAAGGTCGGCCAGCAGGTGCGTGCGGCGCTCGCCAACTGAGCCCACGACTGTCGTCTGACTGTCGCATCTCTGCGCTACTCCGCAGCGGCGGATTGGGGTAGCATGTCCGGCGGTGTCGTTGCTTGCCGGACACGCGTTGCCTTTTCCAAAAAATCGTCAGCCCAGGTGCCAGACAGGGAGTCAGCGATGAACCAGGCATTCCGAACCAAGCTTTCCTTCGACGAACATGACGAGCGGGTGAACCCGCGGCCTCAGGGTTGCGACTTTGACCGGATCGTCGAGGCCGCAATCAGCCGCCGGGGCTTTCTGGGCGTGATGGCCATGGGCAGCGTGGCGATGCTTGGCTCGACCAGCCTGACGCCGGCGCGGGCCCAAAGCGGTGCCGCTTTCCCGTTCACGCCGATCCCCGCCGGCACCGAGGACACCGTCATGGTGCCGGAGGGTTACAGCTGGCAGGTGGTGGCGCAGTGGGGCGACCCGCTGACCACCGACGGTCCGGCCTTCGATCACGAGACCCGCGGCACCGGCGAGAGCCAGGCGGTGACCTATGGCGACAACACCGACGGGATGGAGCTGTTCGAGATCGATGGCCACCTCGTGTTCTGCAACAACAACGAATACACCAACCTGAACGTGATCTTCGGCAACCGCGCCGATGGCAAGCCGGAGACCGACGACGACGTTCTGAAGGGCAAGCTGGCCCACGGCATCACGATCGTGGAACTGGCCCAGACCGACGGCAAATGGGGCATCGTGCTGGACAGCCCCTATAACCGCCGCATCACCCCCGACACGCCGATGGAGATCACCGGTCCGGCGCGCGGGCACGAGCTGATGAAGACGGCGGCCGATCCGGAAGGAGTGCAGAGCCTCGGTACCTGGAACAACTGCGGCGCCGGTCGCACGCCGTGGGGCACCTACCTGACCTGCGAGGAGAACTTCAACGGCTACTACTCGTCCTCGGCGCCGCACCTGCAGCCCAACGACGACATGCAGCGCTATGGCATTTCCAACGAGGACTGGGGCTATGGCTGGGCCAGGATCGACGAGCGCTTTGACATCCTGAAGCACCCGAACGAATCCAATCGCAACGGATGGGTGGTGGAGATCGACCCCTCCGATGCCAGCTCGACGCCGAAAAAGCGCACTGCGCTTGGCCGCTTCAAGCACGAGAACGCCGAAGTGGTCGTGAACGGCGACGGCCGCGTCGTGGTCTACATGGGCGACGACGAGCGTGGCGAGTTCCTGTACCGCTACGTCTCGAACGGCACCTACGCGGAAGGTGGCGATACCTCGACACTGCTCGAGGACGGGACGCTCTATGCGGCGCAGTTCGCCGATGACGGCACCGGCCAGTGGCTGGCGCTGACGCCGGAGACGACCGGGTTCGCCGATCTCGGTACGGTGCTGATCCATGCGCGGCAGGCCGCCTCTAAGGTGGGCGCGACAACCATGGACCGCCCGGAATGGGTGGCGGCGCATCCCTCCAAGGCAGAGGTCTATTGTTCGCTGACCAACAATTCGCGGCGCGGCACCTCGGCGAACGCCGGCGGTGACGAGATGGTGGTCGGCGGGCCGAACCCGCGCGCGAAGAACGGCTATGGCCAGATCGTGCGCTGGCGGCCCGACGGCGAGGACCACACGGTGGACGGTTTTGCCTGGGATCTCTATGTGCTCGCCGGAAACCCGACGGTGCACGACGATGCCTATGGCGGGTCCGAGAACGTCAACGCCGACAACATGTTCAACTCGCCGGACGGGCTTCAGTTCGCCCCCAGCGGCGCATTGTGGATCCAGACCGACGGCAACTACTCGAACGCCGACGATTTCGCCGGCCAGGGCAACAACCAGATGCTGGTCGGCAATCCCGAAACCGGCGAGATCGCGCGATTCCTGGTCGGGCCTAACGAGTGCGAGATCACCGGGCTGACCTGGTCGCCGGACCGCAAGACGATGTTCATCGGCATCCAGCATCCCGGCGAGGAGGGCAACAGCAGCTTCCCGGGTGGCGAGGGCACGGCACCGCGCTCGGCGATCATCGCGATCACCAGGGACGACGGCGCCGAGATCGTTTGAGGATATTCCGCAAGCAGGGAAGGCCCGCCTCGCGCGGGCCTTTTCGCATTGGTGTCACTGTTGGCGTAGGACGTTCCGGAGCGCGGCGCGGATGTCGTCGCAGAGCTGCGCCCGCTCTTCGGGTGCCAGGAAGGCGCCGAGTTCGATCTCGCGCCCGCCGCCCTTGAGCGTGAGGTAGTTCTCGAGCCTGGCGTCGGCATGCAGGCGGACCTCGATCCAGTAGGGGTTGGCCTGCCAGCGCAGGACCGCACCCGAAGGCTCGCGCCGCTCGACCGCCATCAGATCGGGCCAGAGCCGCAGCGTCTCGGTCAGCCTGCCGTCGCGATTGTTGCGCCGGAAGGCGAGCCAGAGACCGGCCAGCGCGGCGGCGAGGAACGGCGCCAGCATCAGCACGAAGGGCAGGTGGTGCAGGAACGGCACCAGCATCAGCGCCAGGCAACCGGCCGTCACCGCGAGCACGGTTCGCCGGCCCGATGCCGACAGCGAGCGGTTGGGCCAGAGCGTGACCTGCCAGACCGGCGGATCGGTGCGCTGCTCGGGGTCTGAAAGCGAAGCGGCCGGGGAGGGTCCCCCGGCCGCGTTCTCGTCCTGGGAGCTGGCGCCCACCGCCCTAGTGGTGCGCGCCCCGGTCCCACTCTTCGCGCGTGGGCAGGGTCTCGAAGGTGTGGGCCGGCGGCGGATTGGACAGCGTCCATTCCAGCGTGTCGGCGTGCTCGCCCCAGTAGGCCGGCTCGGTCACCCGCTCGCCCTTGCGGATGGTCCAGAAGACGATGCCGAAGAACAGCAGGAACGAGGCGAAGCTGAGCAGGGCGCCCCAGGAGGAGACGAAGTTCCAGGTGGCGAACTGCTCGGGGTAGTCGATGTAGCGCCGCGGCATGCCCTGGCGGCCCAGGAAGTGCTGCGGGAAGAAGGTGATGTTGGCGCCGATGAAGAAGGTCCAGAAATGCACCTTGCCCCAGAATTCGGGGTACTGGCGGCCGGTCACCTTGCCGATCCAGTAATAGGCGCCGGCGAAGATGCCGGATACCGCGCCGAGGCTCATCACGTAGTGGAAGTGGGCGACCACGTAGTAGGTGTCGTGGTAGGCACGGTCGATGGGCGCCTGGCTGAGAACGACGCCGGTGACGCCGCCGACGGTGAACAGGAAGATGAAGCCGATGGCGAACAGCATCGGTGTCTTGAACTCCACCGAACCGCCCCACATCGTGGCGATCCAGGAGAAGATCTTCACCCCCGTGGGGACGGCGATGACCATGGTTGCCAGCATGAAGTAGGACTGCTGGGTCAGCGACAGGCCGGTGGTGTACATGTGGTGCGCCCAGACCACAAAGCCCAGCGCGCCGATGCCGATCATCGCGAAGACCATGGGCAGGTAGCCGAAGATCGGCTTCTTCGAGAACGTCGAGACCACGTGGCTGACGATGCCGAAGGCGGGCACGATGACGATGTAGACCTCGGGGTGGCCGAAGAACCACAGCAGGTGCTGGTAGAGCAGCGGGTCGCCGCCACCGGCAGGGTCGAAGAAGGTGGTGCCGAAGTTGCGGTCGGTCAGCAGCATGGTGATGGCGCCGGCGAGCACCGGCAGCGCCAGGAGGATCAGGAAGGCGGTGACCAGGATCGACCAGGCAAACAGCGGCACCTTGAACAGCGTCATGCCCGGTGCGCGCATGTTGAGGAATGTGGTGATCATGTTGATCGCGCCGAGGATCGACGAGGCGCCCGAGAGGTGCACC
The DNA here is from genome assembly GCA_050299555.1 of Paracoccaceae bacterium. Taxonomy (GTDB): domain Bacteria; phylum Pseudomonadota; class Alphaproteobacteria; order Rhodobacterales; family Rhodobacteraceae; genus JBNKWA01. Next base: position 14,974 of record JBNKWA010000059.1, on the reverse strand, counting down.
GCGAAGATCGCAAGGTCGGTCGACATGCCCTGCTCGGTGGTCGAAAGCGGCGCATAGAGCACCCAGCCGATGCCCGATCCGGCCTGGCCGTTGCCGCCCGGCGCGAAGACCGAGCAGATCGCCAGCGTCGATCCGGCGACGAACAGCCAGAAGCTGAGGTTGTTCATGCGCGGGAAGGCCATGTCGGGCGCGCCGATCATCAGCGGCATGAAGTAGTTGCCGAAGCCGCCGAAGAGCGCCGGGATGACCACGAAGAACATCATCAGGATGCCGTGGGCGGTGATCAGCACGTTCCAGAGATGGCCGTTGGGCTCGCCGTCGAGGAGCAGGTACTGGACCCCGGGCTCCATCAGCTCCAGCCGCATGATGACGGTGAAGAACACCGAGATGAACCCGACAATGGCGGCCGCCACGAGGTAGAGGATGCCGATGTCCTTGTGGTTGGTGGACATGAACCACCGGGTGAAGAAGCCCGGTTCGTGGTGACCGTGGGCGTGGGCGGCGTCAGCCATTAGCGCTCTCCAAAGCCGGATTTGCTCGCATTCTTTTGTTCCGGCGGAACTTGAGAGTCGCCCCCGGTCGCGGCGCAGCTTAGAGCGTTGCCCGGGAAGGCTCAACCAGTTCCGGGATTGGGGATTCCGGCCGAATTGTCGCGGTGGCCAGGCGGTGCTTGATCGGTGCGCGGCCCGGCGTTTCCGGTCAGCGGCCGATGAGGCGGCGGATATCCCGCAGCAACTGCTGGGCCGGTGCGGTGACCGTCCGCCGCTGCGTGGTGCCTGCACCGCTGCCGGCGAGCCACAGTTCGATCGTGCCCGCCTCCGGCTGGGGACGGTAACTGGTGAAGTCGCGCAGTGTGGCGTCGAGGAGCGAAGCCACTTCGGCGGCGGCCTCGGCGTCGGCCTCGTAGAAGTAGCGCACGTTGGTGTCGCGGATGCCGAAGCGCATGCGCACCGGCTCTTTGGTGGCGAAGCCGGACTGGTCCAGCAGGTCGACGACCTTGGCAACCTCGGCATCGGGCACCGAACTGGGCGCATGCAGCGAGACCTGGAGCGGCCCCGCCAGCGCCGCGGCCTTGATCGACGCCAGGTCGAGGGGGGCATCGGCGGAATCGTCGACAATCGCCGCCGCACGCTGCGGCAGACGTTCCGGTGGCGCATCGGCCGGTGCCGGTGCCGGTATCGGTGCCCTGCTGTCGGCGACCGGCGGATCATCGGCCGCACCGAAGGTGACCGCGGTTTCGGGCGGCGCCGCCGGCAGGTTCAGGTCGGGGCCGCTGGCGGCCAGCGCCGGCCCGGGTGGCGCGGGCTGGTCATCCGTGAGCAGGGCGTCCGGGCGGGGACGCGGCGGATCCCATGGGGCATCGAAACGGGGAACGATGCCCGGCTGCGTGCCGGCGTCGTCTTGCGGCCGCGCCGACAGGGAGCGATCGGCGGTTGCTTCGGCGGTCAACAGGGGCGGCGGCCCGGCTTGTCCGGCAAGGCGCTTGCGCGGCCGCTCGCTGACCAGGATCGGGGCAAGGGTCGGAATTGTGGCTGCCGGCAGGGTGGGATCTTCGGTCTCGGCCGACACCGTCATGGGAAGGTCCGGCGATTCGGCAATCGTCCGCTCCGCCGGGTCGGCAGCTGCCACCGGGACGGGATCGGCTGTGGCCGGCTCGAGTGCCGCGTCCGCCACCGTCACAGCCTGAGGCGGGCGGCCGGCGGCCTGGTCGGCGTCTTCCGCGAGGGATGTGCCGGCTTCTGGACCGACGTCTTCAGCGACGGAATTCGTGGCCGACGGCGCCCGGGGCAGCGGCCCGTCACCGGTCTCGGCCAAAGATACGGGGCGGGCACCGGCATCCTCGGCTGCCGCATCGGAGGCGGCAACTGTCCGGGGGGCGTCGGCAAGGATCGATTGGCCGCCGAACGCCGTCATCAGCCCGACGCCGGTGGCCAGGCCCAGCGAAAAGGCCGCGACGGCGATGATGATTGCCGCGACCAGGGTGATCCGCCGCTCTGGCCAGAGCGCGGACAGCCCCGCCCCCGCGTCGCCGGGCGATTCGGCCACGTCCAACGAAGGTCCATCCTCAGGCGGCAGCGATTCGCCCTGGGCGCGTGCTGCCAGCGCCTGCTCGCGCCGTGCGCGCGCCTTCTGGAGGGCACTTTCCAGGCTTTCGCCCGCGCCAAGCCCAGGCTGCGGCCGCTCGTGTGCCGTCCGCTCGCCACGCCGAGGCCGGTTGTCGTTCGGTTTGCCCATTTCGCTGCTCTCCGCACCCGGTAGTGCAGCCCCCAAGCTAAACATAGAGTGAATGGCAAGGGGCACCAAGCCGTTACCGGACAAATGCCCCCGCGCACCCTGCTTTCAGGCTAATTGCCGAAGACGGCAGCGAAGTGGCGACACAGTGCCGCATCGAGATCGGCCAGCGTCACCGGCAGGCCCAAGTCGACAAGGCTGGTCACGCCGTGGCCGCGAATGCCGCAGGGCACGATCCCGTCGTAATGGGTCAGGTCGGGCTCGACGTTGATGGAAACGCCGTGGAAGCTGACCCAGCGGCGCAGGCGCACACCGATGGCGGCGATCTTGTCCTCGGCCGGGCTGCCGTCAGGCTGCGGCGGGCGGTCGGGGCGCGCCACCCAGACCCCGACCCGGCCCTGGCGCCGTTCGCCCCGGACGGCGAATTCATCCAGCGTGCGGATCACCCATTCCTCGAGTTGCCAGACGAAGCGGCGGACGTCGCGTCCCCGCCGGTTGAGGTCGAGCATCACATAGGCCACGCGCTGTCCGGGACCGTGATAGGTATATTCGCCGCCGCGACGGGTTTCGACGACCGGGAAGCGGCCGGGGTCGACCAGATCCTCGGGCTGGGCGCTGACCCCGGCGGTATAAAGAGGCGGGTGTTCCAGAAGCAGCACCTGCTCGGGCGCGGCGGCGGAAAGGATCGCCGCGACGCGCTCCTCCATCAATGCCAGCGCGTGCTCATAGGGAACCAGCCCATCGAGATGGGTCCACTCGACGCCCTTCGTCTCAATTGTCGCCAAAAAAGTGTGCCCGACTGTGCGCAAAGTCATGCCGAGAACGCCGGACTGCTCGCGCCGTTGCGAATCTGTGCTAAAGTCTGACGTCATGGGCTGCCACCTGCAAGGTGGCGGCCAGTTCGGGATTGCGAAAGCAGGTTTGTTCCAAGGGGAAAGTCATGGCAACACGACACATCGTATCAGCGCTCCTGTCCAGCGCGGTCATCATGGTGCCGGCTCAGCGGGCGATGGCCGATGGCGGTGACGTGGTCGGCGGCATCATCGGCGGCGTCATCGGTGGCGTGATCGTCAATGAGGCGACCAAGCGGCGGCAGCAGCAGCGCACCGTCGTCGTGCGGCAGAGCTCCAGCGCCTGGTCGGCACAGCGCGAGGAGAACCGTCAGGTCCAGACGGCGCTGAACTATTTCGGCTTCCCCGCGGGTTCGCCCGATGGTGTCCTGGGGCGAAACTCGCGCGCCGCGATTTCCGGCTATCAGGCGCATATGGGCTATCCCGCCACCGGTCAGCTGACCCTGATCGAGCGTGACTACCTGCTTCAGAGCTACAGTCGGGCCATTGCCGGCGGCGCCTATACATCGCAGCAGATCGCCCAGTACGGCATGGGGCCGCGGGGGCTGCTGATCGCCTATCGCGATGAGGCAAACGGCGTCGCCCCACGGGGACAGACCGTGGTCGCGCAGCCGTCCCAGACCGTGGTGGTGGCGGCGCCCGAGCCGGAGGTGGCGCCCGAGCCCGTCGAGACGGTGACCGCGTCGACCGCGCCGCTGACCGCGCTGCCCAATTTCGCGTCGACGCCGAATACCGCGTCGATGGCGTCGGACTGCAACGAGGTCAGCCTGATCACCTCGTCCAACGGCGGCTTCACCACCGTCGCCAATGTCACCGACCCCAACTTCACGCTCAGCGAGCAGTTCTGCCTGGCGCGGACCTATGCCATCGCCGAGGGTGAGAGCCTGGCCAAGTCGATCTCGGGCATGACCATGGCCGAAATGCAGAAGCAGTGCGAGGGCTTCACTCCGGCCATGCAGGCGCTGAACGCGGCGGTGTCGCTGAAGCAGCCGGCCGACGTGATCGCCGCGGCGACCGATTTTGCTCTGAGCTCGGGGATTCCGCCGGCGCAACTGGCGACGACGGCGAAGATCTGCCTTTCGGTGGGCTATCGCACCGACAACCCCGACGTGGCGGTGAGTTCCAACCTGCTGCTGATCGGGCTGGGCCAGCAGGCCTATGGTGAGATGCTGGGGCATCACCTGCGTGCCGGCTATGGCACGGCGGAGCGGTCCGATCTGTCGCGGAACTGGTACCAGAGCGCGATCAGCGCGCTGGAGGCCGGCGCGACGGCCGTCTTTGCGCCGGGACAGAGCGACCGGGTGCAGTTGCTGAAGGTTGCGGCGCTGGGCGAGACCGGCGCCCTGGCGCAGCCGGTACCGGCATCGGCGGGCGAAGGTGCCGGGTTCAAGCTGCCGACATTTAAGTCGAACCAGCCCTGAGGATAGGGCCTGGCGGGCGGCGCCTGGCGCTGCCCGCCTGCCGGCGCCGTTTCTGGCTTGAGGTGGCGGTTTTGCTATTGTAGAGAGCCAGCGCCAATCTGTGCGGTTGTGGCGGAATTGGTAGACGCGCAGCGTTGAGGTCGCTGTGGGGTAACACCCGTGGAAGTTCGAGTCTTCTCAACCGCACCATCTTCTTTTCACTTCAAGGCCTGCGGTCGCGGGGGGCGGTGTCAGCCAAGCACCGACAGCCACACCGAGACGCTGCCGACCGAGAGTATGGTGGCCAGCAGGACGGTGCTGGCGGCGGTTCCCTGCGCACGCTGGTACATTGATGCGAAGACATAGGTGTTCACGCCTGGTGCCATGGCGGCGGTAAGCACGGCCGCCTGCACGAACGGGTCGGGCAGGGCGAAGACCACAGATGCCAGAAGGAAGGTGATGGTGGGATGCAGGACCAGCGACAGCGCCGAGGTCATGACCGATTCGCCCAAGGAGGCGCGCAGACGGTAGCGCGTGAGCATCCCGCCAAGCGCGAACAGCGCCGCCGGAAGCGCTGAACGGACCAGCATGTCGATCGCCGCGAGCACGGTCTCGGGCAAGGCGATGCCACTGGCATTGACCACGAATCCCAGCGCCAGGCCGATCAGCAGCGCATTGCGCAGCATCGCGCGGCCGATCTTGGCCACGGTACCGGCAAGCGTGTCGCCGTCGGCACGGGCAATCTCCATGACCGTGATGCCGAGCAGGTAGCAGAACGGCGCATGGATCGCGACGATGGCCAGTGCGGCCTCGACTGCGCTGGTGCCGTAGGCGCGCTCGACGATGGGCAGGCCGAGGATGACCGAGTTGGAGAAAAGCGAGCCGAATCCGACCGCCACCGCTTCTCCCGGGCGGCGGCCGAAGATCATGCGCGCCCCGATCATGCCGAGGAAAAACGTGGTCGTGCAGCCGGCGTAGAACGAGAAAAGCAGTCGCCAGTCGAAGACCGCGCCGAAGTCGAGGTTCATGGCGGCCCGGAACAACAGGCATGGGATGGCGAATTGCTGGGTGAAGACCATCAGCCCGTCGACGGCCCCATCCTTGAAGTATCCAAAGAAGACCGCCGCGTATCCTGCTGCAAGAACGAGGAAAACTGGCGTAACAACCTCGAGTAGGGCTTGCACTAGACAGTGAACTCCAGCCGCATCCCGTCATAGGCCGGGGTGACATCTGGCGGGGTCTCGGCATCCACCGTGGCGTGATCGAGGTCGATATGCATGTTGGTCAGGACTGCCCGGCGGGGCCGGGCGCGTTCGATCCATTCCAGCGAGCGGGCCAGGTGGACATGAGTCGGATGCGGCCGGTATCGCAGCGCGTCAAGGATCCAGCAGTCGAGATCGGCAACGGCGGCCCAGGCCTCGTCGGTCATGGCCGAGACGTCGGGCAGGTAGGCGAGCCCGTGGCAGCGGAAGCCGAGCGCGTCGATGCTGCCATGTTCAACGCGAAAGGGCGTCAGGGGCAGCCGCCCGCCGGGGCCGTCGATAAAAAACGGGCCGTCGATGGGCCTGAGATCCAGGATCGGCGGATAGGTGCTGCCCTCGGACTGCACGAAGGCATAGCCGAAGCGAGCTTGCAGCGCGTCGGAGGTGGCGCTGTCGGCCCAGACCGGAAGGCGGTCATGCCGGTTCATGGTGATCATCCGCAGATCGTCGATGCCATGGGTGTGATCGGCATGGGCATGGGTGAAGACGGCAGCGTCGAGAAGGCCGACGCCGGCGTCGAGAAGCTGGGCGCGCATGTCGGGCGAGGTATCGATCAGCACCCGGGTTACGCCCGCTTCGCCGAACAGTTCCAGAAGCAGCGAACAGCGGCGGCGGTGGTTCTTCGGGTCATCAGGATCGCAGGCGCCCCAATGGCCGCCCAGTCGCGGCACACCGCCCGATGAGCCGCAGCCGAGGATGGTGGCGACCAGCCTAGGCATCTGGCGTCCAGGTAGCCGCCTTGGCAAACAGGCGGTCGAAATTGGCGCTTGTCGCGGCGGCGAATTCGGCAAGGCTCAGCCCGTGGAGCTCGGCACCGACCCTGGCGGTTTCCACGGTGTAGGCGGGCTCGTTGCGCTTGCCGCGATAGGGTTGCGGGGCGAGGTAGGGACTGTCGGTCTCGACCAGAAGCCGGTCGAGCGGCGCGGCCGCGAAGATTGCGCGCAAGTCGTCGGAACGCTTGAAGGTCGCGATGCCGGACATGGAAAGGTAGAAGCCGAGCGCCAGCGCCGCCTCTGCGAGGGCGGGGCCGGACGAGAAGCAGTGCATGACGCATGGATAGGCACCGGCGCGGTGCTCCTCGGTCAGGATCCGGGCCATGTCCTCGTCGGCATCGCGAGCGTGGATGATGAGCGGCAGGCCGGTCCGGCGGGCGGCCTCGATATGAATGCGCAGGCTTTCAGCCTGCGTCGCCTTGCTTTCGGGCGTGTAGTGGTAGTCGAGGCCGGTCTCGCCGATCCCCACCATCTTGGGATGCCGTGCGATGGCGAGAAGCTGATCGAGGGTCGCTGGCGGTTCCTCGTGGACGTGCAACGGGTGCGCCCCGGCGGCGAAGAACACGCCCGGGAACGCCTCGGCGATGGTGCGCACCTGCGGCTCCTGCCGCAGCCGGGTGCAGATCGTGACCATGCGGGTGACGCCGGCGGCCGCGGCGCGGTCCACCAGATCGGCGGTCTCGCCCTCGAAATCCGGGAAGTCGAGATGGCAGTGGCTGTCGACGAGGGCGGGCTGGGACATGAATGATCGGGCGGCCGGAACGCGGCGGTAAGGGCAGGCGGGGCCAGGTCAGGCGGCAGCTTCCGCGGCGCGACCGATGGCGAGGAACATATCGAGGATGACCTGCTCGGGGTCAAGGTTGACTGCGCGCGCGTGCTGGGCGCGCTCGTCGATCCGCTGAACCGTCTCGGCCAGCATCCGTGCGGCGGCGGGGCCGCGTCCAAGGCGGTCGAGTGCCTTTGCCTCGGACGGGCTGAGTTCCGCGCCGTCCTGCGCGGCCGCGCGGGCAAGGCGAGCGAGCGCGGCGGTGATCAGCTCGGTGGTCAGTGCATAGCGGTCGGCGCTGTCGCGGCCCTGCATGCCGGAAGTCAGCGCGAGGATCCTGCCCCGGTCGAGATGCGGGGCGGTGGCGAGGATGTCGACGATGGCGCGATGGATCTCGAGGCCGCCGCCCTGGATGAGACGAATGGCGTCGCCGGGCGAGCCCCCGGTCAGACGGTGCAACGCGGGAGCGTCCGCCACCTCCTGACCGGCCGCAGTCAGCGCGGCGGCGAACGCCTCGGGCGACAGCGGCCCCAGGCGCAACGCCCGGCAGCGCGACCGGATTGTCGGCAGCAGCCGCATCGGCTGGTGGCAGACCAGAAGCAGCACCACCTTCGACGGCGGTTCCTCCAGCAGTTTCAGAAGCGCGTTGGCAGCGGCGTCGTTCATCTCGTCAGCCGAGTCGATGATGGCGACACGCCAGCCCGCATCGGGACTCGACAGGGCGAAATAGCCCTTGAGGTTGCGAATCTCGTCCACGGTCAGCTGGGTCTTCAGCCGCTTGCCGCGTTCGTCCCAGCCGCGCCGGACGAGGCCGATGCGGGGTTCGGCAAGCGCGGCGGCGCGGCGGAAGACGGGGTCGTCCGGGTCCATTGCCAGCGTTGCGTCGCCTCGCGGCGGAGAGGCGGTGAGGTGACGCGCAATCGCCCAGGCGAAGGTGGCCTTGCCAACGCCGCGCGGACCCGAGATCAGCCAGGCATGCGGCATCTGCCGCGATGCCGCCGCCGACAGCAGGGCGCGCTGGGCGTCCTCGTGGCCATGGAGCGCCACCGTTTCGCGTGGATGCGGCGCGCCGGTGACCCGGTCGGGTTCGGGTCTGGCATCGTCCGCGGCGCTCATGCCGGCAGGCTGCCAGCGGGAAGAACTCCGGCCACGGCGGCCGCCACGTCTGCGGCCACTTCGCCCTCGGGCCGGTTGCCGTCAATCACCCTGATCCGCTCCGGATGGCGGGAGGCGAGCGCCAGAAAGCCGGCGCGCAATCGGGTCTGGAAGCCCACTCCCATGGATTCGAACCGGTCTTCGCCTGCCTTTCGTCCGTGTGCGCGCCGCAGCGCTTCGGCCGGATCAGCGTCGATCACGATCGTCATGTCCGGTTCAGTGTTGATGACAAGCGTGTGCAGGGTGTCGACCATTTCGGCGAGCTGGCCGCGCACCGCACCCTGATAGACCCGGGTGGAATCGGCGAAGCGGTCGCTGATGACAGTGGCGCCGCGAGCCAGTCCCGGAAGGATGGTGCGCTCCAGATGGTCGCGCCGCGCGGCGGTAAAGAGCAGGATCTCGGTTTCCGGCGACCAGCGGGCCGGATCGCCTTCCACCAGCAGTGCGCGGATCGCCTCGGCCCCAGGAGCGCCGCCGGGCTCGCGGGTGAGGACAACGTTGCCCCCGCCCGCACGGAGAGCCTCGGCGAGCCGTCTTGCCTGCGTGGATTTGCCCGAGCCGTCAATGCCCTCGAAGCTGATGAAGCTGCCGCGGTTCATGTGCCTGAGGGGCGCTCAGGAACGCGGCGTCTGTGCCGCGGCAAGCGCGCGCGACAACAGCAGGCGCGCGGCCGCTTCGACCCGGCGCAGGAAGCCGCCCCGGTCAACCGCCTTGGCCGCCTGCAGCGGATAGCGGGTCTCGCCGATCTCGGGCACGGTCACCACCAGGTCCGCAATGTGCTGGCCGGCCTCGATGGGTGCCTCGACCGGGCCGGTATAGACCACCTTGGCCTCGACCTTGTCGCTGGCCGCCACCGGCGTCACCACGCTGAGGTCGCGCGCCGCCACCAGACCGACGCTGGCCGCATCGCCCAGCCAGACGTCGGCGTTGGTGATGGTCTCGCCGGCGTCGAAGTAGTGCTGGGTGGAGAAATCCCGGAACGCCCAGTTCATCAGCCGCTCAGATTCCACCAGCCGCTGCTGCATGCTGCTGAGGCCGCTGAGCACCAGCGTGACCCGCCTGCCGTCCCGGACCGCCGAGCCGACCAGGCCATAGCCGGCTTCCTCGGTGTGACCGGTCTTCAGCCCGTCGGCCCCAATATCGAGCCCGAGCAGCGGATTGCGGTTGTATTGGTGGATGTCGGCCCAGGTGAACTCGGTTTCCGCGAAATAGGGGTAGAGGTCCGGAAAGTGGTCGACGATCAGCGTCGCCAGCGTGGCGAGGTCGCGCACGCTCATCTCGTGCCCGTCCGCCGGCCAGCCGGTGGAATTGCGGAAATGCGAGTTGCTGAGGCCCAGTTCGGCCGCCTTCTGGTTCATCCGCTCGGCAAACGCTTCCTCGGACCCGGCAAGTCCCTCGGCCACGACGACGCAGGCGTCATTGCCGGACTGCACGATGATGCCTTGCAGGAGGTTCTCGACCGAAACCGAATTGCCTTCCTTCACGAACATCTTCGAGCCGCCCATCTGCCAGGCCTTGGGCGAGACGCGGAACTCATCGGTCAGCTTCAGCCGGCCCTCGCTGATCGCTTCGAACACAAGGTAGACCGTCATCAGCTTCGACATCGAGGCGGGGGGGAGCGGCACGTCGGCGTTCTTTTCCAGAAGCACCGTGCCGGTGTTGTGGTCGATGACGATCGCGGCCCGCGCGGTGGTGTCGAGCGCCGAGGCCGGCAGGGCGGCGAGGAGCAGGAGCGCCAGGCCGGCGAGGCCGGTGATTAGTCGGGTCATGATGGTGGTCTCGCTCATCGCTTGCAGCCCTATTTGACCGGCCGGGCGCCGGCGAAGCCGATCGCCTTCAGCCTCGCCGTGGCGGTGTCGCGCTGGCCGACGGTGGCGAAGGGACCGGCCAGGACGGCGACCTTGCCGCCCTCGGCCCGGGTCCGTGTCGGCAGGCCGGCAGCCTGGAGCCGAGCCAGCGTATCGGCCGCAGCGGCGTCGTCGGCGACGAGTTGCACGCGGAGATAGGGGCGCTGGGTCGGGGTGGGGTCGCCGGTGGCGCCGCTGGCGGCCGCGGCGACCGAAAGCTCGTTCTGGCGCAGCCGCGCAAGCTGATCCGGTGAGGCGCTTGCGGGTGCCGGGGCGGGGGCAAGGGCAGGGGCCGCAGCACGGGGAGCCGGAGCGTTCGGCGCAGCGGCGGGAGCTTCGATGGCCGCGGCCACCGCTGCGGAGATGGCGGCGCTATCCGCATCTTGGCCTGCGTTGCCGCTGCCTTCCGCCGCCGCCGCTGCGCCGGCCTGAGCGGCCTCTGCACCGGATGCCTCTGTCTCGGCTTGCTCGGGTGCGGCCGCGTCCGGGACGGGCTCGGGTTCCGTGACCTCGGTCCGCAGCGCAACCACGCGCAGCGTCGCCTGCTGGTTCGGCCCCATCCCAAGTGCCTGGGCGGTGCCGTCGGAAAGCACGATCGGAGCCGGACCGTGCTCCTCGTCGAGATCGTAGAGGGCCGCCTCGGTCGTCCTGCCATTGTCCAGGTTGGTGACCAGGGCCTGCTCGGCCTGATCCACGCCTTCGGCCGCCACCCAATACGGGGTGCCCAGCGTCGGCAGCCCGGTCCAGATGCCCTTCGCCTCCTTGGCGAAGATGTCGGGTCGCTGAACCTTGCGCTCGGTCCCGGCTGCGCCGCCGGCCCGGGCCGGTGCCGCGGCCTCTCCCGTAGCAGGCGTCGCCCCGGGCATCTCGAACCCTTCGCAGCCACTCAATGCCAAGGCCGCGGCCAGCACCGTGACAAGAGATTTGCCCGTGCAGATGCTGCGATGCTGTTTCATCTGGAAGTCCTGCCCTGCTTGACCGGGCGTCGAGGCCCGCGCCCGATCCGGCGCAGCCTGATCTCTGGTGCCCGCCATCCGCCCATCGGTTTGTCTTGCGCCGTTGCCGGCGATAGCGCGCCGGAGTCTAGGCTGAAAATCTGAGCTTGGAAAGGCCGTGCCGCTGGTCAACGCCGTGGTGGACTTCGCACCGCCGATCGGCCTAACACACGCGCTGAGAGTGTGGCGGAAGACACGCCGCGGCTCGAACGGAAGCGTGGCCGAGTGGTTTAAGGCAGCGGTCTTGAAAACCGCCAACGGTGAAAGCCGTTCGTGGGTTCGAATCCCACCGCTTCCGCCAATCCGGCCTTCGCGTGGCGGCCGCGAGGTTCAGTGTCCCGTTGGTGCGGTCCCCATCGGCGCGGAACGATTGATCAGGCCGCGTCCCAGCCGGCCCGGATGCACTTGAAGCCGTCCCGGTACACGGCTTTGGGGGACTCGGCGAAGTCGCGCCAGACGCGTGTGGCCGCGGCCAGATCCGGCAGGCCGCGCCCAAACGCCTCGATGGTCAGCCACCGGTCATAGCCGCTGGCCTTGATAGCCCGGAAGGTTTCGGCCCAGGGCACGTGGCCCCGCCCCGGTACTCCGCGGTCATTCTCCGAAATGTGGATGTGGATCACGTCGGCCGCGTTGCGTGCGAAGGCAGCGACCGGGTCGGCTTCCTCGATGTTGGCGTGGAAGGTGTCGTACATGGTCTTGATCGCCGGATGGCCGAGGCTTCGTGTGTAGGCGCACAGATCGTCCATGGTGTTGGCGAAGTAGCTCTCGAAGCGGTTGACCGCCTCGAGCGCGATCATGACGCCGTTGGCGCGGGCGTAGTCGCCGACCCGGCTGTGAACTTCGCGGGCGTTTGCGAATTCCGCCTCGGTCGGAGCTGCGCCCGAGAAATGGCCCAGCGTCTGGTGCAGCGGGCCGCCGATGCAGTCCGCGCCGAGGGCGGCGGTGCAATCGACGCACCACTTGAGATGCTCGACCGCGCGCTGCCTGTCGGCCGGGTCTGCCGAAAGGGGATGCGCGTCCAGTGTCGGGATGATCGAGATCGCGGTTCTCTCCAGCGCGAGTTCGTCAAGCATCCTGCCGATGGCGGCATAGTCGTCGGGGGTTCCCGAGAAGACCGGGACCTCGACACCGTCGTACCCGGTCGCCTTGATGTCGTGGAAAAGCGCCTTGTGCTCTTCGCCCAGCGACGTCGTCCAAAGCAGCATGCAAAAGCCGATCTTCATTGTCCCCTCCCCCGGGTTGGCGGCGGCAGCATAACGTGCCGATGGGGCCATCCAAGTGGTTTGAAGTGCGTACCTCAGAAATGGTTTGCTTTCGGCACGGTGAACCGGGACCATCGGGGTTGGAAGGCGAAACGGGAGGGCGCCATGGTGGGGTACGCGTATCCGAAGCTGCACAATGCGATGTGGCCGGGACTGGTGGGCAAGGGGCACGAGGAGCCGCCGATCGGCCTCGACAAGATGCTCGACATGACCGCGGCCGCCAAGGTCGACGGGGTCGGTTTCGACGGGGTGGACCTGTTCCTGGCCGAGCCACATACGCCAATCGATGTGGACGATGACGGGATCAAGTCGCTGGCCGACAATGTCGGTGGCCGCGGCCTTGCGATCGGCTCGGCCGTGGCGCCGGTCTGGCCGCCGGTCGGCGGTGGTTCAGCGATGGACGAGGGCGACGGGCGCAGGGCTTTCCTCGACGCGGTGCGCAAGGCCTGCCGGATCATGGCCAGACTGCGCGAACTGGGCATCCGCCAGGGCGGCGTGGTGCGCATCGATTCCGCCACAGGTGTCACCGAGTGGGCCGCCGACCCGGCCGGGAATACGGCCAGGATAGCGGAAACCTTCCGCCTCGCCTGCGACATCGCCGAGGATCACGGCGAACGGCTCGCCGCCGAGGGCGAGATCTGCTGGGGCGGCATGCAGAGTTGGAAGCACATGATCGAGCTTCTCGAAGCCGTCGGCCGGCCCGGCGTGCTGGGATTCCAGGCCGACATGGCGCACACGATGCTCTATGCCATGGGCTACAACGCGCCCGAGCATCGACTTTTGCCCGAGGGTCACGACTGGGCCGATACCGACGCGCTTGACGCCGCCCTTCGCACCATCACCGATGCGCTGAGACCCTGGACCAACGATTTCCACGTCGCCCAGAACGATGGCACCGTGCATGGCACCGGCAGCCACGACAAGACCGGCCGGCACTGCATGGCGACCGATGCGGACGGCAAGCTCGATATCGTCAGGCACGCCGGGTTCTGGCTCAACAATCCCGATGGCACGCCGACGAAGGCGATGCGGCACATCTGCTGGGATGGCTGCATGTTCCCCAATGCGGTGCTGGAGACGCAAGGAACCTGGAACGACATCCTCGCCACCATGATCAAGGTGCGCGATGCCCATGGCTGGAACGAGTGAGGTGCGGCGATGAGCAAGAAGAAACTCCGCGTCGGCATGGTCGGCTACGGCTTCATGGGCCGGACCCATTCGAACGCGTTCCTGCAGGCACCGAAATTCTTCGACCTGCCCCGGATCCCGGAACTGACGGCGATCTGCGCCCGTAGCCGGGACCGGGCCGAGGCCTTCGCGGTGAACTGGGGCTATGGTTCGGTCGAGACCGACTGGCGGGCGCTGGTGGCGCGCGACGACATCGACCTGATCGACATCGCAGCACCCAACGACATGCACCACGACATCGCCATCGCCGCCGCCGAGGCCGGCAAGATGGTGATGTGCGAAAAACCGCTCGGCCGCTCGGCCACGGAGTCGGCGGCGATCGTGGCGGCCGTCGAGAAGGCGGGCGTGCCCAACATGGTCTGGTACAACTACCGCCGCATCCCGGCGGTGACCCTGGCCAAGCGCCTGATCGACGACGGCCGGCTTGGGCGCATCTTCCATTACCGGGCCAAGTTCCTGCAGGACTGGACGATCAGCGCCGACCTTCCGCAGGGCGGCGAGGGGCTGTGGCGGCTCGACGTGAACGTCGCGGGCTCCGGCGTGACCGGCGATCTGCTGGCCCATTGCATCGACACGGCGATGTGGCTGAACGGCGGTATCGACAGCGTCACCGCGATGACCGAGACCTTCATCAAGCAGCGCCAGCACAACCTCACCGGCAAGGTCGAGCCGGTGGGCATCGACGATGCCTGCGCGTTCCTGGCGCGGTTCTCGAACGGATCGCTGGCGACCTTCGAATCGACCCGCTACGCGCGCGGCCACAAGGCGCTCTACACCTTCGAGATCAACGGCGAGCACGCCTCGATTTCCTGGGACCTGCACGACCTGCACCGGCTCGAGTTCTTCGACCACCGCGACGAGGGCACAACCCGCGGCTGGCGGTCGGTCCACGTCACCGATGGCGATCATCCATACATGGGCAACTGGTGGGTGCCGGGGCTCGGCATCGGCTATGCCGAAAGCTTCGTGCACCAGGCGGCGGATTTCATCCGCGGGCTCGGGGGCGAGGCGGCGGCGCCGACCTTCGCCGATGCCCACCGGACCGACAGGGTGACCGATGCGGTGCTGAGATCGGCCGGGACCGGCCACTGGGAGGACGCGCGCTGACCCGGCGGGCGTCCCCATGGGGACGCGCCGCAGCCGGGCAAGGAAAGGGGCCGAACACGACGCCTCGACAGGCGTCCCCATGGGGACGGGGGGTCAAGGTGCTGATTTCGAGGGCTTTCCCGTGGGGACGCATCCG
>JBNKWA010000058.1:0-51263 GCA_050299555.1 Paracoccaceae bacterium | reverse complement strand
CGGCATAGGTCTTGGTGAGGTCGCGGACCGAGATGATGCTGGCCATGTGGCGCCGTCCCTGCGAGTCGCTTTGTTCGCGCTTTGTTTACCCGTCCCCCTCGGGCGCCGCCAGCCCCGTCATCCGGTCTGCCGCCCGGGCGGGCGGATCGTCGCTGTAGCGGATGTCGGGCAGGATGTCGGCCACCGGGAAGGGTGGGGTGGCGGGCGCCGGTACCTTGCCGAACTGGCCGGCGAGGATCAGGTGCGCATAGCCGTGGGCGATCGACCAGAGCATGGCCTCGGCGAGGCGCTGGGACTCGGGTCGGCCGGCCGACTGCCAGTCGAGCCCGGTGGCGATGTCCCTGAGCACGGCGTAGCTGTCGCGGCCGGCGGCGAGCAGGTCGGGATCGCTGTGGTCGGGGCCATTGGGCTGGAACATCAGCTCGAAGAGTGCCGGGTGGGTCAGCGCGAAGCGCACGTAGCCCTCGGTGGCGCGCACCATGCGGGTGTGCCGGTCGGCGCCTTCGGGCAGGCCGGCGCGCATCTCGGCCGCGTGCATGCGGAAGCCCTCGGCGGCGATGGCGGTGACCAGCCCCCGGAGCGAGCCGAAATGGTTCCTGGGCGCGGCGTGGCTGACCCCGGCCCGGGCGGCGATGCCGCGCAGGGTCAGCGCGGCCAGCCCCTCCTCCTCGAGGATCGCCATGCCGGCGGCGATCAGCGCCCGCTTGAGGTCGCCGTGATGGTAGGGCCTGTCGGTCATGGCGCGGACCATGCGCCGGAAAGTTTCCACTGTCAATATTTTCGCTTGACCGAATCGCCGACCGAGCGCATGGATGTTTCCGCTGTAAATTTACACCGGAAACATGGGAGAACCAGCGATGGACTGGAATGCTGTCTTCGGCCTCGCCAACATGGCGGTGCTGCCCGGTTGGGCGATCCTGATCCTCGGCCCGCGCAGCCGGCCGTGGCTGATGGCGATCCCCGGCGTCGTGCTGCCGCTGGCCCTGGCGGTGCTCTATGCCGGGCTGATCCTGGGCTATTTCTTCGGCGTCGAGGACGGGGGCTTCAACTCGGTCAGCCAGGTCCGGGCGCTGTTCGCCGTCGATCCGGTGCTGGTCGGCGGCTGGGTGCACTATCTCGCCTTCGACCTTTTCGTGGGCACCTGGCTTGCCCGGCACATGGACGGGGCCGCGATCAGCCGGCTGATCCAGGCGCCGATTCTGGCGCTGACCTTCCTGTTCGGACCCATCGGCCTGCTTCTGGGCATGGCCACCATCGCCGGTGCCCGGCACCTGACAACCCTGCCTCAGGAGGCATGACAATGACTGCGATCGACATCCTTTCCAACCAGCCTTCCCTGGCGTTGCCGAGGGTCGCGCCCGGTCCGGACCGCCAGCTCTGGGCGCTGACCGGCCTTTCCGTCGCGCTGCTGGCGGCCACGGCGACAGCGGCGCTGCTCGACCCGCGACTTCTCGACGGGGTCGGGATCTGGGCCAAGCCGATGAAATTCGCGGGCTCGTTCGTGCTCTACTTCGCCACCCTGGCCTGGGCGGCGGGCCGGATGGGCGCGGCCGCGCGCGAGGGCAGGGCGGTGCGCTGGGCGACGGTGGTGGCGGCCGCTGCCTTCGCCTTCGAGCTTGCCTACATGACCTGGCAGGCGGCCCATGGCGAGCACAGCCATTTCAACAATTCCACTCCGTTCACCCGGGCGATGTACGGGCTGATGGGCGTGGGCGCGGTCGGGCTGGTCGCGGTGATCGCGCTGTTCGGCGAGGTCGTGCGCCGCGATCGGGCCCTGCGCATGGGGCCGGGCCTGAGGGCGGGTGTCATCTGGGGCTTCTGGATCGGCGCCGGGCTGACGCTGGTGGTTGCCGGCTACATGTCCTCGGGCGCCGGGCATTTCGTCGGCACGCCCTCGGCCGGCGCCGCCACCCTGCCGCTGATGGGCTGGTCGGCCGAGGTGGGCGACCTGAGGCCGGCGCATTTCCTGTCGCTGCATGCCATGCAGGCGCTGCCGCTTTTCGGCTGGTGGCTGGATCGCTGCGGCGGGGCGGCGCGCGTGATGACGCCGGCGGCGCTGGCCTATGCGCTGCTGACGCTGGCGGTCTTCGCCCAGGCCCTGATGGGGCTGCCGCTGGTCAGGCTCTGACGCCGGCGGGCGGTGCCGGCGCGGCCTCGGGCCGTGTCGGTCCCGCCTCGGCGAAGAGCCGAAGCTCGGCCACCAGCCCGGCGGCGGCCAGGATGCTCAGGCGACGGTCGTCGAGGCAGTAGATCTGCCGGAACAGCTGTTCGGTCTTGGCCGGGTCCTGCCGCCGCATCGCGTAGGCCCGGAGCTGCTTTTTGCGAACGTCACTCTGGCCGGCATAGGAGTGGCCCTTGACCAGCCGCCGCTCGAGCTTGGAGCACCAGTGCGGGTAGGAGAGCGCGTCGTAGTGGACAAGCTGCGCCCGCACCTCGCCCGGCCCGATCTTCATGGTGTTGCCGATGCCGTCGGCGAAATAGGCGCGGTGGGTGGCGAATTTCTCGACCTCGAGCCCACAGCGCAGCACGTACTTGCCGACGATGTGGCTTAGCAGGCCCCATTTCAGCAGGTGATAGCGGTTGCCGTAGACCGACGGCCCCATGTCGCGCCATCGGGGGCCCCATGTCGGCAGGCGGAGATAGGCCGCCGAGTAGTCGCTGTGCACGTCCTGTCCCGGGCCCCAGACCGGCTCGGAGGACGAGGCGCGGATCACCCGCTGGCTGTCGGGCGCGGCCTGTGCCAGTTCGGCGATGGGCCGGTCCGACCAGACGAATTCGTCGGCGTCGCAGAACAGCATCCAGCCTTGCGGCTGCCGGGCATAGGCATCGCGGAAGCATATCTTCTGACGCCCTTCGAGCCCCTTGGCGCGGGTCACGCCGGCCCAGAAAGCCTCATCACAGGGGATCGGGACAACCCGGGGATCGTCCCGCAACTCGGCGATCATCGGGTCCTCGGGGTCGTCGAAGTAGAGGTAGATTTTGCCGAAGCCCGCATCCTTGTAGTAGTCCACGAAGGCCCGGGTCATCGCCGGCTTTTCCTTCAGCATGCAGGCCACGCCGAGCATCGGCTCGGGCGGGCAGTCGGGGCGCCAGAGGGTCGCGACGGGCTGCGCCGGTATCGTCTTCTGTTTCAGGTGCTCACGCACGAAGTAGTTGCGGGCAAGCTCGAACCGGCCGTCGAAATAGGCGTATTCGCCGGCGGTGACCGCCTTCAGCTGCTCCAGCGTGTCGGCGTCGAGATGCGGGGCCCGGCGGGCGGCGCCCTGAAACGGCCAGGTGGGCCGATCGAGGCCGGCGCTGGCATAAATGTGCTCCAGCGCCTGCCGGCCCTGTCCGGCGGGGAAGAAGCGGTCGTAGGCGCTGGGATCGGGGCCGAGCCAGGTGGCGGCCGGTTCGGTATAGACGGCCACCGAAGGCGAGGCCTTGCGGTAGTCTTCGAGGCGTTCGAGGAAGGTGCGAAAGCCGGGATCGGCGGGCAGGTTGGCGGCCAGCACCGCTTCGATCTCGCCGCGGCGGCGGAAGTTGTTGCCGCGAGCGGTGTGCAGCCAGGCATAGACCAGCTGGTCGACGGGGTCGCGGGCCAGCGCGATGGACTCCCACCCCTCGGGCACCGCCGGATCGCCGTCCCAGGGCTCGGTGCGATAGCCGCGCCAGCCGTTCAGGCCGCGCGGCCGGCGGGGCGGGTTGCCGTCATGGCTGACCGCGTAGATGGCGTATTTCAGCTCCAGGCTTTCGGGGTTCATCGTCGGCATGAACAGGAGCCGGGATTTCGGGCAGAGGATGGCCAATTCGGTTTGCCTGTCAGTCGCTTGTGCCCCGGGCGTTGCCGCAGCCTAAGCCGCGCGGCGGCGGAGGGCAATTCGTGGGATGCGCGCGGGCGATCAAAGCGGCAGGGGTGAGTCCGGCTTGACACGCTCCATCACGATCTGGCTGTGCACCCGGCTGACCGCCGGATGCGGCAGAAGCACGTTCTGGACCAGATCGTTCAGGGCCTTCAGGTCGGTGCAGTAGACGCGCAGCAGGTAGTCGGCCTCGCCGGTCAGGGTCCAGGCGCCGGTGATCTCGGGCCGGGTGCGGGTGACGCGGACGAAGTCGCGGGCGTTCTCGGCGGTGTGGGTGGCCATGACGATCTGGATGAAGGCCTCGACCTGCAGCCCGATCCGCGCCGGGTCGAGGCTGGCACGGTAGCCGGCGATGACCCCCGCCTCCTCCAGCCGCTGGCGCCGCCGCCCGGCCTGGCTGGGCGACAGGTTCAGCGCCGCGCCGAGCTGCTGCGCGGTCAGCCGGGCGTCGCGCTGCAGGGCGTCCAGCAGGCGCGTGTCGATTGCGTCGAGGGGAGGTTCCATGCGGTGAATGTGCTTTACTGTGTGCAATGGTGTCAATTCCGTGCGCAAAGATCCCGTGTGAGGGTCGACTTTGCGCACACGCCGCGTGGCTTTCCGGGCATCATGAGCAGCATCCCGACATCAGGAGGCCTGCCATGGGACCCTTTCCGCACGACGCGCCGCCGGCAACGATCAGCAACAAGAACCCCGCCGGCACCGACGGGTTCGAGTTCGTCGAGTTCGCCCATGAGGAGCCGGCGAAGCTGGAAGAGCTGTTCGCCCGCATGGGCTATGAGAAGGTGGCCACCCATCGCACCAAGGACATCGCGCTCTGGCGGCAGGGCGACATCACCTATGTGCTGAACGCCGAGCCGGGCAGCTTCGGCATGCGCTTTGTCGAGAAGCACGGGCCCTGCGCGCCGTCCATGGCCTGGCGCGTGGTCGATGCCCGCCATGCGTTCGAGCATGCGGTGAAGAACGGCGCCACGCCCTATGAGGGCGAAGGCAAGGTGCTGGAGGTGCCGGCGATCGTCGGCATCGGCGGCAGTCTGATCTATTTCGTCGAGACCTATGGCGGCAAGGGCAGCGCCTATGAGGCCGAGTACGAATGGCTGGGCGAGGCCGACCCGAAGCCCGCGGGCGTCGGTTTCTACTATCTCGACCACCTGACCCACAACGTCCATCGCGGCAACATGGACACCTGGTTCCGCTTCTACGCCGACATCTTCAACTTTCGCGAGATCCGGTTCTTCGACATCGACGGCAAGATCACCGGCCTGTTCAGCCGGGCGCTGACCAGCCCCTGCGGCCGCATCCGCATCCCGATCAACGAGTCCAAGGACGAGACCAGCCAGATCGAGGAATACCTGAAGCGCTACAAGGGCGAGGGCATCCAGCACATCGCGGTGGGCAGCGACGACATCTATGCCGCCACCGATGCCGTCGCGGAACGTGGCCTGCGCTTCATGCCGAAGCCGCCCGATGCCTATTACGATATGAGCCGCGAACGGGTGAAGGGCCATGAAGAGCCCATCGATCAGATGAAGAAGCACGGCATCCTGATCGACGGCGAGGGCGTGGTCGGCGGCGGCGAGACCCGGATCCTGCTGCAGATCTTCTCCAAGACGGTGATCGGCCCGATCTTCTTCGAGTTCATCCAGAGGAAGGGCGACGACGGCTTCGGCGAGGGCAATTTCCGCGCCCTGTTCGAGTCGATCGAGGCCGACCAGATCGCCCGCGGGGTGCTGAAAGGCGCCGCATAGCGGACCCCGGCGGCCAATCGGGATATTCTGGGGCGCCGGTTTTCGGACCGGCGCCCGCCTGCCGTCTTGTTGCCGGTCCGGCGCCAACGTTTGGAAACCTCGCCCCACGGCCGCCGCATTTTCGTCGCCTTCTGGGACGATTCGTTAACTATTGCTCGCCTATTAGGGTAGCGGTCGGAGCATGACGCTGCGACGCAACGCTGACAGGAAGACCTTGCGATGTACCTGGGATGCCTTGCCTTTTCTGTGCTGACCGCCTTCGCGACGGCGACGTCGGCACTGGGTTCGGGCCACGGATTCGGTACCGCGTTTCTGCTTTACACGTTCAGTGGCCTCGCCTGTTTCGTAACCCTTTTGGTTTTTGTGCGGCTGTGGAGCCGGGCTGAGGGTCAGTATCCGGCCGATGCCGGGATGGTCCGCAGCGCGACCGCCGTCATGGCCGCGCACTGGACCCCTCGCGGTGTGGTTGCGCACCGGACCGCGGGCGTATCGGCAGCGCGTCGGCCCAAGCTCTGACGATACCGGCCCGACGTTCGGCACGTCACCGGCCCGGCGCGACCGACCGGCCGACGATGACTGGCCGACGATGACTGGCCGACGATGATTGGCCAGCGATGACTGGCCGGCGATGATTGGCTGGCGATGACTGGTCGACCATGACTGGCCCACGGCGGCTGGCCCACGGCGGCTGGCCCGGTTGGCCGATGCCGCCGGCCGGTCAGGATGACCGCCGGCCGAATGGAATGCATCACGACGCCGGTCGCCCTTGCGGGGACCGGGTGACGCCCTGGCAACACCGCCGAAAGACCGGTCCGGGTTGCCGGACGCCGCATGCAGCGTGCCTGTCGGTGCGCTGCGGCATGCCCACGCGAAGCCCCCCGCGCGCCCGGGCGCTAGTCGGCGGTCGGCCAATCGTGGCCGTCGGCTTGCGCCCGGGCCTGGCTTTCCCGGCGTTGCCGGGGCGGGGATCTGGCCGGGTGGATCGCTGGCTGGCAGACCGGGACGGATGATCGCGGCGACCAGCCGTGACGGCTTTCACCGCTGACCGCCGGCCTGGCGGTGGTCATGCCCTGCTGGTGGCGCCTCTGGTATCGGCACCGATCGGCGCAGGTGCCGTGCCAGTCCGGCCGGGGCCGACCGGCCGCGCGATCTTTGGACGGGCCGGGCCGGGCTGCGCTGCCAGCGACCGCGCTGCCGGACCCGGACGCGGAGTGGCTGACGCTGGCCGGCGTGGTCGAACCCCCAGGCGGACTTCCGATGTCACCGACGGAGCCCCGTGCCCTGATGGCGCCGGGTATGCGCGATCTCGGTGCCGCTGGCCTGCCCGAGGCCGGCACCGCCGCTGGCAACGTGCCGAAGGCTTGTCGCGGCGATCCCGGGAGCGGTCCTGATCGAGGCCCCTTGCGGCCCCCGTCCGGGGCCGTGATGATGCCGCGGGCATGGCGGCGTGAAGGGTTGTGGCATGCAGGCAGATGGCGGTGCGGTCTTTCCCGATCTCAAGGGGCGGTCGGTGTTCATCTCGGGCGGCGGCTCGGGGATCGGCGCGGCGCTGACCGAGGGGTTCGTGGCGCAAGGGGCGAAGGTCGCCTTCGTGCAGCGCTCGGACGCCACAAGCTTTTGCGACGAGGTGGCGGCGCGGCAGGGTGCGCGGCCGTTCTTCATCCCATGCGACATCACCGATACCGACGCGTTCCAGGCCGCCATCGGGCGGGCGGCCGAGGCGCACGGGCCGGTCACGGTGCTGGTCAACAACGCCGCCAACGACCAGCGCCACGCCATGGAGGGCTACACGGCCTCCGACTGGGACGCCGCCATGGCGGTGAACCTGCGCCACCATTATTTCGCCGTGCAGGCGGTGGTGCCGGGGATGAGGGCCGCGGGCGGCGGCGCCATCGTCAACGTCTCGTCCATCGCCTACATGCTCGGCGTGCCGGGGATGACCGCCTATGCCACCGCCAAGGCGGCGATCGCCGGGCTGACCCGGTCGCTGGCTCGCGAGCTGGGGCCGGACGGGATCCGGGTCAACGCGCTGATGCCGGGGATGGTGGTGACGGAGCGCCAGCTGGACCTGTGGCTGACGCCCGAGGGGATGGCCGCGTTCCTGGAGCGGCAATGCCTGAAGGAGCACCTGACGCCCGGCGACATGGTCGGCGGGACGCTGTTCCTGGCCTCGGCGGCGAGCCGGATGATGACCGGGCAGGCGCTGGTGATCGACGGCGGCGTAGCGGTGACGGGCTGATGGCGGCGCGGGGGGAGCGGATCGCGGCCGACTGGATCGCTGTGGACTGGGGCACGTCGAACCTGCGTGCCTGGGCGATGGGCGCCGATGGCGGGGTGCTGGCCGAGGCGGCGAGCGGCGAGGGCATGGGCAAGCTGGCGCCGGACGGCTTCGAGCCGGCGCTGCTGCGGCTGGCGGGCGGCTGGCTGGGCGAGGGCGAGACGCCGGTGATCGTCTGCGGCATGGCGGGCGCGCGGCAGGGCTGGATCGAGGCACCCTATGCCGCGGTGCCGTGCCCGCCGGTGTCGCCGGATCCGGCGCGGCCGCAGGTGGCCGATCCGCGGCTGAAGGTGATGATCCTGCCCGGGGTCTGCCAGGCCAGGCCGGCGGACGTGATGCGCGGCGAGGAGACGCAGGTTGCCGGGCTGCTGGCGGCCGGGCCGGGTTTCGAGGGCGTCGCCTGCCTGCCCGGCACCCATTGCAAGTGGATCGCGGTGCAGGCCGGCGAGATCGTCCATTTCGCCACCTTCATGACCGGCGAGCTGTTCGCGCTGTTGGCGGGGCAGTCGGTGCTGCGGCATACGGTGGCGGCCGAGGGCAGCGACGATGCCGCTTTTCGCGCCGCGCTGGACGACGCCATGACCGACCCGGCGCGGGCCTTTGCGCGGCTCTTCGGGCTACGGGCCGAGGCGCTGGTTGGCAGTCTCGACCCGGTTGCCGCGCGGGCGCGGCTGTCGGGCACGCTGATCGGGCTGGAGCTGGCCGGCGCCCGGCCCTGGTGGCTGGGCCAGCGGGTGGCGCTGCTGGGCGGCGGCGAACTGGGCCGCCTCTATGCCGCGGCGTTGCGGCATGTGGGCATCGCGCCCGAAATGCACGATACCAAGGCGCTGACGCTGGCCGGCCTGAGGTCGGCCCATGCCATGCTGGTCGGGAAAGGAAAGCCATGAGCCGCAAGCTGATCGCCATCCTGCGCGGGGTGAAGCCGGACGAGGCGGTGGCGGTCGCGGCCGCCGTGCTGGATGCCGGGATCGAGGTCATCGAAGTGCCGCTCAATTCGCCGCATCCCTTGCATTCCATCGAGGCGATGGTGAAGGCGCATGGCCATCGCGGCCGCTTCGGCGCCGGCACCGTGCTGAGCGTGCGCGAGGTGGGCGAGGTCAGGGATGCCGGCGGCACGCTGATCGTCTCGCCCAATTGCGATCCGGCAGTGATCCGCGCCACCAAGGCCGCCGGCATGGCGAGCTTTCCCGGCGTCTTCACCCCCACCGAGTGCTTTCAGGCGCTGGCGGCGGGCGCCGATGCGCTGAAGGTCTTCCCCGGCACCATGATGGGCACGGCGGGGCTGCGGGCGATCCGCGCCGTGCTGCCGCCCGAGACCCAGGTCTATGTGGTCGGCGGGGCCGAGCCGAACAGCTTCGGCGAATGGCGCGCCGCCTCGGCCGACGGCTTCGGCCTCGGCTCGTCGCTGTACCGGCCGGGCATGGCGGCGGACGAGGTCGGGCGCCGCGCCAGGCTGGCGGTGGAGGCATGGGACGCGGTCTATTCGGGCCGGGTGACGGCCTGAGGCGCGTGCATGCGCATGGACTTGCGGCGAAAGATCGGGTAACGCTTTCGTGACAGGCGGCAATTTTTCGGCCGCCAATTCGCTACAGTAAAGGAAGCAATGCGCAGCGCGTCCCGCGTGTACGGTATCGAGTGGCCGACCCTCGCTCTTCTCGCCGTCGTCTATGTCCTCTGGGTCGCGATCGTCGTTTACGCCAGCGCCCTGACGCCCTGGCTGGCGATCCCGGTTCTGGCGCTGGTGATCGCCCAGCACTCGTCACTTCAGCACGAGACGATCCACGGCCATCCGCTGCCCGATCCGGGGCTGGCGGCGGCGCTGGTGTTTCCGGCGATTGGCCTGGCGGTGCCCTATGGCCGCTTTCGCGACCTGCATCTGGCGCACCACAAGGACGCCAACCTGACCGACCCGTACGACGATCCGGAAAGCTGTTACTGGGATCCCGAGCATGTCGTCCACATGCGCGGCTGGTTCCGCCGCCTGCTGGGCTTCAACAACACGCTTCTGGGGCGGATGCTGGTGGGCCCGGCGCTGGGCCAGTTCGCGTTCATGCGCACCGAGTGGCAGCTGATCCGGGCCGGGTCGACCCCGGTGATGATCGACTGGCTGCTGCATGGCGCCTCGGTGGCACTGGTCGTCGCCTTCGTGCTGGCCTATGGCAGCCTGCCGCTCTGGGCCTATCTGGTGGCGGCCTATCTGGGCATGTCGCTGCTGAAGATCCGCACCTATCTGGAGCATCAGGCGCACGAGCTGGCCTCGGGCCGCTCGGTGATCGTCGAGGATCGCGGGCCGCTGGCGCTGCTGTTTCTCAACAACAACTACCATGCCGTGCACCATGCCCACCCAAGGGTCGCCTGGTACGACCTGCCGGGGCTGTTCGCTTCGCGGCGCGAGCACTATCTGCGGCGCAACCGGGGCTATTACTACCGCAGCTATCGCGACATCTTCGCCCGCTATCTGCTGCAGGCCAAGGAGCCGCTGCCGCATCCGCATTATCCGCGGGAACGCCGCCAGCGATGAGCGGGCTGAAGGCGGCGCTGCCAATGTACGATTTTCCGGCGTTGCGCCCGTCCTGGGACGGGCTGTGGCAGGAGATGCGCGCGCGGCTGGTGGAGGCGGGTTTCCGCGCCCCCGCCGGGCTGACCTGGGACCGGCCGCCGGCGGTGATGTGGCGCGATCCGGCGCTGATCCTCGGCCAGACCTGCAGCCTGCCGTGGCGGCGGGGCCTGCGCGACTTCCTGACCGTGATCGGCGCTTTCGACTTCGGTCTGAAGGGCTGCCCGCCGGGGTACTACAACTCGGTCATCGTGGTGCCGAAGGCCAGCAGGGCCAGGGCCGCGGCCGAACTGGAGGACGCGCGGGCGGCCGTCAACGCGCTCGATTCGCAGTCGGGTCACGCGGCGCTGGCCGACTGGCTTGGCGAGGCGCCCGAGGCACCGGTGCTGACCGGCGCGCATCTCGGCTCGATCCGGGCGCTGGCCGAGGGGCGGGCCGACGTGGCCGCCATCGACGCGCAAAGCTGGGAGATCCTGCGCCGCGAGCCGCCCGCCCGGGCCCTGCGCGAGATCGCCCGCACCCGGCCGACGCCGGGCCTGCCGCTGGTGACAGCCGAGCGGCGGCAGGCGGCGGCGGTCGCCGATGCGGTGGCCTTTGCCGTGGCGCGCGCCCCGACACGGGTGCTGCGGCCGCTCGGCATCCGCGGCTTTGTGCGTTTCGGCGATGCCGACTATGCCGATCCGGCCCGTTTCTGAGCCTCGGCGAAGTCGAGGATCATCTTTCGAAGCCCCGGTTCCTGAACCCGCTTGGCCGCCTGCCGGGGCGAGAACCACTTGACCTTGCGCTCCCGCGCCTCGGGGAAGCGCCGTTCCTGGGTGCGGACCTGCATCAGGAAGGTCTGCACCGTGCAGCGCACCGCGCGGCCTTTGCCGAGATCCTTGACGTAGCGGTAAAAGCCGATCGCCGGTCGCCTCATGGTGCCGCGCACGCCGGCCTCTTCCCAGGCTTCGACGGCCGCCGCCTCGGCCGCCGGCAGCTTTTTCATCGGCCAGCCCTTGGGGACGATCCAGCGCCGCGTCTCACGCGAGGTGACCAGGAGCACGCGCAGCTTGCCGTCCTTGCTCTGCCGGTAGCAGAGCGCGCCGACCTGCAGCCGCACCGCGCGCGCCCGGGTGTCGCGGAGCACGCGGCGGTCGATGGGGCGTTTCTTGGCGGCCTTGGGCATGGCCAAGGCCATAAACAGGTCCGCCCCGGCTTGCGCAAGCCCCTGCCGAAGGTCTAACCGCTGGGGCAGGCTGTGCGGGCATCCGGGAGAGGGGCGTGATGGAGACCTGGGTGCTGCTGACGGTTGCAGCGGCGTTCCTGCAGAACGGTCGGTTCATGCTTCAAAAGCAGCTCAAGGGGCAGCTTTCGACGCTGGGTGTCACCTATGCGCGGTTCCTTTACGGTGCGCCGCTGGCGCTGGTCGGGGCGGCGCTGCTGCTGGCGGCGACCGGGCAGGCGGTGCCGGCGCTGTCGGCGCGGTTCCTTGCCTTCGCGGTGGCCGGCGGGATCGGCCAGATCCTGGCCACGGCGCTGCTGGTGCGGCTGTTCGGGATGCGCAACTTTGCCGTCGGGGTGACCTTCTCGAAGACCGAGACGGTGATGACGGCGGTGCTGTCGGCGCTGGTCCTGGGCGAGCTGGTGGGGCCGCTGGCGGCGCTGGCGATCCTGATCACCGTGGGCGGCGTGGTCCTGCTGTCGCGGCCACCCGGGCAGCGGGCGCTTCTGGCCGGGCTGACCTCGCCGGCGGCGCTGACCGGGCTGGCCTCGGGCGCGATCTTCGCCGTGGCCTCGATCGGCTATCGCGGCGCGGCGCTGGCGCTGCCCGGTGGCGATTTCGTCTATCGCGCCGGCGTGACGCTGGCCTTTGTCACCGCCTTCCAGATGCTGGCGATGACCCTGTGGCTTTGCTGGCGTGAGCCGGGCCAGGTGACCCGGGCGCTGGGCGCCTGGCGCATGGCCGGGCCGGTGGGGGCGCTGTCGGCCGCCGGCAGCTTTTGCTGGTTTGCCGCCTTCGCGCTGGAAAACGCGGCCTATGTCAAGGCGCTTGGGCAGGTGGAACTGATCTTCACCTTCCTTGCCTCGACGTTCTACTTTCGCGAGCGAAGCACCGGAACGGAAATCGCCGGCATCGTGCTGGTGGCGGCAGGGATCGTGGTCCTGCTGCTGGGCACGGCGGGCTGAAGAGGGAGAAGGCGCATGGACGGCAAGGTACTGATCACCTGGGGTGGCTGGGACGGGCACGAACCCGACAAGGTTGCCGACCTTTTCCGCGAGCTGGCCGAGGCCGAGGGGCTGGCGGTGGATCTCACCGACAGCCTGTCCTGCTTCGACGATGCCGAGGCGCTGCGGCACTATGCGGTGATCGTGCCGGTCTGGACCATGAGCAGCATCGGCAAGGAGCAGGCAGACAACGCCGCCGCCGCGGTTGCCGCCGGCACCGGCATGGCCGGCTGCCATGGCGGCATGTGCGATGCTTTTCGCGAAAACGTGGTCTGGCAGTTCATGACCGGCGCGCAATGGGTGGCCCATCCCGGCAATGACGGGGTGGAGTATCAGGTGCGCATCGCCGATCCGGACTCGCCGCTGGTGGCGGGGATCGGGGATTTCACGGTGGCGTCGGAACAGTATTACCTGCATGTGGACCCGGCGGTGCACGTGCTGGCCGATACCGCCTTTCCGGTGGTGAACGGGCCGCACGCCCCGAACGGGCCGGTGCGGGTGCCGGTGGCCTTCACCAAGCTTTATGGCGCGGGGCGGGTCTATTACAATTCGCTCGGCCACAAGCGGAACGTCATCGACCACGGGCCGGCGCGCGAGATGCTGCGGCGCGGGCTGGTCTGGGCCGCCGGCGGCTGACAGGGCCGTTGACCGGGCCGCTGACGGGACGGACGACTGGGCGGCCGGCGATGTCCGGCGCTTGACCTTGCGGTGGTTCCGCCGCATGGCTCGGCCCCGACCGCGACGCCGCGGCCGAGCCGGAGCGACAGAATGGCAATGACGAAAGCGACCGCCGCGCCCTTCGCGGGCTTCGAATGGGCCATCGCCTGGCGCTATCTGAAGGCGCGGCGGGCCGAGGGCGGGGTCAGCGTGATGTCGATCATCTCGCTGGTCGGCGTGGCGCTGGCGGTGTTTGCGCTGATCGCGGTGCTGGCCGTGCGCACCGGCTTTCGCGAGCAGTTCGTGGCCACGATCCTGGGCGCGAATGCCCATGCCACCGTCTATGCCGCCACCCACGAGGACGAGTTCGGCCTGCCGACCCGCAAGCTGTGGGATTTCGATGCCGAGGCCGAGCGTATCCGCGCGGTACCGGGCGTCATCCGCGCCGCGCCGGTGGTCAAGGGGCAGGTCATGGCCAGCGCGAACGGCCGCAACGCCGGGGTCGAGGTCTTTGGCGAGCGGGCCGAGGACCTGGCCACGCTGCCGCTGGTGGCACATCCCGAGGCCAGCCAGGGCAGCCTTGCCGACTATGGCGATGGGGTTGCCATCGGCGCGGTGCTGGCCCGCGACCTGGGGCTGCTGGTGGGCGACACGGTGACGCTGATCTCGCCCGACGGCGTGCAGACCCCGGGCGGTGCCGCGCCCCGGGTCAACGCCTATGCGGTGACCTACATCTTCGAGGTCGGCCGCTACGACATCGACAAGACCCGCATCTACATGCCGCTGGCAGAGGCGCAGTCGTTCTTCAACTCCGAGGGCGCCGCCGACGAGATCGAGGTGATGGTGGCCGAGCCCGAGGAGGTGGCGCGGCTGATCCCGGCGCTTCTGGAGGCGGGCGGGCCCCACAGCCTGGCCTGGACCTGGCAGGACGCCTCGGGCGGGTTCCTGCGGGCGCTGCAGATGGAGGACAACATCATGTTCGTCATCATGGCGGTGCTGGTTCTGGTGGCCACGCTCAACATCATCTCGGGCCTGATCATGCTGGTGAAGAACAAGGGCCGCGACATCGGCATCCTGCGCACCATGGGGCTGAGCCAGGGGTCGATCCTGCGGGTGTTCTTCATCTGCGGGGCCTCGATCGGCCTGGTGGGAACCGCGATCGGAGTGGTGCTGGGTTCGCTTTTCGCGATCTATATCGACCCGATCTTCGATGCCGTGAACTACATCCTCGGCGGCGGTGTCTGGGACCCGTCGGTGCGCTTCCTGTCGAAGCTGCCGGCCAAGCTGGAGGTGGCCGACGTGCTGAAGGCGGTGGGCCTGTCGCTGGGCCTGTCCTTCGTCATCACGCTCTTCCCGGCGCGGCGGGCGGCGCGGATGAACCCGGTCGAGGCGCTGCGTTATGAGTGAGGCGGCGGCACTGCGTCTGGAGGGGATCGAGAAGACCTACCACAAGGGGCGGCCGAACGCGGTGGCGGTGCTCAAGGGCGCCTCGCTGGTGCTGGCGCCGGGCGAGCTGGTGGCGCTGGTGGCGCCGTCGGGGGCCGGCAAGTCGACGCTGCTGCATGTCGCGGGGCTGCTGGATACCGCCGATGCCGGCACCGTGACCGTGGGCGGGGTGGATGCCACCCGGGCCGGCGACGCCCGGCGGACGGCGCTGCGCCGCGACAGCATCGGCTTTGTCTATCAGTTCCACCACCTCCTGCCCGAGTTCACCGCGCTGGAGAACGTCGCGCTGCCGCAGCGGGCCGCCGGGCGCGGGGCCGGCGAGGCGGCAGCTCGGGCCGAGGCGTTGCTGACCACGGTGGGGTTGGCGCATCGGCTGGGGCACCGGCCGGCTGAGCTTTCGGGCGGTGAGCAGCAGCGGGCGGCCATCGCCCGGGCGCTGGCTAACGCGCCGGCGGTGCTGCTGGCGGACGAGCCCACGGGCAACCTCGATCCCGCGACCGCGGATCAGGTGTTTGTGGGCATGCTGGCGCTGGCCCGCGAGACCGGGCTGGCGGCGCTGATCGCCACCCACAATGCCGAGCTGGCGGCGCGGATGGACCGCCGCGTGCGTCTGGAGGATGGCCGGCTGGTCGCCGCCTGACCACTTGGCGCGCGGGAGAGTGGGCGTGCCGATAGCGCGCCCGGACGCGCCCCGCCCACCCACCCTTGCGCGCCCGGGCGCGTGGCGTTGCACCCGGTGAGCCTTGGCTGCGGTTTCGGCGTCATAGCGCAGGCACCCTGCGGCATCGGTTTCAGTCGGAGAAGTCGCAGATGCCCTGAAGGGTCACCCAGTCGTGGTCGCCGATCACCGGCCTGACCTGGCCGGCGCCGCTGGGGCTGGCGGCAATGCCGGGATGCACCGAGGTGAGGTCGGCAAGGAACGGCACCGGCGAGATTCCGGCCTGTTCCAGCGCCTGGACCGCGCGGGCCACGGTGGCGGCGCCGATCTCGGGTTGCTGGCTGGCGACGATGGCGGCCATGCGGCGTCCGGCGGCGGGGCTGAGCTGGCCAGTGCGGAGCAGCCGCATGCTGCGGTTGAGCGGCGCCTCGTCCATGTGCACGGCCAGCGGGCTGCCGCCGGGCCCGAGCGCCTGGCCGAGGGCGATCCAGCCCAGCACCGCCGATTGCGAGGCGCTGGGCGCGGTCAGCCGCTCGGGGTCGATCAGCACCCGGCCGCCGGGCAGGCGGGCGACGCCATGTCCGGGCAGGGGTGCCACGGCAACCCGCGGCGGTGCCGGCAGGGCCGCGGCGAGGCGGTCGAGCGCGGCGGCAGCATCGGGCCGGTCGCAGGGCGCCTGCGGCAGGTGGGCAAGGATGTCGGCATCCATCAGTTCGGCCCGTTCCGTCGCCAGCGAGGCCACCGCCAGCCGGCGGAGGGCATCGGGGCCGCGCACCGCCGCGAGCACGATGAGCGCCACGAGAGCGAGCCCCAGCGCGATGCGCCCCAGCGGCGGGCGCCTGGGCGGGCGCTGCGGCAGCCCGCGCGCATCGGCGGTAACGGCGGCGATGGCCTCGATCATGGCGGGGTCGCTGACCGCCAGCGCCTCGGCCATCGCCGGGTCGGCCGAAAACACCACCCTGGCGCCATCGCGGGCACACTCGTCGGTGGCGGCAAGCGACCAGTGCGCCAGCGGCCGGTCGTCGAAATCGGCGATCACCAGCGATGCCTTGCCGAAGGAGACGTAGACCGGCTGCCAGGCAGCCTCCGGCGCGCCGCGCCATTCCGCCTCGGCCTCGAGCCTGACATACTTGTCCAGCGCCGTTGCCATCGTCCCCCTTGTGGCCCGTTCGGCGTCGGTCTAGCCGGTTATCCCGGCAAGCTGTAGCCCTGATCGGTGAGGATCTGGCGCAGCCTGAGCTTGGATATCTTGCCGGTGGCGGTGTGCGGGATCTCGTCAACGAAGATGACGTCGTCCGGCACCTGCCATTTGGCGAAGCTTTTGCCGATCAGGCCGAGGATGTCGTCCTTGGCCGGATCGCGCTCGGGCTTTCGGACCACGACCAGCACCGGGCGTTCGCCCCATTTCTCGTCCGGGATGCCCACCGCCGCCGCCTCGGCGACGTCGGGGTGGCCGACGGCGGCGTTCTCCAGCGCGATGGACGAGATCCATTCGCCACCGGACTTGATCACGTCCTTGGAACGGTCGGTGATCCGCACGTAGCCATTGGCATCCATCGTCGCCATGTCGCCGGTGTCGAACCAGCCTTCCGGCCCGGCGGCATCGTGATCCGCCTTGAGGTAGCGCTGCACCACCGCCGGACCCCGCGCCCAGAGCCGGCCCTGGGTCGCGCTGTCCCATGGCAGGTCGTGGCCGGTGTCGTCGGTGATCCTCAGCTCGATGCTGAATGGCGGGTGGCCGACGGTTTCCTGTACCGTCAGGCGCTCGGCATCGGGCAGCGCCGCCACCTCGGGCTTGAAGCTGCACACGGTGCCCAGCGGCGACATCTCGGTCATGCCCCAGGCGTGCAGCACCCTGACGCCGTAGCGGTTCTGGAACGCCTCGATCACCGCCCGCGGGCACGAGGCGCCGCCGATCACCACCCGCTCGAGCGTCGAGAACGTCCGGTTCCCGGCGTCGAGGTACTGCAGCAGCATCAGCCAGACCGTGGGCACGGCGGCGGTGCAGGTGACGCCCATCTCGAGCATCTCGTAGAGCCCGGCCGGAGTCATGTCGCGCCCGGGCAGCACCATCGAGGCGCCCACCAGTGGCGCCGTATAGGCGGTGGCCCAGCCGTTGGCGTGAAAGAACGGCACTACCGGCATGATGCTGTCGGTACTCGACAGGCCCAGCATGTCGGCGCCCTGCGCGACAAGCGCGTGCAGCACGTTGGAGCGATGGGTATAGACCACGCCCTTGGGATTGCCGGTGGTGCCGGAGGTGTAGCAGATGCCGCAGGCGTCGCGCTCGTCGCCCGGGGTCCAGTCGGTGTCGCCGTCCTCGGCGCCCACCCAGTCGGCATAGGCGATGGCACCGGCCGGGGCGTTTTCCGGCATGTGGGCGGCGCCCGTCATCACGATGATGTCCCTGACCGTGGTCAGCTTGTCGCGGATCGCCGCGATCGCCGGCAACAGGTCGGGATCGACCAGAAGCGCCCGGTCGCCGGCATGGTTGATGATGTAGACGAGCTGGTCGGCGAAAAGCCGCGGGTTCAGCGTGTGCAGCGCCGCGCCGGCGCCGGGCACGCCGTACCAGACCTCGAGGTGGCGGGCGGTGTTCCAGGCCATCACCCCGATGACGTCGCCGCGGCCGAGCCCCATGCGCCGCACCGCCTGGGTGACCTTCAGTGCGCCGGTGCGGATGCCGGCCCAGTCGGTGGTCTCGATCCTCCCCTCGGCGCTGCGGCCGGTGATCCGGCGGTGGGGATGATAGCGGGCGGCGTGGTCGAGGATCCGTCCGATCCTGAGCGGCCAGTCCTGCATGAGGTTGTGCATCGGCGTTTTCTCCCTGATGGGACCCGTGGTCGTTGTGCCCGGCCGGTGTCCCTTGCGGCCAGCCTACATCCGGCCGGCGGCGCGGCAAAGTTCGACGTGCGTCGCGGCGGGGGCGATGCTAGAGCCGGCGTGGATGTCAACGAAGGGTTCGGGTTTGGCGGCAGCGGTCGAGAGCGGGTTCGGGGCGGGATGATCTGGTCGCGGCTGAACCGGTTCCTGTTCATCCACCAGGCCAAGACCGGCGGCACGGCGGTCACACTGGCGCTGGAGCCGCACCTAGCCCCGGGCGACGTGGTGCTGGGCGACACGCCCGGGGCGAGGGCCTTCCCGCCGCCCGAGGGCACGCCGGGCAACTTGTGGAAACACGCGCGGCTGAGCGACCTTGCGGCGCTGGTGCCGGCGGCCGAGCTGGCCGAAACCCACGTGTTCACCGTGGTCCGCAACCCTTTCGATCGCATGGTGAGCTTCTATGCCTGGGCGCAGGGGCAGCGCTTTCGCCACCCGATGGTAGACGCGGCCAAGGCGCTGACCTTCTCGCAGTTCGTGCGCGAGCGGCATGTCGTGGCGGCGGTGAAGGGCAGCCCGACGGCCGCCTGCACCTGCGATGCGAGCGGTGTCGAGCGCTGCCGCACCTTCCTGCGCTTCGAGACGCTGGAGGCGGATCTGGTGGCGCTCGGCCGGGTGCTGGGGCTGACCATCGGGCCGCTGCCGCGGGTGAACGAAAGCCCGCGCGATCAGTATCGCGAGTACTACCGGCCGCGCGATGTCGAGCACGTGCAGTGGATGTGCTGGGCCGATATCGACCGCTTCGGCTATTCGTTCTAGACCGTTTCGGCCTGATGGGGCGGGGGCCGTCCCCCGCCCGGCCGGGCGTTCAGGCGTTCAGGCGGCCTTTGCCGGGGCAAAGCGGCCGTAGAAGGTTTCGCCCTTTTCCGCCATCTCGCGCAGGAGCTTCGGCGCCTCGAACCGGGGCCCGAAGCGCGCCGTGAGATCGTCGCAGATCTCCACCGCCCTGCCGGCGCCGAGGATGTCGAGCCACGAGAACGGCCCGCCAGACCAGGGCATGAAGCCCCAGCCCAGGATGGCGCCCACGTCGCCCTCGCGGATGTCGGTCAGCACGCCTTCCTCGAGCGCGCGCACCGCCTCGAGTGTCTGGATCATGGCCAGGCGGTGCTGCACCTCGGTCACCGGCGGCTGTTCGGCGGCCGGCGCCCAGAGCTCGGCCAGGCCCGGCCACAGGCCGGCGCGCCGGCCCTTGTCGTCGTAGTCGTAGAAGCCGGCGGCCGACTTGCGGCCCATCCGGCCCTTGTCAGCCAGTGCGAAGATCACCGTGTCGTTGGCGTCGTCATAGGCCGATCCGAGCGCCGCCTTGGTCGCCTTGGCGATCTTGACGCCGAGGTCGATCGAGGTTTCGTCGACGAGCTGCAGCGGCCCGACCGGGAAGCCCAGCATCTGGGCGCCGTGCTCGATCAGTGCCGGGGCGACGCCCTCACCGACCATGCGGGTCCCCTCGTTGATGTAGGGGATGATGCAGCGGTTGGCGTAGAAGAAGCGGGCGTCGTTGACGACGATGGGGGTCTTGCGGATCTGGCGCACGAAGTCGAGCGCCTTGGCGACGGCCGTGTCGCCGGTCGCCTTGCCGCGGATGATCTCGACCAGGTTCATCTTGTGCACCGGCGAGAAGAAGTGGATGCCGATGAAGTCCTCGGCCCGGGTGAAGGCGTGGGCGAGATCGGTGATCGGCAGCGTCGAGGTGTTGGTGGCGAAGATGCCGCTGCCACCCAGGGCCGCCTCGGTCTTCCCGGTCACCTCGGCCTTGACGCCCGGGTCCTCGAACACCGCCTCGACCACCAGATCGGCGCCCTTCAACGCGGCATAGTCGGGGGTGGCGGTGACCCGGCCGAGGATGCCGTCGGCCTTGGCCTGGTCCATGCGGCGCTTCTTGACCGCCTCGGCCAGCAGCCCGGCGATGGTGTCGCGCCCCTTGTCGGCGGCGGCCTGGTCGCGGTCGATCAGCACCGTCTCGATTCCGGCCATGGCGGCGACATAGGCGATGCCGGCCCCCATCATGCCGGCGCCGAGGACGCCGAGCCTCTTCACGCTCTGGTCGGGGACGCCGGCGGGGCGGACGGCACCCTTCTCCAGCGCCTGCTTGTTGAGAAAGAGCGAGCGGATCATGGCGTTCGACGAGGGGTTGAGGATGACCGAGGTGAACCAGCGTGCCTCGATCCTGAGCGCGGTATCGAAGGGGACCAGCGCGCCCTCGTAGATGGCGCTGAGCATCGCCTTTGCCGCCGGATAGACGCCTTGCGTGCGCCCGTGCACCATGGCCGAGGCGCCGACGAAGGTCATGAAGCCGGCCGGGTGGTAGGGGGTGCCGCCGGGCATCTTGTAGCCCTTGGCGTCCCAGGGCTTGACGATGTCGGCATCGGTGGCCGCCAGCACCCATTCCCTTGCCCGGGCGAGAAGCTGGTCGGCTGGCACCACCTCGTCGATCATGCCGGCGGCCTTGGCCTGCGCCGGCGCCATCATCTTGCCTTCGAGCAGCACCGGCGCGGCGGCCATTGCGCCGACCATGCGGACCATGCGCGTGGTGCCGCCCGAGCCGGGGAAGATGCCCACCAGGATCTCGGGCAGGCCGATCCGCGCCCTGGGGTTATCGGCCATGAAGCGGCGGTGGCACGACAGCGCGATCTCGGTGCCGATGCCGGCCGAGGTGCCCGGCGAGGCCCAGGCCACCGGCTTGCCGCCCTTGCTGGTCTTGGGGTCCATGGTGTTGCGCTCGATCTTGCGCAGGATGCGGTGGACATCCATGAGCTGGTCCATCATGCCTTGCGCCGGATCGTCGCCCGAGGCGGCCTTGGCGACCACGTTGAGGTCCATGCCGCCGGCGAAGTCCTTCTTGGCCGAGGTGATGATGACGCCCTTCACCGCGTCGTCGGCGAAGGCGCGGTCGAGCAGCGCGTCGAGTTCGGCGAAGCCTTCGGCGTTCATCACGTTGAGCGAGGTGCCGGGCTGGTCCCAGGCGATCACGGCGACGCCGTCGGCATCGGTCTCGTAGTGGAAGTTGGTCATCTCGGGGCCTCCTGGGCGGTGGTGGTGAGCAGGCTGGCCCCGTGCCGCGCCTCAGTCGGGCGGAAAGACGCGGGGATCGGCCTGCGAGATCTGGACGGCGATGCGCCATTCGCCATGGGTCTTGCGCAAGACATAGGTGGTGAAGCCTTCGGCCAGTGCCTCGCCCTTGCCGTTGGCGTATTTCCACTGCACGTCGACCATGACGAGGCTGGCGATGAACGAACGCAGGTCGACGAGTTTGTAGGTGAGGGCGTCGAAGCCACGCTGGCGCAGTCGGTCGATGGCAATCTCGGTGAGCCGGATGAAGTCGCCGCGGCGGTGATGCACGACGGTTTCGTCGGGCCGCACGTGGACCAGAGGCTCCTCGTAGAGGTCCTCGATCCTGTCGAACTGGCCCGACAGGGACAGGTGTTCGAGTTGCGCGAAGAGCGCTGCGACGGCGTCCGGCATGAATTGGGAATGCTTAAAGGAGTAAGAGGGTCATGAAGACCGCACTTTTCGCCTTTTGGCAACCGGCTGCCGATATTCGCCGTGAAGGAGAGGTGAACGCCTACCATGGCGTGCCGTCGAGATGGACGTAGCCCTGCGGCTCGGCGCGCAGGTCGAGGCCGGGGTAGTGGCAGACGTCGCCGTCGCGCCGGCTGCCGGCGATGATGTAGCGGGCTGGCCGGTCGCTGTGGTTGCGCAAGGTGTGGGCGACCGGATCGCCGGCCTTCCAGCAGACCGCGTCGCCGGGGTGGATGACGGTCTCGACGCCATCCTCGACCACGGTCAGTTCGCCCTCAAGCATCAACAGAAACTCGTCCTCGTCCTGGTGCCAGTGCGGCTGCGAGGACTGCTTGCCGGGCATCAGCGTCTCGAAGGCGGCGCCGAACTGGGTCAGGCCGCCGGCATCGGAGAGCTTTTCGTAGGTGAGGAAGCCCTGGCCGAGATTGTAGTCGGCCGGGTAGGAGGATTGCGCCACCGTCGACGCGACGCTGCCCCTGGGGATGTGGGTCATTGCGGCGCCTCCAGTGGCGAGCCGTCGCGGCGGGTGCGGGCGACGGTGCCGTCGGCGCTGCGGCGATAAATCTTGTCGATGTCGGAATAGTGCACCACGTCGACCGGGGCGCGGGTGCCGATGATCAGATAGCTGCAGGGTGCGTTCGAGCGGTTCACCACATGGTGGCCGTTCGTCACGCCGGCCTTCCAGGCACAGGCATCGCCGGGCGTCAGCGGGTGCTCGCCGTCGTTGTCGATCATCACCGCCTCGCCCTCGATCATGTAGAAAAACTCGTCCTCCTGCTCGTGCCAGTGGCGGTCGGATGAGCGCGCGCCGGGCCACAGCGTCTCGACGAAGGCGCCGAACTGGGTCAGGCCCCCGGCTTCGGAAAAGAGGCGCGCCTCGAACCGGCCGAGCGCCGCGATCTGTTCGGGCGTGCCGGCATCAAGCCTCGCCGCGGCCTTGCGGATGATCATGTGCAGCTCTTCCCGGCGTTCGTGGCTGCCGTGCCGCTGGACCGGGCCCCATGGCAGGGTGCGGTCGGCCGTGGGCGCTGCGGCGAAGCGCCGCCGCCGCGGGCAGTCAGGACTGCGGCTTGAGCAGTGGCCATTCCTCGTTCTTGAGCGACGTGACCATGGCGAAGAGTCTCGGCACCCCACCGCTGTCGCGCAGCAGCATGACGCCTTGCGAGGGCGGGAACAGGGGTTCTCCGGCCGCTCCAAGGTAGCGGGCCTCGTAAAATGCGGTGACGACGCTGCCGACCGCCTGTGCCGACAAGAGGACGCGCCTGAGCGTGGCAATCCGGTTGGCCCGGCACATGCCAGCGAAGACGTCGAAGTTGTGGCGCATCTCTTCCTCGGTCGAGATCACATGAGTGCTGTTCTCGGTGGCATAGAGCATCGGCAGGTCCACGCCCTGCCGGAAGCGATGATAGTCGCCGCTGAGCGCGCAGTCCGAGAGTACCTGGATGCAATCCTGGATCCTGTCGTGCATAGGAACCCCCTTCGTGCAGGATGCTAACCCAAGGCTTGTGCGGAATCGAGCCGCCATCACCGGCCATTGCCGCCCTCCCGGATGACCGCCCCGTCGGAATTGTCGGCCAGCCGCCAGCCATCGCCGTCTCGGTGGCCGTGCGGCCGAGGTCGGGGCAGTGGCAGACGGCGCGATCGGCGTTGGCGGGGTCGACGATCATCGCGGGCCGTTCCAGTCGCTGCCGTCGCGGTAGGTGAAGCGGGCCTTGCCACCCTCGATCTCGATGCGGAAATCGACATCGGAGTAATGCGCCACCTCGCTCGGCGCCTTGGTGCCGACGACGAGGAACGCCGCCGGCCGGTCGGTGCGGTTGACGAAGTGGTGACCGTTGGTATCGCCGGCCTTGAAGCCGATGCAGTCGCCGACGCGCATCACCGTCTCGCCCTCGTCCTGGACCAGGGTGCATTGGCCCTCGGTCACCATGACGAACTCGTCCTCGTTCTCGTGCCAGTGGCGCAGGCTGGACATGGCGCCCGGTTCCAGCATCACCAGGTTGACGCCGAACTGGGTCAGTCCGGCGGCATCGCCGAGCCGCAGCGAGGAGCGGCCCTGCATCATCGCGGCGTAGGGCTCGGGGTAGATCGAGCCGGTGCGCGGGGTGAGGGCCGACTTGTCGATGACGGACATGTGGTTTTCTCCTGCGGCCCTTCTTCACACCCGCTCGATGATGGTCGCGGCGCCCATGCCGGCGGCAACGCAGAGGGTGGCGAGCGCGGTGCCCTTGCCGGTGCGCTCCAGCTCGTCCAGCGCGGTGCCGATGATGATCGCCCCGGTGGCGCCAAGGGGGTGGCCCATGGCGATGGCGCCGCCGTTGACGTTGATCCGGGACTGGTCGAGGTCGAAGGCCTGCATGAAACGCAGCACCACCGCCGAGAACGCCTCGTTGACCTCGAAGAGGTCGATGTCGCCCACGGACATGCCGGACCCGGCGAGGATCTTCTCGGTCACCGGCACCGGGCCGGTGAGGTTCATGGTCGGGTCCGAGCCGATCTTGGCGGTGGCGCGGATGCGGGCCCGCGGTTTCAGCCCGTGCTTCTCGCCGAACGCCTTGGAGCCGACGAGGATCGCCGCCGAGCCGTCGACGATGCCGCTGGAATTGCCGGCATGGTGGACGTGGCGGATCTTCTCCAGGTGCGGGTAGCGCAGCAGCGCCACCTTGTCGAAGCCGGGCATCCCTTCGCCCATGTCGGCGAAGCTGGGCTTCAGTGCGCCCAGCGACTGCATGTCGGTCTCGGGACGCATGTGCTCGTCCCTGGCGACGATGGTCAGCCCGTTGCGGTCCCTGACCGGCACCACGGTCCTGGCGAAGCGGTTGTCGGCCCAGGCGGCGGCGGCGCGTTTCTGGCTTTCCACCGCAAGCGCGTCACACTCGTCGCGGGAGATGCCGTATTCGGTAGCGATGAGGTCGGCCGAGATGCCCTGCGGCACGAAGTAGGTCTTCATGGCCAGCTCGGGGTCGACGGCCATCGCCGCCCCGTCCGAGCCCATGGCGACCCGGCCCATCATCTCGACCCCGCCGGCGATGTAGCCCTCGCCGGCGCCGGCCCTGACCTGGTTGGCGGCGAGGTTCACCGCCTCCATGCCGCTGGCGCAGAAGCGGTTGATGGTCATCCCCGGCACGCTTTCGTCGAGGTCGGACAGAAGCACCGCGGCGCGGCCGATGCAGCCGCCCTGCTCGCCGATCTGGGTGACGTTGCCCCAGATCACGTCCTCGACCGCATCGGCGGGCAATCCGTTGCGGTCCTTGACCGCGTTCAGGACGCCGGCCGACAGCCGCACCGAGGTTACCTCGTGCAGGCCGCCGTCGGGCCGGCCCTTGCCCCGCGGGGTGCGCACTGCGTCATAGATGAAGGCGTCGGTCATGGGTGGTCTCCGGTCAGGGGCTGGTGGCGGGGATAAGCGACAATAGCGCCACAACCAGCAGGATGGCGAGGGCGAGGCTGGCTTTGGCCAGCGGCATGGCGAGGGCGGCGGCCCGGGGCGGCATCGGCAGAGGCTGCCGGGCGGTCAGGGCCAAGAGCGCCAGCATGGCGGCCAGCGTCGGCAGCCACAACCGGCCGGCCAGCATCACCGAGGCGAGCCCGGCGATGGCCAGCGCCACCGCGGCAAGGCGACGGGCGCCGGTGACGCCGGGGGCCGGCGACAGCGCGATCGCCGCCAGCGGCAGCAGCACAGCCACGTCGGACAGCAACGGCAGGATGCGCATCAGCCACATCAGTTTGCCGTTCCGGGCAGCGGGTGGCCGGGCATCAGGTCGTAGGGATGCCGCCAGCCGGGCAGTTCGGCGATGCGGTCGAGCCAGCCGGCGACGTTCGGCCCCGGGGTGACGTCGACCTCGTCGAGAAAGAACATGTAGCCGACGCAGGACAGGTCGGCGATGGTCGGTCCGTCGCCGACGATCCAGCCGCGGCCATCCAGATGGGCCTCGAGCACCGCGAGCGCCGCCTTGAAGCGACCCATGAGGAAGGCGATCACGTCGGCGTTGCGCTTGGCCGGGTCGAGGAAAAGCTGCAGGAAGCGGCCGGTCGCCATGTTGGCGGTCAGCTTGTGATTGTCCCACAGTAACCAGCGCAGGATCTCGCGCCGCTCGGCGTCATTCGCCGGGCCGAAGCGGCCCAGGGTTTCGGCGAGATAGTCGAGGATCACGCCCGACTGGCTGAGCCGCACATCGCCGTGGGTCAGCACCGGCACCTCGCCCATCTCGTTGACGGCTCGGTAGGGGGGCTCGCGGGTCTCGCCGTTGAAGAAGTCGACGAAGACCGGTTCCCAGTCTGCGTCGCAGAGGGTGAGCATCAGCGCCGCCTTGTAGGCGTTGCCGGACTGCGCGAAGCAGTGAAGCTGGAATTCGGCCACGCGGATCCTCCCTGTTCGGCCGGCTCGGCCCTGGCAACTCGTTCCCCCTTTGCGGGCGCGCCGGCGCCCGGGGTCATTCCTCGGACTGCCGCGACGCGACGCGGTAGTCGGGCGGCGTCTCGATCCCGGGCAGGCCGGGCACGTCCGACAGCCAGTCCTGCCGCGATTCCACCGCGGTCTGCTCGACCGGGCGGAAGGCGAAGGGCGGCGCCAGCGTGCCGGCCATGATCTCGGTCGTCTCGCCCGAGCGGTAGTAGAGCGGCGTCCCGCACAAGGCGCAGAAGCCGCGCATGGCGATGTCGGACGAAGCCCATTCCGTCGGCTCGCCGGCCCAGGTGATGCGCTCGCTCGGCACCTCCAGGAGCGGCGCGAAGGCGTTGCCGCTGGCGCGCTGGCACATGCGGCAATGGCAGACAACCGACTTGGCCGGCCCGGCGGCGATGCTGTAGCGCACGGCGCCGCACTGGCAGCCGCCCCGCGCCGCGGGCTCGTCCCGCCAGCCACGTTTCATCGCCGCAGCCCCGGGCGCGGCTTGCCTGGGCCGGAACGGTCCGTAAGATCTATGAATTTGATCCGGAGACTCACTGGATTCCCTACTTTGAAAGCTGACGTTTCTTCATGTTCAAGGGTTTTGCCCGTCGACCACCTTGAATGAATGTTACGCTCTCGAAAAAGTCTTCCAACCTAACAAATACTCCCACGGACTCCGCCCAATCCTTTAGCGTCTTTTTGCAACTAATTTCCCAAGCAAGGACTTCAATTTTCCAACCGGCCTGTTGCATTCGCGCCAAATCTGCGTGGAAGCCGACTCCATCATCGAAACCCTTCCCATCTCCAGTCAGGAGGACTGCCGTCCCGGGATTGTTAATGTTGTCAGCCAGACTCCTTAGCATATGTACTTGAAGAGATTGGTCGACCCCCTGTTCCCTACCGCTTTCAGCGCCTCTTTCAAAAAGCTCCACCTGAACACCGACTTCGCG
The DNA here is from genome assembly GCA_050299555.1 of Paracoccaceae bacterium. Taxonomy (GTDB): domain Bacteria; phylum Pseudomonadota; class Alphaproteobacteria; order Rhodobacterales; family Rhodobacteraceae; genus JBNKWA01. The sequence goes on along the minus strand of JBNKWA010000058.1, from coordinate 24,139 downwards.
CAGGCGGCTCCAGACCAAGGCTAGCTCGGGCGGCACAGAGCCTACGCAAATTGCCTTATCTACCTGGCGGCTTGCTACTGCCAAAGAGTATAGCTTCTCAAATTCTATTCTAATATTGTACGTTTCGTATATACCATCTTTACTTTGTGACGCACTCTTGGCAGATATAAAAATATTTGAGTTATCCCAGAATAGATGTACGCTCATGTCGCCCTCGCCCAACTGTCGTTCTAAAACGCATCGGCCGCGAGCGCCATGACCGGCTCGGCGCCTGACTGGATGCGGGCGAGGTGCATGCCCGTCGCCGGCAGCTGCCGGGCCATGTAGTAGCGCCCGGTGGCGATCTTGGCCTCGTAGAAGGTGCGGTCCGAGGCACCGGCGTCAAGCGCCGCATGGGCCGCCTTTGCCATCTGCGCCCAGATCAGCCCGAGGCAGACATGGCCGAAGAGGTGCATGAAGTCGGTGGAGCCGGCCAGCGCCGCATGCGGGTTCTTCATGCCGTTCTGCATGAAGTACATGCCCGCCGCCTGCAGGTCCTTGGACGCCTGCTTGAGCGGATCGAGGAAGCCGGCCTTCAGCCGCTCGTCGGCTTCGTTCTGCTTGATGAAGCCCTTCACCATCTCGAAGAAGGCCATCACGTGTTTGCCGCCGTCCGAGGGCAGCTTGCGGCCGACGAGGTCGAGCGCCTGCACGCCGTTGGCGCCCTCGTAGATCATGGTGATGCGGGCGTCGCGGGCGAATTGCGACATGCCCCACTCCTCGATGTAGCCGTGGCCGCCGAAGACCTGCTGTGCCATCACCGTGGACTCGAAGCCCTTGTCGGTCAGGAAGCCCTTGATGACCGGGGTCAGGAGCGAGATCAGCCCCTCGGCCGCGTCGTCGCCGTCGCGGTGCGAGGCGTCGATCATCGTCGCGCCCCAGAGAACGAAGGCGCGCGCCCCCTCGACGAAGCTTTTCTGGTCCATCAGGTTGCGGCGGATGTCGGGATGCACGATCAGCGGGTCGGCTGGCCCGTCGGGGTTCCTGGTGCCGGTCACGTCGCGGCCCTGCAGCCGGTCCTTGGCGTAGGCGAGGGCGTTCTGGTAGGCGGCCTCGGCCTGGGTATAGCCCTGCACGCCAACCGCCAGCCGGGCCTCGTTCATCATCGTGAACATCGCGCGCAGGCCCTTGTGAGCCTCGCCGAGGAGATATCCCACGGCGCCGTCATAGTTCATCACGCAGGTGGAATTGCCGTGGATGCCCATCTTCTCCTCGACCTTGCCGCAGCTCACCCCGTTGCGGTTGCCGAGCGAGCCGTCGGCGTTGACGAGGAACTTCGGCACGATGAAGAGCGAGATGCCCTTGACCCCCTCGGGGCCGCCGGGGATCCGGGCCAGCACCAGGTGGATGATGTTCTCGGCCATGTCGTGCTCGCCGGCCGAGATGAAGATCTTCTGGCCGCTGATGCGGTAGGTGCCGTCATCCTGCGGCTCGGCCTTGGTGCGCAGCAGGCCGAGATCGGTGCCGCAATGGGGCTCGGTCAGGTTCATGGTGCCGGTCCACTGGCAGCTGACCATCTTCGGCAGATAGGTGGCCTTCTGCTCGTCGCTGCCATGGGTATGGATCGCCGAATAGGCGCCATGGGTCAGGCCCGGGTACATCTGCAGCGCCATGTTGGCGGCCGAGAACGCCTCGCCCACCGCGGTCGCCAGCACGTAGGGCATGCCCTGGCCGCCGAATTCGGGATCGCAGTCGAGCCCGGTCCAGCCGCCCTCGCGCACGGTGTCGAAGGCCGCCTTGAAGCCCTCGGGCGTGCGCACGACGCCGTTTTCGAGACGGCAGCCCTCGCGGTCGCCCACGGGGTTCAGCGGCGCCATCACGTCGCGGGCGATCTTGCCCGCCTCCTCGAGGATGGCGGAGGTGAAGTCGCGGTCGAGATCGGCATAGCCGGGCGTCGTGCCCTTCTCGACCTCAAGAAGGTCGTGCAGCACGAAGGCGAGGTCCTGGGTCGGGGCGGAGTAGCTGGGCATGGGGTCGTCTCCGGCTGTTCGATGCGTCGTTGGGGGGTGGATTGGCTGGCGCTATTCGGCCGCCAGCGGGATGCCCTTGCTGGCGAGAAACTCCTCGGCCGCGACGAGTTGCTGCCTGAGGTCGGTGATGGCGGTGTCGAGCTCGTCGCGCTGCGCCTCCATGGCCCGCAGCCGCTCGCGCGCCAGCTCGTGGGTGCGCGCCATCTGGGTGACCTGCTGGTCGCCGAGATCGTAGAGGTTCAGAAGCTGGCGGATGTCCTCGAGGCTGAAACCGAAGCGCTTGCCGCGCAGGATCAGCTTCAGGCGCGCCCGGTCGCGGCGCGAATACAGCCGCTTCTGCCCCTCGCGCTGCGGCGCCAGAAGCTCTTTCTGCTCGTAGAAGCGCAGCGTCCGCGGGGTGACGTCGAATTTCTCGACCATCTGGCCAATGGTGTAGGGCTGTTCGCTCATGGCGTTGTCCGTGCCGTTCGGTTCGGGATGCGCGCCGTATAGTTGACGTTCACGTCAAGTGCAAGCACAAAGTTAACGTTCGCGTAAAGGTGATGACCATGGGTTGCATGCTCTGCCCGTGAATCAACCACATGCGAAGCCCCGGCGCCATCCCCGTTGCGGCTTGTCGCGCGGCCGGCTAAGGCAGGCGCATGAATACCGCCAGCGACAATGGAGACGGGAGCGACGGGGCGAAGCTGCGGCTGGCGCAGCAGTTCGTGCAGGCGCTGCCGCATTCCCGCGACCTCGGCATGCAGGTCGACGCCATCGGCGACGGCTGGGCGGCGATGTCGGTCGGCTACGACCGGCGCTTCATCGGCGATCCGGCAACCGGAGTGATGGCCGGGGGCGTGGTCACCGCGCTGCTCGACACCTGCTCGGGCACGGCGGTGATGTCGCACCCGTCGCGGCCCGCCGGCACCGCGACGCTGGACCTGAGGATCGACTACATGCGCGCCGCCGAGCCCGGCGCGACGATCGCCGCCCGCGCCGAATGCTACCGGGTCACCCGCACCGTGGCGTTCGTCCGCGCCGTCGCCTGGACCCGCTCGCCGGACGAGCCGGTGGCGACCGCGGCCGGCGCCTTTACCGTCGAGCGGGGGCGCTGAGCCATGGCGCGGGCAAAGCCGGAACCGGTCCAGGTGGTCAAGGAGCGGCGCGACAAGGCGCTGGCGGCGCTGGTCTCGGGCATCCCCTATGCGGCCCATCTCGGCATCCTCTTCGACCGCCGCGGCGACGAGCTGACCGCGGTGCTGCCGTTTTCCGAGCACCTGATCGGCAACCCGATGCTGCCGGCGCTGCATGGCGGGGCGACGGGGGCGTTCCTCGAGATCGCCGCCATGGTGGAGTTGAGCTGGGCCACGGTCTGGGAGCGGATCGAGACCAACGGCGCGGCGGCCGAGATCGGGGCCGGGGCCATGCCGGCGCTGCCCAAGACCATCGACTTCACCGTCGACTACCTGCGCTCGGGGTTGCCGCGCGACGCCTATGCCCGGGCCCGGGTCAACCGCTCGGGGCGGCGCTATGCCTCGGTGCACGTGGAGGCCTGGCAGGACAATCGCGGCCGGCCCTTCGCGCAGGCCACCGGGCATTTCCTGATGCCGGCGGTCGACGGTGACTGACAGCGGCGCGGGTCGGCTGACCCATGCCCGCGTCCTGAAGATCGCCCTGCCCATCGTGCTGTCGAACGCCACGGTGCCGATCCTCGGTGCCGTCGATACCGGCGTCATCGGCCAGCTTGGTCAGGCGGCGCCCATCGGCGCCGTCGGCCTGGGCGCGGTGATCACCGCGGCGCTCTACTGGATGTACGGATTCCTGCGCATGGGCACGACCGGGCTGGTCGCGCAGGCGCGGGGCGCCGGGGACGTGGCCGAGTCCGGCGCGCTGCTGATGCGGGCGCTTCTGATCGGGGCGGCCGGCGGCCTGGTCATCATCGTCTTCCAGCTGCCGCTGATGGCGGGTGCCTTCTGGCTGGCGCCGGCTTCGGACGAGGCCGAGGCGCTGACCCGCACCTATCTGGAGATCCGCTTCTGGGGGGCGCCGGCGGCAATCGCCATCTATGCCGTCACCGGCTGGCTGATCGCCATGGAGCGCACCCGTGGGGTGCTGGTCCTGCAATTGTGGATGAACGGGCTGAACATCGGGCTGGACCTGTGGTTCGTGCTCGGGCTCGGGTTCGGCATCGGCGGTGTGGCCACGGCCACCATCATCGCCGAGTGGACCGGGCTGGCGCTTGGCCTCTGGCTGTGCCGGGCGGCGTTCAGGGGCGATCAGTGGCGCGACTGGGCGCGGGTCTTCGACCGGGCGCGGATCCGGCGCATGGCGGCGGTCAATGGCGACATCCTGATCCGCTCGGTGCTGCTGCAGGCCGGCTACACCACGTTCCTGTTCCTCGGTGCCGATTTCGGCGATGTGACGCTGGCGGCCAACCAGGTGCTGCTGCAGTTCCTCGAGATCACCGCCTTCGCGCTGGACGGCTTCGCCTTCTCGGCCGAGGCGCTGGTGGGCGGGGCCATGGGCGCCCGGGACAGGGGCGCGCTGAGGCGTGCGGCGGTCATGACCTCGCAATGGGGGGTCGGGCTGGCGGTGCCCCTGGGTCTCGGCTTCTGGCTGGCGGGGCCGTGGATCATCGACGTGATGGCCAAGGCGCCGGCGGTGCAGGTGGAGGCGCGGGCCTATCTGATCTGGGCGGCACTGTCGCCGGTGGTCGGTGTGGCCGCCTGGATGCTCGACGGCATCTTCATCGGCGCCACCCGCTCGCGCGAGATGCGCAACGCGGCGCTGGCTTCGGTGGTGGTCTATGTGGCGGCGCTGCTGGTGCTGGTGCCGACCCTTGGCAATCACGGGCTGTGGCTGGCGCTGATGGTGCTGAATGCCGCCCGGGGCGTAACCCTGGCGCTGCGCTATCCGGCGCTGGAACGCGCCGTGGCCTGAGGCGGAAGCGTGGCCATGGCCCTGGGAGTGATGGTGCCCGTCGCCCCCTGGGTTCGGGCACGGTTGGCCCCGTCCGCGGGGCGTCCCCACGGGGACGAGGGGTCAAAGGTCTGATTCAAAAGCATAAAAGTGTTAACGCGGGTGCGGACACGTGCGGGCATCCCCCGTGTGGGCCGGCAACGACGACGGCCCCGGGCGCAAGATCGCGCCGGATCGCGGGGGCGGGAGCGGAAAGCGGCCCGTGATCCGGCCGCGCCTGCCGGGTCAGCGCGCCAGATCGGCGGCGTCGCGGCCGATGGCCTCGGCGAGGTTCGCCAGCCCCTCGGCGGCGGCGAGCCGGTCGAGCCCGGACGCGATGCGCGCGCCGAGGCTGATGCCGGAAAAGACCAGCCCGGTGTAAAGCTGCACCGCCGTGGCGCCGGCGCGGATCTTGACAAGGGCGTCCTCGGCCGAGGCGATGCCGCCGACGCCGATCAGCGGCATCTGCCCTCCGAGCCGGAGGTAGAGGCGCGCCAGCACCCGGGTCGAGGGCGCCAGAAGCGGAGCGCCGGAAAGGCCGCCGGCCTCGCTCGCCCGGGGGCTTGTCAGCCCGTCGCGGGCCAGCGTGGTGTTGGTGGCGACGATCCCGGCCAGGCGGGCCGCCAGCGCCACCTCGGCGATGTCGTCGAGCGCCTTCTGGTCGAGGTCCGGGGCGATCTTCAGGAACAGCGGCCGCGGCGCAGGCAGGGCGGCATTGGCGTCGTTGACGCGGGCGAGGAGCGCCTCGAGCGCCGCCTTGCCCTGCAGGTCGCGCAGCCGCTCGGTATTGGGCGAGGACACGTTGACGGTGGCGAAGTCCACCAGCGGGCCGCAGCGGGTGAGCACGGCCGCGTAGTCGCCGGCGCGATCGTCGCTGTCCTTGTTGGCGCCGAGGTTCAGCCCGACGATGCCGGCCGGCCGGGGGCGCGCCAGCCGTGCCGCCACCCTTTCCATGCCGTCGTTGTTGAAGCCGAAGCGGTTGATGGCAGCGCGGTCGGCATCGAGGCGGAACAGCCGCGGCCGCGGGTTGCCGGGCTGCGGCCTTGGGGTGACGGCGCCGACCTCGACAAGGCCGAAGCCGGTGCGAAGAAGCGGCGCCAGCGCGGTGGCGTTCTTGTCGAAGCCGGCCGCCAGCCCCACCGGGTTGGGCAGGTCGAGCGTCGCCATCCGGGTGGCGAGACGGGTCCTGATCCGCGGCGAGGTCACCGGCCCCGGCATCGGCGCCAGCCCGGCCCGCAGGGCCCCGAGCGCCAGCCCGTGTGCGGTCTCGGGGTCGAGGCGGTGCAGGAGCGCCAGCCCGGCCCTTTCCATCGCTCGCTTCAAGGGATGTCGTCCGGAAAGGCGTGTCCGGCCTCTGACCGTGGCAGCGGCTGGGCGGAGATGACGTCGGCGAGGCGGAGCGGCCGGTAGAGATGGGGAAAGAGCGCGCCGCCCCGCGACGGCTCCCATTTCAGCGCCTCACCGAGGGCGTCGCCGTCACAGGCCAGCAGCCACAGCCCGTCCTCGCCGGTGAAATGCCGCGCCGCCGTCTCGCGCACCTGCCCGGCGGTGGACAAATGCACGAAGCCGTCGGCGAGATCGACCGGCGCCCCACTGGTTGCGCCGGCAGCCCGCAGATCGGCCCATTCCGGTGCGCGCAGGATCTTGTAGACCAGCATCTCAGCCCTGCGGCGAGATGCTGGACCGCGCCTTGCCGCGCTCAAGCCCGAGCCGCGCCTCGCGCCAGATGATGAAGATGCCGGCGCCGATGATCAGCACGGCGCCGGCCAGCATGGCCAGCGTCGGCACCTCGCCGAAGACCGCGTAACCGATCACGAGCGCGAGCAGCATCGAGGCGTATTCGAACGGCGCGATGACCGAGGTCGGCGCGTGCCGGTAGCTGGTGGTCAGCAGGATCTGGCCGACCCCGCCGGCGAGGCCGGCACCGACCAGCGCCGCCGCGGTCCAGAAGCCCGGCACCACCCAGCCCCAGGGCAGGGTCAGGAGCGACAGCACCGTGGCGGTGAGCGAGAAGTAGAAGACGATGGCGGCGGTGGTCTCGATATGCACCAGCCGGCGCACGAAGACCTGGGCCAGGGCGGCGAAGACGGCGCCCATGAGCGCGGTGAGCGCCCCGACGGTCTGCCAGCCGGTGACCTCGCCGGCGCCGGCGACGCTGAGCCGCGGCGCCAGCACGATGGTGACGCCGATCAGCCCGACCAGCACCGCGCTGAGGCGGTAGACCCTGACCGTCTCGCCCAGAAACATCGCCGCGAAGATGACGATGAGAAGCGGCGCGGCATAGCCGATCGCGGTCACCTCGGGCAGTGGCAGCAGCCCCAGCGCGGTGAAGCCGCAGGCCATGGCCGAGGTGCCCACCAGCCCGCGCCAGAGATGGCCCATGGGGTTGCGCGTCTCCAGCCCGTGGGCGAGGTCGTGTTTCCAGATCAGCCAGCCGAGGATCACCGGAACCGCGAAGAACGAGCGGAAGAACACCGCCTGTCCCGGTGGGACGCCATTGGCGGCGGCGAGTTTGACGCAGGTGGCCATGGCGGTGAAGACCGCCACCGAGGCGATCTTGAGGCCGATGCCAAGAAGCGCGTTCTGAGGCTGGTCCGGGTCGAAGGCGGCTGGTCCGGTCATGGGCGATCCGGCGGGGAGGACGGGATGGCCGGTCTATGGCAGCGTGCCCGGGGAGTGTCCAGCCTTGGCCAGCGGCTTGCCCGGCATGGCGGCTATGCGATGCGGGCGAGGCGGGAGCCGTCGATCGCCAGCTCCATCGCCAGGCGAGGATGCTCGCGGATCACCCGGGCGCGGCCGGGGCGGAAGAGGATGCGCCAGCTCTGCAGCGCCTCGGAGCGGGGCAGGGCGAAGCCGCGGCAGGTCAGGACCGCCACCGCGATGCCACCGTCCGGATCGCGCACGGAGGCGTAGCGGATCGCCTCGATCCCCTCGGCGCGGGCCTGGTCGGCGAGCGCCAGGCAGGCGGTGTAGTCCTCGGGGTCGGTCCACGCGGCGGCACGGGCGGACAGGGGCGGCGCGGTCAGGTCGACAGCGAAGGGCACGTCGATGCGGCAGGCGAAGCCGGTGAACTCGGCGGCGCGGGCGGGAAGCGGTGTGTCGGGCGAGGCGTCGAAGAAGCGGAAGCGGTGCCAGACGGTCTCGGCGACGGCAGTCAGCGGCTGCTCGGCGCCGTAGAAGACGCCGGGCGTCCGCCCCCGGCGGCGGAAGCGCGAATCCGCCGGGTAGCAGCCGTAGCGGAACGGCGCCGCGATCAGGTAGTGCAGGTGCGCGCAGGCCGGCGGCACCGGCGGTTTGGAGCGCTCGAGGATGTCCTCCAGCAGGCGCTGCTCGTCGAGGCTGTCCACCAGCGGCATGGTCGAGACCAGGTGCTGCGCCTCGACCAGCCGCCAGACCCGCCCGCGCCAGGGCTCAGAGCGGAGCGCGCCGGGCATCGAGGTAGTCGAGCACGGCGACAAGGCCGGTGACCTCGCCGATCAGGACCCGCGGGATGGCCCCGAGATCGCGGTTGGCGGCGGCCATCCAGCCGCGCATCGATGCCGCGTCGCCACCGGTGATCGCGTCGAGCGAGCGATAGACGCGGATCAGGCAGGCGGCCAGCTCGAACGGCTTGCCGGCGAGGGCGAAGCCGCCGTCGCGCATGCGCGAGGCCGTGGCCTCGCTGACGCCGATGATGCGGGCGAGCTCGGCCTGTTTCAGGCCCAGGGCGGCGGCGGCGCGAAAGGCCGCCTTGGCGAGGACGCGGCCCTCGGCCTCGGCCGGATCATGCTGCAGGAGCGCGGTTTCCATGGAAATGGAATATATGCTTTCTTTCCCCAGATCGCAAGCGCCGAGCCCCGGTAGGCCTGAAGGCGATTGCCCCCGCGCAGGCTCGCCGGCCTGTCGAGCCGGTGCGGTGACGGCCGCCCCACGGGCGCCGCGCGCGGTTGTCGCAGCGCACGAGGCGGGCGCCGGCGTCCGCAAGCAGGCAGGCTGACCGCCAGGGGCCCTTGCGGTGATGCGCCTTGGCCTGTCGCGTCCGGGGCGCGCGAGGGAGGGCGGGCGGGGAGCGCGCCCCGGACGCGTCGGGGCTGGCCCGGGTCCGGTGAAGTCCGGCTCAGGCGATGCCTTCGGCCCTGACCCAGTCCAGGGTCGCGTCGAGCGCCTTTTCCACCGGCGCGAACATCTCGTCGATCTCGTCCTTGGTGATGATCATCGGCGGGCAGATGGCGATGGTGTCGATCAGCGCCCGCAGCAGCACCCCGCCCTTGGCGATCTCGGCGGCGGCGCGGCCGCCGGCCTTGCCGGCATTGGCAAAGGCCTTCTTGCCCTCGGGGGCCAGTTCCAGACCGCCGACGAGGCCGACAGAGCGGGCATTGCCCACCAGCGGGTGGTCGTTCAGCCGGGCGATATGCGCGGCAAAGACCGGCTCCACCGCCCGCACGTGATCGAGGATGCGACGCCTGTGGTAGATCTCCAGCGCCTTCACCCCGACAGCGCAGCCGAGCGGATGCCCGCCATAGGTGAAGCCGTGGCCGAAGGTGCCGATCTTGCCCGAGTTCTCTTCCAGCGCGTCGGTCATGTCCTGGTTGATCGCCACCGCCGAGAGGGGCACGAAGCCGGCGGTCATCTGCTTGGCCATGGAGACCGAGGTCGGCACGTAGTCGAGCCGCTGGGCCCCGAACCACTCGCCGGTGCGGCCGAAGCCGCAGATCACCTCGTCGGAGATCATCAGCAGGTCGTACTTGCGGCAGACCTCCATCATCGCCGGGTAGTAGCCCGCCGGAGGGATCACCACGCCGCCGGCGCCCATCACCGGCTCGGCGATGAAGGCGGCGACGGTTTCCGGCCCCTCGGCGAGGATCAGCGTCTCCAGTTCCCTTGCCATGCGGGCGACGAACTCGGCCTCGGTCTCGCCCGGCTCGGCGTCACGCCAGTAATGCGGCACCGCGGTGTGCTTGATGCGGTCCACCGGCAGGTCGAAGTCGCGGTGGTTGTTGGCGAGCCCGGTCATCGAGGCCGAGACGATGGTCACCCCGTGATAGGCCTGGCGCCGGCTGATGATCTTCTTCTTCTCGGGCCGGCCGCGGGCGTTGTTGTAGTACCAGACCATCTTGATCTGGGTCTCGTTGGCCTCCGATCCCGAGGACTGGTAGAACACCCGCGCCATGTTGCCGGGGGCGATCTCCTTGATCTTCTCGGCCAGCTCAACCGCCGGCTCGTGGCTCTTGGAGGCGAAGATGTGGTAGTAGGGCAGGGTCTCGAGCTGCTTTCTGGCCGCCTCGACCAGTTCCGGTTCGGAGAAGCCGAGGCCGCAGCACCACAGGCCCGCCATGCCCTCGATGAAGGCGCGGCCGCTGTCGTCCCAGACCCGCACACCCTCGCCCTTCACGATCATGTGCGGGCCAGTCTGCCGATGCGCCACGGCGTTGGTATAGGGATGGATCAGCGCGTTGATATCGCGCATGGCGGTGTTCGACAGCGGATGGTTCATGGATTGTTACCGGTTCAGGGGATTAGTAGCCTTCGGCGGACCATGCGCCGCGCGCACCGAGGCGACAAGGGGCATTTCAGGGCGGATATGCGACTTCTTTTCATCCACCAGAACTTTCCCGGGCAGTTCAGGCATCTGGCGCCGGCCCTGGTGGCGGCCGGTCACGAGGTGGTGGCGCTGCGGCTCGAGAAGGGCGAGGCCCTAACCTGGCAGGGCGTCAGGGTGGTGCGCTACGGGCTGGACAATGTCGGCACCGAAGGCATGCCGCATCTGGTCGGCGACTTCGCCGCCAAGGTGCTGCGCGGCGAGGCGGCCTGGCGAGCGATGCTGCGGCTGAAGGAGGACGGCTTCACCCCCGATGCGGTGGTTGCCCATCCCGGCTGGGGCGAAAGCCTGTTCGTGAAGGATGTCTGGCCCGACGCGCCCCTGGGGCTTTATTGCGAGTTCTACTACAGCCGCGTCGATCTCGACTTCGACCCCGAGATGGCCCGCGACGAGACCCAGGATGCACCGCGGCAGCGGCTGAAGAACGTCAACAACCTCTTGCATTTCGACTTCGCCGATGCCGGGATCAGCCCCACGGCCTGGCAGGCCTCGACCTTTCCCGAGCCGTTCCGGGACCGCATCAGCGTCATCCATGACGGTATCGACACCGATCTGGTGGCGCCCAAGGCCGAGGCGTTCATCCGCATCAACAACGACCTGACGCTGCGCCCCGGCGACGAGCTGATCACCTTCGTGAACCGCAACCTCGAGCCCTATCGCGGCTTTCACATCTTCATGCGGGCACTGCCGGAGCTGCTGAAGCGGCGGCCCGGAGCGCGGGTGGTGATGGTCGGCGGCGACGGGTCAAGCTATGGCGCGGCGCCGCCCGACGGAACCTGGCGGCAGCGCTATACCGGGGAAGTGCGGGGCCAGATCGCCGATGCCGACTGGGAGCGGGTGCATTTCGTCGGCCGCATCCCCTACAACACCTATCTGGCGATGATGCAGGTCAGCGCGGTCCACGTCTATCTGACCTATCCGTTCGTGCTGAGCTGGTCGCTGATGGAGGCGATGAGCGCCGGCTGCGCCATCGTCGCCAGCGATACGCCGCCGGTGGCCGAGATGATCGAGGATGGCGAGACCGGCGTCCTTTTCCCGTTCTTCGAGGGCGGCGCCATGGTCGAGGCGGTGTGCCGGCTTCTGGACGACCCGGCCGAGCGGGCGCGGCTGGGCCGGGTGGCGCGCGAGCGGATCGTCGGCCGCTATGACCTGAAGCGCCACGCGCTGCCGGCCCAGCAGGACTGGGTTGCCCGGCTGGCCGGCTGAACGCCTCCCGCAGGCTCAGTAGGTGTAGGTGCGCGTGCTGGAGCGGTATTCGAGGTTGCGGCTGTCGAAATGCGGGTTCCACGGCACGCCGGTGATGGCGCAGGTGGCCATGGCCTCGGAGTCGGGGCTGGCGATGCGGTTGAAATACTCGATCGAGCTGACCAGCAATATGCCGTCGATGGCAAAGGAACTGGTCCGCAACACGTCGCGTTCGAGCCCCTTCACGATGCTGGATCCGTCGGAGTAGACGGCACCGCAAAGCTCGGTCATGCCGCCCTGGTCGCGAATTCGCGCGAAGATGACGGTTCGGTCGTCGCGGGAGCCGCGCCAGCCGAGTTCGCCACCGACGAAATCCTTGGTGAGCGGCGTCTTTCCGGTGACCTGGGCGGGGGGCGTTGGGGTGCAGGCGGCAAGGACTGCAATCAGCGACGTCAGGGCAATGGATCGGTGCATGCAAAACTCCCTTCTTGCAAATCTTAACCAGCGTGGCGGATCGCTAGGCGCGGGGAAAGCAAAAATCCTGCAGCAGGCCGCTGCGCCGACGTGACGGGACCAGGGCACTGCACGTTCGCCAGGCAAGTGGAGGTCGGGCCGGGAGGGTCGGCTGCGATCGAGCAGCGCTGGCGGGCGACGGCGTAGACAAGGCCGGGGCCTCGTGTAATCTGCCGAGATGGTGCGGTGCGGCTGACTTTGAAGGCCGCCGCGCCGCCTGACACGGTCCAACAGGCCGCCCCCTTGGCGGCGAGGTTCCCGGCCGCGTGCCAGGGCGTTTCGGCAGTGCCGGAAATCGCCGGGCGCGTGGTCGCTACAAAAGAGGAATTCAAATGAAAACAGGGATATATCGCGCGGGTACGCTGCTTTCCGGCTCGCTGCTGGCGGTGGCGGCGCTGGCTGCGCCGGCGATAGCCGAGACGGTGAAGATCACCATTCTTGGTGTCGGCGACACTTATGATTTCGAAGAGGAGGACGGCCGCGGCGGCTTTGCCCGCCAGAATGCCGTTGCCCGGGCCGAACGGGCCAACAACCCCAACACGCTTTACGTCTTCGACGGCGACATGCTGTCGCCCTCGATCCTGTCGGGCTTCGACAAGGGCCAGAACACCATCGATCTGACCAATATCGTGCCGTTCGACCTTGCGGTGCCGGGCAACCACGAGTTCGATTTCGGCCCGGAGAACTTCATCGAGAAGATGAACGCGTCGAACTATCCCTGGGCGGCGATCAACATCACCAATGCCGACGGCTCGCCTGTCGAGGGCCTGGGCGGCGTGATGGTCAAGGAGATGGCCGGGCTGAAGATCGCGCTGATCCCGGTGGCCCAGGACACCACGCCCGAGGTGTCGAGCCCGGGCGATCTGAAGTTCCTGCCGACGGTGGACACCGCGATCGCGGCGGCCGAAGCCGCCCGCGCGGACGGTGCCGACCTGGTGATCGGCGTGGTGCAGACCGACATGTCCAATGACCGGCAGCTGATCGGCAGCCACGTCTTCGACGTGATCATGTCCGGCGACGATCATTCCTACGCCACCGCCTATGACGGCATCACCGCCTATGTGGAGACCTCGATCGACGGCGCGTACCTGTCGCCGGTCGACCTGAACGTCACCATCGAGGAGAAGGACGGCAAGCGCACCGTCCACTGGACGCCGGTGTTCCGGTTCATCGACACTGCCGAGGTGACGCCCGATCCCGAGACGCAGGCGCTGGTCGATGAACTCGAGGCCAGCCTCGACGAAAGCCTGAACGTCGAGATCGGGACCACCGAGGTGGAACTCGATTCGCGGCGCAACATCGTGCGGTCGGTGGAATCGGCGATGGGCGATCTGATCGCCGACGCGATGAAGGATGCCACCGGCGCCGATATCGGCTTCACCAATGGCGGCGGCATCCGGGCCGATCGGACCTATGATCCCGGCACGGTGCTGACCCGGCGCGACATCCTGTCCGAGCTGCCCTTCGGCAATGTCACGGTGGTGACCGAGCTTCCGGGCAGCCAGGTGCTGGCGGCCCTGGAAAACGGCGTAAGCCAGGTGGAAGACGGAGCCGGGCGGTTCCCGCAGGTCTCGGGACTGAGCTTCGCCTTCGATCCCAGCGCCCCGGCCGGCAGCCGGATCAGCGAGGTGATGGTGGGCGACCAGCCGCTGGACCCCGACGCGATCTACAAGGTGGCCACCAACGACTACATGCTGGGCGGTGGCGACGGCTATTCGGCGCTCGGCGGCGGCAAGGTGCTGGTCAACAAGGGCAACGGCAACCTGATGGCCAACGACGTGATCGACTATATCGCCAAGATGGGCACGGTGAACGTGACAGCGGGCGACCGAATCAAGGTGCTGGGCCAGAACTGACACAGGCCGCGGCGCCTCGGTAGCGCTTGACTTCATTAACCTTTTGGGGCCGCAGGTGGCTTGCCTGCGGCCCCTTCTCGTGGTGGTCGGCGGACTTTTGCCGCTGCCGGTCGCGGCCACCTGTAATCCTGGGTGCAGTTGCCCGGTGCTAATCCTTTGCCATGTGGTCTTCCGGCCGGTTTGGCGGCTAGGCGGCGGTTCGTTGGCGCCGGAACGGGTTCGGTGCCGCGGAAGCCTAGGAGCAGAGAATGCAGGTGAAGACCCTTACCCTTGGTGCCGTCGTGGCGACGGCTTTTGCAGTGCCGGCCCTTGCCGAGCCGGAATGCAGCCCGGCGAATGCCAAGCCGATGTGGGAAGCCGTGAAGACCTTCGAGGATGCCGGCGGCGTGGTGGAGAACGCCAAGGTCAACCAGGGCTGCTATGAGATCTACGGCACCCAGGACGGCGAGGACGTCGAGGTGTTCTACGATCCCGACACCGGCGCCGAACTGGAGCGCGAGTAAGGTGGGGGGAGTGCGCACCGGCGATCCGCAAGACTACGATGCGGACGCCGAAGAGAAGGTGCTGCGCATCTGGGATCCGCTGGTGCGCATCTTCCACTGGTCGGCCGTCACGCTGGTGGCCGTGGCCTTTCTGACCGAGGACGACCACAGTCTTCATCGCAGCTTCGGCTATGTGCTGATGAGCATTCTTGCGGTGCGGGTGCTGTGGGGGTTGATCGGCAGCCGGCATGCACGCTTTGCCGACTTCGTGCCGTCGCCTGGCGGGCTGGTCGCCTACCTGCGTGACGTCGCGGCCGGCCGGGAGCGGCGCTATCTTGGCCACAATCCTGCCGGCGGCGCCATGGTCCTGGCGCTGATGTCGGTGATCGCGGCGCTTGGCTTCACCGGCTGGCTGATGGGCGTGCACGGGTATCGCGGCGAGGAATGGCTGGAGGAGCTGCACGAGACGCTTGCCAACGGCCTTCTGGTGCTGGTGGCGCTGCATCTGGCCGGGGTGATCCTTGCCAGCCGCCGGCACGGCGAAAACCTGGTGAAGGCAATGCTGACCGGGCGCAAGCGGGTGTAACGCCCGAGGAAGGTCTCGCCACCGCCGACGGAGGCAAGGGCGGTGGCGAGTGTCTTGTGATTGCGATGGCGACGGGGCTAGAACGGGCCGACCGAGTGGCCCAAGGACCCCGCCATCGACATGCAAGACCGGAAATGGCCCACTAACCGGGGCCGCATCTTCGTGGTGGCGGCTGCCGCCCAGATTGCGATCGGCATCGTCTTTCTCGCCGCTGAGTTGAGCGAACACGGTGCCTCGCAATGGGAACGCTTCGGCGAGGTCATGGCCTTGCTGGGGCTGCTGATCGGCGCGGCGGTGACGATCCGCGAGGTGCTTCGGCTGCGCCAGCGGAACCGTGCCGTGGAGCGTCAGCTCGACGCAGCCACGGGCGCCTTCGTCGAGGTCATGGAGCAGAGCTTCGATGACTGGGGGCTGACACCGTCGGAGCGCGATGTGGCGCTTCTGTCGGTCAAGGGCCTGTCCATCGCCGAGATCGCCCGGCTCAGAAACACCAAGGAAGGCACCATCAAGGCGCAGAACGCCGCCGTCTATCGCAAGGCGGGCGTATCGGGCCGCGCCGAGCTGCTGAGCCTGTTCATCGAGGAGCTTGTGGACGGGATCGCGCTGCCCGAGGGCATGGTGGACGACCGCGGCGCGGCCTGAGCGGCAAGGGCGGCGGCACGGTCGCCCGCCCCGCCAGTCCCTGCCGCCACTCGCCACCACCGGCCCCCACCGATCAACCGCGCAGCCGCCGAATGCCGGCGAGTCCCGACATGGCCAGAACCGTCAGGGGCAGGCTGGCCGGCACCGGCACTGGCGCCGGGACCAGGTCGAAAACCAGCTCCGCATTGGCGAAGTCCGCGTCCACGCCCTCCTCGGCGCGGATGATGCCGATGCCGGGGGCGTAGTATTTCAGCTCGCGGGCATTTGGCTCGAGCTCGGTTGTCTCGAACACCACCAGCACATCGAGAAAGGTGCCCGCCCCGGTCGTCAGGCTGTCGATCACGTCGAAGATCAGGCCCTGGTCGAGGGCTTCGTCGGCGACGGCATATTCCTGATAATAGGCGAAGCCGGGCTGCGGGTCGGCCGGCATGATGAAGCCGGGCAGGGCGCCGTTCTCGCCGGCCAGCCAGGTCGAGGCGCTGTCAGTGCCGAGGAAGTTGCCGTCATCGTCGTAGCGGTAGTTGGTGACGTCCTCGCCCATGTACCAGACGTTGCCGGCGGTATCCTGGGCGAAGTAGTCGTAGGTCTCCTCGACCAGCACGTCGTCTTCATAGGCGCGATCCAGCAGCGTGGTGGTCTGGACCCCGAGAATTTCGCGGCCCGGCCCCAGGACGGTGCGCTCGGTGCGCTCGGTGAAGGGTTCGCCGTCATCCTCTCCGGTCGCGGTCAGGGCCGAGGTCTGACCCTGCAGCAGCGGATGGTAGAGGTTGTCGATCGGTGCGCCGGCAATGAAGCTGGCTGCCGAGAAGTCCGGCAGGACCGTGGCCCCGGTGGCGGGGCCGGCGGCGAGGGCCAGAAGGCAGGCGTTGAGCATGAGGCGGCGGCGCATCGGTCGGCTCCTTCGAATGGTTGCGGGCGAATGGCTGTGGAACGCCTGCCGATCCAAGCCGGGCAGGGCGCGGGGGGCCATCCGTCCGATGGCGGATCGCGGGCATCAGGCGGTACCTCACCAGACGGATGCCGGGCGGGCCGAACGGATGTAGGATTGGAGGGATTACGGGGCAGGCGTAGAATATCCGCCCGGATCGGGCGCCAAAGGAGGCGGCGGCATGCGGTCAATGAAGTCATGGGCAGTCGTTGCCGTCGCGGCGCTGGCCTTCTCGTCGGCGCTGACCGGGCTCGACTGGCTGGTCGAGGGCGAGCTGGGCGCGCCGGCCGAGATGGCGGTGGATTTCCTCGAGCGCCTGCTTCTGGTCGGAGCGATGTTCGGCAGCGCCGGCATCGTCCTGAAGCTGCGCGGGATCGAGGACGAGACAGAAGCGCTGCGCCGGGACGTGGGGGTGGCCGCGGCCGAGGGCGCCGCCTGGCGGATGCGGAGCCGACGTTTCACCGACGGCCTGTCGCGGGCCATCGAGGCGCAGTTCGCTACCTGGACCCTGACCCCCGCCGAGACCGATATCGCCGGGCTAATGCTGAAGGGCGCGGCTCTGAAGGAGATCGCCCGGGCCCGCTCTACCTCGGAGGCGACGATCCGCCAGCAGGCCCAGGGCATCTACCGCAAGTCGGGGCTGGCGAACCGGGCCGAGCTGTCGGCCTACTTCCTGGAGGACCTGTTCAGCATCGGCGAGGCGAGCATGGGGCCGGCAGCGGCCAATGGCGGGGCGCGGCCGATCTGACCGGTGCATCGGCTTGCGGCTGGCTGCTGCCTGGCTAGGATCGCGCGGCCATGTGCGGACGCTTTGCCATCACCCTGCCGCGGGATGCGGTCGCCAGCTACTTCGATGCCGATCCGGGCGAACTGATCGAAGAGCCGCCGCGGCTGAACGTCTCGCCGACAGAGCAGATTACCGTGGTGGTGGCCGGGACCGAAGGCAATCGCCAGCGTCAGCTTCGCAGCATGCGCTGGGGGTTCATCCCGCATTGGTACAAGAAACCCGGCGACGGGCCGCTTCTGATCAACGCGCGGGCCGAGTCGGTGGCCAGCAAGCCGGCATTTCGCGACGCCGTGCGGCAGCGCCGCTGCCTGATCCCGGCAAGCTGGTTCTACGAGTGGCAGGCGCAGCCGGATGGTGGCAAGAAACTGCCATGGCGGATCACCGGTGCTGGCGACGGCCCCATGGTATTTGCCGGGCTGTGGCAGCGCTGGGGGCAGGCCGGTGGCGATGCGGCCGACCGCATCGAGACCTGCGCCATCGTCACCTGCGCCGCCAACGAACGGCTGCAGCCGATCCACCACCGCATGCCGGTGATCCTCGCGCCCGGCGATTTTTCGCTGTGGCTGGGCGAGGCCGGCCATGGTGCCGCGGCGCTGATGCGGCCTGCCGCTGACAACACGGTGGTTGCCGAGCCGGCCGATGACGAGCTGCAGGCAGCGCTTCTGCGGCGACCGGGCTGACCCCTTGCCGGCTTGCGCGGGGGCGGTCGTTAACCGGCTGATTATCAATTGGATCGTCTTGCCACGATTGGCGGCTTCCTTCCCGATATTACCTTTTTCGCAGCACGACGCCGCCGCATTCGAGGGTGATAAGAAGAGTGCGTGCAGGGGGGCGTGTGCGAGTGGCGTAACGAGTTTTAGTACTCTCTGTACGCACCTCCCCCGGGGGGTGGTCCCCAAGTAAGTGTTGTGTCACCAGTTCCAGCCAAGCAGTGGCCCGCGTTGCAGCCCTTCAGAACCTTGCGCCCTGGTCGAGGGCGATCAGGTAGCCGATGGCGCCTGCGACCAGGGCAAAAAGGATCGCCGCGGTGGCGATCTTGACGGCCGACCATGGCCGTTCGCCCTGGACCGCGCCTGTGCGGCCGTTGACGACAAAACGATAGGTCTGGCCGCGGTACTTGTAGGCGGCAAGCCAGACCGGCAGAAGCACGTGCTTGAAGGTCAGCCGGCCGACCTCGGTTTCCAGCGAATCTATTTGCTGCCGGTCGCCGCCGATGTCGAACTTGACGTCGCGGACGATCATCGCGTGCATGATGTCGCGGGCCTCGGCATAGCCGTCCTCGAGCCCGACGGTATAGGCCTCGGCCCGGAATCCGGCGAGAAATTCCGGGCGGTACGGCTCGAGCGCGGCAAGATCCCAGGGCGCCAGCGCATCGGTGAAACGCTTGGGCAGGGATTGCGAGGCCAGCACCAGCACATCGTCGAAGAAGCGGGCGACGCGGCCGCCGACCTTGGTCCAGCGCACCTTCTGCACCGGCTGCATGCGCGTCTGCGCCTTGCCGTTGACAACCACCCGGACCGCCCGGTTCTCGGTATAGACGGTGCCGCGCTTGCCGCGATAGGTGGAGCGGGTATCGGCATCGTAGGTCCAGTAGGGGACGTAGATGCCCTGCATCCGCCGGCCGGCGCGGACATAGTCCAGAAGACCGCCCGGCGCGAACCAGAGCGAGCCGAGCCAGTGATTCATGGCCGCACGCGCCGCCGCCTCGTCGAGTCCGAACGGCAACAGCGCGCGGGGCTTGATGTGACGGTCGGTTCCGGTGCCCGCCACCACCGGCGTGGCGCAGAACGGGCATTCGGCGGCGTGGACGTCGGGCTCGAACTCGAACCGGGCGCCGCAGGAGGTGCACTGGGTGACCCGGGTCTCCTCCATCTCGGCTCGGGGGAGTTCGTTCTCGATCGCCTTGCGGAAGTCCAGTTCCCGGGTGGCGTCGCTCCACGGTCCGGCGCCCTCGATGGGCTGTTCGGTGCCGCAATGGTCGCAATGCATGCGGTCGGATCCCGGCAGGTAGCGCAGGTCGGACCCGCAGGACGGGCAGGGGAAGCGGCGTTCGGTCTCTGACTGTGGCATGGGCGCGGGTGTCATTGCGCCGGCGCACGGATCGTCGCCGGCTGCCGTTCGCGGCCGGCACGGTGCCGGGCGGGAAGCGCCGTCCGGGTCACGGCAAGTGGCGTGTGCCCGGCTGCTGCCGGGCCAGCAGGCAGACGGAACGGCCGGCGGCGAGGCTCACGTCCTCTCACCGCTACGGTTTTGGCGGCGGAGGCGGCAAGATGGTGAAAAGCCGGGCCAGTTCATCGACATCGCCGGCGTGCTGCCAGCCCTCCTGCCCGGCGGTCCAGACCCAGGTGTCGCGGGTCAGCGCGCCGTCGGCCACCATGCGGCCGAGCGATGCCTTGCTGAACGGGCCCTTGGTCTCGCCGCTCTGGGAGGTGTGCCAGACCTTCTCGACCGGTGGTGGCGGGGGCGCCGGCTGTGCCGCCGGCGCGGTGCCCCACGGGCCGGTGATACCGCCCGCAGCGGCCCCGCCCATCTGGGCCCCGACGATCATCCCCATTCCGGCCCCGGCGCCGCCGGGATTGGCCGCGGCGGTGGTCATCGCCTCGGCCGCCGAATACTGCGCATAGCGGCTGAGGTCGCCGACCACGCCGATGGCGGTGCGCTTGTCGAGCGCCGCCTCGACCGCCGGCGGCAGCGAGACGTTCTCGATATAGAGTTCGGGCAGTTCCAGGCCGTATTCGGCCAGCGTCGGGCTGATCCTGCCGGCGAGGAGCTTGCCGAGCTCGGCCGTGTTGGCGGCCATGTCGAGGACCGGGATGTTGGCGGTGGCGATCCCTTGCGCGAACTTGGCCAGGATCACGTTGCGGATCTGGAAGCTGATCTCGTCGGTGGTGAACTCGCCGTCGGTGCCGACGATCTCGGTCATGAAGCGGCCCGGGTCCTTGACCTTGATCGCGTAGGTGCCGAAGGCGCGGATGCGGGTCGGCCCGAACTCCGGATCGCGGATGATGATCGGGTTCTTGGTGCCCCACTTCAGATCGGTGAAGCGTGTGGTGTTGACGAAGTAGATCTCGGACTTGAACGGCGACTGGAAGCCGTGATCCCAATGCTGAAGGGTCGTCAGGATCGGCATGTTGTTGGTCTCGAGCATGTAGAGACCCGGCTGGAAGACGTCGGCGAGCTGGCCTTCGTGAATGAAGACTGCCGCCTGCCCCTCGCGCACCGTCAGCTTGGCGCCGTACTTGATGGCATGGCCTTGCCGTTCGAAGCGCCACACCAGCGTGTCCCGGGTGTCATCGGTCCAGTGGATGACGTCGATGAACTCACCGGAGAGAAAGTCTAGGATACCCATCCCACCCCCTGCCTTGATCCGTGCAGACCCTAGCAGAGCTGTTCGGGCAATGCCAATTGCCGAGGCGAGGACATGCGTCAATCCGCCTTCGCGGCGGTGGCAAAATTCGTCTCGATCCAGTCGACCAGCGCCACCACGCGTCTGGCGAGCTCCTTGCCGCCCGGAGTGAGGCTGTAATCCACATGCGGCGGCACCACGGGGTGGGAGACGCGCTTGACCAGCCCGTGCGATTCGAGCCCCTTCAGCGTCTGGGCCAGCATCTTTTCGCTGACCCCGCCGATGGCGTGGCGCAGCTCGGAAAAGCGCATGGTGCCGCGCGACAGCAGGAACAGCACCAAGACGCCCCAGCGGCCGGTAACCTGGCGCAGCATCTCGCGCGACGGGCACTCGGCGGCGGTGATGTCGCCGCGCAGGTGGCTTTCGTTGACGGCGGCTTCGAACCTGCCCATGGGACGCCCTCCAAAACTAACTAGAAGGTACGTACTTACTTTTCGAAAGTCCATACCTTAGGTCGGTGATCGTGAAAGCCAAAAACGGAGTGACTGGAATGATTGCCGTAACCGGAGCAAGCGGACAGCTTGGCCGCCTTGTCGTCGATGCCCTGCTGGCACAACGCCCTGCCGGAGAGATCGTGGCGCTGGCGCGCGATCCTGCGAAGCTGGCCGATCTGGCCGAAAAGGGCGTGGTTGTCAGGCCCGCCGACTATTCGAAGCCGGAGACCCTTGGTCCGGCGCTGGAGGGCGTCGAGCGGCTGCTCTTGATCTCGTCGAGCGAGGTCGGTCAACGCGCGCCCCAGCACCAGGCGGTGATCGATGCCGCCAAGGCTGCGGGGGTCGGGTTCATCGCCTACACGAGCATTCTCGGGGCGGACCGGTCGCCGATGATTCTGGCGAGCGAGCACGCCGCCACGGAAGCCGCGCTGAAGGCGTCGGGCATCCCCCACGCATTGCTGCGGGACGGCTGGTACGCGGAGAACTATGTCCAGGCGGTCCAGTCGGGCGCCGCCACCGGCAGCATCTATGGCGCTGCGGGCGAGGGCCGGGTCGCACCGGCGCCGCGGGCCGACTATGCCGCCGCCGCGGCCGCGGTGTTGGTGGGCGAAGGGCATGCCGGCAAGACCTATGAGCTGGCCGGCGACGAGGCCCTTACGCTGGCCGAACTGGCGGCCATTGTCTCGGAAAAGGCCGGCAAGCCCGTAACCTACGTGAACCTGGACGAGGACGCCTACAAGGCTGCGCTGGTCTCGCATGGGGTGCCGGAAGGCTTCGCCGGGGTGCTGGCCGATTCCGACACCGGCCTTGCCAATGGCTGGCTCGACAACCGCTCGGGCGATCTGGCGCGGCTGATCGGGCGTCCGACCACGCCGATGGCCGAGACGGTGGCGACGATCCTGGCCGGCTGAGCGCGGTCAGCCCGAGGGTTTGGCCAGAAGGTTGCCCGTCCCGGTGGCGGCGACCGCATCCTCGGCGATCGCGCGCAGCAGCGGCCGCGCCTCCTCCTCGGTCATGCCGGGGTGGAGGCGGCCGTCGTAGAGCATCCTGAGCAGCACCTCGTCGTGGCGGGTCAGGAGCGCGAACTCCTCGTCGTCGTTGAAGATCGAGGGGCGGGCGTCGGGGCTGTCATTGGGCAACCCCATGGCCTGCGCCATCTCTTCGTGGATGCAGCTTACCCGCATCAACCCGCGCTGCTCGGCCTTGATCAGGATGAAGGCGAGGTCGTAGCTGTCGGGGTTGTCGGCGTCGGCCAGCGTGTAGGCGTTGCAGAACGCCTCACGCGGGCTGTTCACCAGCCCGTCGATCAGTTCGGCCGGCAGATCGGGCTGCGTCAGGGTCAGGTCGTGGCCGAGCATCTGCTGCTCGCTGCGGTTCAAGAACAGGACGGTCAGATTGGCATCGCTGCCGTCGGTCACGGTGACCGGGTGGCCGGTGGCCGAGGCCAGGCGGCGCGCGTAGCTGCGCACGCCACGCAGGTCCTGCTGCACCTGCTTGTCGTCGACGGAGGGACCGAAGACCAGCCCGACCCTGATCGGCTGCTGCCAGCGTCGCAGCCGGCTGGGCCGCTGCTGGGCGACGAAGCGGGAGTTATTCACCGCGAATTCGTCGTAGAGCGCGATGTGGACGAAGTCGTCGACCAGGGAATCGATGGTGAAATCGGCGTCTTCGGGCGCCACGTCGGTCCGCATCCGGCCCGAGGCGATCAGATCGCGTTCGGCGCGGGCGTAATACTCCACCAGGGCGTCGCTGTTCTCGGGAGGGGCAGCGACGATCACCTCAGGATCGGCCGCGCCATCGTCGCCGAACGACGCCAGAAGGTCATCGCAGCCGGCCAGCGGCAAGACTGCCGCCCCGATCACAAAGCCTGCCTTCAGCAATGCACGCATCGCCGCTCCGGATGTGTAGCGGGCGGCCCCGGCCGCCGCCGCCCGCAAGATGTCAGACGCTTTCGCCGACCTTGGCGCCGAGACCCGTGGCCTTTGCCTTGGCGGCGGCCAACGTATTCTTGAGCTCTTCCTCCATGACCTGCAGCTCCTGCTCGGCCCTGGCGCGCTTGGCCTTGCCCTCGTCCGCGATCTGCAGCGATTCCTCGATGGTGGCGATCAGCTCGCTGTTGGCCTTCTTGATCGCTTCGATGTCGAAGACGCCGCGCTCCACCTGCTCGCGGATCTCCTTGTTGGCCATGCGCAGGTTTTCGGCGTTCGAGGTCAGAAGCTCGTTGGTCAGGTCGTTGGCGTCCTTGACCACCTCGGCGGCCTCGCGCGAGCGGTGGATCGTCACCGCCTGGGCGAGCTGGGTCTCCCACAGGGGCACGGTGTTGACGAGGGTCGAGTTGATCTTGGTGATCAGGGCCTTGTCGTTTTCCTGAACCAGCCGGATCGAGGGCAGCGACTGCATGGTCACCTGCCGGGTCAGTTTGAGGTCATGCACCCGGCGTTCCAGATCATCGCGGGCGGAGCGCAGGTCGCGCAATTCCTGCGCCTTGATCACACCCTGATCCTCGGGGGCCGCCTGCACTTCCTGTTCCTTTGCAGGGATCTCGGAGCTGTCGAGGAGGCGCAGCTTTTCCTCGCCGGCGGCGATGTAAAGCGCAAGCTGGTCGTAGAAGGCCAGCGTCTTCTCGTAGAGCTTGTCGAGCGATTTGACGTCCTTCAGCAGTGTGTGCTCATGGGTCAGAAGCTCGTTGGTGATCTTGTCGATCTGGCCCTGCACGCTTTCGTAGCGGGCCATGAATTCGTGGATCGGCTTGGCCTTGCCGAGCAGCCGCTCCCACCAGCTAAGCTTGCGGTT
>JBNKWA010000057.1:0-29449 GCA_050299555.1 Paracoccaceae bacterium | reverse complement strand
GCTCGGCCGAGCGCTTCCCGGGCACCGCGCACATGTTCATCGTCAACCCCCTGACCGGCAATCGCATGGACAGCCTCTTCGCCACCCACCCGCGGGTGGAGAACCGCATCAAGGCGCTGCTGGAACTGGCCGAGTCGGGCGAGTTCGAGCCGCCGGCGGACCGCCGCGAGCACCTGTCGCCGGAACCGCGGCCATCCGTAATTCCGACCGTGCGGCGCGAGCGCACCCGGCGCGGCCCGTGGACCTAGCCGCCCCTCCCGGGCTGGCGGCGCGGCGCGCGGCTCTGGCGCTGATCGCCCGGGTCATCGACGAGCGCCGCATGCTGTCCGATCCTGGCCCGGCGCTGGACGGGTTGACCCCGGCCGAGCGGGCCGAGGCGCAGCGCCTGGCGGCATCCGTGCTTCGCCATCTCGCCCGCATCGAGACGGTCCTGACCGCCTTCGTGCCGCGCCGTCCCCCGCCTGCGGCCGAGGCGGTGCTGCGGCTGATGACCGCCGAGCTTCTGGCCGAAGGGACCGCGCCTCACGCCGCCGTCGACATGGGCGTGCGCCTGGCCGAGGGGATCGGCGGCAAGGGGCTGAAGGGCCTGGTCAATGCCGTTGGCCGCCGGGTGGCCCGCGAAGGCGCGGCGATCTGGGCCGACGCGCGGCCGAAACGGCTGCCGCGCTGGATCGGCCGGCCGGTGACCGCCGCCTGGGGTGCCGAGGCGCTGGCCGCCATCGAGGCGGCGCACGAAAAGGCAGCCCCGCTGGACCTGACGCCGCGCGAGGCCGCCGAATCGGCTGCGCTGGCGGCGGAAATCGGCGCCGAGCTGCTGCCCACCGGCAGCCTGCGGCTTGCGGGCCACCCGCAGGTCACCGCCCTCGCCGGCTTCGCCGAGGGGCGCTGGTGGGTGCAGGACGCCGCCGCCGCCTTGCCGGTCCGCCTTCTTGGCGATGTCGCGGGGCTTGCGGTGCTCGATCTCTGCGCGGCGCCCGGCGGCAAGACCCTGCAACTGGCCGCCGCGGGGGCGCGGGTGACGGCGGTGGATGCCGACCCTGCGCGCATGGAGCGGCTCACCGAGAACCTCGCCCGCACCGGCCTTGGCGCCGAAACTGTGGTGGCCGATGCGCTGGACTGGGAACCCGAGGGTCCGTTCGACCTGGTGCTGCTGGACGCGCCCTGCACCGCCACCGGCACGATTCGCCGCCACCCCGACCTGCCCTTCGTCCGCCGCGAGGCCGATCTCGACCGGCTGGTGGCGCTGCAGGCGCAGCTCCTCGACCGTGCCGCCGGCTGGGTGCGCCCCGGCGGCCGGCTGGCCTATGTCACCTGCTCGCTGCTGCCTGGAGAGGGCGAGGCGCAGGCCGCCGCCTTTCTGGCCCGCCACCCGGACTTCGCGCAGGTGCCGCTTGACGGCCCGGCAGTCGAGCCCGGCTGGCTCACGCCCGAGGGCGGTCTGCGGCTCAGGCCGGATTTCTGGCCCGATCGCGGCGGCATGGACGGGTTCTTCGCCGCCGTACTGGCGCGGCGCTAGCGCTACTGCTCGGCGAATTTCTCGATCGAATCCAGCTCCGGCAGCCATTCGAGGGCCGAGCGACACCAGTACTGCCGGCGCGGCGCCAGTTGGCGGCGCTGGTTCACCGCGCCGAGCCTTATCCCGATGGTGCGCGGCCCGTCCTCGACCGAGGTCGCGTAAAGTGGCGTGCCGCAATCCGCGCAGAACGCCTGCTGCCGCTTTCTTCCGCTCTCGGCGGTCTTGACGTAGATCTTCGGCGCGCCGGACAGGATCACGAAATCCGCCTCCGGCGCCGGGACCACCACACGAAAGGGCGACCCCGACAGCGTCTGGCAATCGGTGCAGTGACAGATCCGAACCCGCTTGGGGTCGATCTCGGCCTGAAAGGTGATCCGCCCACAATGGCAGGCGCCGTCGATCCGCATGGCAACCTCGGTGCTGGATGCGGCCAGACTATCGCCGTCCGCCAGGGGCGGAAAGCCCGCGGCGCGGCCGGGGTGGCGATTTCGGGAAAGCTTGGCCGCGGACCGGAGGCAGCAGTGGGGGCTGCGCCGCCGCCGGTCCACGACCAAGACCGCCAGGGTATTCAGCGATGGAGGGCACGCTAACCGGCAACCGTTAATCGAGCGTTCCCGCAAGCCGATGACGGTGACCGAACGTGCGCCCCCTTGCCCTGCTGCGCCACGGGTTACCGTCGCCCAACTGCACGGCAGGCCGCAATACTGGCCAGCCGCCTGCTCGACGGTTCGCGCCGCCCTGGGTATTCGACGTCGCTCTTGCGGGCGCAGCCACTGGCGGCCGATGCCCTATGCCACGGATACAACTCTGGCGAGAATGGGAAAACCCGTTGCCGTTTCCCATTTTGCGCCGGTCACCGCGCCCCGCCGGCAGGCGGCGGGCGGGGCCGCCGTGGCGCTGGTGGCCGGCGCGGTCGCCCTGTAAGGTCACTGCGGGCGCACCGGACAAGGAAGACGTCGACGGGCCGCAGGAGGGACAACGATGGCCGACGATACCACCACAGGCGACAGCAACCTGCCGCATGACGATGCGGCTGCACGATCCTTCCTGAAAAAGACCACCGAAGCATTGGTCAAGGATGTCGGGTTCGTTCGCGCCTGCGAGTTGACCGGCAAGTCGAAGGCCACGCTGGGGCGCTATTTCTCCAACTCGCCGGAGCATGCCGAGCGGTTCATGCCGGTGGACGTGGTGGCGGCGCTGGAGGGAGCCGCCAGCTTCCCCCATGTCACCAAGGCGCTGGCCGACCTTCGGGCCATCGTCTTCGACTATGACGGCGAGCGGACCCACCGCGACGGGCGGGTGAACGAGGACGTGGTGCTGCTGTCGAACCGCTTCGCGCGGCTGATGGAGGAATACCACACCTCGATCACCGACAACGTGATCTCGCTGAACGAGGCCAAGCGGATGCTGACCGAGACCCAGCGCCTGCAGCACGTGCTGATGGAGATGAAGCTGCACCTGGAGAAGGAGGCCAAGTTCTAGCGTCGCCCCGGGACGCGGCGGCCCTGCGCGACCGCGCTCTTCGTTTCACATTGATGGCAGTCAATGCCCCCATCACTTGCGGCAGCTACCCTGTGCCGGAGTCCGGTTCTGGTGGAGGGGGAAATGAGAGCGCTTCTCATGGCTGCGGCGATGGCATTCATCGCAAACACATCACAGGCGATCACCGCCGCGTCTTACGACGCGCTGGTCGGCAATCTCGAGGCACTGCGCTACGTGACCTATCCCGGCTCGCTGAACGAGCCGTTCAAGGGGACATCCTCGTCGACCTCGACGGTGGCGGCGGCTGCCCTGCCGGTGACGGCGCTGGCAGCCGGTTCGACGAGCGCGGATTCGTCGGGCACGGATTCGACCGTGTCGGACAGTGGCGCGATCAGCACCAACACCAAGTTCAGCTACTCGCTGTCGTCATCCTCGAGTTCGTCCGACTCGACACAGCTTACCTCCACCTGCGGCACCGGGTGCTCGCGCGATCAGGTGCCGGGGCTCGATCCTGACCGCGCATCGACGTCGGCGACGTCCGACAGCACCCGCACGCTCGACCCGCAGGAGGTGTTCCTGTTCACCGAGTTCCGGTCAGGCGGCGTCGACATCTTCGACGACCTTGTCGCCGCGGCGCTGGCGAACACGGATTACACCGCAACCCTGCCGCGCTTTCTCGGCAGCACCTTCCACGGCTCGTCGCTGTTCGGTGGCGCGGTGTTCGACGAAACCGGCGCGGCGATCCCCGGGATCGAGGTCGGCACCGGCGTGTTCAGGACCGGTACCCGGGACTATCTGGCGCTGATCACCGTGGCGCCGACGCTCGACGCGCTGAACGCGGGGGTCGACCGGACATGGAGCTTCGCGCCGCTGCTGGCCGAGGGGGCGACGTTCGAGGCACCGATGGCGCTGCATCTCTTCGCGGCCGAGTTCATCGACGCTCCGGTTCCGGTTCCGGCGACGCTGCCGCTCCTCGCGCTGGGGCTGGCCGGGCTGGGCGCGCTCGCCCGCCGTCGCGGCGCCAGGGGGTAGAGTCCGTCCCGGCGGGACCTTGCGTCCCGCCGTGCCGGCAGGGCCCCGGCCCTGACCCGGCCGGGGGATTTTCCATCCCCCGGACCCCCGGCCCGCCTCTCCGTTCGCTTCAATCGCGCAGCAGCTCGTTGATCGAGGTCTTCGACCGGGTGCGCTCGTCCACCCGCTTGACGATCACCGCGCAGTAGAGGTTGGGACCGTTGCCCGAGGGCAGCGAGCCGGCGACCACCACCGAATAGGGCGGCACCTCGCCATAGATGACCTCGCCCGAGGCGCGGTCGACGATCTTGGTGGACTTGCCGATGAAGACCCCCATGCCGAGGACCGAACCCTCGCGCACGATGCAGCCCTCGACCACCTCGGAGCGCGCACCGATGAAGCAGTTGTCCTCGATGATCGTCGGGCCGGCCTGCATCGGCTCCAGCACCCCGCCGATGCCGACGCCGCCCGAGAGGTGCACGTTCTTGCCGATCTGCGCGCAGGAGCCGACCGTGGCCCAGGTATCGACCATGGTGCCGGAATCGACATAGGCGCCGAGATTGACGAAGGACGGCATCAGCACCACGCCGGGGGCGATATAGGCCGACTTGCGGACGATGCACGACGGCACGGCGCGGAACCCGGCGGCGCGCCATTCCGGCTCGCCCCAGCCGTAGAATTTGGAGTCAACCTTGTCCCACCAGCCGCTGCCCTGCGGCCCGCCGGACTGAACCGCCATATCCTTCAGCCGAAAGCCCAGCAGCACCGCCTTCTTGGCCCACTGGTTGACTTGCCAGGCGCCGTCCGCCTGCCGCTCGGCGACCCGGAGCTTGCCGGTGTCGAGCGCCGCCAGCGTCGCCTCGACCGCGTCCCGGGCGGCACCGGTGGTCTCGGGCGTGATGGTCTCGCGCGCCTCCCAGGCCGCTTCGATGGCGGTCTCGAGCTCTGACAGGTTCATGGCGCTCCCCCCTTTGGTCTCCACGCCGCTGGCCCGACGCGACGGCAGCCTATAAGGCGGTTGCCGGACCGGCGCAACGGCAGGAGAGGCAACCGAATGACCAGTAACGACACCCGCTTGCAGAAGCGGTTCCCCAAGGCCGGCGAAGACATCCAGACGTTCCAGCGTACCCCCGACACGCCGCAGACGCGCGCCCCGGCCTATCGGCTCGCCTTTGCCGACGACGAGTTCCTGTGCCGCGACGAGTTGCGGCCGGTGCGCCTCCAGCTGGAGTTGCTCAAGCCCGAGATGGCCATGAGCGAGGCCGGTATCGAATCCACCATCGTGGTCTTCGGCAGCGCCCGCATTCCGGGGCCGGAGGCAGGGCGCGGTGCCGGGGAGCACGGCCTCGCCCGCTACTACGACGAGGCCCGGACCTTCGCCCGGCTCTGCGCCGAGAAGTGCCTCGCCGGCGGCGGGCGCGAGAACGTGGTGATGACCGGCGGCGGCCCCGGCATCATGGAGGCCGGCTGTCGCGGTGTCGCCGACGCCGGCGGCCAGTCGGTGACGCTGAATATCGTGCTGCCCCACGAACAGGCGCCCAACCGCTGGGCGACGCCGGAATTCTGCTTCAACTTCCACTACTTCGCCGTGCGCAAGATGCACTTTCTGATGCGGGCGAAGGCCATCGTCGCCTTCCCCGGCGGCTTCGGCACCCTGGACGAGTTGTTCGAGACCCTGACCCTGGTGCAGACCCACCGCATGCAGCCGCTGCCGATCCTGCTGTTCGGCCGCGACTTCTGGACCCGGGTCATCAACTGGGAGGCGCTGGTCGAGGCCGGGACCATCGGGGCGGACGATCTCGAGCTGTTCCGCTTCGTCGAGACCGCCGCCGAGGCGTGGGAGGCGATCGAGACCTGGGAGCGGGCGGCGGACTAGGACCGGGCCGGCCTCATCCGGCCGAAACCCGCTCGCCGAAGATCGCCGAGCCGACGCGGACATGGGTGGCGCCCTCGGCGATCGCCGCCTCGTAGTCGCCGCTCATGCCCATGGACAGGCCCCTCAGCCCGTTGCGCGCCGCGATTTCGGCCAGCAGGCGGAAATGCGGCACCGGGTCCTCGTCGAAAGGCGGGATCGCCATCAGTCCCTCGATCCTCAGGTCCATGGCCCGCGCCTCGGCAATGAAAGTGTCGGCGGCATCCGGCAACACCCCCGCCTTCTGCGGCTCGGCCCCGGTGTTGACCTCGACGAACAGCGCCGGGCAATGCCCCAGCGCCTGCGCCTCGTCGGCGATCTTCTTCGCCAGCCTGGGCCGGTCCAGCGAATGGATCGCTTCGAAAAGCTGCATCGCCTGCCGGGTCTTGTTGCTCTGCAGCGGCCCGATCAGGTGCACCTGCGCCTCCGGGTAGCGGTCGCGAAAGTCCGGCCACTTGCCGGCCGCCTCTTGCACCCGGTTCTCGCCGAAAAGCCGGTGACCCGCGGCCAGAACCGCCTCGACGCGCTCCAGCGGCTGCATCTTCGAGACGGCGATCAGCCGCACCGAGCCCGGCGCCCGACCTGCTGCCTTCTCGGCGGCGGCGATCCTGTCCTTCACCTCGGCAAGCGGCATGGGCGGTCTCCCTTCGCTGCAAGGGCATAGCGCGGCCATTGACAGGGCTCAACCGGCCTGCCGATCATGGGCCATGGACACCGACGCATTGGTTGAGGAGATCGGCGCCCGCGAGGCCGAACTCGTGGCGCTGACGGCGGAGCTGATCCGCATCCCGACGGTCAACCCGCCGGGCGAGCATTACCGCGACATCTGCGAATTCCTCCGCGCCCGGCTGGCCGCCAGGGGCTGGGACTGCACCATGCTGCGGGCCGAAGGCGCCCGCGGCGACAGCGACCGCCATCCGCGCTGGAACCTGATCGCCCGCAAGGAGGGCGGCCGCCCCGGCGACTGCGTGCATTTCAACAGCCATATCGATGTGGTCGAGACCGGGCGCGGCTGGACCGTCGATCCCTTCGCCGGGCTCATCCGCGACGGCCGCGTCTATGGCCGTGGCGCCTGCGACATGAAGGGCGGGCTGGCGGCCTCGCTGATCGCAGCCGAGGCGTTTGTGGAGACCGCCGATTTTGCCGGCGCGGTAGAGATCTCGGCCACCGCCGACGAAGAGACCGGCGGCTATGGCGGCGTCGCCTGGCTGGCCGGCGAGGGCTGGTTCTCGCCCGAGCGGGTGCAGCACGTCATCATCCCCGAGCCGCTGAACAAGGATCGCATCTGCCTCGGCCATCGCGGCGTCTGGTGGGCCGAGATCGAGACCCACGGGCGGATCGGCCACGGCTCGATGCCGTTCCTGGGCGACTGCGCGGTCAGGCACATGGGGGCGCTTCTGGCCGAGATGGAGGCGAGCCTCTTTCCCACCTTCGGCGCCCGGCGGACCGAGATGCCGGTGGTACCGGCGGCGGCGCGCTCCTCGACGCTCAACATCAACTCGATCCATGGCGGCCAGGCCGAGCTGCCGGCGGATTTCACCGGGTTCCCGGCGCCGGTGGTCCCCGACAGTTGCCGCATGGTGATCGACCGGCGCTTCCTGATCGAGGAGAGCCTCGAGGCGGTGAAGGCCGAGATGCAGGCGGTTGTCGACCGGGTGGCGGCCGGGCGCCAGGGCTTCCGCGCCGAGATCCGCGACATGCACGAGGTGCTGCCGACGATGACCGCCGAGGACGCGCCGGTGGTCCGCGCCGTCAACCGCGCCATCGCCGGCATCCTGGGACGCGAGGCGGAATTCGTGGTCTCCCCGGGGACCTATGACCAGAAGCACATCGACCGCATCGGCCGGATGAAGAACTGCATCGCCTACGGGCCGGGCATCCTCGACCTCGCCCACCAGCCCGACGAGTGGGTCGGCATCGGCGACATGGTCGATTCGGCCCGGGTGATGGCGCTGGCGCTGGCCGACCTGCTGGCCGGCTGAGCCGCTTGCAGTGGCCCGGCCTTTGCCGCACCCTGCCATGGCAATCTGATCCGGGAGGGCGGCAATGATCGACCATATGGGCATAACGGTTTCGGACTTTGCCAGGTCGAAGGCGTTCTACGAGGCGGCGCTGGCGCCGGTCTCGGTGGCGCCGGTGATGGAAGTGACGGCCGAGGACACCGGCGGCAGCTATGTCGGCACCGGCTTCGGCAGCGCCGGCATGCCGTTCTTCTGGATCGGCGCCGTGCCGGGCGGCAAGGCGATCGGCCCCGTGCACGTGGCCTTCAGCGCCGCCTCGCGGGCCGAGGTGGATGCCTTCTACAAGGCTGCGATGGCCGCCGGCGCCACCGACAACGGCCCGCCGGGGCTGAGGCCGCACTACCACCCGAACTATTACGGCGCCTTCGTGCTCGACCCCGATGGCAACAACATCGAGGCGGTGTGCCACAAGCCCGGGTGACCGCATCGGCCGGCACCGCTCGCGGCATCGGGCCGCTGCCGTTTGCACTGGCAGAGTGCCGCGTTTCCGGTCAGAATTCCGCCGATGCCGCGGCGCCGGACAAAGATCCGGGCCGCGGCCGTTCCATCCCGCGGCAACTGCTGCGCAAATGGAACGCAACCAACAACAGGAGGGGCCTTTCGATGCTCAACCGTCTGACTGCCGCGGCCTTCGCCGCTTCCGTGGCTGCGATGGCCATGGCCGGTGCCGCCACCGCCCAGACCAAGGTGCCGTTCGCGCTCGACTGGAAGTTCGAGGGCCCGGCGGCCCCCTATTTCGTGGCCATCGACGACGGCTTCTTCGCCGAGGCGGGGCTGGAGGTGGAGATCGCCGAGGGTGCCGGCTCGCTCGACGCCATCCCCAAGGTGGCGACCGGCGCCTATCCCATGGGCTTCGCCGACATCAACAGCCTGATGCGCTTCCTCGACCAGAACCCGGGCGCGCCGGTCACCGCGGTGATGATGATCTACGACAAGCCGCCCTTCGCCGTGGTCGGGCGCAAGTCGCTGGGGATCGAGGCGCCCAAGGACCTCGAGGGCAAGGTACTGGGCGCGCCGCCGCCCGACGGCGCCTGGGCACAGTTCCCGATCTTCGCCGCCGAGAACGGCCTCGACGTTTCCAAGATCACCGTGGAGCCGGTGGGCTTCCCGACCCGCGAGCCGATGCTGGCCGACGGGCAGGTGGCGGCGGTCACCGGCTTTTCCTTCTCCTCGACGCTCAATCTCAAGCGCCTCGGCGTGCCCGAGGATGATCTGAGCGTGATCCTGATGGCCGACAACGGCGTCGCGCTCTATGGCAACGCGATCATCGTCAACACCGACTTCGCCGCCGGCAACCCGGAACTGGTGACCGGCTTCTTGACCGCCGTCGCCAAGGGCTGGAAGGCGTCCATCGCCGACCCGGCCAAGGCCATCGAGTCGCTGATCGCGCGCAACCCGGCGGCCGATGCGGGGCTCGAGACCGAGCGGCTGCAAATGGCCATCGACGCCAACGTGCTCACCGACTGGGTGAAGGCGAACGGGCTGGGCGGCATCGACGCCGACCGCATGGCCCGGGCGATCGAGCAGACCAGGTCGGTCTACGAATTCGCCACCGAGCCGGACGCGGCGCTCTACTTCGATGCCGGCTACCTGCCCGGCGACGGCAGCCTGATGCTTCAATAGGGGAACGGGCCGGCGGCGACGCCGGCCTTTCAGGCCATGGCCAACCTCATCGAGATCAAGGGCGTCACCCACGCCTACCGAACCCCGAACGGGCCGCTGCCGGTTCTCGATGGCCTCGACATCGCCGTGCCCGAGGGCGAGTTCGCCGCCGTTGTCGGCCCCTCGGGCTGCGGCAAGTCCACGCTGACGCGGCTGATCGCCGGGCTGATGAAGCCCGACAAGGGAGAGGTCTGGCTGCATGGCGAACTGGTGAAAAGCCCGCGCAAGACCGTCGGCATGGCGTTCCAGAACCCGGTGATGCTGGAATGGCGCACCATCCTGCAGAACGTCATCCTGCCCTTGGAGATCGTCGCCCCGTCGATGCCGAAGAAGGAGCGCGAGGCGCGGGCCCACGCGCTGCTGTCACTGGTCGGGCTGGAGGGGTTCGAGCACAAGCGGCCGTCCGAGCTTTCGGGTGGCATGCGCCAGCGCGCCTCGCTCTGCCGGGCCATCGTGCACAAGCCCGACGTCCTGATCATGGACGAGCCCTTCGGCGCGCTCGATGCCTTCACCCGCGAGGACCTGTGGCAGACCATGCACCAGCTCCGGACCCTCGAGCCCTTCACCTGTGTGCTGATCACCCACGACCTGCGCGAAAGCGTCTATCTGGGGGACCAGGTGTTCGTGCTGTCGGGACGCCCGGCCCGGACGCAATACGTGCTGGACGTGCACTACCCCGGCGACGGCGAGGGGACGCGGCATCTCGAAGGGCTCTACACACCGGAATGCACGGCGATGCTGGCGACGCTCCGCGAGCAGATCCGGATCGCCCAGGGTCGTGAATCGGGTTCGGCGCCGGCCGAGGCGGTGCACTGATGCTGCAGAAGATCGCCGTTCCCGTCGCCGCCATCGTCATCTTCCTGGCCCTGTGGGAGTTTCTGGTCTGGGCCAATGGCTGGCCCGACTACGTGATGGCCTCGCCCTCGGACCTGCCGGCAGCCTATGCGAAGTTCTGGAACCTGTTCCTGTCGGGCGGCTGGCAGACGCTGTGGCGGACGGTGGCGGGGC
Organism: Paracoccaceae bacterium; assembly: GCA_050299555.1. Taxonomy (GTDB): domain Bacteria; phylum Pseudomonadota; class Alphaproteobacteria; order Rhodobacterales; family Rhodobacteraceae; genus JBNKWA01. Next base: position 18,837 of record JBNKWA010000057.1, on the reverse strand, counting down.
TGTCGATCGCGGTGGTGTTCGGCACGCTTCTGGGCATGATCATGGGGTTCTCCAAGGTTGCCCGCGACGGGCTTTATCCGCTCCTGGTGGGCTTCAACGCCATCCCCAAGGCGACGCTGGTGCCGGTGCTGGCGCTGCTCTTCATCGGCCAGCACAACTTCAACACCGTGCTGATGGCCTTCCTGATCTCGTTCTTCCCCATCGCCGTTTCGGTCGGCATCGGTCTGTCGACGCTCGAGCCGGAATACCGCGACATCCTGCGCTCGCTGGGCGCCTCGCGCTTCACCATCTTCCGCAAGATCGCCCTGCCCAAGACCCTGCCCGAATTCTTCGGCGCGCTGAAGGTGGCGGTGACGCTGGCCTTCATCGGCACCAACCTGGTCGAGATCGTCTCGCCCCATGGCCGCGGGCTGGGGGCGCTGTTCCTGTCCGGGCAGACCAATTCCAACTATCCGCTGATGTTCGCGGTGCTGATCGCCTTGGCGTTCCTGGGCATCGTCCTCTACTACGCGGTGGTGTTCCTGGAGCGCATCTTCGCCGGCTGGGCCGAGCGGCCGCAGCACTAGAGCAAAAACGGATCAGATTGAAGCAATCTGATCCCAGGATTTTGCTCAAAGCATTGAAACTGGACCAAAATCCTTTTTCAAACTGATTCCGTTTGAAACGGTTTTGGTCTGGGCGCGACCCCGAAACGCTGGACAGACGCGCCCCGGCTGACCCATGATGCACCGCAAAATGGCGAACAGGGAGCCAGCGATGCACCGACTTCTGTTGACCACCGCGCTTGCGCTTGCCGCGGGCCTTGGCGCCGCGCAGGCCGCCGGAACCGAGGTCACCCTCGGCATGCAGCTTGAACCGCCAAGCCTCGATCCCACGGCCGAGGCGGCCGCAGCGGTGGACGAGGTGGTCTATGCCAACATCTACGAGGGGTTGGTGCGCTTCGGTCCCGACGGCGCGGTGCTGCCGGCGCTGGCGGAAAGCTGGGAGATCGCCCCCGACGGGCTGTCCTACACCTTCACCCTGCACGCCGGCGTGACCTTCCACAACGGCCAGGAGATGACCGCCGAGGACGTGGTCTTCTCGCTCGACCGGGCCCGGGCCGAGGACTCGGCCAACGCTCAGAAGCAGCTCTTCGCGCCCATCGACGAGGTGACCGCCGTCGACCCGACCCATGTCGAGGTGACGCTCAAGCAGCCCTTCGGCTCGCTTCTGTTCAACCTCGCCTGGGGTGACGCGGTGATCGTCGACGAAAGCTTTGGTGAAGGCGAGCGGCGGGCGCCGAACGGCACCGGGCCGTTCAGGTTCGGCCAGTGGGTCGAGGGCGACCGCATCGAGATCGTGAAGAACCCCGACTACTGGGGCGAGCCGGCGAAGCTGGACAAGGCCACCTTCAAGTTCATCTCCGACGCCACCGCCGCTTTCGCCGCCATGATGGCCGGCGATGTCGATGCCTTCCCGGTCTTCCCGGCGCCCGAGAACCTGGCCCAGTTCGAGGCCGATCCCCGCTTCAAGGTGATCGTCGGCAACACCGAGGGCGAGACCATCCTGGCCATGAACCACGGCCACGAGCCCCTGAACGACATCCGGGTCAGGAAGGCGATCGCGCTGGCCATCGATCGGCAGGCGATCATCGACGGCGCCATGTTCGGCTATGGCACGCCCATCGGCACCCATTTCGCGCCGCACAACCCCGCCTATACCGACCTGACCGGCCTGTCGCCCCACGATCCCGAAGCGGCCAAGGCGCTCTTGGCCGAGGCCGGGGTAGAGGGACTGAACCTCAGCCTCAAGCTGCCGCCGCCGACCTATGCACGGCGCGGCGGCGAGATCATCGCCAGCCAGCTGCGCGAGGTCGGGATCGAGACCACGATCACCAACCTCGAATGGGCGCAGTGGCTGGAGGAGGTGTTCAAGAACCGCGACTACGACCTGACCATCGTCAGCCATACCGAGCCGATGGATATCGGCATCTATGCCCGCGACGACTACTATTTCGACTATCACGACGCGGTGGTGAAGGCGCTGATGAAGGGGCTCGACTTCTTCGCCGATGCCGATGACCGCATCGAGATCCTGCAGGCGGTGGAGCGCCGCATCGCCGAGCAATACGTCAACGCCTACCTGTTCCAGCTGGCCAAGACCGGCGTCGCCGATGCCCGGATCGAGGGGCTCTGGGCCAATTCGCCGACCCAGGCCAACGACCTGACGGCGGTCTACTGGGCCGAATAGGCGGCCGCCCATGCGCCGCCACTGGCGGTTCTACGTCGCGGCGGCGATCGGTCTCGCCGTCGCGCTGGCGCTGACCGGTCACGGCCCCGCAGTCAGGGCCGTGGCCGGCGGCGACGCCTTCTTCGCCTCGTACCTGGCCCTGGCGGCGGTGTTTCTCCTGCGCACCGGCCAGGCGGGATTTGAGGCCCACATTGCCGAGGCGGACGAGGGCGTGGCGCTGGTCTCGCTCATCACCGCCATCGCCGTGGCGGTCTCGCTCGGTGCCATCGTGGCGCTGGTGGCCGGACCGACGGGCGAGGGGCCGCCCCAGCTCCTGGTGGCCGCGGTCAGCCTGCCGCTGGCCTGGGCGACCCTGCACACCGTCGCCGCCTTCCACTATGCCAGCCTCTTCGCGTCCGGCGGCGGCGGCCTGGCCTTCCCCGAAACGCCGCACCCCGGCGCGGTGGAGTTCCTCTACTTCGCCTTCGTCATCGGCGTGGCCGCCCAGGTCTCGGACGTCCAGGTCACCAGTACCGCCATGCGCCGCGCCGTCCTGATCCACGGCACCGGCGCGTTCTTCTTCAACGCCGTGCTGATCGCCTTGGCGGTCAATGCCCTGCTCGGCACGGGCTAGAAAGCGGCCACCTGACCGGCCAATGGCCCCGGGCGCCGGCGTAAGACCCGCCGATCATGTCGCGGCACGGGGGCCTGGGGTCACTCCACGATGTTGTGGGCCGGGCCGTAGGGAAAGCCGGTGATGTTCTCGGCGCCGTCCTCGGTGACGATCAGGATGTCGTGCTCGCGATAGCCGCCGGCGCCGGGCCGACCCTCGGGAACCGTCAGCATCGGCTCCATCGACACCACCATCCCGGGCTCCAGCACGGTGTCGATGTCCTCGCGCAGCTCCAGCCCTGCCTCGCGGCCGTAATAGTGGCTGAGGATGCCGAAGGAATGGCCATAGCCGAAAGTGCGATAGCGCAACAGGTCGCGCTCGGCGAGGAAGCGGTTCAACTCCGCCGTGATGCCGGCGCAGGTGGCCCCCGGGCGGATCAGGCTCAGCCCCAGTTCGTGGGTGGCGACGTTTGCCTCCCACAGGGCCAGCGATGCGGCGTCGGGTTCGCCAAGAAACAGGGTCCGCTCCAGCGCGGTGTAATAGCCCGAGATCATCGGGAAGGTATTGAGGCTGAGGATGTCGCCCCGGGCCAACCGCCGGGCGGTGACCGGATTGTGGGCGCCGTCGGTGTTCAGCCCCGACTGGAACCAGACCCAGGTGTCGCGGTACTCGGCATCGGGGAAGCGCCGGGCGATCTCAACCTCCATGGCGTCGCGCCCGGCCATGGCGACGTCGATTTCGCGGGCGCCCTCCCGGATCGCCTCGCGGATGGCTTGGCCGCCGATATCGGCAACCTGCGCCCCCTGCCGGATCAGCGCCCGCTCGGCCTCCGACTTCATCATGCGCTGGGCCATGGTGGCCGGCGCGATGTCGCTGCGGCTTCGCGGCGCCAGGAAGTGGTCGAGCTTCGCCGACTGGGCCAGCGTCAGGTGGTCGCCCTCGAAACCCACGGCCCTGCCGGTGCCGGCGACATGGGCCACCGCCCGCCAGACATTGTCGCGCTGCCAGTCGGAATGGGTGAGCGCGGCGAAGGCCGACCGCCGCCCCGGCTGGCCGGCATCGATGCCGGCGCCGATCGTCACCGCCTCGGACCGGGTGACCACCAGACCATAGGGCCGGCCGAACGAGCAGTAGAGGAACCCAGAGTAATAGGCGATGTTGTGCATCGAGGTCAGCACGGCGGCGTCGAGACCCGCGTCGGCGAGGATGCGGCGCAGACCCGCCAGGCGGGCCTCGTATTCGGTCTGCGGGAACGGCAGGGCCGCCTTCGGCCCGTTGCTGAAGCGGTAGAAATCGGCGCGGGTGTCGGTCATCTGGTGATCTCCTGCCCGCGGGGGAAGACGCCCCGCGGTTCATGGGTCTTCCCGGCGTACAGGAGGGGGTGCGGCCGATCAGGGCCGCGGGACTGCCGCTGAGGCCTCAGCGGCCCGGCGACGCCATCGCCGGGGCCCGATCGACGTCATACCGCCGGGCCGGGCCGCTGCCAAGTGGGCGCAAGGTCACGCCGCAGGCCGCCTTCGGCGAGACCGCCGTCTGGCACGTCCACCCACCCGTTCTTCACGGCTCCACCGGTCGAAGAGGGCGTGGTGCCGGTTGTCGCCGAGGGGCCGACACCCTCCAGCGACGGCCACCTCTACGAAGGCCCGATCGCCGGCGGCAACTGGGTGGACGCGGCCAGTCTTGTTCCCGGGGACCGCCTGCTGAACCCGGACGGGACCTGGGCAGAGGTTGTTTCGGTTGAGGTAAGGCAGGAGGCGCTTGACGCGTACAACCTGACGGTGGAGGGGTATCATACGTATTTTGTTGCCGGGGATCTGGATGCTGAACCGGTTTGGGTGCATGATAGGTGCCCGAAATTTGCCGACCTAAGCGAGCATGCTTCGCGTCATGGTCAAGCTGCGGGAATGACGAGAAGTCAGTATCTGGAATCTGCTATTAGCCATACCCGAAGTGGCGGTGCACAATGGAGTGGAAAATACACAAACGCAGCAGGAAATGTCCGAACGGGACACGTATCCGTGCTATGGCAAGATTCTGCTGGGAGAATACAATGTATCTTTTCATCCACAAATCAGTCTGGAAATAGAATATATACACACATGCCAGAAGGAGCTATCTATCAGTATCTACAGAATAACGGGATTACATTGCCAGAGGTCTTGAGGTGAAAAATATTTCACAGTGCCATAAGGAAATTTCGGAGGATATTCGTTTATCAAGTATTAGAGGGCACAGTGTAGTTGGTGATTGGCCAATGATAATATCAAAATTAGAAGCGGCCCTAGAGGTTTTTCAAGATGACAAATTGGAAGAAGCCGCAAATTTTGTTCGAGAAATTATTAAGAATCAGAAACCAATAAGTATTGAAGGCTACAGGTTAAATAGGGTTAGGTATTTATTGTACGATTCTGCGAGCCTTGATACAGAAGATGTTGTTCTACTTATAACGGAAATCGCCAATATTATGCAATTTGAAAGATTTAACCTCACTAAGGAAAAGGTTATCAGTAAGCTTCTCGGAGAGGTTAAAATTTCTAATTTAAACAAAAATCCAAAATATAAAGCAATAAAATCTCGGTTAGTAGATAATTTATCCTACACAAACGGTAATAAATTTTCACTTCCATACGGATATAAGCAGATTCTATTTGATTTAGTATGACAATTAGAAGAAACGATGTTTTTACGGATGGCAAACTCTCAATCGGTAGCCTCAGTTCGATAACAAGGATGCCAAACTGATGTCAAGCGATAGCTCAAGTAGCATAACTGATCTGGAAAAGATGATTTTGGATTTATACTTTAAAAAGTATGTAAATAACTCATTCCAGAGCCCAGATGGCATTACTGTATTAAATAGAATAAATACAGGATCTGGTCGATATACATATTTTAAACCAAAAAAAGTATTGAATGTACCTGATGGCCGCTTGGGTGTCGGATTGTATGGTCAATTTGATATGGATGGGCTTGATGCAGGTTGCTCGTTTTGGGTCAATGTTGAAAACGGAATGATCGACAATTTGGAGATCGTCGTAAACGGCAGTCAATTTTGGGATGGTATCGAACGAGAAATCAAAATGATAAATCCAGAAACAGGGGAATATTTTTCTGAATTTTAGCAAACAAGCTGTAGAATCTCTAATTCTGTACAGAGAGCGTACAGAGAGGGTATTCGCATGACAGTGCCGCGCGGTGACCGTCGGTCAGGCGTCTGTGTCGGCCCGATCCCTCCCAACGACGCGATGGCGGCGGAATGCGGGGAGCTGCCGCGCCGAGCCCCCGGCCTGACTCCAACGGACGGAGGGCTGCAATCGTCCTCACGAAGGGCACCCGCTGAGCCGTCCGCGGCCCATGTCCCAACACGTCCCCACCAAAGTTGACAATTTTATCCAGGTAAGTCAGAGACTTGACCCCCCGTCCCCATGGGGACGCTTCCTCGGGGCCCCGCCCCCGGCCCGAGCGCCCGGCCGGCGTCCAAACCCGTCCCCGCGAGTTTCCCTTCGATTCCAACCCCTTGACCCACCGTCCCAATGGGGACGCTTGTCGGGGCCCCAATGGCGCTCTGGGCGCGGTCAAGCAGGTCCCCGGACCGTCCCCACGGGATTGCCTTCGATTCCAACTGCTTGACCCCCCGTCCCCATGGGGACGCCCGGGTCCGCTCCTTCAGCCGTTCTCCTGCAGAACCCGGCCGGCCAGGTAGAGCGAGCCGCAGATCAGGATGCGGGCATGGGGGTCCTCCGCCACGATGGCCGCGACCGCCTCGGCCACCGAGTCCGCCGCCTCGGCCCGGTGCCCGGCGTCGCGCGCGGCGGCGACCGTCTCGGCGGCCGGCAGGGTGTTCGCCTCGCCGGGGATCGACACCGCATGCAGGCTGGCGGCCCGCGCCGCAAGCGGCCGCAGGTAGCCGCGCACGTCCTTGGTGTTGAGCATGCCGCAGACCAGGTGCAGCGGCCGTTCGGGGCGCAGCCGCGTCACCGCCTCGGCCAGCGCCTCGCCGGCGGCGGGGTTGTGGCCGCCATCGAGCCACAGCTCGGCCTCGGCCGCCGCCGCCACCAGCGGCCCCTGGCGCAGCCGCTGCAGCCGGGCCGGCCAGCGGACGTTCTCCATCGCCGCCCGGCAGGTCGCCTCGCCAAAGCCGAGCCGCCGCAGCGCCGCAATCGCCATGCCGGCATTGGCGACCTGGTGGGCGCCCACCAGCGCCGGCATCGGCAGGTCGAGAAGCCCGTCGCCGTCCTGGAAGGCCAGCCGCCCGTGCTCCTCCCAGACCTGCCAGTCGCGGTTGGCGACCAGCAGCGGCGCCCCTGCGCGCTCGGCCGTTGCCTCGATCACCGCCTGCGCCGGGTCCTCCTGCTGGCCCACCACGCAGGGCACGCCGGGCTTGATGATCCCGGCTTTCGCGACCGCGATCTCGGCCAGCGTCTCGCCAAGATATTGCTGGTGGTCCAGCGAGACCGGCGCGATCACGCAGAGCTGCGGCGCTTCCACCACGTTGGTGGAATCGTAGATGCCGCCCAACCCCACCTCCAGCAGGCACCAGTCCGCCACCTGGCGCGAGAAGGCCAGCATCGCCGCCACGGTGGTGATCTCGAAGAAGGTGATCGGCCGGCCGCCATTGGCGGCCTCGCACTCCGCCAGCACCGCGCTCAGGTCGGCTTCCGCGATCAGCCCGCCAGCCATGCGGATGCGCTCGTGGAACCGCGCCAGATGCGGAGACGTGTAGGACTGCACGCGCTTGCCGGCGCCTTCCAGCCCGGCCCTCAGCATCGCCTGCACCGAGCCCTTGCCGTTGGTGCCGGCGACATGGATCACCGGCGCCAGCTTCTTGTGCGGGTCGCCCAGTGCCTGCAGCAGTGGCCACATGCGGTCCAGTGTCAGGTCGATCACCTTCGGATGCAGGGCCATCATCCGTTCGAGGATGAGGTCGCTTTGGCGCGTTTCCATCAATGGCTGGCCGGTGGAATGCCGCTCAACCCGGCGCCTGCGCCTCGCCGGCAGCCGCCGGCTCGGCCTCGGCCGGTGTCGGGCTTGGCAACTCGCCGCGGATGGCGGATGGCGATTTCGTCAACAGCCGCAGCAGCGTGATCAGTTCCTGTCGCAGGTCCTTGCGATCCACCACACGGTCGAGCATGCCGTGGTCGAGCAGGTATTCCGAGCGCTGGAAGCCCTCGGGCAGGGTCTCGCGGATGGTCTGCTCGATCACCCGCGGCCCGGCGAAGCAGATCAGCGCGTTGGGCTCGGCGATCTGCACGTCGCCCAGCATGGCATAGCTCGCCGTCACCCCGCCGGTGGTCGGATGGGTCAGCACCACCACGTACGGCAGGCCGGCCTCGCGAACCATCTGTACCGCGATGGTGGTGCGCGGCATCTGCATCAGCGACAGGATGCCCTCCTGCATGCGCGCCCCGCCGGCGGCGGCAAAGACCACCAGCGGCGCCTTCAGGGCCAGGGCACGCTCGGCGGCGGCGATCAGTGCATTGCCCACCGCCATGCCCATCGAGCCGGCCATGAAGTTGAAATCCTGCACCGCCACCACGGCGGTCAGCCGACCGATCGGCCCCTCGGCGACCAGGATGGCGTCCTTTGCGTCGGTATTGACCTTGCGCGCCTCGCGCAGGCGGTCGGCATAGCGCTTGGAGTCGCGGAAATGCAGCGGATCGGCGATGGGCTCGGGGACCGCCACTTCCACGAATGCACCGCCGTCGAACAGCGCCGCGAACCGGTCCCGCGGGCTGATGTACATGTGGTGATTGCAATTGGTGCAGACGTTGAGCGCGTCCTTCAGCTCGCGGTGGAACAGCATGGTTCCGCACTCGTCGCACTTGGTCCACAGGTTTTCCGGGACCTCGCGCCGCGAGAACAGCGAGTTGATCTTCGGTCTGACGTAGTTGGAGATCCAGTTCATCGGCTCTCTACCCCTGAGCGCGTCGGCGACAGATAAGGCCCTGCCGGAGCGATTGCAAATCCTACCGCCGCCGGCGGGCCAGCACCACGAGATAGAGCCCGTAGATCGCCACCAGTACCGCCAGGCTGAGCAGAAGCGCCGCCCGCATCTCGGCCGGGTCGTCCGGATCGATGGGCGCGGTCATGAGGCTGAGCGGGTCCATGTCGCCCGGCAGGGCGACGAACAGAAGTGCCCAGACGTTGTTGGCAAAGTGCAGCCCCATGGACAGCGACAGGTTGCCGGTCCGCACCGCGACATCGCCCAGGATCAGCCCCATGAACCCCGCCGCCAGCGCCACCAGCCAGGCATTGGGGCCGAAATTGACCGACGAATAATGCAGCGATCCGAACAGCACGGCCGGGCCCACCCACCAGATCAGCGGGCTTGAGAAGCGTGCCGCAAGCTGCTGCATCAGGTAGCCGCGAAAGGCGATCTCCTCGGCTGCTGTCTGCAGCGCCAGGGCCGGCAGCGCCACCAGCGCCAGCGGCCACCATTGCGGGAAGGACAGGTTGGGGTTGGGCGGGTCGGTGATGAGCGACAGCGCAAACCCGCCCAGCGACAGCACGGCAACGATGCCGATCCCGGCCAGGTAATGGCGGCGGCGAAACCCGCCGGGGCCAAGCAGGCTGGCGAAGCCCCGATCGTGCAGGGCGCCGGCGGCAAACCAGGCGGCAAGAATGACGGCTGCGAAAGCGTAGAGAAAGGCGATCAGCAGCGGGGCCGAGAAGGTGCCCCCCATCATCGCGTCGAAACCCCTTGCCAGCGCCGGGTCATAAAGGCGGGCATAGATCCCGAGCACGACCATCACGACAATGGTGGCGAAAATGTAGCATACGGCGATGACGACCAGGCCCAAAAGCAGCCGCCACAGCGCCGGCTGCCGGCGCGCCGGCTCTACGACCAGCGCGAAGGCCGGCTCGGACAGGGTGGGCAGGATCATGCCTGTTCGCGTTCTTCTTCTGCTCGGGCCGCCGGAACCTGCCGGTGCAGCCGCGTCAGGATAGCCGGCCGGGCCGGCGCGGGCAAAGCCTTATCGGCGGGCGTGTCCCCGCCAAGGCGGGCAACAGCGACGCAACAGAGGTACATGGATTGGTTGCAGGCAGTTGCGTGCAAGGTTCTGGATTTTCGGTTGCGTGTGGCGTTAATGTATTGCGAAAGCCGGCCTTGGGTGGGTCCGCCGGCTGTCGCAGCGTTCCCGGTAGTACTGTCAGCGACGAGAGCTGTATGCGCTCGGGCCCTGGACCATTCGGGGTGCCCCCGGCGCAGACAGGCGCGGGTTCCCCCGAGCCCCCAATCGAGCGGGGAACCCGCGCACCTGGCTCGTCCCATGCTGCCGCGGCCGGTACAGGGCCCCGGGTCACTGTCACGCTCACAGCCCTCTCACCTCACCGGGCCGGCCTTGCGCTCGCGCCCCGCTTTGACTACGCCTTTGCCCGTCCGACGGCGGCGCGAGGGGTGGAGCGATGGATGCCATGAAGTTCGACAAGTCGCAGCTGCCGTCACGGCATGTGACCGAGGGACCGGCCCGGGCGCCACACCGCTCCTACTACTACGCCATGGGCATGACCGAGGCCGAGATCCACCAGCCTCTTGTGGGTGTCGCCACCTGCTGGAACGAGGCCGCGCCCTGCAACATCGCGCTGAGCCGGCAGGCCCAGGCGGTCAAGCTGGGGGTGAAGGCGGCCATGGGCACGCCGCGCGAGTTCACCACCATCACCGTGACCGACGGCATCGCCATGGGCCACGACGGCATGAAGTCCTCGCTGGCCAGCCGCGAGGCCATCGCCGACACCGTCGAGCTGACCATGCGCGGCCATTGCTACGATGCTCTGGTCGGCCTCGCCGGCTGCGACAAGTCGCTGCCCGGGATGATGATGGTGATGGTGCGCCTCAACGTGCCGTCGGTGTTCCTCTACGGCGGCTCGATCCTGCCGGGGCGGTACCAGGGCCGCGACGTCACCGTGCAGGACGTGTTCGAGGCCGTCGGCCGGCACCAGGCCGGTGCCAACTCCGACGAGGAGCTGACGGCGCTCGAGCGTGTCGCCTGCCCCTCGGCCGGTGCCTGCGGCGGCCAGTTCACCGCAAACACCATGGCTTGCGTGTCCGAGGCGATCGGGCTGGCGCTGATGAATTCCTCCGGCGCGCCGGCGCCCTACGAGTCCCGCGACGCCTATGGCGAGGCCTCGGGCCGGGCGGTGATGAACCTCTTGGAAAAGCGCATCCGGCCCCGCGACGTGGTGACCCGCAAGAGCCTCGAGAACGCGGCCCGGGTGGTCGCCTGTACCGGCGGCTCGACCAATGCGGGGCTGCACCTGCCGGCCATTGCGCATGAGGCGGGGATCGACTTCTTCCTCGACGATGTCTGCGAGATCTTCCGCGACACACCCTACTTCGTCGACCTCAAGCCCGGCGGGCAGTTCGTCGCCAAGGACCTCTACGAGGTGGGCGGCGTGCCGGTGGTGATGAAGGAGCTGAGGAAGGCCGGGCTGATCCACGAGGATTGCATCACCGCGTCGGGCCGCAGCCTCGGCGAGGAGCTCGACCGGATCGAGCTGGAGGCCGACGGCCGCGTCATCCATCCGGTCTCGAACCCGATCACCAAGACCGGCGGCGTCGTCGGGCTGAAGGGCAACCTCGCGCCCGAGGGCGCCATCGTGAAGGTGGCGGGGATGAGCCAGGACGAGCAGCGCTTCTCCGGACCGGCGCGGGTCTTCGAATGCGAGGAGGACGCGTTCGAGGCGGTCAAGGCACGCACCTACAAGGAAGGCGAGGTGCTGGTCATCCGCAACGAGGGCCCGGCCGGCGGCCCCGGCATGCGCGAGATGCTGGCGACCACGGCGGCCCTGTCCGGCCAGGGCATGGGCAAGAAGGTGGCGCTGATCACCGACGGCCGTTTCTCGGGCGCCACCCGCGGCTTCTGCGTCGGCCATGTCGGCCCCGAGGCGGCGGCCGGTGGGCCCATCGCGCTGCTTCGGGACGGCGACATGATCACCCTCGACGCCGTCGCCGGCACCATCAGCGTCGATCTGACGGACGAGGAACTGGCCCGGCGCCGCGGCGCCTGGTCCGGCCCCCGCAAGACCATCTACACCTCGGGCGCGCTGTGGAAGTACGCCCAGCTCGTCGGCCCCACCTATCGCGGTGCCACCACCCATCCCGGAGCAGCCGAGGAAGCCCATGTCTATGCGGATCTCTAGCGCCGCCGCCCTTCTGGCCCTCGCCGTCGCCGGCTGCGATCAGGTCCAGCAGCAGGCCCCGAACCGGCTGTCGCTCAACGTCGCTGGCGAGGCGGTGAACGTGGTCGCGCCCCAGGGGCTCTGCTTCGATCCGCGCTCCACCGAGGTCAACAGCAACGGTGCCTTCCTGCTGGTCGCCGACTGCGACGTGACCGGCGCCGGCGATGCCGACGGCGCGGCGCTGAACGCGGTGATGACCGCCACCATCGCCAATACCGGCCTGCCCGGCACACTCCAGGACTTGCGCACGTTCTTCTCCGGCCCGGCCGCCGCCAGCCTCGGCAAGAGCGGTGATGCCGCCAAGGTGTCCGTGGCCAGCTCCGAGATCGTCGACGACGTGCTGCTGATCAAGGTGCGCGACGAGGGCGAGCAGCCGCTGCCTAACGCGTCGCCGGATTTCTGGCGTGCCTTCTTCGAAGCCGGTCACCGGCTGGTGGGGCTGTCCATGGTCAGCTTCCAGGGGACCGAAGTCGCGGACAGCGACGCCCGGGCGCTGCTGCGCAGCTTCGCCCAGGCGACCATTGCGGCGAACCCCGAGGAAGCGCCCGAGCCGGTGCCGGCCGAAGCCGCGGCGCCTGAAGACATCGAGGCCATTGTCGGCGCCGCGCTGGACGAGGCCGGTGCAGGCGAAGCCGCAGCGCCGCAGAACTGATGCAGCCGGACTGGCGCGACCGGCTGGCGACGCTGGGGCCACCCCGGCGGCCGGCCGACGCCGAGGCCGGTGACCTGCCCGAACGTACCTGGTGGCACCAGCGCCCGGCGCTGTGGCCGGCGGGCACCCTGGCGCCGGTCGAGGCCGCCGGGACCGGCCACAGCCTCTGCCCCGGCCTGACGCTGCATCATGACAGCGCCACCGGCCCCTCGCTTGCCCTTCGCGACGGCCAGCTCTGCATCGGCCTCGCCGGTGTGTCGGGCCGCTTCGTGTCGCTGGCGCTTGCCCTGCCGGCCGAGGTGGCGCGTGCATTGGGGCGTCACGATATCATACGCCTCGCGGGGGTGATGACCCCGGCCGCCCGGCAGACCGTCTTCGCCCGGCTGAACCTGGTTCACGGCCCCAACAGCGAAGCCCTGCCGCATGAGATCGCCGACCCGTCGGCGCCGTTTCGCGTCGAATGGGACCTCAGCTTTACCGGGTTCGAGCCCGACCGCGCCCGCGATGCGTGGATCGACCTGATCCTCGAGGCACCCTTCGCGGCGCGGGTGGAGGTTGCTGACCTGACGGCACTGGTTCACCCCCGGCGCAGTTTCCTGTAGCGTTTCCGGCGGCGGCCGGCATAGCGGCTCGGGCGCCTGGTTGTTTCCGAAAGGTATTGCCTCGTGCCGGCCAATTCCTACCCGCACCTCTTCGCACCGCTCGACCTCGGACATGTGACACTCCCGAACCGGATCCTCATGGGGTCGATGCATACCGGGCTCGAGGAGGTCGGCGACTGGCCGCGCATGGCCGCCTACTACGCCGAGCGGGCCGAGGGCGAGGTGGCGCTGATCGTCACCGGCGGCATGTCGCCGAACGACGAGGGCGGCGTCCTGCCCGGGGCGCCGGGGCTGTTCACGCCGGACGACATCGCCCATCACCGCGTAGTCACCGACAGGGTCCATGCCGCCGGCGGCCGCATCGCCATGCAGATCCTGCACGCGGGGCGTTATGCCTACAGTGAACGGTCCGTCGCCCCGTCGCCGATCCGATCGCCGATCACTCCGTTCACCCCGCGCGAGCTGGACGAGGCGGGGATCGAGAAGCAGATCGCCGACATCGCCACCGCCGCCGCCCGCGCCCGCGAGGCCGGCTATGACGGTGTCGAGATCATGGGCTCCGAGGGCTACCTGCTGAACGAGTTCCTGGTCACCCATACCAACCGGCGCACCGACGGCTGGGGCGGGCCCTATGAGAACCGCATGCGGCTGCCGGTCGAGGTGGTTCGCCGGGTGCGGCAGGCTGTCGGCGACGACTTCATCGTCATCTTCCGGCTGTCGCTGATCGACCTGATCCCCGACGGCTCCACCTGGGACGAGATCGTGGCACTCGCCCGGGCGGTCGAGGCGGCCGGGGCCAGCATCATCAACACCGGCATCGGCTGGCACGAGGCGCGGGTGCCGACCATTGCCACCTCGGTGCCGCGCCGGGCCTTCGTGCACCTGACCCGGCGGCTGAAGCGCGAGGTCGGGCTGCCGCTGATCACCTCGAACCGCATCAACACGCCCGAGGTGGCCGAGGCGGTGCTGGCCGAGGGTGCCGCCGACATGGTCTCGATGGCCCGGCCGCTGCTGGCCGATCCCGCCTTCGCCGCCAAGGCCCGCGCCGGCCGTGGCGGCGACATCGCCCCCTGCATCGCCTGCAACCAGGCCTGCCTCGACCACACCTTCTCGCTGAAGGTGGCGAGCTGCCTGGTGAACCCGCGCGCCGCGCACGAGACCGAGCTTGTCTACCGCCCGGCGGCCTCGCCGCGCCGCATCGCCGTGGTCGGGGCCGGGCCGGCCGGGCTGTCGGCGGCGCTGGTGGCCGCCGGCCGCGGGCATCGGGTGACCCTGTTCGAGGCGGCGGCCGAGATCGGCGGGCAGCTCAACATGGCGCGGGTGATCCCGGGCAAGGAGGAGTTCCACGGCCTTGTCGCCTGGTACACCCGCCAGATCGCTGCCGCCGGGATCGAGCTTCGCCTCGGGTCCCGGGCCGAACCGGCGATGCTGGCGGGGTTCGACGCCGTGGTGATCGCCACCGGCGTGGTCCCTCGCGACCCGAAGATCCCGGGCCAGGACGGCCCGAACGTGCTGAGCTACATCGACGTCCTGCGCCACCGCGCGCCGGTTGGCGACCGGGTCGCCATCATCGGTGCTGGCGGCATTGGCTTCGACGTGGCCGAGTTTCTGGTGCACGACGGTCAAAGCCCCACCGAGGACGTGGAGCTCTGGCGCCGGGAATGGGGCGTGACCGACCCCTGGATCAGCCGTGGCGGGCTGGCCCCCGAAGGGCCGCGGCCCGAGCCGCCGGCGCGCGCGGTCTGGCTGTTGCAGCGCAAGGCCGAGGGGCTGGGCAAGCGGCTCGGCAAGACCACCGGCTGGATCCACCGGCTCAGCCTCGGCATGAAGCAGGTGCGGCTGCAGGGCGGCGTGAACTACGAGGAGATCGGGCCGAAGGGCGTCCTTCTCAGCCACGGCCCCGGCCGCGAGCGGCCCGAGTGGCTCGAGGTGGACACGGTTGTCCTTTGCGCCGGGCAGGAGCCCGAACGCAGCCTCGCCGAGGCGCTGGCGGGCGGGCCGATCCCGGTCCATGTGGTGGGCGGCGCCGACATGGCGGCCGAGCTCGACGCCAAGCGCGCCATCGACCAGGCCTCGCGGCTGGCTGCCGAACTCTAGCCCTGTCCGGGCAGCCCCCGCCGGGGACCTCGACCCTGGCCTCCGTCATGGGCGCCCGGAGCGACAGCGACCGCCGCCGAGGGCCCTCGATGGGCCCGACGGCGGCGCCCTCCCGCCTTCGGCGCCCCCGGGCCAACGATCGCGGGCCAACGATCGCGGGCCAACGATCATCGGCGCGGCGGATTTTCGTCAATGCCTCGGTAATCAGTATGGCGGCCGGTCAGAATTCGGTCATCTTCCTTCGGCAGGTTCGTGCCGCGCGTCCGGGGGAGAGGCGGGCGCGCGTTGACCATCCGGCCCTGCGGTCGGCATTGGTCGTGCGGGGGCGCGAAGGGGTGGTGCGGAGGTCCGATCCGGCCATCCACCGGAGTTGAGGGACCCGACGCATGACCACCGCGAGCGACCTTGAGCAGCAGATGCTGGAGGAGATCAATGCCGAGCGCGCCAAGACCGGCGCCCAGCCGCTGGTCTTCAACGCGCTCCTGAACGATTCCAGCGAGGATCATTCCTCGTGGATGCTGGCCACCGACACCTTCTCCCACACCGGCGCCGGCGGTTCCAGCGCCGGCGACCGCATGGCCGCCGCCGGCTACAGCTTCACCGGCTCCTGGACCTGGGGCGAGAACATCGCCTGGCAATCGGTACGCGGGGCGGCCGGCTATGCCGACGACATCGCCAACCTGCACGACGCGCTGATGAACAGCCCCGGCCACCGCGCCAACATCCTCAATGGCAGCTTCAAGGAAATCGGCATCGGCTTCGAGGTCGGCAACTTCAGCGGCTGGACCGCCGCCATGGTGACCCAGAACTTCGCCAAGTCCGGCTCCGGCAGCTGGATCACCGGCGTCGCCTGGACCGACCGCGACGGCGACGATTTCTTCGACGCGGGCGAGGGGCTGTCGGGGCTGACCGTCAAGATCAAGAGCGACGGCGTGGTGGTCGGAACCGCCTCGACCGCCGCCGCCGGCGGCTACGGCATCAAGGTCGGCGACGGCACCTACCGGGTCGAGATCAGCGATTCCGAGGGCCGGACCATGGCCAAGACGGTCACCGTCTCTGGTGAGAACGTGAAATTCGACTTCCTGCAGCAGGATGCCACCGGGGGCGGCTCGGGCGGCGGTTCGGGCGGCGCCAGCGGCTCGGGCGGCGAACCCACCGTGATCTCCGGCAGCAGCGACGGCGAGAAGCTGACGGGCACGGCAGCGGACGAGGTGCTGCGCGGCTTCAGCGGCAGGGATTTCCTGGTCGGCGCCGGCGGCGACGACACCATCGTCGGCGGCAGCGGCAAGGACCGGCTGCGCGGCGGCGGCGGCGAGGACACCTTCGTCTTCGCGAACGGCCACGGCCGCGACAAGGTGTTGGATTTCGACGTCGCCCATGACGCCATTTCACTCACCCGGCTCGATCTCGCCGGGCGCTGGCAGGTGGATTTCTTCGAAACCGCCACCGGCCATCTCGCCTTCCACGCCGAGAATGTCACCGTGGTGCTCGTCGGCCTCGACATGGCCGATGCCGGAGACGTCGACCTGCTGCTTTGATCAGCGGACCGGCGCCCGCCAGCCGGCGCCGATCGCCTCGGCCTCGCTGCAGAACCAGCGCTCGCCCCGGGCTGGATTGATTCGTGTCTCGGCATAGCTGCGCGAATACGGCGTGTGATAGATGCGCTCGCCCCTGGCGTTGATGTTGCCCTTGATCGGGCAGCCCGGCTCGGCCGCCGTCGCGGCCGCCCGCGTCCACTGCTCGGCGCGGAAATCCCAGGGCGCGGCGAAATCGCCCGACCAGAGGCCCGTGCCCGCCTTCTCGGCCAGGCGCTGCTCGGGCAGGTAACGGTCCGAATAGCGGGTGAAGGCAAGCGCGTGGCCTTCCGCGACCATGGCGCCGCCGATGTCGATGCCCTTGACGTCGCAGCGTGCCAGCCGGCGGCCATAGCGGTCGCGCTCGTCGCCTTCGCAGCTCACCGGCCCGGCCGTCAGCAGCGCCCGCAGCCGGTCGGCCGCCCTGGCGCCGCAGCCATAGGAACGCCCGCCCGCATCGCGGCAGGCCTGGCCGCTTTCGGGCGCGTCGATTTCGAGAAGGCGGATGGTCTCGCCCCCCATCTCGAACGTGTCGCCATCGATGACCCGAAGACCCTCACCGGCAAGCGCGGGCAGCGCCAGCAGCAGCGCCAGCGCAGCGCCAAGTCCAATTCGCGATGCCATGATCCCTCCACCCACTAGCGGCGGACCATGCCACGAAACCGGCCCAAAGCGGACCGAAAAGTGAACGCAAGGTTAAGCCGCGGGCGGCGTCAGGCCGCTTCCAGCAGCGCTTCGAGGTCCAGCCGCTCGGTCACCATGGCCAGCCGTCCTTCGGCATCGCGCGGCCACTCCGCTTCCGGCCGGTCCCAGTACAACTCCACGCCATTGCCGTCCGGATCGCGCAGGTACAGAGCCTGGCTGACGCCATGATCCGAGGCACCGTCGAGGCGGATCCCGGCCGCCACAAGCCGCCGCAGCGCATCGGCCAGCGCCGCTTGCGTCGGATAGAGGAACGCCACGTGAAAAAGCCCGGTATGGCCCGGCGGTGGCGGCGTGGCACCGGCGCTCTCCCAGGTATTGAGCCCGATATGGTGGTGATAACCGCCAGCGGACAGGAACGCCGCCTGCGTGCCATAGCGCTGCATCAGCGAAAAGCCGAGCACACCGGAATAGAAGCCGATGGCGCGGTCGAGATCGGCAACCTTGAGATGGATGTGGCCGACCCGCGCCTGCGGCGCGACAGGGTTCGGCGCTGCTGCGATTGGTGTCATGTGCTGACGGTCCTTTTGTTTCCGATCAGGAAAATAGGCAATCAAATTCCAAATGATTAGAGCCGTAGTCGGCACCAATCGGTTTCACCCGCGACGACATCCCCTGGCCCTTCCGTCACCGGCCCGCCCGGAGTATCTGCCGCACCATGACGGATTTCACCATCGCACGTCTCGGCCTCAAGGGCGACGGCATCGCCGACGACAACGCCCACCTGCCGCTGACCCTGCCCGGAGAACGCGTCCGCGCCACCGAAACCGACGGGGGCTGGCGGCTGGAGGCGGTTCTGGCACCCTCGCCGCAGCGGGTCGCGCCCGGCTGCCCGCATTTCGGCGCCTGCGGTGGCTGCGCCCTGCAGCACGCGGCGGACGGCTTTGTCGCCGCCTGGAAGGGCGAGGTCATTGCCCGCGCCCTGGCCGCGCGCGGACTGGCGGCCGAGGTCCGCCCCACGCTCACCTCGCCGGCCCACTCGCGCCGTCGTGCCACCTTTGCGGCGCGGCGTACCAAAAAGACCGTTGCCATCGGCTTTCACGCGCGCGCCGGGCACGATCTGGTGCCGATCGCGACCTGCGACGTTGTCACTCCCGCGCTGATGGCCGTCCTTCCGGCGCTGGCGGCCATCGTCCGCGCCGGGCTCTCGCGGTCCGGCGAGGCGACGCTGACGGTCACCGAAACCGAGGCCGGGCCCGATGTGGCCGC
>JBNKWA010000056.1:0-29603 GCA_050299555.1 Paracoccaceae bacterium | reverse complement strand
TATTGTGGCCTTCGCATCCAAAGCCGACCATTTGGGTCTGTCCGGCCGATTGGTAATTCCAGCCGTTTAACGCATTGGCGGTCCTGATGTGCTATAAAAACGCCCTTAAGGCGCCAAAAAGGCGCGTCCTTGGCCCACCGCGGCCCGTTGGCCGCAAACGCGTATCTCGAACACCGTGACCCACAATCGCATCGTCCTCATAATCGGTGGCGGCATCGCCGCCTACAAGTGCCTGGAGCTGATCCGCCGCCTGCGCCAGCGCGGCGCGGCGGTGACGCCGGTCATGACCCGTGCCGCGGAAGAGTTCGTGACCCCGCTTTCGGTGGCGGCGCTGGCCGGCCAGAAGGTCTATCAGCATCTCTTCAGCCTCACCGACGAGGCCGAGATGGGCCATATCGAGCTGTCCCGTGCCGCCGACCTCGTGGTGGTGGCCCCGGCCACCGCCGACCTGATGGCCAAGATGGCCGGCGGCCATGCCGACGATCTGGCCTCGACCCTGCTGATGGCCACCGACAAGCGGGTGCTGATCGCCCCGTCGATGAACGTGCGGATGTGGACCCATGCCGCGACCCGGCGCAACCTCGCCACGCTGGCGGGCGACGGCATCCTGAGCGTCGGCCCCAACGACGGCGACATGGCCTGCGGCGAATACGGGCCCGGGCGCATGGCCGAGCCGATGGAGATCGTCGCCGCCATCGAGGCGGCGCTGGCCGAGGGGCCGCTTTCGGGCCGGCACGTGATCGTCACCTCGGGCCCGACCCATGAGCCCATCGATCCGGTGCGCTACATCGCCAACCGCTCCTCGGGGGCACAGGGCACCGCGCTGGCGGCGGCGCTGGCGGGGCTGGGGGCCGCGGTCACCTTCGTCACCGGCCCGGCGACCGCGCCGAGGCCCGGCGGGGTCACCGTCATCGAAGTCGAGACGGCGCGCGAGATGCTTGCCGCGGTCGAGGCCGCGCTGCCCGCAGATGCCGCGATTTTCGCCGCCGCCGTCGCCGACTGGCACGTGACCAGTGGTGCCACGCAGAAGATCAAGAAGCGGCCGGGCGACGGTCCGCCGGCGCTGGCGCTGGCCGAGAACCCCGACATCCTGAGGACCGTCGCCGCCATGGGCCAGGGCCGGCCGACGCTGGTGGTGGGCTTCGCCGCCGAGACCGAGAACGTGCTCGCCAACGCCCGCGCCAAGCGCCAGCGCAAGGGCTGCGACTGGATCGTCGCCAACGATGTCAGTGCTGCTGGCGGCGCCATGGGTGGGGCCGACAATGCGGTGACTCTGATCACCGGCGACGGCGAGGAGGCCTGGGAGCGGTTGCCCAAGACCGAGGTCGCCCGCCGCCTCGCCGCCCGCATCGCCGCGGCCCTGGCATGAGCCGGCCCGCCGCCGTCGTCACCGTTTCGGTTGCCCGGACCGCTGCCGCCGATGCGTCGGTGCCGCTGCCCGCCTACGAGACCGCCGGGGCCGCCGGCATGGACCTGCGCGCCAATCTCGCGCCCGCCGACCGCGGCGCCGGGATCACCCTCGCCCCCGGCGCGGCGGCGCTGATCCCAACCGGCCTGCGGCTCGCCATCCCCGAGGGCTACGAGTTGCAGGTGCGGCCCCGCTCCGGACTGGCGCTGAAACACGGGCTGACGCTGCCCAACAGCCCCGGCACCATCGACAGCGACTATCGCGGCGAATTGTCGGTCATCGTCATGAACCTCGGCCGCGACGCCTTCACCGTCACCCACGGCGCGCGGATCGCCCAGGGGGTGCTGGCGCCGGTCAGCCGCTGCACCTGGGCCCTGACCGCCTCCCTGCCGGACAGCGCGCGCGGCAGCGGCGGCTTCGGCTCCACCGGCACCGGCTGATCCGGGCACCCATGATCGCCTATCTCGTCCTCGGCCTTCTGATCCTGTTCGGGCTCCGGCTGGTGCGGGTGCCGCGGCCGCTCGTGCTCGGCTTCGCCCTCGGCTGGGCGCTGCTGCTGGTGGCGCTTGCCATCCTCGTCCCCGGCCAGCGCCCGACGGTCGAGGCGGCGCGGGGCCTTGCGGCGCTGGCCATCCTCGCCGGCCTCGCGGCGCTCTACGCCTTCATCCTGCGCCGCGTCCGCCGCCGCGCGCGCCCCGGCCCGGCCAAGGCCGCCGCCCCCGCCGGCCCGGTGCGGATCGACGACGACGCCGCGCTGGTCGCCGAGATCGAGCGGCTGACCGGCCGCCCGGAGCGCCGTTTCAGCGTGCTGATCCGCGACCCCGATGGCGGCATCGCCGCCGCCTGCCGCTGCTCGATCACCGGCCGCCTCGCCACCCTCAGCCACCTGCACCTTGCCGGAGGCGACGCCGGCGCACTTTTCGGCGCGGTCCTCGCCGAAGCGGCGGAACAGGGCGCCACCGGCATCGAGGCCGTGGCCGAAGCCGATATCGCCCACTATAGTAGTGCCGGTTTCGCCGTGATTGCCGAGCTTGGCCCGCCGGACGGCACGCGGCGTCTTATGGGCCGGGACCTGCCATGACCTTCTCCCCTGACGAGCTGGAACGTTACGCCCGCCACATCGTGCTGCGCGAGGTCGGCGGCCCCGGCCAGAGCCGGATGAAGCGTGCGCGGGTGCTGGTGGTGGGGGCCGGCGGCCTCGGCTCGCCGGCGCTGATGTACCTCGCCGCCGCCGGCATCGGCACGCTCGGCATCATCGACGACGATACCGTCAGCCTGTCGAACCTGCAGCGCCAGATCCTGCACGACACCGCTGCCATCGGCGAGCCCAAGGTGGCCAGCGCTACCCGCACCATCGCCCGCATCAACCCGCACGTGACGGTGGAAAGCCACCAGCACCGGCTGACGCCCGACAATGGCGGCATGGTGGGGGACTACGACCTGGTCCTCGACGGCTCGGACAATTTCGCCACCCGCTATGCGGTCAACGCCGCCTGCGTCGCCGCCGGCACGCCGCTCCTCGCCGGTGCCATCACCCAGTGGGAGGGGCAGCTCAGCCTCTACCACCCGGCCGGCGGCGCGCCCTGCTATGCCTGCATCTTCCCTGAAGCACCGGCCGAGGGCCTGGCGCCGTCCTGTGCCGAGGCCGGGGTGATGGGGGCGCTCGCCGGCGTCATCGGCGCGATGATGGCGGCCGAGGCGATCAAGCACATTACCGGCGCCGGCGAAGGCATGGCCGGGCGGCTCATGGTCCATGACGCGCTCTGGGGCGAAAGCCGGATGCTGACGGTCAGCCGGCGGCCCGACTGCGCCGTCTGCGGCGGCTGACCGGGCGGCGCCGCGCTGGATCCCGGCCTATGCCGGCCGGTTGTCGCGGGTAAAGACCGCCCCAAGTCCCTGCATCAGCGCCTCGAAACCCGGAAAGCTGGTGGCGATCGCGCCGGCGTCATCGATGCTCACCGGCCTTTTCGCCGCCATCCCGAGGCACAGAAAGCTCATGGCGATGCGGTGGTCGAGATGGGTTGCCGCCATGCCGCCGCCCGGCACGCCGCCGGGGCCCATCCCGTGCACGATCAGCGTGTCCTCGTCCTCCTCGACCCGGACCCCGTTGGCCTCCAGCCCGCGCGCCATGGCGTCGATGCGGTCGCTCTCCTTGACCCGCAGCTCCTTGACCCCACGCATCACCGTCACGCCGTCGGCCATCGCCGCCAGCGCGGCGAGGATCGGGAATTCGTCGATCATGCTGGCGGCACGCCCGGCAGGCACCTCGATGCCGCTGAGGGGCGAGAACCGCACACGCAGGTCGGCCACCGGCTCGCCGCCCTCCTCGCGCGGGTTCTCGAAGGCGATGTCGGCGCCCATCTCGGCCAAGGTGACGTAAAGCCCGTTCCGCGTCGGGTTCTGGCTGACCCCCGGCACCAGGATGTCCGAGCCCTCGACCATCAGCGCCGCGGCGACCGGGAACGCGGCCGAGGACGGATCGCGCGGCACCGCGATCGCCTGCGGCCGCAACTCGGGCTGACCGGTCAGGCTGATGACCCGGCCCTCGGGCGTCACCTCGGTGACGATCTCGGCGCCGAAGGCCCGCAGCATCCGCTCGGAATGATCGCGGGTTGCCTCCTTTTCGATCAGCACTGTCGTGCCGGGGGCATTCAGTCCCGCCAGCAGCACCGCCGACTTCACCTGCGCCGACGGCACAGGACTTTGGTAACGGACCGGCACTGATTCGCTGGCGCCCACCAGAGTCAGCGGCAGCCGCCCGCCGGACCGGCCATGGGCACAGGCTCCGAACAGCGACAGCGGCGAAATGACGCGCCCCATGGGCCGTCGGCGCAGGCTGGCGTCGCCGGTGAAGGTGACGGTGATCGGCGTGGTGGCAACGGCGCCCATGATCAGCCTCACGCCGGTGCCGGAATTGCCGCAGTCGATCACGTCCTCGGGCTCGACGAACCCGCCGGTACCGACCCCGTGAACCGACCATGCACCATCGCCCTTGCGGGTCACCTCGGCGCCCATCGCCGCCATAGCATTGGCGGTGTCCAGCACGTCCTGACCTTCAAGAAGCCCCGTGATTGTTGTCTCACCGACCGCCAAGGCGCCGAGGATCAGCGCCCGGTGCGAAACCGACTTGTCGCCGGGTACGGCGGCGGTCCCCGACAGCGGCGCCGCCCGCCTTGCGGTCATCGGTCGCACCTCTCCGTGCCCTGCCATCTCTGCCCCCCCCGAAAACGCCCCGAGAACAGGCCTATAGCGGCCGGCGGGCCGGGAATCCATGACGTCCGTTGCATTCAGAAGGTCTTAAGCGGTCGCCGCTAGGTTCGCGACGCTCACGCGAAAAAAAGGTTCTGGAAATGAAAGCGCTTCTCGGCAGTCTCAAGGTTAAGCTGACGATCACGATGATCCTGATCGCGGCGGTTGCCGTACTCGCGACGCAGACCGCGACGCTGTTCCAATTCCGGCAAAGCACGATGAACGAACTGGAGGAGCAGCTGACGGTCACGGCGGTGACGCGCGCCGAGATGCTTCGGCGCTACATCAACGGCGTCGAGGTTGACGTGGAGGCGATGGCCGAACGCAATGTTCTGCGCAACGGCCTGCGCGAACTGCAGACCTCGGTCTTGGCCGACAGCGCCAACTTCACCTTCGACGACTACCGGAAGGCCTACATTTCCGACAACCCCAACCCGGTTGGCGAGCGGCACCTGCTCGACCAGGCCCAGGACGGCAGCGAGTACTCGCGCGTGCACGCCCAGCTCCACCCCGTGTTCCGCGATGTGTTCGAGCGGCGGGGCTATTACGACATCTTCCTGATCGGGCCGGATGGCCGGATCCTCTACACCGTCTTCAAGGAGGAAGACTACGGCACCAGCCTGACCGTGGGGGAATACACCGATACCGGCCTTGCGCGGGCCTTTCAGGAAGCCTCCCAGATGCAGCGGGGCGAAGTCGCCGTCACCGACTTCGAGCCCTATTCCCCCAGCTTCGGCGCGCCGGCGGCTTTCATGGCGACGCCTGTCTTCTCGTCCAGCGAGCCAGGCGCAGAGCGGATCGGCGTGCTCGCCATCCAGCTTCCCATCGACAAGCTCAGCACCTCCGTGCATGTGGGAATGGGCAGATCCGATATCATGACCTTCGTCACCGATGCCACCGGCGAACTGCGCACCGACCTCGACGAGACCCCCGAGATCGACGTGCTGGCCCGCTCGGTCGAGCTTCCCGCGGGCAATCCCGGCGAGGTGAGCTTCCGCGAGGGCACGGGCGCCCTGGGGCAGCCGGTGTTCGTTGCCGCGATGCCGATCGACCTCGGTGATGTCCGCTGGGTGGTGGTCAGCGAAGTCGAGGTCGACACCGCCCTCGCCGGGATGCGCCAGGCGGTCTTGCTCAGCGTGCTGGTGGCCCTGGGTCTGCTCGCAGCCACCGCACTGGTCGGCATTCTCGCCGGGCGGACAATCGTCGGGCCGATCATGCGGCTGCGCCACACCATGCTGGCGCTCGCCGATGGCAACCTCGAGACCGAGGTCGGCGACCGCGACCGTAGCGACGAGATCGGCGGCATGGCCCGGGCCGTTGCCGTGTTCCGCACCAAGGCAGTCGAGAACCGCAAGCTCGAGGAGGCGGCCGAGGAAGCCGACCGCAAGGCCGCGGCCGACCGCAGGGCGATGATGGAGCAATTGCGCGACCGCGTCGGAACCGTGGTCGATGCGGCCGCGGCGGGCGATTTCGGACGGCGGGTGCCCGAGGACTTCGACGATCCGATGCTGCTCGATCTGGCCAGGTCGCTCAACCAGCTGGTCGCGTCCGTGCAGCAGAGCCTCGGCGACATTGGCCGTGCCGTCGGCGGCCTCGCCCGCGGCGATCTGACCGGCCGGATGACCGGCGACCATCAGGGTGCCTTTGCGCAGATCCAGACCGAGGTGAACGGCGCAATGGACAAGATCGACGATGTCATGCGGCAATTCCGCTCCACCGCCGCGATCATCTCCACCAAGTCCGAACTGATGCAGTCGGGGTCGGTGGATCTCGCCCAGCGTACCGAGGGTCAGGCCGCGTCGCTGGAGGAAACCGCGGCCACCATGGAACAGATGCTGACCAATGTCCGCGCCAATGCCGAGAGCGCGCGGGGTGCCGCCAAGCTGGCCGGCGAAGCTCAGCAGCGTGCGACCTCCAGCCAGGCGGTCGTGCACGAGGCGGTCGCGGCGATGTCGTCCATCGAGGCCTCGTCGGGCAAGATCGCCGAGATCATTTCGGTGATCGAATCCATCGCCTTCCAGACCAATCTGCTGGCGCTCAACGCCGCCGTCGAGGCGGCCCGCGCAGGCGAGGCCGGCAAGGGCTTCTCGGTCGTGGCGTCGGAGGTGCGGGCCCTGGCGCACCGGTCCTCCGAAGCGGCGCAGAACGTCACCGATCTGATCAACGCCAGTCTCGCCCAGGTGTCCGAGGGTGCGCGGCTGGTCAACGGCACCGGCGACGCGCTGGGCGGAATCCTCGGCGCCATCGACGAAGCGGCCAAGAGGGTGGACGAGATCTCCAACGCCTCGCAGGAGCAGGCCGGCGGCATCGCCGAGATCTCCAGCGCGGTCACGCAGATGGACGAGATGACCCAGCAGAACGCCCAGTTGTCCGACATGAGCCGCTCAAACGCGACCGAGCTTCAGGACCACGCCGCCCGGCTTCTGACCCTGGTGAAGTTCTTCAGCACCGACAAGGACAAGCCCGGCAGCACGGCAACGACGGCCGCGGCCACCGGCAGGGGCGCGGGTGCCGATCGGCCGAGGCCTTCGATGCCGCAGGCTGTAACCGGGTCGTCAGGCGCCAGGGTACCGGCCAACACGGGCACCGCCGCGGCGGCTCCGAAAGCGCCGGCACCCAAGGCCGCCACCATCTCCAAGCCGGCCAAGGCAGCGGACCCGGCGCCTGCCAGGACCAAGGCCGCGGGCGGGGCACCGGCAGATCGCGCCGTGGCATCGTCCAACGGGAAAGACAAGCCGGCGACCGCGCCGGATGCACCTGCGGCCGGCCACGACGCAGGCGCGGCCAGCGGCGCGGGCCGGGAGGCCACGACAAGGCCGATTGCCAAGCCGCGCGGGCTGACCGACGGCAACGCTGCCCTCGATGACGAATGGGCCACGTTCTAGACGAGGACGGGCTTCAAACCGGAGGCTTCGACCGCATCCCGGTCCGCCGGTAACCGCTGCGCTCCGGCCGCACCCACTACCCCCGCCGCCAGGTGAGGTAGCGCGGCCGGCGCCCCGCCTTGATCGCCTTGCGCTCGTAGCGGGTCGAGGTCCAGCCGGTCCAGGCGACCTCGCTCGCGCCCGACTGCACGGGTGCAAATCCGGGATGCGCGGAGAGCACCTCCATCGCGGCCTCGGCATAGTCGGCCACATCGCTGGCAATTCGCAGCTCGGCCCCGGCCGCCATGACCCGCGCCAGTGCCGTCAGGTTGCCGGCACTGACGAAGCGGCGCTTGTGGTGCCGGGCTTTCGGCCAGGGATCGGGGTAGAGCAGAAACACCCGCTGCAGCGACCGGGCCGGCAATGCCGCCACCACATCCAGGGCATCGCCCGGGTGGATGCGGATGTTGGGCCGGGGCCGGGCCGCCAGCTGCGCCATCAGCGCCGCCACGCCGTTGACGAAAGGCTCGCACCCGATGAGGTTCACACCCGGGTTGCGATCCGCCTCTGCCAGCAGGTGCTCACCGGCCCCAAAGCCGATCTCGAGCCAGACCGGCCCGGCATTGCCAAAGATGGCCTCGGGCTCGATCCGCACGGCGCCCGCCGCCAACCCATCGCACGCCGCAGCGCCGGTCCCGTCGCCGCGGGGCCGGTCGGGATCGGCCAGGTTCGATTCCGGCGCCGGCAGACCGGCCACCGCCAGGCCGGGCACCCGCAGCGCCGCCAGTGGCGCTCCCAGCAGCGCGAGCCGCGCCGGCCCCAGCCGCTTTCCCCGGCGTCGCCCGTGAAACGCCCTCGGCCGCCGCCGCGCCGCGGCGCCGCCCGGGGCCGCACCGTCATCCTTCCCGCGCATCTGCTGCCTTCCCCCCGCGGATGGCGCCTCAAGCTGTTGAATCTGGACCCTAATCCCGCTTCAAGCTGATCCGGTCCGAAACGGATTTCGGTCTAGCAGCGCGCCCGCGACGATGCAAATGCCCGCCGCGAAGCCGCACCAACACGGGCCCTGGCAACACACCTGTCCCGGGTCACCCCCGCCGGGCCAGCATCGCGCCAGCCGCCGCCGCCAGCAGCATCGCCATGACCGCCGGCAGATCACCGGCCCGGGCGTAGGCGGTGGGCGGGTAGGCCGCCGGCAACGCCTGGTCGAGATGGCCCGCGACGCCGAGGCCGAGCGCCGCCAGCACCGTGCCGTCCGGGCCGATCACCGCCGAGATCCCGGTATTGGCCGCCCGGATCACCGGCAGGCCCAGCTCCGCCGCCCGCGCCCGCGCCTGGGCCAGATGCTGCTGTGGCCCGGCGATGCCGCCGAACCAGGCATCGTTGGTCACGTGCATGATCCAGCGCGCACCGGGCGCGGCCCGCCGGACCTCGGCCGGGAAGATCATCTCGTAGCAGATCAGCGGCAGGAACGGTGGCAGCCCCGCCAGCGTGCGTACCGTGGGCGGCGCCCCGGGCGTGAACCCCTCGGGCATGGCGGCCGCCAGCGCCTCCAGCCCCAGCCGACGCGACAGATCGCGCAGCGGCATGTACTCGCCAAAGGGCGTCAGGTGATGCTTGTCGTGCAGCACCACGACCTCGCCCCCCGGCGACAGCGCCGCCAGCGCGTTGAACCAGCGCCGGTCATCGTCCAGCCGGCGGATCCCGGCCACCAGCGGCGCACCGCCCGCCGCGGCCGACATCTCGGCCTCGAGGTCGGGCCGGTCGCCAAGCAGGAATGGCACCGCGGTCTCGGGCCAGATCACCAGATCCGGCGCGCGACCTGCCGGCGCCGCCGTCTCGGCGATCAGCCGGTCGTAGAACAGCTGCACCATGCCCGGCTGCCACTTCTGGTCCTGCCGGGCGTTCGGCTGGACCACCCGCACCACGATACCGGTATCCGCCACCTCGGGGCGGGCCAGCGCCGCCAGCCCCAGCGCCGCCAGGCCGCATCCGGCCAGGACCGTCAGGCGTCCGCCCCAGCCCGCCAGACCAGCCAGCAGCGCCGCTACCACGAACAGCGCCAGGTTCAGCCCGTGGGGGCCGATGAAGGCCGCCAGCCGAAGGAATGGCGTGTCGATCAGGCCATAGCCGGGCATCGCCCAGGGAAAGCCGGTCAGCAGGTGACCGCGGGCGTATTCGGCCAGCGTCCAGCAGCCGGCCAGCACCAGCGCCCGCGGCAGGCGCCCGCGGCCGCCCGCCAGCACCGGGGCCAGCGCCGGCATTGGCGCCAGCGCCTGGGCGAGCGCAAATCCGGCGGCCCAGAACAGGGCCAGCCCGCCGGCCATCAGCGGCAGTGCAAACGGCGCCATCCAGCCGTGGCGGACCGGATCAACCAGGAACGGCTCGACGATCCAGAACAGCGCCGCGGCGAAGTATCCCAGCCCGACCCACCAGCCGATGCCGAAGGCGGCCCGGGCGCCCGGCGCCCGCAGCCACAGCGCCACCGCCACCGGCAGCGCGGCGACCATCGCCGGCCACAGCCCAAGCGGGGCCTGCGCCGCCGCCGCCGCCGCGCCCGCCGCCAGGGCAACGGCACGATGCCGCCAGCGCCCGGCGGCCGGCCCGACCCAGCTTTCGGCCCATGTGATGGACAGCACCCGCCCCGCTATTCGGCGGCGCGGTCGAGGGCGCCGCGGCGGTGCAGGCGGACCCGCAGCCGCTTGACCCGGCGCGGGTCGGCATCGACCACCTCCAACTCGTGGCCGTGGGGATGCACGATCACCTCGCCTCGCGCCGGCACCCGCCCGGCCAGCATCGAGGCGAGCCCGCCCAACGTCTCCAGGTCGCCGTCCTCGAGGTCATCGAAACCGAGGTCGACCCCGGCCGCCGCCTCGAACTCCTCCAGCGGTGCCCGCGACTGGGCGAGATAGACATCCGGCGCCTCCTCGGCCCAGAGCGCGCCCTCGTCCAGATCGTGCTCGTCGGCAATGTCACCGACGATCTGCTCGACCACGTCCTCGATCGTGGCCAGCCCGTCGACGCCGCCATATTCGTCGATCACCAGTGCCATGTGGATGCGCGCCGCCTGCATCTTCTGCAACAGCACGCCAATCGGCATCGACGGCGGTGCGAACAGCAGCGGCCTCAGCAGCGCCTGCAGCTCGAACTCCGCCCCGGCGTTGCCAAAGCCGTGCTGCAGCGCCAGGTCCTTGAAGTGGATCAGCCCCACCGGGTTGTCGAGGGTCTCGGAATAGACCGGCACCCGGGTCATGGCGCTGTCGCGGAAGACGGCGACGACCTCGTCCAGCGTGGCGTTGTCGGGCACCGCCACGATATCCGCCCGCGGCACGGCGATGTCCTCGACCCGCATCGTGCGCATCCGGCGGATGTTGATGAGCATGTCGTCGGCGCCCTTGCGGGCCGCGGCAGTCTCGGCCTCGCCGCCGGCGGCCGGCGCGGCGGCATCGCCCCTGGGGCGCCCGCGCAGAAGACTGTCGATGAAACTGACCGCTTTTCTGAAATGGTCGGACCCTTCGTCCGGCGCGCCCCGCGCCGCCTCAGGTGATCCCTCGATACTTTCGCCCATGGCTCCCGGTCCAATCAGAGGCCCGCACGGGGCCCCAATTCGCTAATATGGGTTCGCGATGCCCAGCCTGGCAAGGGCCGACACCTCAAGCGCCTCCATACGTTGCGCATCTTCCTCAGTGTCGTGATCATAGCCCAAAAGATGCAACACTGCATGAACCATCAGATGCAAGGCATGATCGCGGGGCGGAATTCCGCCCGCCTCGGCTTCCCGCATGGTGGTCTCCCAGGCCAGCGCGATGTCGCCGAGAAAGCCGTCGGCCGCATCGGGCGCCAGCGGAACCCCGCCCGGCCCGTCCGGGCCCAGTTCCGCCGACGGCCAGGAAAGCACGTTGGTGGGCTGCGGCCGGTCGCGGAAATCGCCGTTCAGCCGCGCCATCTCGGCATCGTCGCAGCCCAGCAGGCCGATCTCCCAGGCGTCGCCGGCAAGCCCCGCTTCGGCCAGCGCCATCCCGGCCGCGGTCTCGGCCAGCGCCGGCAGCCCGAAGGCCGCCCAACGCGGATCGGCGATCACCGTCTCGACCGTGGCCCGGGGGTCAGATGTCGTTTCCGGCATTGGCCTCATAGGCGTCGATGATCCGCGCCACCATCGGGTGGCGCACAACGTCCGCCGACCCGAAGCGCGAAAACGCGATCCCGTCGACACCGCGCAGCACCCGCTCGGCCTCGACCAGGCCCGAGACCGCGCCCTTGGGCAGGTCGATCTGGGTCATGTCGCCGGTGATCGCCATGCGCGAGCCGTTGCCGAGCCGGGTCAGGAACATCCGCATCTGCATCGAGGTGGCGTTCTGCGCCTCGTCCAGCACCACGAAGGCATGGCTCAGCGTGCGGCCGCGCATGAACGCCAGCGGCGCGATCTCGATCTGCTTTTCCTCGATCAGCCGCTGCACCTGCTTGGCCGGCAGGAAGTCATTCAGCGCGTCATAGAGCGGCTGCATGTAAGGATCGACCTTCTCCTTCATGTCGCCGGGCAGGAAGCCCAGCCGCTCGCCCGCCTCCACCGCCGGCCGCGACAGCACGATGCGGTCGACCCGGCCCTCGATGAACATCGACACCGCCGCCGCCACCGCCAGATAGGTCTTGCCGGTCCCGGCGGGGCCGAAGCCGAAGACCAGCTCGCGGGTGAACAGGTTCTTCACATAGGTCTTCTGCGCCGGCGAACGCGGCTCGACCACCTTGCGGCGGGTGCGGATCTCGACATCGCCGCCGCGAAACATCTCCAGCTGGTCGCCGTCATCGGGCGGGGTCACCGGCGCCCCGGCCTCGCCGCCCATGCGGATGGCACCCTGAACCTCGCCAACGTCGACGGCCCGGCCGCGCTCCAGCCGCTCGTAGAGCCCGCCCAGCACATCGGCGGCGCGGCGGGTATCCTCGGCCGCACCGGAAACGGCCAGCTCGTTGCCGCGCCGGTTGATGGCCACCCCCAGCGCCTGCTCGATCATCGCAAGATGCCGGTCGTGCTCGCCGCACAGGTCGATCAGCAGGCGATTGTCGGGGAAGGCGAGATGCACGTCGTCACCGGCGATGGCTGTAGCGATCGGCGATTGGTCTTCGGCAGGTGACGCCAAGCTGTCTCCATCGGATGGCGCGGCGGTTGGCCGCGATGCTGCTCCGATTCCAATCGTGCCCGAGCCACCCCGCCGGCGCAAGCGCCAAGACCGCTTGTGGTTGCGGCGCACGGTCACGCGCGCGCCCGCGCACCCCTAGGGCGAGGCGCCGCCGATGGTCAGGATCTGGCCGGTGACCAGCGCCGAGCGACTTACGCGGCGACGCCGGCCAGTGAGTTCGGGTTGGCGGCGACGATCCGCACGTCCATGACCCGGCCGGCCTCGGCCTCGCCGGCGTCGAGATGCACCGCCAGCAGATGCGGCGACTTGCCCACCATCTGCCCCGGCATCCGGCCGGGCCTTTCCAGCAGCACCGGCAACGTCCGCCCGACCATGCTGGCCTGGAACGACCGCTGCTGTTCGGTGATCAGCCCCTGCAGCCGCTGCAGCCGCTCGGCCGCCACGTCGTCCGGCACCTGCGGCCGCTCGGCCGCCGGGGTGCCCGGACGGGGCGAATACTTGAACGAATAGGCCGCCGCGTAACCGACCTGGCGGACCAGCGACAGCGTCGCCTCGAAATCAGCCTCGGTCTCGCCCGGAAAGCCGACGATGAAATCCCCCGACAGCGCGATATCGGGGCGCGCGGCGCGGACGCGCTCGATCAGCCGCAGATAGTCGTCGGCACTGTGCCGCCGGTTCATCGCCTTCAGCACCCGGTCCGAGCCCGACTGCACCGGCAGGTGCAGGTACGGCATCAGCTTGGCCACCTCGGCATGGGCGGCGATCAGGTCGTCGCCCATGTCGCTCGGATGGCTGGTGGTATAGCGGATGCGTTCCAGCCCCTCGATCCCGGCCATGGCCCGGATCAGCCGTGCCAGCGACCAGTCGTCGCCGTCGGGCCCCGGCCCGTGATAGGCGTTGACGTTCTGGCCCACAAGCGTGGCCTCGGCCACGCAGCGCGACACCAGCGCACCCGCTACCTCCAAGAGCCGCGCCGCCGGCCGGCTGACCTCGGCGCCGCGCGTATAGGGCACCACGCAGAAGGCGCAGAACTTGTCGCAGCCCTCCTGCACGGTCAGGAACGCCGTCGGCGAGGCACGCCGGGCGGGCTGCGGCAGGTGCTCGAACTTGTCCTCGGCCGGGAACACGGTGTCCAGCGCCCGCTCGCCCGCCGCCACCCGCGCCACCATCGCCGGCAACCGGTGATAGGCCTGCGGCCCCACCACCAGGTCCACCGCCGGGGCACGCTCCATGATCTCGGCGCCCTCAGCCTGGGCGACACAGCCGGCGACGCCGATCATCACCCCCGGCCGCGCCGCCTTCAGCGCCTTCAGCCGGCCGATCTCGGAAAACACCTTCTCCGACGCCTTCTCGCGGATATGGCAGGTGTTGAGCAGGATCAGGTCCGCCGCCGCCGGATCGTCGGTGACGGCATAGCCCTCGCCGGCCATCGCACCGGCCATGCGCTCGCTGTCATAGACGTTCATCTGACAGCCATTGGTGCGAACGAAAAGCTTCTTGTCGGCGGGCATCGCTGGTCTCGGAAATGACGAGGGGCGCCCGCTGATGCGCGGCGCCCGGCAAGGTCTAGCGATTCACGGCCGGCGCGGCAACGCCGCCGCCGACGGGGAACTAGCGGCGCGCGCCGCGTTTGGGCTTGCGCCCCAGGCCGATCTTCTTGGCCAGTTCCTGCCGCTTGGCGGCATAGCTCGGCGCCACCATCGGATAGTCCGCCTTCAGGCCCCACTTGGCCCGATAGTCGTCCGGCGTCATCCCGTAGGCCGACATCAGGTGCCGCTTCAGCATCTTCAGCTTCTTGCCGTCCTCAAGGCACACGATGTAGTCGTCCGTGACCGACCGCCGGATCGGCACGGCCGGAACCAGTTCCTCGACTTGCACCTCGCCCGGCCCGGCCAGATCCCGCAGCTTGGAATATACGGCCTCGATCAGCCCGGTAAGCTGGGTGGAGTCCAGGGGATTGTTCGCCACATGGGACGACACGATCTCCGACGTAAGGGCAAGCAGCTCGCCCTTTTCGATGATTTGGTCTTCGGACATTCGGTGTGATTCCTGTCAATTCAGCATTCGCCCAGGGTTCGCCATATGCGAACCGTCGTCTTCTTGTTTTATATTCTGGGCATCGCGATAGTTGTTATAGTCTGCGCTATGCACAAAGGCAAGCGGTGCAAAAACGGCACGAACTTCTCACTGTTGCTGATTTAATGGTGCA
Organism: Paracoccaceae bacterium; assembly: GCA_050299555.1. Classification (GTDB taxonomy): domain Bacteria; phylum Pseudomonadota; class Alphaproteobacteria; order Rhodobacterales; family Rhodobacteraceae; genus JBNKWA01. The sequence goes on along the minus strand of JBNKWA010000056.1, from coordinate 14,741 downwards.
CGCCGGGCTCGACTTGTTAACCTTTTCCGGCCAGGCCAAGAATGTACCGCTGCAGAGGAAAACATGCGCGTCGTTGAAGACATTACTGCACTTGCATCGGCGCTGACCGGGGGGACCGGCGCGGTGGCGCTGATCTTCGCCGAGGATCGGGCCGAGCTCGCCTCGACCGTCGACCACGCGCTGGCCTGCGGCTTTCCCTCCGTCGCGGTGATCGACGCCAGCGGAACCGCCGCCGCGCTGGACGCACCCGACGGCTGCCTGGCGCTGCCGCTCGACTTCCATGACAGCGCCGACGTGGCGGCGATCCTGAACGCGCTGATGACCGCGCTCGACGGCCGCTGGGTGCATTTCTGCTTCAACGGCGAATACATCTTCTATCCCTTCCGCGAGACCCGCAGCATCGAGGATGTCACCGTCTTCATGGAGGAAGAGCGGCGCAGCGCCGTCGCCGGTTACGTGATCGACCTCTATGCCGCCGACCTCGACCGCCACCCCGACGGCATCGACCGCGACAGCGCCCGCTTCGACCGCACCGGCTATTTCGGGCTTCAGCGCCATGACGGCGCCAGCCCGCTGGAACGCCAGTTCGACATCTACGGCGGGCTGCGCTGGCGCTACGAGGAGCACGTGCCCTGGACCGAGCGCCGCATCGACCGGGTGGCGCTGTTCAAGGCCGCAAGGGGGCTGGAGATCGACGCCGGCTACCAGCTCTCCGAGCCGGAGATGAACACCATCTCCTGCCCCTGGCACCACAACCTGACGGTTGCCGTCACCAGCTTCCGCGCCGCCAAGGCGCTCAGGCACAACCCGCGCTCGGCCGAAGCCATCTCCAGCTTCGCAGCGCCGCAGTCGGCGCGCTTTTCATGGAATTCCGGGCAGTTGATGACGCTGGGCTTCTTCGAGCCCGGACAGTGGCTGTGACGCCGGCCGTCACTCAGCCCGGCCCCGCCTCCGCCGCGGCGGCCCGGTTCGACTTCCGCGCCCGCTCTGTGGCCGACTTGAGCTGCCCGCAGGCGGCCATGATGTCCTCGCCGCGCGGGGTCCTGACCGGGCTGGCATAGCCGGCACGGTTGACGATCTCGGCGAAGGCCTCGATCCGGCGCCAGTCCGAGCGCTCATAGGGCGCGCCGGGCCAGGGGTTGAACGGGATCAGGTTGATCTTCGCCGGGATGCCCTCGATCAGCTTCACCAGCCGCCGGGCGTCGGCATCGGTATCGTTCACGCCCTTCAGCATCACGTATTCGAAGGTGATGCGCTCGGCGTTCGACAGCCGCGGATAGGCGCGGCAGGCATCCAGAAGCGTGGCGATGTTCCACTTCTTGTTGATCGGCACCAGCCGGTCGCGCACCTCGTCGGTGGTGGCGTGAAAGCTGATCGCCAGCATGCAGCCAAGCTCGCGCCCGGCGCGCTCGATCTCCGGCACCACGCCGCTGGTCGACAGGGTGATGCGGCGGCGGCTCAGCGCGATCCCCTCGCCGTCCATGGCGATCTTCATCGCGTCGCGCACCGCCTCGAAATTGTACAGCGGCTCGCCCATGCCCATCAGCACGATGTTGGTGATCCGCCGGCGCCCCTCGGGCCGGTGGCCCCAGTCCTCAAGGTCGTCGCGGGCCACCAGCACCTGGCCGACGATCTCTCCGGCGGTCAGGTTGCGCACCAGCCGCTGGGTGCCGGTATGGCAGAACGAGCAGGTCAGCGTGCAGCCCACTTGCGACGAGATGCACAGCGTGCCGCGGTCGTCGTCGGGGATGTAGACCGTCTCCACCTCGTGCCCGCCGGCGATTCGCAGCAGGTACTTGCGGGTGCCGTCGTCGCTCACCTGCCGGGTCACCACCTTGGGGCGGCCGATGGCGAAGGCACCGGCCAGCAGCGCGCGATAGTCCTTGCCGAGATTGGTCATCGCCGCGAAGTCGCGGGCGCCCTTGTTGTAGAGCCACTGCCAGATCTGCGATTCGCGCATTCCGGCCTGGGCCTCGGGCGCGCCGCCGGCGATCAGCGCGCTGCGCAATTCCGGGCGGGTCAGGCCGATCAGGTTCACCCGCCCATCGCCATTTGCGGCGCCGGCACGCGGCACGGCTTTCACCTCGGGTACGATCGGCGAATTTGGAGTCATTTCTTGTACACACCAGTCGGGGTGCGCCCCAATAGCATGCACCGGCCGGCAATGATAGCCGGCGCGCGGGGCCGCTCAGCCCTGCCCGACCACCCCGAAGGCGGTGCCGGCGCCTACTTGCAAAGCTCCGCGGCCTTGTCGAGGGCGGCGGTGAACCCATTCAGCGAGAACGTGTCATAGGTGGTCGTGCCACGCGCCGAGATGCCCGAGACCTGCGCCTCGGCCCCGGACCGCATCGCCGCCACCAGCCTGCCATCATCCTCGGGCGAGGCCGGCCAGGCCCATTCCGCCCCGTCGCCGGATCCCACATGCATGGTGAAGCTGTCCGAGCCGATGGTCACCGCCACCGTGCTGTTGGGGCGGAACGGATAGCCCGAGGTATAGCTCACCTCCTGCGCCACCGACGAATCCGGCCGCGTGGTGACGAACAGCCGGACGTCGCCGCGCCGGACCGACACCGTCTGGCCGCTGCGCTCGGCCCGGGTCTTGACCGGCGGCGACACGATGAAGCATTCGCGCGGATTGCTGGGCGTGAACACCGTCCAGTCCTTGAACGCGGCGACGCTCTGCGCCTCCTGCGCGCCGGTGGTACCGGCACCCGCCAGTGTTGCGGCGAGAAACAGCGCCGAAAAGACCCTTGCTGACATGGATACTCTGCCTCCAGTTTGCCGTTGCGGCCGCATTGGCCCCGACATTGCGCCGAGATCGGCCCAAGCCTGGGCCCCGGCCTCCGTCCACACGGCTTGCGTTCGCATTTGACCTCCGCCTAATTAGCGGATGACGGCAGGGCTTTTCCACCCCCCCGGGCGGCTGGAAACCCGGACGCTCCGAAAGATGCCGGCGGACCGGTGGCAGCGAGGAAACGCAATGACTGATCGCGGCACCGAGCCGGCGCTTCTGGCCGAGATCTGGCGCGGACCGATTCTGGAAAGCCGCCACTTCGGCCACGCCGTGATCGCCGACGCCACCGGGACGGTGATCGAGGCCTGGGGCGATCCGGCCGGGGTGATCTACCCCCGCTCGTCGTGCAAGATGCTGCAGGCGCTGCCGCTGGTGGAATCGGGCGCCGCCGATGCCGCCGGCCTGACCACCGAGCAGCTCGCCCTCGCCTGTGCCAGCCACAGCGGCGCACCGATGCACACCACCCGCGTGGCGGCCTGGCTGAAGACGCTCGGCCTCGGCGAGCCCGACCTGCGCTGCGGCCCGCAGGAGCCCGAGTCCCGGGCCGACCTCTTCGCCCTTCACGATGCCGGCGAGGAACCGTGCCAGCTCCACAACAACTGCTCGGGCAAGCATGCCGGCTTTCTCACCCTCGGCCAGCGTCTTGGCGGCGGCCCCGACTATGTCGAGCCCGACCACCCGGTGCAGAAGGCGGTGCGCGAGGCGTTCGAGGCGATGACCGGCGCGCCCAGCCCCGGCTTCGGCATCGACGGCTGCTCGGCGCCCAACTTCGCCTGCCGGCTCGACGGGCTCGCCATGGCGGCGGCGCGGATGGCACGCCCCGGTTCGCTCGGCGGCGTGCGCGGCGCCGCGGCGGAACGGCTGGTGGCGGCGATGATCGCGCATCCGCTGCTGGTCTCGGGCGAGGGCCGCGCCTGCGCCGAGCTGATGGCGGCGGCCGGCGGCAAGGCGGCGATCAAGACCGGCGCCGAGGGCGTGTTCCTGGCCATCCTGCCCCAGGCCGGCCTCGGCATCGCGCTGAAGGTCGCCGATGGCGCCACCCGGGCCTCGGAATGCGCCATGGCGGCGCTCCTGGTGCGGCTCGGCCTGGTCGACGCCGCCGATCCGCGGGTGCAACGCCGGCTGAACCCGCGCATCCTCAGCCGCCGCGGGTTCGATGCCGGCGAAATCCGCCCCGGGGCCGACCTGATCGCCGCCCCGCCGTCCTGACCACCGGGCCGGCCGGCGCCGGCGGAAAGGCGCCGAGACTGCCCGTCCGCCGCATCCGGCATCTTGAAGACCGCGGGCCGCTATCCACTTCTCTTCCGCAGGGCTCATTTGCCCGTGCCCGTCCGGCGCGGAGGCGCCACGACATTGCAGACACCGATATCAACCGACGCACCCGGCCGGACGCGCCGATTTTCGCGCGCCGCCGACAATTTCGACTTCGCGACCTCTTCGGGGTCCGCCGCGTGGCGGCCCCTGCGCGAGCATCACCGCTACCGGCCCTGGCCGATCCCGCTGGTCCTCGACCGCCACCGCGCGCTGGTCATGCCGGGGCAGCAGGGAGAGCCCGGCGGGCACGTCGGCTGGTCGGGCGGCGGCGTCTACCATGGCAGCGGCCGTCCGGACATCTTCTGCCTGCCGTACATGCACGGCCCGCGCCGGACACTTCCGCCGCCCGAGCGGACACTGCCCGACGGCGTCTTCTGCGGCATGCTCAGGCGCAGCTTCCCGCATTTCGTCGCCGAAAGCATCGGGCGGCTCTGGGCGGTCACCGGTGACGCGCGCGCCGGCCGGCCGCTGGTCTACATCACCACCCACCGCCACAGCGGCAGCGCCCGCACGCTTCTCGATGCGTATCTGGCCGCGCTCGGCCTTTCGCGCCAGATCATCGTGGTCGATGGCCCGACCCGTTTCGACCGGCTGGCCGTCCCGGTGGACCTCTTGCCGGGCATGAGCGGGCACGGGACCCATCCGGCCTATCGGCGCTGGCTGGCGGCCCGCCGGGTGCCGGTGCCATCCCCGGTCGGACCGCGGCTCTACGTCTCGCGCTCCGGCCTCGGGTCGGGCGCCGGCGGCCTGCTCGGCGAGGCGGCGATCGAGGCCGGGCTGGTCGCCGAGGGCTACGAGATCTTCCACCCGCAACGGTATCCCCTCGACGTCCAGATGGCCGCCTACGCGAATGCCGGCGATCTCGTCGTCGCCGAGACCGGCGCCCTGCACCTGATCGCCCTTCTGGCGCCGCCGACAGCGAAGGTCGCCGTCATCCGCCGGCGGCCGGTGGTCCTGGCCGGGATCCAGTCGGCGATGCAGAGCTTCCCGACAGCCGGGCAGCGGCAGCTCCTGAACGCCATCGTCGCGGTTCACGCCGAGCCCATGGGCAAGGGCTTCTCCATGTCCGACATGCTCGCCGAGCTTGACTTCCCGCTTCTGTGGCAGCGGCTGCAGGCGGCGGGCATGATTGCCGCCGCCGCCGGAAAGCCGGTGCCCTCGGCCGCCGAGATCGCAGCCGAGGTGGCGATGAGGGCCGGGCCGCGAACGGCTCGTGTCACCGCGACTGGACCAGGACAGGTTCCGACTGAACCGGCTTGAAAAGGATCCTGGTCCGGCTTCAGAGCCGGATCGGATTGTACTTCAGATCGGGGTTTTCGCCCGGCCCGCCCTGTCCCGGCACCGGCCGCCGCAACGACCGCCATCGCTTGCCGCGCCGGCGGAATCGCGCTAATCGCACGCATCATGCGAACCGCTTTCGTGATGGACGATCATGCCCGCCTGCCCTGGCGCTTCTTCGGCGAGCAGGTGACGCTCGCCCAGGCGCCCCGGGCCTGACCTGCCGCAAGCCCGCGACCCTTCACGACAACGCGACAACGCATCCGGGGAACGACCATGCCCAAGACACTCTACGACAAGATCTGGGACGCCCATCTGGTGTCCGAGGAGCCCGACGGCACCGCGCTGCTCTATATCGACCGCCACCTCGTGCACGAGGTCACCAGCCCGCAGGCCTTCGAGGGGCTGCGGATGGCCGGCCGCAAGGTCCGGGCGCCGGAAAAGACCCTCGCCGTGCCCGACCACAACGTGCCCACCGATCTCGACCGCGCCAAGGGCATCAAGGACGAGCAGAGCCGCATCCAGGTCGAGACCCTGCGCCAGAACGCCCGCGACTTCGACGTCGAGATCTTCGACGTCGACGATGTGCGCCAGGGGATCGTGCACATCATCGGCCCCGAGCAGGGCCTGACCCAGCCCGGCATGACCATCGTCTGCGGCGACAGCCACACCGCCACACATGGCGCCTTCGGGGCGCTGGCCCACGGCATCGGCACCTCCGAGGTCGAGCATGTGCTCGCCACCCAGACGCTGATCCAGAAGAAGTCGAAGAACATGAAGGTCGAGGTGACCGGCAGCCTGTCGCCCTTCGTCACCGCCAAGGACATCACCCTGTCGATCATCGGCCGCACCGGCACCGCCGGCGGCACCGGCCACGTCATCGAATATTGCGGCGAGGCGATCCGTTCGCTGTCCATGGAGGGCCGCATGACGGTCTGCAACATGGCCATCGAGGGCGGCGCACGGGCCGGGCTGATCGCCGCGGACGAGACCACCTTCGCCTATCTCAAGGGCCGGCCGAAGGCCCCCAAGGGCGCGCTGTGGGAGGTTGCCGAGACCTACTGGCGCACGCTGACCACCGACGAGGGCGCGCATTTCGACAAGGTGGTGACGCTCGACGCCGACCAGATCGCGCCGGTGGTGACCTGGGGCACCAGCCCCGAGGACGTGCTGCCGATCACCGCCGTGGTGCCCGACCCGTCCGACTTCGCCGGTGGCAAGGTCGGCGCCGCCCAGCGCTCGCTCGACTACATGGGGCTGAAACCCGGTACCCGGCTGCAGGACGTCGCCATCGACACCGTCTTCATCGGCTCGTGCACCAACGGCCGCATCGAGGACCTGCGCCAGGTCGCGCAGATCATGGAGGGCCGCAAGGTCAAGGAAGGGCTCAGGGCGATGATCGTGCCCGGCTCCGGCCTTGTCCGGGCCCAGGCCGAGCAGGAGGGCATCGCCCAGAAGCTGATCGAGGCCGGCTTCGAGTGGCGCATGGCCGGCTGCTCCATGTGCCTGGGCATGAACCCCGACCAGCTGGCCCCGGGCGAACGCTGCGCCTCGACCTCGAACCGCAATTTCGAGGGTCGCCAGGGCTACAAGGGCCGCACCCACCTGATGAGCCCGGCCATGGCCGCCGCCGCCGCCATCACCGGCCGGCTGACCGACGTGCGCGAGCTCGTCTAGACCTCATACCGCAGCGGCGGGGCCTGCAAGCTCCGCCGCCGCGCGGCGGGCGACGCCGACGAACAGCGCCGAGACCAGGGCGAGATAGCCCGCCATCCAGCCAAGCTGGGTCTCGAACCCCACGCCGCGGTCGATCAGAACCCCGGTCACCCCGGGGCCCAGCGCCGTCGCGAAGACCATCGAGCTGACCGCAGCCGCCCGGATCGCGCCGATATGGCGGGTGCCGAAATACTCCGCCCAGACGGTGCCGATCAGCGCCTGCGCCCCGCCCTGGGTCAGCCCCATCGCGCACAGCGCCAGCCCGGCGCCGGCCAGATCGCCGGCCACCGCCAGCACCACCAGCCCCGCCGCCAGCGGCAGCAGGTAGGCCGGCAGCAGCCGCGCCGAGCCGAACCGGTCCGCCGCCCAGCCGGCGCCGAACATCGCCATCAGCGTGGTCAGCGAGTAAAGCGGGAACAGCGCCACCAGCTCCACATGCGCCCAGCCCTTGATCTCGGCCAGATGCACCTGCTGGAAGAACACCGCGGTCGAGATGAAGGGCGGCGCCAGCAGCCCCGGCGTCAGCGCCCAGAACAGCCAGTGCCGCAGCGCCTCGCGCCGGGTCCAGTGCCGGCCGCCCAGCCCGGTGCTGTCATCCACCGCCGCGTGCGATTGCGGCGTCCGCTCGCGGCGCAGCAGCACCAGCAGCGCCGGCGCCACGAAGACCGCCAGCACCGCCGCCGCCACCACCCAGCCCTGCCGCCAGCCGATGGCCCCCGACAGCGCCACGAAGATGACCGGCATCGACGCCTCGCCCACCGAGAACCCGATCGAGGCCACCGCCGTCGCCTGCCCGCGCCGGGCCCGGAACCAGCGCGCCATCGCGGTCAGCGCCAGATGGCTCATCATCCCCTGGCCGCAGAACCGCAGGCCGGCCACCACCAGGATCAGCATCCACCAGCTCTGCACCGCCGCCATGGCCAGGCAGACGGCCACGTAGCCTGCCAGCACCATCAGCGCCAGCCGCCTGACGGTCAGCGCATCCGCCGCCTTGCCGACCTGCATCAGCACCGCCGCCGAGGCCACCGTCCCGGCGGTATAGATCGCCCCCCAGTCGCCATGGCTGAGGCCGAACTCGGCCCGAAGATCGCCGGCATAGATCGAGATGAAGAAGGTCTGCCCAAAGCTCGACGCCCAGGTCAGAAGCATGCCTGCGCCAAGGAACGGTGCGTTGTCGCGAAGGAAGCGTCGAGGGACCACCGGCCCGCTTTACGCCCGAACCCGCAGACCCGCCAGTGGGCACCGCGCCGGGAGACCCGCGCAGGCCCGGCGCCTTGCCGCCACGTCACCCTGCCCGAGGGCACAGGCATGAGGCGACAAACACCCACCGCCACTCGCTTTTTGCGCCGGATTCTGCTATGCGGCATTCATTCGTGGGGGGATTCTTGATGGAACGTCGTCTAGCCGCAATCCTGGCGGCCGATGTGGCTGGTTACAGCCGCATGATGGGCGATGACGAGAACGGCACCCACCGCATCCTGACCGCTGACCTGCGCCAGATTGTCCGCGTCGCCATCGCGGCCCAGGGCGGGCGCATCGAACGCATCGCCGGCGACGGCATCCTGGCCGAGTTCGCCACCGCCACCGGTGCGGTCAGGGCGGCCCGCGCCATCCAGACCGGCATGGCCCAGCGCAATGCCGGGCGCCGGCCCGGGCGACAGATCCGCTTCCGCATCGGCATCAATTTCGGCCAGATCGGCTTCGACGGCGAAAGCATCTTCGGCGACGGCGTCAACATCGCCGCGCGGCTCGAGGCGCAGGCCCGGCCGGGCGAGATCCTCGCATCGGCCGCGGTGCGCGAGGCGGTCGGCACCGACCTGCGCCAGGCCTTCACCGATCGCGGCAGCTTCGAGCTCAAGAACATCCGCGCGCCGGTGGCGGTCTGCAGCATCGGCCACGCCGCCCAGGGCTGGCTGCCGCCGGCAAGGCCGGCCCGGCGCCCGCTGCGCCGCCGGCTGGCGACGCTCGCCGGTGCCGCGACGGTGGTGGCGGCGCTGATGGCATCGCAGCTGCTGCCGCCGGCACCGCAGATGACGGCGCAGCCCTCGGTGGCGGTGCTGCCCTTCCGGGTCCTCGGCGATGGTGGCGAGGCGACGATCGTCGCCGCCGGCATCGAACGCGACGTGGTCAGCGATCTCGGCAAGTTCCGCGCGCTGCTGGTGCTGCCGCCGGCGTCGATGCCCGATGGCGTCGCCGCGGACGATCCCGAGATGCCCGGGCGCGTCCTCGCCAGGACCGGCGCCCGCTACGTCCTGGTGACCAGCGTCGAGGATATCGGCGACCGGATCAGGGTCGATGTCCGGCTCCTCGACACGGTAACCGGTGCCACGGTCTGGAGCGGGCGCTACGACCGCCCCGAGACCGACCCGGTGGCCGCCCAAGGCGAGATCACCGACGCCATCGTCAGCGCCATCGCCCCCGCCGCCTCCGCGCGCGGCGTCTTCGGCCCGCTCGAACGGCTGCGGCTCAGCAAGGTTCCCAGCGACAGCCTGCAGGGCTACGACCACTTCTGGCAGGGCGTGGCGCTGGCAAGGATCGGCGACGCCCGGGCGTTCCGGGATGCCCGCGCGGCTTTCGAGCGCGCCGTGGCCATCGACCCGCTGTTCGCCCGTGCCCATGCCCAGATCGCCTGGACCCACCTGGCCGAATACGGCGCCGGCTGGGCCGCCGATCCGGTCCTGTCCCTGTCGCTCGCCGAAGCCGCCGCCGGGCGCGCGGTGGATGCCGACCCCACCGACAGCGACGCCGTCGCCGCGCTGGCCACGGTGCGGCTCTACCAGGGGCAACGCGAGCGCGCGCTGTCCCTCTACCGCGAGGCGCACCACCTCAACCCCAACGACGCCGACGTTGCCATGCGCCTGGGCTGGGCGCTGGCGCTCGGTGGCGCGCCGGACGAGGCACTGACGCTGATGCAGCCCGCCGTCGCCCGCACCCCAGACCCGCCAGGGTGGTATCACGAGGCCATCTGTCTTGCGGAATACCTGCGCGGCCGCCCCGACGCGGCGGCTTCAGCGCTGGCGGCCTCGCCCCGGCCCACCGCCCCGGCACGGTTGATCCTCGCGGCGAGCTATGCCGAACTTGGCCAGACCGCCGCCTCACGGCAGCAGCTTCGCTTGATCCGGCTCACCACGCCCCGCTACGACACGGCGGCACTCGCCCGCAGCTTCCCGGTCGGCGATGCGCCGGGGCGCCTGACCGCCACCCTGTCTCCGTTCGGCCTGCTCACCCACTGACGGCCGCCGGCGCGCCCGCCCCCTTGCAACCGCGGCGCCGCGGGGGCACTAAGTGTCCGGGCCCGCTGGCGAAAGGCCCGCAGTCGAAAGGGATCGTCATGGACAAGTTCACCACGCTGACCGGGGTCGCGGCGCCGATGCCGCTGGTCAACATCGACACCGACATGATCATCCCCAAGCAGTTCCTCAAGACCATCAAGCGCTCGGGGCTGGGTGCGAATCTCTTCGACGAGATGCGCTATGACCGCGACGGCAACGAGGTCGCCGATTTCGTGCTGAACAGGCCCCAGTACCGCAATGCGAGCATCCTTGTCGCCGGGGACAACTTCGGGTGTGGCTCCAGCCGCGAGCACGCCCCCTGGGCGCTGTTGGATTTCGGCATCAGATGCGTGATCTCCACCAGTTTCGCCGACATTTTTTTCAACAACTGCTTCAAGAACGGTATTCTTCCCATTGTCCTGCCTCAGGAGGATGTAGACAAACTGATGGAGGATGCCGAAAGGGGCGCCAACGCCGTTGTCACGGTCGATCTGGTCAGTCAGACCATCACCGGACCGGATGGCGGAACGATCCATTTCGAGGTCGACCCTTTCAAGAAGGAATGTTTGCTTAACGGGTGGGACGATATCGGGCTGACGCTCAAGAACGCAGACCGGATCGACGCGTTTGAAAAGAAGGCCGCCGCCTCGGCGCCCTGGCTCTGACGCTTCACCGGCGCGCGCGGCGCCACTGACGGGGCGGCGGCGACCGGGCAAGCGGCGGTGAGGGATTGAGGGAGAGTGGTTTGTTCTCACGCCTCGTCGGGGCAATCATTCGGGCACTGATGGTTGTGATCGTCATCGCAGCCCCGGCGTTCCTCCTGCCGAATGCCTCGGTCGCCAGTCAGGAGATATCGCTGATCATCGGCGGTATCGCCGCCGCCTTCACCATGTTCGAATACGCCTCGACCCATCCGGGGCTGATCGATTTCCGCTTCGCGCCGCCCTACAACCGGGTGCGCTTCATCGCCTTCGCCTGCCAGGTGCTGGGGCTGGTGTTCCTGTGCCGCGCCACCGAGGGCGACGATGCCTTCTCCGCCGACCTGCTCGACCTCGCCGACCAGGCCATCGCCCTGCTCAGCTTCCCGCTCAGCCCGGTCAACGTGGCCGCCGACCTGATCGGCAGTGGCGGCGACGAGGCCTTCGTGACCCTGATCAAGCGGGCCGCCGCGATCAGCTTCATCGTCACCTTCCTGTCGCTGGCCTTCTTCGCCGTGCTGCTGTGGGTGTTCCGCTGGCCGGTGGGGCGGCGCGACTTCAACCTGTGGGTCAACCTGCCCACCTTCGAGCCCGGCTACGGCCGCGACGTCGAGCGGCGGCTGCAGCGCGACGGCGTCGCCAACGTCCTCGTGGGGCTGGCCTTCCTCTACCTGTTGCCGGTGCTGATCTCGCGCAGCAGCGGCTGGTTCGACCCCACGGCGCTGGCCAACTACCAGCCGCTGGTCTGGGGCGCCACCTTCTGGGCCTTCGTCTCCGGCTCGCTGGTGATCCGCGGCGCGGCGATCCTCAAGGTCGCCTATCTGGTGCGCCGGGCACGCGGGGCGTGACGCTTCGGGCCGCGGCGCTGCTGCTGGTGCCGCTCCTGGCGGCCGCGGCGGCGGCCGAGCCGATCCGCATCGCCACCTACAATGCCAGCCTGACCCGCAACGGCCCCGGCCTTCTGCTCGAGGACATCATCGAGCCCGACACGCAGGTCACCGCCGCCGCCGCGGTGATCCGCGCCGCGCGGCCCGACATCCTGCTCCTGAACGAGTTCGACTTCGATTTCGACGGCGTGGCGCTGGCCGCCTTCCTCGACCTTCTCCGCCAGGGCCCGGACGGCATCGACTACCCCTACAGCTTCGCCCCGGGCTCCAACACCGGCGAGCCCTCGGGCCTCGACCTCGACGGCGACGGCAGGGCCCACGGGCCGGCCGACGCCTTCGGCTTCGGCGAATTTCCCGGCCGCTACGCCATGGCGCTGGTCTCGCGCCTGCCCCTCGACACCGGCGCCGCGCGCAGCTTCCGGCTGATGCCGTGGCGCGACCTGCCCGGGGCGCTGCTGCCGGTCCGGGCCGACGGCACGCCCTTCCCCTCGCCCGAGGCGCAGGCGGTGATGCGGCTGTCGTCCAAGGCCCACTGGGACGTGCCGGTGGACCTGCCGGGCGGGACCCTGCACCTCTTGGCCAGCCACCCGACGCCGCCGGTGTTCGACGGGCCCGAGGACATGAACGGACGCCGCAACCACGACGAGATCATCTTCTGGGCCCACTACCTCGACGGCACGCCGTTCACCGACGATGCCGGCACCACCGCGGCCTTCGCCGGCGGCCCCTTCGTGCTCCTCGGCGACCTCAACGCCGATCCCATGGACGGCGACGGCCTGCATGACGGCATCAGGGCGCTTCTGACCCACCCGGCGCTGACCGATCCCCGGCCCGAGAGTGCGGGCGGCATCGCCGCGGCCAGCGAGCAGGGCGGCGCCAACCGCACCCAGCGGGGGCCGCCCGCCCGCGACACCGCCGATTTCCGTGACGATGCCCCGGGCAATCTCCGCGCCGACTACGTGCTGCCCTCGGTGGCGCTCACGGTCACCGGTTCGGGCATCGCCTGGCCTCTGCCCGGCGAGCCCCTGGCCGAGGCCGCCGCCACCGCGTCCGACCACCGCCTGGTCTGGGTGGACATCGACTGGCCCTAGGCCCCCCAAGGGGTCCGACCTCACGAAGTTGTGGACCCATCCGGCCGCCCTTTCCGCCTCCCCGGGTTTGGGTCTTGCCGGCAAACGCGCTATGCTGGGCCCCGGGCAACCGCACCTCACCCCGAGGAGGACGTCGCATGTCACATGCCATGCTCAACCGCCGAAGCCTGCTTGCCGCGGGCGGCGCCCTGGTGGCGACCGGGCTTGCCGGCCTCGTTCCCGCCCGCGCCAGGGGCCTCGCGCCGACACCCTCGATGCGGGGCGGGGCGAACAATTACCGGGCCGGCGCGCCAATCGTCGAGCGGATCGGCGGCGGCGGCTTCTGGATGTCGGGCACCGTGCGCCGCGCCGGCGACGGCGTGCCGCTGGCCGGCCAGCGCATCCAGATCTGGGCCCATACCACCGAAGGGCACGAGCGCGACTGGCACAGCCACGGCGCGACGCTGACCGACGCGAACGGGGCCTTCCGCCTCGAGATGCCGCAGATCGTGCCGGCCTTCGGCCAGCCGCACGGCCATCTCGCCTATGACAGCGGCGAGTTCGAGACGGTGTTCCTGCGTCCGGTCATGGGCAGTTCGCGCGATACCAGCCTCGAGGCGCATTTCGTCCTGCAGCCGGTCTGACCGCGGCGCCGCGGGTCCGGCCGGCGGCATGAGCGCCACACGCGCCCTCCTGGCCTGGGCCGCCCTGGTGGCCGTGATCGCCGTGCCCGTCGCCGCGTCCCTGGCCAGCCCGCTGCTGGCGTGGCGCGATCCGGTCTACATCGCCGCCGGACTTGCCGGAGTGACGGCGATGGCGATCATGCTGCTGCAGCCCTTGCTGGCGGCCGGCCTGCTGCCGGGCCTGCCGGCGCTGCGCGGGCGGCGGGTGCACCGCTGGACCGGCGGGCTTCTGGTGCTGGCGCTCCTCATCCATGTTGCCGGCCTCTGGATCACCAGCCCGCCCGACATGGTGGACGCGCTGCTTTTCGTGTCGCCGACGCCGTTCTCCGCCTGGGGCGTGATCGCCATGTGGGCCGTCCTCGCCACCGCCGTGATGGCGGCGCTGCGCCGGCGGCTGCGCCTGCGGCCGCGGACCTGGCGCATCGGCCACGTCTCGCTTGCCGTGGTGATCGTCCTCGGCAGCACCCTGCACGCGATGCTGATCGAGGGAACCATGGAGACGATATCGAAGGCCGCGCTCTGCGCCCTGGTCCTCGCCGCGACCGCCCGGGCCGTGGCCGGCCTGCAGTTCCGAAGGCCGCGACCCACGCCCCCGGCGTAGGATGGGTGCTCCGCACCCATCGTTCCGCCACCTCCGGGCACGGACGCGGTTGACGAAAGCCCTTCAGTCTCGCCAGCCGGCTCGGGGCGCCGGCGATGATGAACATGCTGAGGTCGACGCGATCCGGTTTCGGGGCTTTCGCGGGGCGTCCCCACGTGTGTCCCCACCCGCGTTAACACTTTTATCTTGAAATATCAGTTACTTGACCATGCGTCCCCGTGGGGACGCCTGAGCCGAGGCCCGGATTGCCCCCTGATCGCAGCGCCAATCGCGCCCGGGGCGCGAGGGTGGGCGGGCGGGGAGCGGCCCGGGCGCGATCCAACGCTGTCCCCAAACTGTCCCCACGGGATTTGCCACGATTCCAGCACCTTGACCCCCCGTCCCCATGGGGACGCCCGAAACGAGCCCCCGATTGCCCCCTGATCGCG
>JBNKWA010000055.1:0-2248 GCA_050299555.1 Paracoccaceae bacterium | reverse complement strand
GCATTCGGCGACGACGGCCTGCACCTTCTTCTCGTCGACCGGCTCCTTGGTCTGGCGGTCGGCCACCAGCTCGGCGCCGCAGAACAGGCCCTTGCCACGCACATCGCCGATCACCCGGTGCTTTTCCATCAGCGCGCGGAGATTGTTCATCGTCCGCTCGCCCATCTTGATGGTGTTCTCCAGCAGCCCCTCATCCTCGATGATGCGCATGGTCTCCAGCGCCGCCGCCGGCCCGGCGGTGCAGCCGCCGAAGGGGGAGATGTCGCGGAAGTAGTCCTGCGGGTCCTCGACATCGGACTTGAACATCTCGAACACGGCTTCGGTCGTCACCATGCAGGCGATGGCGGCATAGCCCGAGGCCACCCCCTTGGCCATGGTCACGAAATCGGGCTTCACCCCGTAATGCTGATAGCCGAACCAGGTGCCGGTGCGGCCGACCCCGCAGACCACCTCGTCGATATGCAGCAGGATCTCGTACTTGCGGCAGATCTCGCCGACCCGCTCCCAATAGCCCTCGGGCGGGGTGATCACGCCGCCGCCGGCGGTGACCGGCTCCAGGCACAGCGCCCCCACCGTGTCGGGGCCCTCGCGCAGGATCACCGCCTCGATGGCGTTGGCCGCGCGCTCGCCGTAATCCGACACCTCGCCCCACTGGCTGCGGTATTCCAGGCAGTGCGGCACCTCGACGAAGCCTGGCGTATAGGGCCCGTATTGCAGGTTGCGCTCCGGCTGGCCGCCGGCCGAGATGCAGGCGATGGTGGCGCCGTGATAGTCGCGCTCGCGGTACAGGATCTTGTGCTTGCGGCCGCCATGGCGCTTGTGGGCGATCTGGCGCACCATCTTGAACGCCTTCTCGTTCGCCTCCGACCCCGAGTTGGTATAGTAGACCCGCGACAGGCCCGGCATCTTGCCGATCAGCTTCTCGGCGAACCGGGCCCCGGGGATCGACCCCAGCGAGCCGGCGAAATAGTTCAGCTTGACCAGTTGCTCGCGGATCGCATCGGCGATCGACTCGCGGCCATAGCCGACATTGACCGTCCACACCCCGCCCGAGACCGCGTCGAGATGCTCCTTGCCGGTGGCGTCCCAGACCCGCATCCCCTTGCCCTCGACGATGATCCGCGGGTCGATGGTCTCGAACGGCTTGTGCTGGGTCAGGTGGTGCCACAGATGCGCCTTGTCGGCGGCGACGACCTCCGACAGGTCGTTGGACTGAAGATTGAGGTTCATTGGCGTCTCCCCCTGGCACGCGTCGCTTGGCGCAGTTGTCGCAGGACGGCGGGCAAAAGGAAAGCCGCGGCACAACCGCGCCGGCGCCGAAATTGCCCCGTGAACCCCCGCGCGAATTCCCCTATCGTCCGCCGGCAACGACAGCGGGGGAGGAATTACATGACCCAGAAAACCTACGGCTTCGACACGCTCCAGATTCACGGCGGGGCGCGGCCCGACCCGGCCACCGGCGCGCGGCAGACGCCGATCTACCAGACCACGGCCTACGTCTTCCGCGACTCCGCCCATGCGGCGGCGCTCTTCAACCTGCAGGAGGTGGGCTACATCTACTCGCGGCTCACCAACCCCACGGTCTCGGCCCTGGCCGAGCGCATCGCCGTGCTCGAGGGCGGCGTCGGCGCGGTCTGCTGCTCGTCCGGCCACGCGGCGCAGATCATGGCACTGTTCCCGCTGATGAACCCCGGCGCCAACGTGGTCGCGTCGAACCGGCTCTACGGCGGCACGGTGCAGCAGTTCCACAACACCATCCAGCGCTTCGGCTGGTCGGCCAAGTTCGGCGACACCGAGGATCTGGCCGCCTTCGAGGCGCTGATCGACGACAACACCCGCGCCATCTTCTGCGAGTCGGTCTGCAACCCCGGCGGCTACGTCACCGACATCCCGGCACTGGCCGCCATCGCCCAGCGCCACAAGATCCCGCTGATCGTCGACAACACCTCGGCCACGCCGTGGCTGTGCAAGCCCATCGAGCAGGGCGCCACCATCGTCGTCCACTCCACCACCAAGTACCTCACCGGCAACGGCACGGTGACCGGCGGCTGCGTCGTCGATTCGGGCCAGTTCGACTGGACCGCCTCGGGCAAGCATCCGTCGATGATCGAGCCCGAGCCCGCCTATCACGGGCTGAAGTTCCACGAGACCTTCGGCAACATGGCCTACACCTTCTTCGGCATCGCCATCGGCCTGCGCGACCTCGGCATGACCATGAACCCGCAAGGCGCGCACTACACGCTGCTCG
>JBNKWA010000054.1:0-45760 GCA_050299555.1 Paracoccaceae bacterium | reverse complement strand
ATAAGGCTTGTCCAGCCGCTGCCGGCGCAGCCCGTCCCAGATGAAGCGGCTGCGGTCGGCCAGCCATTCCTCGTTCACCCCGTCATGGTTGCGGGGCAGGATGCGCATCACCTCGCGCCCCTTGGTATCGACACGGATGTTCGAGCCCAGCGCATCCATCACATCGATGGTCTCGGTCTTGGTCAGCTCCCACGGCCGGGCGGTGAAGGCATAGGGCTTGGAGGTCAGCGCCCCCACCGGACAGAGGTCGATCACGTTGCCCTGCAACTCGGACGTCAGCATGGCGCCGAGATACGAGGTGATCTCGCTGTCCTCGCCGCGGCCGGTCTGGCCCATCTCCGGCACGCCGGCCACCTCGGTGATGAACCGCACGCAGCGGGTGCACGAGATGCAGCGGGTCATGCAGGTCTTGACCAGCGGGCCGAGATCGGGATCGACGGCGGCCCGCTTGGGTTCCCGGTAGCGGCTGAAGTCCACCCCGTAAGCCATTGCCTGGTCTTGCAGATCGCATTCGCCGCCCTGGTCGCAGATGGGGCAGTCCAGCGGGTGGTTGATGAGCAGGAACTCCATCACCCCCTCGCGCGCCTTCTTGACCATGGGCGAGTTGGTCTTGATCATCGGCGGCTCGCCGTCCTTGCCGGGGCGCAGATCGCGCACCTGCATGGCGCAGGAGGCGGCCGGCTTGGGCGGCCCGCCCACCACCTCGACCAGGCACATGCGGCAGTTGCCGGCGATCGACAGCCGCTCGTGATAGCAGAAGCGCGGGATCTCCACCCCGGCCTGCTCGCAAGCCTGCAAGAGGGTCAGGCGCGGATCGACCTCGATCTCGATGCCGTCGATGTTCAGCTTCTTCAGCTCAGCCATGCTGCGGGCTCCGCCGTTCCTTGGGAGATGTCAGACACTTCGCGCGACCGGGCGCCGCCGTCGGTGGGGTGGTATGCTCGTTCATGCGCCCGGACCCCATCAGTTCATCTGCAACAGCGTGCCGGTGATCGTGCCGCGGGCGATTTCCTCGCGCCCCAGCACGCAGTAGCTTTCGGGATCGCCCTCGACGGCGCCATTGGCCGCCAGCCACGCCTCGGCGGTGGCACGCACCCGCTGCTTTTCGGTCTTCGAGCTAACGAAGGCGTCGATCTCGTCGCTGGAATAGCCCTGCCGCAGGGCATAGTCCTTGAGCTTCAGCGCCTGGCCGATGGCATAAAGACGCCGCGCCTCGATCGACGGACAGGCCTTGCGGATGATGTCGCCGATCTTGGCCGCCACCAGCCGCTCGTTGATATAGGTGTTCTCGCTCAGCGGCGGCAGGTTCGCCGCCTGGGCCATGCCGGCGACCGGCAGCACGAGGCTCAGCGCCAGCACGGCGGTGGGAATGGGATTGCTCACAGGTCGCACCTCCCGCTCAGGGTCAGGGTGTCCTCGACGATGGTCAGGTCGTCTTCCGGCGCGTCCGGCCCCGCCTCCCAGTCCATGTCGGAGGAGCTGTAGCGCCGCATGCAATAGCGCGTCGCCTCGTAGCGGCCGGCCTCGCGGGCGCCGGTCAGGCTGGCCGAGACCGGCGACACCGAGATGACGAAATGGCTGCGGTCGTCGCGGGTCGACTCGGCCCGTGCCTGATAACGCTGGCCGTCGAAGAGGATCGGGTCCTCGCCCGAGCAGCCGGCGAGCAGCGCCGTCACCACGACGCCGGCAAGCACCATGGGGCGCGCGCGCGCCATCACGCCGCCGTCCCGCTGCAGGCGCGGGTCCGGAAAAGCCGCGCTTCTTTCAGGTGCGCCCAGCCGAAGGCGTGGTCGCTGTCGCCGTGGGCCTTCAGGTGCTCCAGCCGCTCCAGCCCCTCCTCGAGGCTGGGACGATGGCCGGCCGGCACCCGCCACATGACGAAATGCATCTCGCCCAGGACCTCGAACCACTCGGCCCGGCGCTCGTAGAACTGCCGGTGCACGGTGTTCCAGACGAAGTTTTCCAGCGTCTCGACCGATTCCCAGACGGTGAGGTTGGAGACGAATTGCGGATCGTCGCCGATATGGTTCTCGGTGTTGCCGGTGCCCGGCTCGCCCGAGCCCTCCATCATCCACACGAAGCCCGGCATCCGGCGCCCGAGCCCGTTCACCCGGTCAAGCGCCGCCATGAACTCGGCCACCCGCGGATCGTCCGTCGGCGCGAGCAGCCGGCCGATGTTCAGCTCGGCAAGGTGATATGCCGGAACCTGGTTCAACGGAATGCCGCCCCGATGCCGATGGGCGCCAGGCTGCCATGCCCGGCGCGCCGGCAGACCTGGCCGAGCGACAGTCCGAACACCATCAGGGCCACAAGCGCCAGCAGTTCCATTGCGGTTCCCGGCATTGCCCTACTCCGCCGCCACCGCGCTCATGCGGCCGGTCTTCTTCGCCTTGATGCGATCCTCGATCTCGCCCCGGAAGTGCCGGATCAGCCCCTGGATCGGCCAGGCGGCAGCATCGCCGAGGGCGCAGATCGTGTGCCCCTCCACCTGCTTGGTGACGTCGAGCAGCATGTCGATCTCCTCGATCTCGGCATCGCCTGTCACCAGCCGCTCCATCACCCGCATCATCCAGCCGGTGCCCTCGCGGCAGGGCGTGCACTGGCCGCAGCTCTCGTGCTTGAAGAACTTCGACAGCCGCCAGATCGCCTTGATGACGTCGGTCTGCTGGTCCATCACGATCATGCAGGCGGTGCCGAACGACGATTTCAGCTCGCGCATGCCGTCGAAATCCATGATCGCGTCCTCGCAGGCGTCGCGCGGCAGGATCGGGCACGAGGCCCCGCCCGGCACGATCGCCTTGAGGTTCTGCCAGCCGCCGCGCACCCCGCCGCCATGCTTCTCGATCAGCTCGCGCATCGGGATCGACATCGCTTCCTCGACCACGCAAGGCGTGTTCACGTGCCCGGTCAGCCCGAACAGCTTGACGCCCGAATTGTTGGGCCGGCCGAAGCCCGCGAACCAGTCGGCGCCGCGGCGCAGGATCTCGGGCGCCACCGCGATCGACTCGACGTTGTTGACCGTGGTCGGGCAGCCGTAGAGCCCGGTATTGGCCGGGAACGGCGGCTTCAGCCGGGGCATGCCCTTGCGGCCCTCGAGGCTTTCCAGCAGCGCCGTCTCCTCGCCGCAGATATAGGCGCCGGCGCCATGGTGCAGGTAGAGGTCGAAATCCCAGCCCGACTTGGCGGCGTTGCCGCCCAGCAGACCGGCGTCGTAGCACTCGTCGATGGCCGCCTGCAGGGCCTCGCGCTCGCGGATATACTCGCCGCGCAGGTAGATATAGGCGGCATGCGCGCCCATGGCGAACGAGGCGATCAGGCAGCCCTCGATCAGCGTGTGCGGATCGTGGCGCATGATCTCGCGATCCTTGCAGGTGGCGGGCTCGGATTCGTCCGCGTTCACCACCAGATAGGCCGGGCGGCCATCGGATTCCTTGGGCATGAACGACCATTTCAGCCCGGTGGGGAAGCCGGCGCCGCCGCGGCCCCGCAGCCCCGACTTCTTGATCACGTCGACGATGGCGTCGCGCCCCATGGCGATCAGCCCGGCGGTATTGTCCCAGTTGCCGCGCGCCATGGCCCCCTTCAGGCTGCGGTCGCGCATCCCGTAGAGGTTGGTGAAGATCCGGTCCTTGTCGGCCAGCATGCCTGTTCTTCCTTCTCAGCCCTGGCGTGCCCGCCAGACCTTCCTTGCCTTGTCAGCGCGCGGGGGTCAGTAGACGTCGCCCTTGTCCACGCGCTTGGAAAATTCCGTCTCGCCGCCCGAGGCCAGCAGCCTGGCCTGCTCGACCCAACTGTCGCGGCTGACCCTGCCCTTGAACCCTTCCAGGTTGTCGTCGACCCAGGCCACCTCGGCGGCGGTCCAGGCGGCGATCTGGTCGAAATGGTAAAAGCCGAGGCGGTTGAGGACCTGCTCCAGCTTCGGGCCCACGCCCTTGATCCTTTTCAGGTCGTCCGCCTGGCCGCCGCGCGCCTCGGACAATGCCGCCGGCCGGGTACCACCTTCCTCGGGAACGGCGGCCATGGCAGCGGGTTGCGCCATGGGCTCAGGCTCGGGTTCGGGCGCAGGCTCCGGGGCGGGTTCCGGGGCCGGCTCTGGGGCCGGAGCGGCCTCGGCCGCCGGCGCGGGGGCGGCGGGCGCCGCCGGTGCCGGTGCCGGTGCCGGTTGCGGTGCCGGCGCGGCTGCCGAGATCGGCGTCGTCACCTCGTGCCCTGCCAGCGGCACCGACGAGCAGAACAGGTAGCGGAACACCCACCAGCCGGCGAACCCGAGCAGCAGGCCGAGGATGATCGACCAGATCCAGCCGAAACCCATCAGGAACTTGCAGATGATCAGGACCAGCAGCCCAACAGCGACGCCGAGCCACAGGCACATGCGCTGGCAGGCGGCTGCCTCGTCAGATCCTGTCGTCATCGTTGTCTCCCCCGTTTGCTGCCCGGCTTGCCGCCGGGTCCGTCACTCTGGTCAGTCCTTGGCCTGCGCGGCAAAGTCGCGGGCCTGGGCAACCCAGTTATCACGCGTGACCCGGCCCTTGAACCCTTCCAGGTTGTCGTCGCCCCAGGCGATCTCGCGTTCGGTCCAGGCCGCGACCTGGTCGAAATGATAGAAGCCGAGGCGGTGCAGAAGCTTCTCGAGCTTCGGGCCAACCCCCTTGATCCGCTTCAGATCGTCGGCCTTGCCGCCGCGCGCCTCGGAAAGCCCGGCCGGCCGGTCGGCCTCGCCGGGCGCCGCCGCGACGGCTGCGGGGGCCGCCGGCGTCGGCTTCGATTCCGCCTTGGGCTTCGGTGCCGCCTTGGGCTTCGGCGCCGCCGGGGCCGCTGCGGCGCGGACGGGCGCGGCCGCAACCTGCTCGCCGGTGATCCGCATCACGGTATCGCCGGCGGCAAGCGCCAGGGTCACCGAGGCATTGGCCTCGTGGGCACCGGCCCCATCCTTCAGCGAGGTCAGGCCGCCGGCCGGCTCGGACGAGAACCGCCCGTCATAGGAACCCGGCCGCGGCACCTCGCCCCGGGCCAGCGCATCGAGGATGGCACCGAAGCTGTCGGCCCCCAGATCCTCGTAATAGTCCTTGCCGATCTGGGCCATGGGCGCGTTCGAGCAGGCCCCGAGGCATTCCACCTCCTCCCAGCTGAACTTGCCGTCGGCGGAAAGCTGGTGCGGGTGGGGCGCGATCTTCTCGCGGCAGACCTCCATCAGCGCCTCGGCGCCGCAGATCATGCACGAGGTGGTGCCGCAGACCTGCACATGCGCCACCGAGCCCACCGGCTGCAGCTGGAACATGAAGTAGAAGCTCGCCACCTCAAGCACCCGGATCTCGGCCATGCCGAGCATCTTCGCCACCGCCTCGATCATCGGGCGGGTGACCCAGCCCTCCTGCTCCTGCCCGCGCCACAGGAGCGGGATCACTGCCGAGGCCTGGCGGCCTTGCGGATACTTGGCGATCTGCTTTTGCGCCCATTCCAGGTTCGCCGGCGTGAAGGCGAAGCTGTCGGGCTGTTCGATATGAAGACGGCGGAGCATTCAGCAGTCCTGCGTCAGTGTCGGTTGATTGCGGAAGACCTGGGTCATCGTCACCGGTCGATCTCCCCGAAGACGACGTCGAGCGAGCCGATCACCGCCGAGACGTCGGCCAGAAGGTGCCCGCGCGTCAGGTGATCCATGGCCGCCAGATGCGGATAGCCCGGGGCGCGGATCTTGGCCTTGTAGGGCCGGTTCGAGCCGTCCGAGACCAGGTAGACGCCGAACTCGCCCTTCGGCGCCTCGACCGCGGCATAAGTCTCGCCCGCCGGCACCCGGAAGCCCTCGGTGTAAAGCTTGAAGTGATGGATCAGCGCCTCCATCGAGGTCTTCATCTCGCCGCGGGTCGGCGGCGTCACCTTGCCGCGGGCCAGCACGTCCTGGCCCTTGACCTGGTCCAGCTTCTCGATCGCCTGGCGCATGATCTTCAGGCTTTCCTGCATCTCCCACATGCGGCAGAGGTAGCGGTCGAAACAGTCGCCGTGCTTGCC
Organism: Paracoccaceae bacterium; assembly: GCA_050299555.1. Taxonomy (GTDB): domain Bacteria; phylum Pseudomonadota; class Alphaproteobacteria; order Rhodobacterales; family Rhodobacteraceae; genus JBNKWA01. The sequence goes on along the minus strand of JBNKWA010000054.1, from coordinate 39,754 downwards.
CACCGGGATGCGGAAGTCGAACTCGTCGTAGCATTCGTAGGGCTGCGCCCGGCGCAGGTCCCAGGCCATGCCCGAGCCCCTGACCATCACCCCCGAGAAACCCCAGTTCAGCGCGTCCTCGCGGGTGACGACGCCGATATCGACGTTGCGCTGCTTGAAGATGCGGTTCTCGGTCAACAGCCCGTCGATATCCTCCAGCACCTTGGGGAATTCCTCGGTCCACTGGAAGATGTCGTCGATCAGGTCCTGCGGCAGGTCCTGATGCACGCCGCCGGGGCGGAAATAGGCGGCATGCAGCCGCGCCCCGCAGGCCCGCTCGTAGAACACCATCAGCTTCTCGCGTTCCTCGAAGCCCCAGAGCGGCGGCGTCAGCGCGCCCACGTCCATGGCCTGGGTGGTGACGTTGAGAAGGTGGTTCAGGATGCGGCCGATCTCGGAATAAAGCACCCGGATCAGCGAGCCCCGGCGCGGCACCTCGACCCCGGCCAGCCGCTCGATGGCCAGGCACCAGGCATGCTCCTGGTTCATCGGCGCCACATAGTCGAGGCGGTCGAAATAGGGCAGGTTCTGCAGGTAGGTGCGGCTTTCCATCAGCTTCTCGGTGCCGCGGTGCAGCAGCCCGATATGCGGGTCGACGCGTTCCACGACCTCTCCGTCCAGCTCCAACACCAGGCGAAGAACGCCATGTGCCGCAGGGTGTTGCGGGCCGAAGTTGATGTTAAAGTTGCGGATGCGCTGCAGTTCGGTCAGCGCGTCGCCCGATGGCACATCGGTGTTTGAGCCGTCCATCAGTCGAACCTTTCGGCAAGATCAGTCTGCATGGCGGGCCAGCCGCGGAACGCGACCACCCAGAGAAGCACCAGGCTGCCCCAGAAGGGCACCACGCTGAAGGCATTCCACCAGGGCGACATGCCCACCCGGCGGACCACGACGAAGAGCGGCAGCGCCAGGATGATCCACGAGAACACGATCGCGATCAGGCTCATCCCGCCCCGTCCTTCTTCTCGTCGCCCGGCAGGATGTACTTCGCACCCTCCCAGGGGCTCATGAAGTCGAACTGGCGATAGTCCTGGGTCAGTTGCACCGGCTCGTAGATGACCTTCTTCTCGACCTCGTCGTAGCGCACCTCGACATAGCCGGTGGTGGGGAAATCCTTGCGGAGCGGGAAGCCCTGAAAGCCGTAGTCGGTCAGGATGCGGCGCAGGTCCGGGTGGCCCGAGAAGCGGATCCCGTACATGTCGAAGACCTCGCGCTCGTACCAGTTGGCGGCCGGGAACAGCCCGGTGACCGACGGCACGATATCGTCCTCGCGCACCGCCACCTTGACCCGGATGCGCTGGTTCTGGGTCATCGACAGCAGGTGATAGACCACGTCGAAGCGCTTCTCGCGCCCGGGCCAGTCCACCGCCGTTACGTCGATCAGCGTGGTGAACTGGCAACTCGAGTCGGAGCGCAGGAACTCCAGGAACGAGACGATGGCGCCGGTGGATATCACCGTGGTCAGCTCACCGTTCTTCACCTCGGCCGACAGAATCGCCTGTTCCTGCCGGACAGCGATCGTCTCGCCGAGTTCGCGCAAGGCTTCGCTCATGCCGTCTCCTTCAGCGCGCGATGGTGCCGGTGCGGCGGATCTTGCGCTGCAATTGCAGAATTCCGTACAGCAGCGCCTCGGCGGTCGGCGGACACCCGGGCACGTAGACATCGACCGGGACCACGCGGTCGCAGCCTCGCACCACCGAGTAGCTGTAGTGATAGTAGCCGCCGCCATTGGCGCAGGATCCCATGGAGATCACGTAGCGCGGCTCGGGCATCTGGTCGTAGACCTTCCTGAGCGCCGGCGCCATCTTGTTGGTCAGCGTGCCGGCGACGATCATCAGGTCGGACTGGCGCGGGCTGGCCCGCGGTGCGGTGCCGAAGCGCTCCAGGTCGTAGCGCGGCATCGAGGTGTGCATCATCTCGACCGCGCAGCAGGCCAGGCCGAAGGTCATCCAGTGCAGGCTGCCGGTGCGGGCCCAGTTGATCGCCGCCTCGGTCGAGGTCAGAAGGAACCCCTTGTCCTGCAGCTCGGCGCCAAGCACCGCGGTGGCCGCGTCCTTGTCGGCGCCAGCGGTTTTGGGACCCGTCATCACTCCCATTCCAGCGCCCCCTTCTTCCATTCATAGGCAAAGCCGATGGTCAGCACGGCGAGGAAGATCATCATCGACCAGAAACCGAACAGCCCGACATCCTTGAAGGCCACCGCCCAGGGAAACAGGAACGCCACCTCGAGGTCGAAGATGATGAACAGGATCGACACCAGGTAGAAGCGCACGTCGAACTTCATCCGCGCATCGTCGAAGGCGTTGAAGCCGCACTCGTAGGTGCTCACCTTCTCCGGATCGGGATTGCTGACCGCCAGGACCACACCGGCAAGCACCAGAACCAGACCGAGGCCCACGGCGAGGCCGATGAAGATCAGGATCGGCAGGTATTCACGCAGAAGGTCTTCCATCCGCCCGCTCCCCAATTGTCAGACAGCCGCCTGCGGCTCGTCGCGGGGCCGTCGCCGTCTCAAACGTTGGGTTACAGGGGTGCCATGGCTTGGTCAACGGCCAGCGCTGCCGCATCTGCGAATTGTGGTCGCGGTGCAGCGGCGGCGACGTTGGATTTCAGTGCCATGGCCGACCGGACCGGCGCGATCCGGTGCCGGGGTTCGGCCCATGCGGGCCGGGCGCTGCAAGCGCGCGCATCGAGATGCACCCGACTGACAAAATGACACATCTAAAAGGTGTATTCATATATAGACTTTCGTGTTATGGATGCGACGCGCAACGCCTGGGGGGCGGCGCCTTGCGTCAGAAAGAGATGCTCATGAGGACTCCAAGGGTAGTCGCCGTAGCCGGTGATGGGACGCTGGCAGTTTATCCCTTCTTGCTGGCAGCGGTGGCACCCGCGATAGCGCTATGGCTGTCGGCGGCGCTTGGCCTCACGGCCCTGCAACCCGATGGCTGGCCGCTTTCGGGCCTGTCGCTGGCCTCCGGCGTCGGTCTTGCCGCCTGCCTGAAGCTGCGCTGGCACGCCCTGCCCTTTGTCGGCGTCGGCCTGCTCGCCGGAACCGTCGCCACCGCAAGCCCGGCGGCCTATGGCGAGGCGGCGGCGATGACGGCGGCCATCGCGGCGGCGGCGGCGGCGATGCGCTGGACCCACAAGCGCGGCCTGACCGAGGGCCACCTGCGGCGCTGGATGGCGATGTTCGTCGGCGGTGCGGGCTGCTACGCGCTGGTTCATGCGCTGGTGGTGACCGGGCTGCGCGTCAACGACGGGCTTGGCCCGATGCCCCTGGCCACGCTCACCCAGGCCCTGGTCGGCGACGTGCTCGGCATCACCCTGGTCATGGCCATCGCCGGCAGCGTGCGCGACCTGCGCCACGGCTGGCACATCTGGCGCCAGGCGCTGCCGCTGATCCTGACCGCCTGCGCAGGGCTGATCGCGCTGGCGGCCACCGCCTCCACCGCCAGCGACGCGGTGATGCCGGACAACTACCTTCTGATCTGCCTGCCGATCGCATTGTGGATCGCGCGCCAGCCGGTCAGCCTGCCCGGCGCCGCTGTGACCGCCGTGGCCAATATCGCCGGGCTCGGCATCATCGTCGCGTCGGCGGGCTCGGTCCTCAGCCCGATCTACGCCCAGACCCAGTTCCTGCTCCTGGCGCTGACCATCAATGCCCAGGTCATCCACATGGTCGAGCTTGACCGGCTGAGCGAGGCCGAGGATTCCGCCCGCCACCGGCGGGCCCTGCATGACCTACTGACGCTGGTCACCCGCGACATGCGGATGAACGGCAAGCGCGGTCCCGGCAGCTGTTATCACCACCGCCGGTAGGCCCACCGCCGGTGCGCGGACCGAGGTGAAGAGGAACGGCTGACGGTGATCGATTCGATCGCCGGTTGCGGATCGTCCGACACGCGGGAACGCGAAGCCGGTGGAAAACCCGCCGGTCATCGCCCGGACCCTCGCCGCAGCCGCCCGCCCCGTCGGCCGGATTGAACATCGCCGGCGCCCGTGCCATCCCCTTGGCCGTCGAAGCGGGCAAGGGGTGCCCCGATCATGCGCATCATCGTCCACGGAATCGGTGCCATCGGCGGCACCATCGCCGCTGCGCTGGCCCTGTCCGGGCAGGACGTGGTGGGGATCGCCCGCGGCGCCCAGCGTGATGCGATCGCTCGCCGCGGGCTGACCTTCCGCAGCCCCGAGGCGACACGGGTGGCGCGCCTCGACTGCGTCGGCGATCCGTCCGAACTGGTGCTGCGGCCCGACGACATGGTCATCCTCGCCGTCAAGCTGCAGCACAGCCCGGACGCGCTCGACAGCCTGCGCGCCGCCGGGCTGACCGAGCAGCCGGTCTTCTGCGCCCAGAACGGCGTCGCCGGCGAGCGGCTGGCGCTGCGGCGCTTCGCCAATGTCCACGGCATCACCGTGATGATGCCGGCAAGCTTCGAGGTGGCGGGCGAGATCAACGCCTTCTCCACCCCGCGCCACGGCATCTTCGATATCGGCCGCTGCCCCTCGGGTGCCGATGCCGACGACCGGGCCATGGCGGCGGCGCTGGAGGCGGCCAATATCGCCGCCTTCGTGACCGAGGACGTGATGGCCGGCAAGTACGGCAAACTGCTGCTCAACCTCGGCAACGTGGTCGAGGCGGCGCTCGGCACTCATGTCGGCGACCACCTGCGGCCGGTGCTGAGGGCCGAGGGCGAGGCGGCGCTGACCGCCGCCGGCATCGCCTGGCGCGAGGTGGGCAAGTCCGACCCGCGGCGCGATGCGCTGATGCGCCAGGCGCCGATCGCCGGCATCGGCCGGGGCGGCAGCTCGACGATGCAGAGCCTCAACCGCGGCACCGGCTCGATCGAGACCGACTATCTCAATGGCGAGATCGTGCTTCTGGGCCGGCTTCACGGGGTGCCGACGACCGCCAACGCCTGGTTCCAGATGCTGGCCGCCCGCATGGCCCGCGAGGGGCTGAAACCCGGAGCGGTCGGCCTCGCCGAGGCCGAGATGGCACTGCGCGCGGCCGGGGCGGCATTGCCGTAGCGTCGCGGCTGGGCGCCTGCGCATGCCCACGCTTGCGCAAGGTCGATCGCGCCCGGCGCTCCCCACCCACCCACCCTCGCGCCGGGCGCGATCAGGGGCGTTGCGCTTACTCTCCACGACACATCCGGCGATCGCAGCACCTCGGGCAGTCCCACGGGTGCCCGTATCCGCCCCGATCCCCTATCCGGTCCGCGAGGGTGGGTGGGCGGGGAGCGGCCCGGGATACGGGATCGGATGCGGGGATCGGCCCTCAGCCGCCGGGCAGTTCCGGGCCCGCCGGCGCCGCATCCTGTGCCTCGTCCAGCAGCCCGGCCATCGCGTCCGCCGGCGGCGAGACCAGCCCGCGCCGCCGCACGTAGAAGGTGGTCAGGCTGCGATGCGACTCGGGCAGCGGGTGGGCCATCAGCCGGCCGGCTTCGGGGAGGGTGCCGAGCACGCTCGCCGGCGCCAGGGCGACACCCATGCCCGCCAGCACTCAGCCCAGCAGCGCGTGATAGGAGCCGAGCACGATCCGCCGGGCCGGCACCGCATTGCAGTCCGCATACCAGCGTTCCAGCAGCCGCCGATGCGGGCAGCCGTTCTCGAACACCAGCACGGTCCCGGGCAGCGAGGCCGCCGTCACCGGCGGATGGTCGCGGGCGGTGATCAGCGCCAGCGGCTCGACAAAGGCCGGTCGGCGGTCGAACTCGTCATCGGGGGCCTCGCCGGCAAGAAAGGCCGCGTCGATCTCGCCGGAGCGCAGGAGCGCCAGCAGGCGCTCCGGATTGCCGGTGACGAGGTGGATCTCGACCTTGGGAAAGGCGGCGCGATAGCGGCCGAAAAGCCCCGGCAGCCGCACCGCCGCGGTGCTCTCCATCGATCCCAGCCGGAACTCACCGGCCACGCCGCCGCCGGCAACCGCGATCCGGGCCGCGCTGACCGGCCGCAGCGACGAGAGCATCTATTGGCGGGCACGCAGGCGCCTGCTCGACACCGCCAGGGCACAGCGGTCGCTCACCATGTGGCGCATGGCGTCGACTCTGTTCGGGAGGCCGTCATGACCCCGACCGCAAGGGCGGCCCTGCACGGCAGCTGGGCGGCGGCAAGGTCTCTCGGCCCGGCCGCGGCGGCACTGCTCTACCGGCGCCTGTTCGAGACGGCGCCACATCTGCGCGCCCTGTTCGCCGGCACCAACATGGAGGCGCAGGGGCGGCATCTGCTCGCCGCCATCGACGGAACCGTGGCGCGGCTCGACGACCCGGGCCTGCCGGCGATGCTGGCGGAGCTCGGCGCGCTGCACGCGCGCGCCGGTGTCAGGGCGGCGGATTTCGCCCCTGTCGGCGCGGCGCTGCTATGGACGCTGGAGACCGGCCTCGGCCCGGACTGGACCGCCGAGGCGAAAGGCGCCTGGGCGGAGGCCTTTGCCCTCGTCGCGCAGGCGATGCAGGCGGGGATGAGGGCCGCGGCCTGAGGATCGGCGGGTGCCGCCGTCCTGATCAGCGCAAGCCGGGCGGGCGGCGGCGCACCTGCTTGTGCCGGTCACCAGCCCATCCCCCTGCCCCGGCGGAACCGGGTCTTGACCTCAACCGCGCTCGAGGTCCTAGCGTCGCGCCGAATCGATTGGCAGGGGTATCCATGAGCGGCGTGGCAGAAGACGGCTGGCGGGGCCTGACGGCGGGGGCCGGCCTGGCCCAGATCGCCCTGATAAGCAGCGGCGTCGGCCTGCACGCCTTCAACGAATTCGCCATCGCGGCGGCGCTGCCGCTCGCGCTCGGCGAGGTCGGCGGGCTCGACCGGATAAGCTGGGTCTACGGGCTCTACTTCCTCGGCTCGATCGCCGGCGGGCTCTCGGCCACGCCGCTGCGACGCCGCTGGGGCGCCCGCGCGGCGATGCTCGCGGCGGCGGCGCTGTTCCTCGCCGGATTGCTGCTTGCCGCCCTTGCCGGCGCTGGCTGGCATATCGCCCTCGGCCGCGGCCTGCAGGGGGTGGCCGACGGGGTCATCATCGCGGTCTGCTACGGCCTGATCCCCGAGGTCTTTGCCGCCGCGCTGGTGCCGCGGGTGTTCTCGGTCGAGGCCGTGGTCTGGGCTGCAGCGGCAGTGCTGGGGCCGCTCGCCGGCGGTGCCGCGGTCGAGGCCGGCGGCTGGCGCCTGGCCATGGCCGTCGCCGCGCCGCTTCTGGCGCTGTTCCTGGTGCTGGCGCCGCACACCGCCCCGAACCGCCGCAGCGCGGTGGCTGAGGGCCTGCCCTCGGCCCTGGCGGCCATGCTGTTTCTCGCCGCTGCACTGGCGATCTCGCTGCCGCAGGTCGTGTCGGGAGCCGGTGTGGCCGGCGCCGCGCTGGTCGCGACGCTGGTGCTGCTGGCGCTGGCCATCCGGACCGATGCGCGGGCACCGGTGTCGATCTTCCCGCCCGGGGCCTTCGCGCGCGCCGGCGATCTCGGCCGCGGCATGTGGACACTGGCGCTGATGCCCTGCGCGGGCGCCGCCACCGGGGTCTTCCTGGCGCTGGCTGCCGGCACGGTCATGCAGCTCGGCCCCACCGGGGTCGGCTATGTCGTGGTCACCGGCCCCTTGGCCTGGAGCGCCGTTGCCTTTCGCACCGGTGCCGTCTCCGGCGCCGCCGGGCTGCGCCGGCTGATGCGGGCCGGGCCGGCGATCCTGACCCTGGGGCTGATCCTGTCCGGTCTGGCCTTCGCCACCGCCAGCCTGCCGCTTCTGGTGGCGGGCGAGCTGCTGCGGGGCGCCGGCTTCGGCACCGCCTGGGGCGCGCTGCACCATGCGGTGATGAGCGCGGCACCGGCCGGCGAGAAGGATCGCGCCGGCGCGGTGCTGCCGGTGATCGCCACCGGCGGGTCGGCGATCGGCGCCGGGCTGGGCGGCGCGCTGGCCACCGGAACCGGGCTGGTGGCAGCGCTGGCCGCCGGCACCGCCGCCCTGCCCATCGCGGTGCTCTGGGGTGCGTCGGCGGGGCTGGCCGCCCTGGCGTTTCTGGCGGCGCGCGGCCTCGGCCGCGGCGGCGCCCAGCCCTGAGCGCGCATTGGCCTGACTGCGCACTGGCTTGACCGGCGCAGCGGCCGGGCCTAGCGTTCCCGGCCAATCCTCGAGCCAAGCCGGCAGCCACGCGTGGGCCCCCGCTGACGGCACCGCCAACAGGTGCTCCGATCCACGAAACGAGGGACAAGCGTCCCGATCGTCAGGAGGCAGCGAATGCCCGCGATCCTTCGCCCCGTGCCCCCGCCCCGCGCCCTGCCCAGCACCCCGCCCCGCACCCTGCCCCGCACCCGGGTCCGCCCTGCTGCACCGGCTCGCCGGACCCGCCGCGCTGGTCCTGGCCCTCGGGCTGGGCCCGGCCCTGGCCGAGGAGCCGGCGCTGGTGGCAAACCATGCAGCGCTCGACGTTCACACCCATGTCGCCAGTCAGGTGCTGACCGACCTGTTCTCCGGCGGCGGCGTCGAGCGGATCGGCGCCGACGACCTGGTGGCCAAGCTGGACAAGGCCAACGTTGCCCGGGCGATCATCCTGTCGGCGGGGTATTTCGGCCGGACGGTGGGTTTTGTCGAAGACACCAACATGAGCGAGGAGAACGACTTCGTCGCCGCCGAGATCGCCGCCTATCCGGACCGCCTGATCGGCTTTTGCGGCATCAACCCGCTTTACCCCGAGGCGGTGGCCGAGGTGGACCGCTGCCTCGACCTGCCCGGCATGGCCGGCGTCAAGCTGCACCTCGAAGGGTCGGGAGTCGACCTGACCGTGCCCGAGGAGGCGGCGGCGCTGAGCGCCGTCTTCGACCGCATCGCCGAGCGCGACGCGCCGGTGCTGATCCATGCCTCGGGGCCGACCGGACTGCCGCTTGCCGGCCCCGGCTTCGACGCCCTTGGCGCGATCCTGAACGCCCATCCCGGGGTGCGGGTGGCCCATGCCCATTGCGCCGGCAACAACGACGACGACAGCATCGATCTGTGGCTGCGGGTCGGCAATTCCGGCTACAACCCCGAGACCTCGTTCGTCGACGTCTCCGCGTGCCTGGGATATTACGCCGACGCGCCGCTGGCCCAGCGCGAGCTGATGGTCTGGCGGCTGCGCAAGTGGGGCATTTCGCACGTGCTTTTCGGCAGCGACTATTTCGCCTTCTTCGGCGACACGCCGAAAGAGACGCTGGAGATCCTGACCCGATACCCGTTCACCCAGGCCGAACTGGACACCATCCTCGACAATGACGGTTCCGCCTGGCTCGGCAAATGAGCCGACGTGCCTGCCGCGCCCGGGCGCGGGGGTGGGTGGGCCGGGAGCGCCCGGGCGCGGGCCGAAGCGGCCGTCCGGGCCGGGCTACTCCGCCGCGTCCATGTAGCTTTCCGGCGGCGGGCAGGTGCAGACCAGGTGCCGGTCGCCATAGACGTTGTCGACCCGGTTGACCGGCGCCCAGTACTTGTCGACGCGGAAGGCGCCGGGCGGAAAGCAGCCCTGCTCGCGCGTGTAGGGCCGGTCCCAGTCGCCGACCAGGTCCTCCATGGTGTGGGGCGCCTGTCGCAAGGGGTTGTTCTCGGCATCCATCTCGCCCGCCTCGATCGCCTTCGCCTCGGCGGCGATCGACAGCATCGCGGCGATGAAACGGTCGAGTTCCGCCTTGGGCTCGCTCTCGGTGGGCTCCACCATCAGCGTGCCGGCCACCGGCCAGCTCATGGTCGGGGCGTGAAAGCCCGAATCGATCAGCCGCTTGGCGACGTCATCCACCGTCACCCCGGCGCTTTCCTTCATCGGGCGGGTGTCGAGGATGCATTCATGCGCCACCCGGCCCGCGGCATTGCTGTAGAGGATCGGATAGGCGTCCCGCAGCCGCGCGGCGATGTAGTTGGCGTTCAGGATCGCCACCTTCGTCGCCTGGGTCAGCCCCTCGCCACCCATCATCAGGCAGTACATCCACGAGATCGGCAGCAGGCTGGGCGAGCCATAGGGGGCGGCACTGACCGCGCCGGTTGTGCCAAGGTGCGGATGGCCCGGCAGGTGCGGCGCCAGATGCGCCCTGACCCCGATCGGTCCCATGCCCGGGCCGCCGCCGCCATGGGGGATGCAGAAGGTCTTGTGCAGGTTGAGGTGGCTGACATCGCCGCCGATATCGCCCGGGCGGACCAGCCCGACCATGGCGTTCATGTTGGCGCCGTCGATATAGACTTGGCCGCCATGGGCGTGGGTGATGGCGCAGATCTCGCGCACCGTCTCCTCGAACACGCCATGGGTCGAGGGATAGGTGATCATGCAGGCCGCCAGCCGGTCGCCGGCCGCCTCGGCCCGGGCGCGGAAATCGGCCAGGTCGATATCGCCGTTCTCGGCCGACTTGACCACCACCACATCCATCCCCGCCATCTGGGCGCTGGCCGGGTTGGTGCCATGGGCCGAGACCGGGATCAGGCAGACATTGCGCTGGCTGTCGCCATTGGCGTGGTGATAGCGGCGGATGGTCAGCAGCCCGGCATATTCGCCCTGGGCGCCGGAATTGGGCTGCATCGAGATCGCGTCATAGCCGGTGATGGCGCAGAGCTTGGCCGACAGGTCGTCGATCAGCGCGGCATAGCCCGCCGTCTGCTCGGCCGGCGCAAAGGGGTGGATGTCGGCGAATTCCGGCCAGCTGAGCGGCATCATCTCGGCGGTGGCGTTCAGCTTCATGGTGCACGAGCCGAGCGGGATCATCGCCCGGTCCAGCGCCAGGTCGCGGTCGGCGAGCCGGCGCATGTAGCGGGTCATCTCGGCCTCGGCCCGGTTCATGTGGAAGATCGGGTGGGTCAGGTACTCGCTGGTCCGTAAGTGCGCCTCGGGCAGATGATAGCGGGGGGTCAGGTTTCCCGCCTCCATGTCGCCGCCGAAGGCACGCCAGACCGCCTCCACCGTCTCGGGCCGGGTGCGCTCGTCAAGGCTGATGCCGATGCGGTCGCCGCCCACCTTGCGCAGGTTCACCCCCTCGGCCACGGCGGCGCGCAGGATCACCCCCTGCATGGCGCCCACCTGAACCGTGACGGTGTCGAAGTAATGCTCGGGGCTGACGGTGAAGCCGAGGCTTTCCAGACCCTCGGCCAGCCGCGCGGTCTTGCGGTGCACGCGCTGGGCGATCGCCCTCAGCCCCACCGGACCGTGGAAGACCGCGTACATCGACGCCATGACCGCCAGCAGCGCCTGCGCGGTGCACACGTTCGAGGTCGCCTTCTCGCGGCGGATGTGCTGCTCGCGGGTCTGCAGCGACAGCCGGTAGGCGCGGTTGCCGCGGGCATCCACCGACACCCCGACCAGCCGGCCGGGCATGGAGCGCTTCATCTCGTCGCGGCAGGCGAAATAGGCGGCATGGGGGCCGCCATAGCCCACCGGGACGCCGAAACGCTGGGTCGAGCCGACGGCGATGTCGGCACCCATCTCGCCCGGCGGCCGCAACAGCGTCAGCGCCAGCGGATCGGCGGCGATGATCGCCACCGCCCGCGCCTCGTGCAGCGCGGCGATCTGGGCAGTGAAGTCGCGCACCTCGCCATAGGTGCCTGGATACTGGAAGATCGCGCCGAAAACCTTTGACGGATCGAGCGAATCCGGGCTTCCGACGATCACCTCCCAACCCAGCGGCTCGGCCCGCGTGGCGATCACCGCGATGGTCTGCGGATGGCAGTTCTCATCGACGAAAAACGCCGTCGCCTTCGACTTGGCCGCCCGCTGCGCCATCGCCATGGCCTCGGCCGCGGCCGTCGCCTCGTCCAGCAGCGAGGCATTGGCGACCTCCAGCCCGGTCAGGTCCGAGACCATGGTCTGGTAGTTCAGGAGCGCCTCGAGCCGGCCCTGGCTGATCTCGGGCTGATAGGGCGTATAGGCGGTATACCAGGCCGGGTTCTCCAGGATGTTGCGCTGGATGACCGGCGGCGTGATGGTGCCGTAATAGCCCTGCCCGATCAGCGAGGTCAGCGCCTGGTTGCGGCTGGCGATCTGCCGCGCGGCGAACAGCGCGTCGCCCTCGGCCAGCGCCTGGCCCCAGTGCAGCGCCGCATCCTGCCGCAGGCCCTGCGGCACCGCCTCGGCCACCAGCGCATCGAGGCTGCCCACGCCGATGGCGGCAAGCATCTCGTCCATCTCGCCCGGTGTGGGGCCGATATGGCGCCGGTTGGCGAAATCGTACGGATCGTAATCGGTGGGATGATATCGCATGGACCTGTCAGCCATGAACAACGACATTGACCAGATTGCCGGCCGGGTCGCGCAAATAGAAACGGCGCACGCCCCAGGGTTCGTCGACCGGTCCGTAGACCGGCTCGGCCCCGGCATCGCGGGCCCGGGTCAGCGCCTCGTCGAGATCGTCCACGCCGATCGAGATTGCCGGCAGTTCGGTGCCCGACCCACCCTCCGAGGCGATCTGCAACCGGCTCGCGGACCGTTCCGCCGGACCGCCCAGAAATGCAATCCAGCCCATGTCGAGCTCTACCTCCAGCCCGAACACCCGGCGATAGAACCCGGCCAGTCCGGCCGGGTCCGGCGCGGGCAGGTTGGGAACGATCATCCGAACCTGCATCAGCTGATGTGTTCCTTGTATTCGTTCTCGTCCATGTAGTCGTCGAGATCGGCCATGTCGGCGGGCTTGATGCGGAAGAACCAGCCCTTGTCGAGCGGGTCGTCGTTGACCATGCCCGGCTCCTCTACGATCTTCTCGTTGACCTCGACGATCTCGCCATCGAGCGGCGCGGTGATGTCCGAGGCCGCCTTGACGCTTTCGATGGTCACCACGTCGTCGCCCTTGACGACGGTGTCGCCCTCTTCCGGCAACTCGACGAATACGATGTCGCCAAGCTGTTCGGCGGCGTATTCGGTGATGCCGACGATCACCTCGTCACCATCGACCTGAAGCCATTCGTGGTCCTCGGTGTATTTAACTATGGCAGCCATGGGTCCCTCGTCAGCGCCTGTAGGTCGGTTTGATGAATGGCATGGTTGCCGCGGCGAGGGGAAGCCGCTTGCCGCGCACGTCGCCGAAAAGCCGGGTGCCGGGCGCGGCCAGCGCCGCCGGCACATAGCCCATGGCAAGCGGGGCGCCCAGCGACGGCCCGAAGCCGCCCGAGGTGACCACGCCCACCGCCGGCCCGGTCTCGTCGACGAAAAGCGGCGTGCCCTCGCGCATCGGCGCCCGGCCCTCGGGCAGCAGCCCGACGCGGCGGCGCGGCGCGCCCGCGGCCAGTTGCGGCAGGATGACGGCAGCACCGGGAAAGCCGCCCTCGCGGTCGCCGCCGGTCTTGCGCGCCTTCTGGAACGCCCATTCCAGCGCCGCCTCGGCCGGAGTGGTATTGGTGTCGATGTCGTGGCCGTAGAGGCAGAGCCCGGCCTCCAGTCGCAGCGAATCGCGGGCGCCTAGGCCGATGGGCTCCACCTCGGCCATGGCCGCCAGCGCATCCCACAGCGCCGGCGCCGCCGCCGCCGGAACCGAGACCTCGAACCCGTCTTCGCCGGTATAGCCCGAGCGCGAGACCATGCAGTCGGCATCCGCGACCGGCACCCGGCGCATGTCCATGAACCGCATTCCGGCGATACTTGGGGCAAGCGTCGCAAGCGCCGCCTCGGCCTTCGGCCCCTGCAGCGCGATCAGCGCCCGGTCGCTCAGGATCCGGATGTCGCAATCGGGCATGCCCGCCGCCATGCGGGCGAAATCGGCGTCCTTGCAGGCGGCGTTGACGACCACGAACAGCGCCTCGCCGGCCCGCGCGAACATCAGGTCGTCCTCGATCCCGCCGGCATCGTTGGTGAACAGGCCATAGCGCTGGCGGCCGTCCTTCAGGCCCAGCACGTCCTGCGGCACCAGCCGCTCGAAGGCCGCCGCCACCCCGGCCCAGCCGTCGGGATGGGTGACCATCGCCTGCCCCATGTGGCTGACATCGAACAGCCCGGCGGCGGCGCGGCAGTGCAGGTGCTCCTTCAGCACCCCAAGGGCGTATTGCACCGGCATCTCGTAGCCGGCGAAGGGGACCATGCGCGCACCGGCCGCAACGTGGCGGTCGTGAAGCGGGGTCTTCAGCAGCGTGTCGTCAGTCAAAGGCGCCTCCTCGCGGGTCTCGGCCCGGCCCAAATGGCGCCTCCCCTGTCCTTTTGCCTGAGATCGCTATCCCGTCGGCGAGGGCGCATCGGCCCTTCTCTCCAGAGTTCTTTCGTCCCGCGGTCCGTTTGCCTGAGAGTTTCCGAGGCGGTTGCTCCTTCGGCACTGGCTGACCCAGTTCTCCCGGCGGGACCCTTGCTGAATAGCCAGAAGCCGCCCCGGCTGGCAAGTCCATTTACCACCACGGCACCGCCACCGCCTCAGGCCTTCTTGCGGCCGTAGAGCTCCAGCCGGTGGTGCACGATCTCATAGCCCAGCCGCTCGGCGATCTCGTCCTGCAGCGCCTCGATCCGGGCCGAGGTGAACTCGATCACATCGCCGGTATCGACGTCGATCAGGTGATCGTGGTGCTGGCCGCCGGTCTGCTCGAACCGCGACGGCCCGCCGTCGAAGGCGTGGCGGGCGATGGCGCCGTTCTCCTCCAGCACCTTCATGGTGCGATAGACGGTGGCCAGCGACAGCCGGGCGTCCTCGCGCACCGCGCGCTGGTAGATCTCGGTGGCGTCGGGGTGGTCGTCGGTCTCGCTGAGAATGCGCAGGATCACGCGCCGCGGCTCGGTGATGCGCAGGCCCGCCTTGCGCAGTACCGCGGTGTAATCCACCGGCGTGTTCCTCGATGCCTGATCCCCGGCCATGGCCGGACCATGGCCCAGTTGCGACGCAATTGCAAATCAGCCGGCGGCGGCGAACCCCGCGACGATACGCGCCGCTGCGGCGGGCGGGATCACCGGCGGCAGCACGGTCAGAAACCCGCCGTCGGGCCCCAGCACGTAGATGTTGCTGCCATGGGAAAAGATCGCGCCCTCGACCGGATCGTCGAACAGGTGCTCGCGGGTCACCCCGAACGAGTCCCGCACCGCGGCCAGCGCCTCCTCGCTGCCGGTCAGCCCCACCATGCGCGGGTGATAGCGCGGCAGCGCCTCGGCCATCGCCTCCGGGGTATCGCGCCCCGGATCGACGGTGATGACGATCGGGGTCACGGCGATTCCCTCGCCATCGAGGATCGTCGCCACCTCGGCCATGGCCGGAATCGCCAGCGTGCAGATCGAGACGCAGTTGACGTAGCCGAAGAACACAAGCTGGTGTCGGCCGTCGGGGTCGGCCTCGCTGCGCGCATGCCCGGTCTGGTCGGTCAGCGTGAACGGCCCGCCCAGATCGAGCGGCAGCGCCACGCCCTGCCCGCCTTCGCCCTGTCCGGCGACGGCAAGCCCCGGCGCCAGCAGCGCCAGGGTGAAAAGCATCGCACGCATCGCCGGCCCGCTAGAAGTTTTCCTCGATATAGGTGGCATCCACGTCCAGCCCGAGGCCGAAATAGCCGTCCTTGGCGATCTCGGCATTGACCCGCGGGTCGCGGCGGAACCACGGCCCCTCGCCAGCGGCATCCGGGTGCGTCTCGGCCCAGACCTTGGTCCAGCGGTCGGCCTTGGTCCAGTCGCTGTCGCCCTTGGCGCGGATCTTCTGCACCAGATAGACGTTCTTGGCGCCAAGGTCCGGATCGTCGAGCAGCAGCCCGTCCACCTCCACCACCTGCCCGCACCAGGGGGCGAGGTCGGTGGCCGCCCCGGTAAAGGCCGGCTGGTTGTTCTTCATCGGCAGCACCATGACGCCGTCGGCCTCGCGCACCAGCGCCAGTTGCCGGGCGCCGCCGCCGCAATCCTCGGGGCAGTTGCCGGTCAGCTCGCAAAGCGGGTCGACCACCGTGGCGGCGAAGAACGCCTTCTGCTCGGCGTAAAGCCCCCATTCCTTGGCTTCGGAACCGGCGGTGAAGTCCTGCGCCATCGCCGGTGCGGCGACCGTGACGGCTGCGGCAAGTGTCAGTATCCGTTTCATCATTTCGGCTCCGGAATAGCGAACCCCGGCACGATGCCATAGTCGAGATGGGTCTGCGTGGTGATCCCCACGTCATCGATCACCTTGTCGATGACCAGATAGTGGATGTCGTCGCGGACGAAATGCGTGCCCTCGGCGGTGATGGTGTCGCTGGCATACTGGAACTGCGCGTCGCCGCCGTTCGAGGTCGCATCGTCGCCGATCTGCAGCACCATGTAGACGGTGCCGTCATCGGCCCGAAGTCCCACCGGAATGCCCCCGGCCGAGCACCACATGGCGCAGGTGTGATGGGCCGAGCCCAGGGTCGCCTCGGCGCTGCCCATGACGCCCGAATAATAACACCAGGTGTCGATGGCCTCGCCAGTGACGGTGATCTTCTCGCCATCCGCGGCGGCGGCGGCCAACGGCACGCACGCCAGTGCCAGGCCGGCTGCCCATACGGCTGATCGCATTTCTGTCCTCCCGGGTTTTTCGTTCCGGACCACGCTAACACCCGCCGCCGCTGGCGCGAAATCACGCTTTCGCTGGGTCGTCGTGTGCGCATTTTTTGCAAACGGTTTGCATTTGCAAAAACTCTCGTCTATGTCATCCTGGGTGGTCCATGCGGGGAACGGAATGGCGTTGCGAATACTGGCGGTCTGGATAGCGATGGTGATGATGGCGGGCGCGGTAAACGCGGCCCGGGCCGAGCCGCTGAGGGTGGTCACCAGCTTCACCGTCTTCGCCGACATGGCGCAGAACGTGGCCGGCGATCTGGCGGTGGTCGAGTCCATCACCAAGCCGGGGGCCGAGATCCACAACTACCAGCCGACACCGCGCGACGTGCTTAAGGCGCAGGAGGCCGACCTGGTCCTGTGGAACGGCCTCAACCTCGAGCGCTGGTTCGAGAAGTTCTTCCAGAATGTCAGCGACGTGCCCAGCGTGGTCCTGACCGAGGGCATCGAGCCCTTGGGGATCACCGAGGGCCCCTATTCGGGCAAGCCCAACCCGCATGCCTGGATGTCGCCGGACAACGCGATGATCTATGTCGCCAACATCCGCGACGCGCTGATCGCCATCGACCCGGACAATGCCGAGACCTACAGCGCCAACGCCGAAATCTACATGACCGAGATCGAGGCGGCGACCGCGCCCATGCGCGGCGAGATCGAGACCATACCCGAGGCGCGCCGCTGGCTTGCCACCAGCGAGGGCGCGTTCAGGTATCTGGCCCGCGACCTCGGCCTGCACGAGCTTTACATCTGGCCGATCAACGCCGACCAGCAGGGCACCCCGCAGCAGGTGCGCAAGGTCATCGACACGGTGCGCGACAAGCACATCCCGGTGATCTTCTCGGAAAGCACCATCTCGCCCAAGCCGGCGCAGCAGATCGCCCGCGAGGCCGGCATCCACTATGGCGGCGTGCTCTATGTCGACAGCCTGTCCGAGGCGGACGGGCCGGTACCCACCTATATCGACCTGCTCCGGGTCACCGTCGGGACCATCGCAAAGGGGCTCTTGGAATGACCCTCGCGGCGGCAGCGACCGACGCCGATGGCGTCGACGGCATTCGGGCCGAGGGCGTCTCGGTCACCTACCGCAACGGACTGACCGCGGTCACCGATGCCAGCTTCGCCATCCCGCGCGGCAGCATCACCGCGCTGGTGGGCATCAACGGCTCGGGCAAGTCGACGCTGTTCAAGGCGGTGATGGGCTTCGTGCCGTTGACCACCGGTCGGGTCAGCGTGCTCGGCATGCCCAACAGCGAGGCGCTGAAGCGCAACCTGGTCGCCTACGTGCCCCAGGCCGAGGAGGTCGACTGGACCTTCCCGGTGCTGGTCGAGGACGTGGTCATGATGGGCCGCTACGGCCATATGGGCTGGCTCCGGCGCGAGCGCCCCGTCGATCGGGCCAAGGTGGACGAGGCGCTGGCCCGGGTCGGGCTGTCCGAGTTGCGCCACCGCCAGATCGGCGAATTGTCGGGCGGCCAGAAAAAGCGCGTCTTTCTCGCCCGCGCCCTGGCCCAGGAAGGCCAGGTGATCCTGCTCGACGAGCCCTTCACCGGCGTCGACGTCAAGACCGAGGCCGACATCGTCAAGCTCATGCAGGAGCTGCGCGCCGAGGGCCGGGTACTTCTGGTCTCGACCCACAATCTCGGCTCGGTGCCGGAATATTGCGACCGCACCATTCTCATCAACCGCGCGATCCTGGCCGAAGGCAGGACCGACGAGGTGTTCACGGCCAGGAACCTGGAACGGGCCTTCGGCGCCACCCTGCGGCACTTCGTGCTCGGCGGCACCGACCTGCACCGCGACGGCGACGACCGGCGCGAGGTGACGGTGATCACCGACGACGAGCGGGCGCTGGTCCTCTACGAGGAGCCGAAGCGCAAATGACCGCGGCGCTGGAACCGTTCAGCTACGACTACATGGTCAACGCCATGTGGGTCAGCGCGCTCGTCGGCGCGGTCTGCGCCTTCCTGTCGTGCTTTTTGATGCTCAAGGGCTGGTCGCTGATCGGCGACGCGCTCAGCCACGCCATCGTGCCCGGGGTGGCGGGCGCCTATCTTCTCGGCCTGCCCTTCGCCTTCGGCGCCTTCATCGCCGGCGGGCTGGCGGCGGGTGCGATGCTGTTCGTCAGCACCCGCACGCGGCTGAAGAACGACACCGTGATCGGGATGATCTTCACCTCGTTCTTCGGGCTCGGCCTGTTCATCGTCTCGCTGAAGCCGGCGGCGGTGAACATCCAGACCATCGTCATGGGCAACGTGCTGGCCATCACCCCGGCCGACATCTGGCAGCTGGTCGCCATCGCCGGGGTGTCGCTGACCATCCTGACGCTGAAATGGCGCGACCTGATGGCGGTCTTCTTCGACGAGATGCACGCCCAGAGCATGGGCCTGCGCCCGACGGCGCTGAAATTCCTGTTCTTCACCCTGCTGGCCGCCTGCACCGTGGCGGCGCTGCAGACGGTGGGCGCCTTCCTGGTCATCGCCATGGTGGTGACCCCGGGGGCGACCGCCTACCTTCTGACCGACCGCTTCCCGCGGCTGATCGTGATCAGCGTGGCGATCGGCGCCCTGACCAGCCTGGTCGGCGCCTATGCGAGCTATTTCCTCGACGGCGCGACCGGCGGCATCATCGTGCTGTTGCAGTCGGCGGTCTTCGCGCTCGCCTTCGTCTTTGCGCCCAAGCATGGCCGGCTGGCGGCACGGTCGCGGATGCGGGCGGCACGCGATGCCCTGCCCGTGACGCGGGAGGCATAGATGGAAGACCTCCTCGCCCCCTTCGCCTTCGGCTTCATGCAGCGCGCCTTCCTGATCGCGGCGCTGATCGCGGTGCCCATGGCGATGCTCTCGTGCATCCTGGTGCTCAAGGGCTGGTCGCTGCTGGGCGACGCTGTCAGCCACGCGGTGCTGCCGGGGATCGTGCTGGCCTATATCTTCGGCGCCCCGCTGGCGCTCGGCGCCTTCGCCGCCGGCTTCGCCTGTGCGCTGGCCACCGGCTATGTGAGCGAGAACAGCCGGGTCAAGGAGGACACCGTCATGGGCGTGGTGTTCTCGGGCATGTTCGCCCTCGGCATCGTGCTCTACGTCGAGGTCCAGCCCGAGGTACACCTCGACCACATCCTGTTCGGCGATCTGCTCGGCACCGGCTGGCGCGACGTGGCCGAGACCACGGTGATCGGCGGCGCCGTCGCCGTCTTTCTGGTGCTGCGGCGGCAGGACCTGCTGCTTACCGCCTTCGATCCCCAGCATGCGCTCGCCGTCGGCCTGCCGGTGCGCCTGCTGCATTACGGGCTGCTGGCGGCGATCGCGCTGACCGTGGTCGCGGCACTCAAGGCCTCGGGCATCATCCTTGCGGTGGCGCTGCTGATCGCCCCCGGCGCCATCGCCTTCCTCTGGGTGCGCCGGTATCCGGCGATGATCGCCCTGGCGACGGGAATCACCCTCGTGTCCTGCCTGGCCGGGCTCTACCTCAGCTTCTTCATCGACAGCGCTCCGGCCCCCACCATCGTCATGGTGCTGACCGCCCTGTTCGTGCTGTCGTTCCTGAAAAGCGCCGTCCTGACATCGCGAAGCGCTTGATTTCGGGGGGATTGTCCGGCCCGCTGCCCGGCCTCGCCAGGGCCGCCCGCGGGGGCGACGGAACGCGGATTCGAACCCAGGTTTTGTTAAGGCCCGATTAATCTAACCACATTCTTGACAAATTTGACCCATATGGTGCTGATGTGTCTAGAAGTGGCTCTACCCACAGTTTATCTGCGCTCCGGGGGCGGCGTTGAAGTGAACTGGAAGTGTCGCAAGTGTCATGCGGCTAGTGTTGGTGACCTGGGGGGTCGAGCGTAAGTGGTTGAAGGGTTATGACTCGGGTCCTGAACAAGTTGCGGCTTAGCGCCGCGCGCTTCAAGTGCGACAGTTCTGGCGGTGTCACGCCGGAATGGATTGTCGCGGTTTCAATTGTCATGCTGTTCTCAATACCAGTGGTGGCACTGGTGTCTTCCGGCTCGGTGAACACCATCGAACCGGCAGTGGTGCGTGATGCCGACAGTCTCGGCGACGACTACGAGTCGATCGACGAGCTGGCTTCGGCCGAGGACGAGACCGGTCCCTCCGAGGAAGGTCCCTACTACGGCCCCGGCACCTACATGGGCGTCGGCTTCGATGATCCACCGCCGCAGAACGACGACATGGGTACCGATACCGGTCTCGAAAGCGGCAGCGGCAGCTCGTCCGGCAGCACCGGCGGTGGTGGCGGCGGCTCTTCGGGTGGCGACACGTCGACGACCTCGGGCGGCGGCGGTGGCGGCTACATCATCGTCGGCGGCGGGACGACCACCGACGAGGAAGAGCCAGAGCCGGACCCGGTGCCCGAACCGCAGGATCGCAACGATCCGGTGCCGACCGACCAGTAATCCGATCCCGGATTGCGCATGCGGATGACTGGGCCCGGGCCCGGTCATTTCGCCGTTGGCCCGGCCGAAGATGCCCACCGCCCGAAGGCACGCGCCAGGGCCGTCCGGATCGCTTGATCTCCCGGGCAAGGCCCGCTAAACAGCCGCCACACCGTTGGGGAATAGGTTAACGGTAGACCCGCGGACTCTGACTCCGTTAGTCCTGGTTCGAATCCAGGTTCCCCAGCCACCCCCCCTTCTCGACCGGAGACCCGGCGCCGGATCAGGCCGTCAGGCGGCGACTGCCCCATCGCAAGGGGGCGGGGCCGGCGCCGCACCCAGCCTGCGGCTGCCCTACGACCCCATGCCGCCTCACGAGCGGCGCTGGAGTTGTGCCAGCGCAAACTCCCCATTTCGCCGCTCCTGTAGCTCTGACGGCGAAAAGCCCGGCCCGGTGGCCATCGGCCATATGCGAGCGATCGGGCGTAACGGGGGCGGAGCCGGAACATGGCCCGGACAAGACGGACAAGGGGCATTGTCGGCGGGATCGGCCTCGCGCTGCTGCTGATGGTCCGCTTCGCCCTGCCTGCCGCGGCCGAGCCGTTCCTGGCCGACTATCTGGGCGAGGTTGCCCCGGACGAGATCATCGCCGGTGCCGATGCCTACGGGCCGATTGCGCGCGAAGCACCGGTTGCACCGATACTGAAGGACGGCACGACCGTCGGCTGGGCCTTCCTCACCTCCGACTGGGTGCCGACCACCGGCTATTCCGGCAAGCCGATCCACATCCTCGCCGGCATCTCGCCCGAGGCGGTGCTGACCGGCGTGCGGCTGGTCAAGCACTCCGAGCCCATCGTGCTGGTGGGCATCCCCGAGGCGCGGATCAGGGAGGTGACCGAGAAATATGCCGGGCTCGACCTGAAGGCGGCCGAGCAAAGCCACGGCGCCACCGACATCGACATCGTCTCCGGCGCCACCGTTACCGTGATGGTGATCGACGATTCGATCCTGCGGGCCGGCATCAAGGTGGCCCAGGCGCTTGGCCTCGGCGGCTTCAGCGCCCCGACCGAGACCGGCCCACGGCGGGCGCTCGACCGCGAGGCCGGCGCGATCGCCGACTGGGAGACGCTGGCCGGCTCCGGCGCCCTGCGCCGTTTCCGGCTCGACGTCGATGCGGTCAATGCCGACTTCGCCGCGCTGGGCGATCCGCGCACTGACAAGGAGGTCGAGCCCGGCCCCGGCACCGAGCCTTACGTCGATGTCTGGACGGCGCTGGTCAGCGAGCCGTCCATCGGCCGCAGCCTGCTTGGCGAGGCCGCCTACGGCAACCTCGTCAAGCGGCTGGAGCCCGGCGACGAGGCGATCCTGATCGCCGGTTCCGGGCGTTGGTCGTTCAAGGGCTCGGGCTATGTCCGCGGCGGCATCTTCGACCGCATCCAGGTCATCCAGGGCGAGATCTCGCACCGCTTCCGCGACCGCCAGCACGCCCGCGTGGTCAGCATCGCCGCCGCCGGCGCGCCGCAGTTCGGCGAGATGGACCTTTTCGTCATCCCCGCCGAGACCGGCTTCGACCCGGCCGCGCCGTGGCGGCTGCAGATGCTGCTCCACCGCCCGGTAGGACCGATCGAGAAGGTGTTCCGCACCTACGAGCTCAGCTACGAGATCCCCGCCGCCTATACGCTCGAGCTGGCGCCCGAACCCGCCGCCGAGGCATCGCCCGAGGCCGCCGCGCCCGCCGCCGAGGGCCGCGACGCGCTCTGGCAGCGGATCTGGCAGGCCAAGCGGACCCAGGTCATCGCCATTTCCGTGGCCCTCGGCCTTCTGACCGCGATCTTCTTCTTCCAGCAGTTCGCCACCCGCAACGCCCGCATCTTCGCCCGCGTCCGCATCGCCTACCTCATCTTCACCCTGGTCTTCGTCGGCTGGTACGCCAACGCCCAGCTTTCGGTGGTCAACGTGCTCGCGCTCATCTCGGCGCTGTTCAGCGACTTCCGCTGGGAAACCTTCCTGATGGACCCGCTGATTTTCCTGCTGTGGTTCGCCGTCGCCGCGGCGCTGCTGTTCTGGGGCCGCGGCGCCTATTGCGGCTGGCTCTGCCCCTTCGGCGCCCTGCAGGAGCTTCTGAACAAGCTCGCGCGCCTCGCCCGGGTGCCGCAGACGCACCTGCCCTGGGGCCTGCACGAACGCCTCTGGGCGGTGAAGTACACGCTCTTTCTCGGCCTTTTCGGGCTCTCGCTCTACTCGCTCGACCTGGCCGAGCGCTATGCCGAGGTCGAGCCCTTCAAGACCGCCATCATCCTGAAGTTCCAGCGCGGCTGGCCCTATGTGCTGTTCGCCGCCGCCATGCTCCTGCCCGGCCTCTTCATCGAGCGCTTCTACTGCCGCTACGTCTGCCCGCTGGGCGGCGGGCTGGCGATCCCGGCGCGGCTGCACATGTTCCGCTGGCTCCGGCGCTACCGCGAATGCGGCAATCCCTGCCAGCTCTGCGCCGCCGACTGCCCGGTCGAGGCGATCCACCCCACGGGCGAGATCAACCCCAACGAGTGCATCTCCTGCCTCAACTGCCAGGTGCTCTACCAGGACCATGCCCGCTGCCCGGTGGTGATCCTGCGCGACAAGCGGCACCAGAAGGCCGCCCAGTCGGCGGCAGCGCTGGCCGCCTCCGGAAAGACCGCCCGGACCCCGGGCGACAAACCCCAGCTTCAAACCTGAAAGGGAGACCCACGATGAGCGAAGTCAAGGACGACAGCCTCAACGTCACCCGCCGCGGATTGCTCGGCGGAACCGCCGGTGCGGCGCTGGCCGCCGGCGCGGTCGGTGCCGGCGCGCTGGCCGGACTGGCCGGCTCCACCCGCCGCGCCTCGGCCCAGAGCGCCGAGGTCGGCGTCGGCCAGCTCGACGAATATTACGGCTTCTGGTCCTCGGGCCAGACCGGCGAGCTGCGCATCCTCGGGGTGCCGTCGATGCGCGAGCTGATGCGGGTGCCGGTGTTCAACCGCTGCTCGGCCACCGGCTGGGGCCAGACCAACGAAAGCCTCAAGATCCTGACCGAGGGCCTTCTGCCCGAGACCCGGGAATTCCTGGCCAAGCGCGGCATGCAGACCTACGACAACGGCGACCTGCACCACCCGCACATGTCCTTCACCGACGGCACCTATGACGGGCGCTACCTGTTCATGAACGACAAGGCCAACACCCGCGTCGCCCGGGTGCGCTGCGACGTGATGAAGTGCGACAAGATCATCGAGATCCCCAACGCCCACGACATCCACGGCATGCGGCCGCAGAAATTCCCGCGCACCGGCTACATCTTCGCCAACTCGGAACACGAGGCGCCGCTGGTCAATGACGGCCAGATCCTCGACGACCCCGATCAGTACATCAACATCTTCACCGCCATCGACGGCGATGCGATGGAAGTCGCCTGGCAGGTCATCGTCTCGGGCAACCTCGACAACACCGATTGCGACTACCAGGGCCTTTACGCCTTCTCGTCCTCCTACAACTCCGAGATGGGGATGAATCTGGCCGACATGACCGCCAGCGAGGTGGACCACGTCGTGATCTTCGACATCAAGGCGATCGAGGCCGGCGTGGCCGCGGGCGACTATCAGGAGCTCAACGGCGTCAAGGTCCTCGACGGCCGCAAGGGCGCCAAGGGCAATTACACCCGCTACGTGCCGATCCCGAACTCGCCCCATGGCGTGAACGCGGCCCCGGACAAGAAGCACATCTGCATCAACGGCAAGCTGTCGCCCACGGTGTCGGTGATCGACGTCACCAAGGTGCCGGCGCTGTTCGCCGACAATGCCGATCCGCGCTCCTGCGTCGTGGCCGAGCCGGAACTGGGCCTCGGGCCGCTGCACACCGCGTTCGACGGCCAGGGCAACGCCTTCACCACGCTGTTCCTCGACAGCCAGATCGTGAAGTGGAACATCGAAAAGGCGATCGCCAAGTTCAACGGCGAGGATGTCGATCCGATCATCTCCAAGGTCGACGTCGCCTATCAGCCGGGCCACAACTCGACCTCCATGGGCGAAACCGCCGAGGCGGACGGCAAGTGGCTGATCTCGATGAACAAGTTCTCCAAGGACCGGTTCATCAATGTCGGCCCGCTGAAGCCCGAGAACGAGCAGCTCATCGACATCTCGTCCGATGACATGCAGGTCGTCCATGACGGCCCGACCTTCGCCGAGCCGCACGATTCGATCATCGTCCATGTCTCCAAGGTCAACCCGGTGGCGGTGTGGGATCGCGGCGACCCGACCTGGGAGGACGCCCGCAAGCAGGCCGAGGCGGACGGCGTCGATCTCGACTGGGGGGCCGACGTGATCCGCGACGGCAACAAGGTCCGGGTCTACATGCACTCGGTGGCGCCGCAGTTCTCGCTCGAGAAGTTCGAGGTGATCGAGGGCGACGAGGTCACCGTCTACATCACCAACATGGACGACGTGGAGGACCTGACCCACGGCTTCACCCTCTCCAACCACGGCATCGCCATGGAGATCGGGCCGCAGGCCACCGCCTCGGTCACCTTCACCGCCGACAGGCCGGGCGTTCACTGGTACTATTGCCAGTGGTTCTGCCACGCGCTCCACATGGAGATGCGCGGCCGGATGCTGGTCAAGCCGCGGGCGGCCTGAGGAGATCGGACGATGCGCTTCCGTCTCGCCCTCCTGTGCCTCTGCCTGGCGCCGCTTTCGGCGGCGGCGGGGGTGGTACAGGTGCCGGCCGGGCCGGGGGCGCTCGCCCGCGCCATCGCCGCGGCGGCGCCGGGCGACGAGCTTGTACTGGCCCCGGGTATCCATCCGGGGCCGGTCACCATCGACCGGCCGCTGACCCTGACCGGCGGCGCCGATACCAACGGGGCCGATGCCCGCGTCGTCGGCCCCGGCGAGGGCACGGTGATCCGCGTCGCCGCGCCCGACGTCACCATTCGCGGGCTTGTGGTCGAGGGATCGGGGATCCGGCTCGACGGCCTCGATTCCGGCATCGCCCTCGACAAGCCGGCCACCGGCGCGGTGATCGAGAAGAACCGCATCCTCGGCAACCTGATCGGCATCGACGTGCAGGGGGCCCATGACGCCACCGTGCGCGGCAACACCATTCGCGGCCGCGACGACCTGCGGGTGCCCGAGCGGGGCCCCGGCATCTATGTCTGGAACGCGCCGGGCCTCTTGGTCGAGGATAACGACGTCTCGCTGGGCCGCGACGGCGTCTTCATCACCACGTCCAATCGCGCCACCTACCGGGGCAACCGCTTCAGCGACCTGCGCTTCGCCTTCCATTCCATGTACGCCAACCAGATCGAGGTCACCGGCAACGTCTCCACCGGCAACGAGATGGGCTTCGCCTTCATGTACTCGACCCGGCTCGACGTGCGCGACAACCTCTCCGACGGCGACCGCGACCACGGCTTCTTCATGAACTTCGCCAACCACGCCACCCTCGCCCACAACGAGGTGCGGAACGGCGGCGAGAAGTGCCTCTTCGTCTATAACGCCAACCGCAACGACTTCATCGGCAACCGCCTCGAAGGCTGCCAGATCGGCATCCACTTCACCGCCGGCTCCGAGGGCAACACGCTGACCGGCAATGCGCTGATCGGCAACCGGACCCAGGTGAAATACGTGGGCTCGCGCTGGCTGGAATGGTCCAGGGACGGCACCGGCAACTACTGGTCCGACCATGCCGGCTTCGACCTCGACGGCGACGGCCGCGCCGACAGCCCCTACCGCCCCAACGACGCGGTCGAGCAGATGGTCTGGACCCAGCCCATGGCCCGGCTGCTGCTGGGTGCCCCGGCCATGCAGCTCGTCGCCTGGTCGCAGTCGCGCTTCCCGGGCCTCGTGCCCGGCGGGGTGACCGACAGCCATCCGCTGCTCTCTCCCGGCACCGCCGGCATCGAAGCAGGAGACCGACCATGACCCCGATGCTCTCCGCCGAGGCGCTGAGTGTCCGCTTCGACACCTTCACCGCCCTCGACGGCCTCACCCTGGCCGCCCGCCCGGGCGAGAAGCTGGCGCTTCTGGGCCATAACGGCGCCGGCAAGACCACCTTCTTCAAGACCGTGCTCGGCTTCATCGCCCCCGCCGCGGGTACCGTCACCGTCGCCGGCCATGCCCCCGGCAGCGCCGCCGCCCGCCGCGCCGTCAGCTACCTGCCCGAGGCGGTCGCCTTCCACCGCGCACTGACCGGCCGCGAGGTGCTGACCCATTTCGCCCGGCTGCGCGGCGAGAGCCCCGCCATCGTCATGCCGCTTCTCGACCGGGTCGGCATCGCCCACGCCGCCGACCGCCCCACCGGCACCTGGTCCAAGGGCATGCGCCAGCGCCTCGGCCTCGCCCAGGCGCTGATCGGCGCGCCCGGCCTGATGCTCCTGGACGAGCCCACCTCCGGCCTCGACCCGGTCTCGCGCCGCGCCTTCTACGCGCTGATCGACGCGGTCACCGCCCGCGGTACCGCCGTGGTCCTGTCCTCCCACGGGCTGGAGGAGGTCGAGAACCGCACCGACCGCGTGGCGATCCTCGCCCACGGCCGCCTGGTCGCCGAGGGCACCCTCGCCCGCCTCGCCGAGATGGCCGCGCTCAAGGCCCAGATCCGCGTCACCACCCTGCCCGGCCAGGCCGACGCCCTGCATTCCCGCATCGGCGG
Organism: Paracoccaceae bacterium; assembly: GCA_050299555.1. Lineage (GTDB taxonomy): Bacteria > Pseudomonadota > Alphaproteobacteria > Rhodobacterales > Rhodobacteraceae > JBNKWA01. The sequence continues at coordinate 12,242 of JBNKWA010000054.1, read as the reverse complement.
CACCCGCTGCAACGGCACCGCGGTCGAGCTCTCCTGCGATGTCGGCGCCAAGTTCGACCTTATGCGCCGCCTCGCCGCCGACACCGCCGTCCGCGACCTCGACGTGCGGCTGCCAAGCCTCGACGACGTCTACCACCACTTCTCCACCGCAGGTGACCGGTCATGAGCGCCCCGACCCGCATCCTCGCCACCGCCGCGACCGAGCTGAAGATCGCCCGCCGCAACCGCTGGGCGGCACTCGCCACCGGCCTTCTGGCGCTCTTCGCGCTGGCGCTGGCGCTGTTCGCCGCCGGCCAGTCGGGCCAGGTCAGGGCCGACACCCTGACCGTCACCGCGGCCAGCCTCGCCACCCTGTCGGTCTACCTGATCCCGCTGATCGCGCTGCTGATCTCCTACGATTCCTTCTCGGGCGAGATCGAGCGCGGCACCCTGGCGCTGACCCTGGCCACGCCGCTGTCCCGGGGCGAGCTTTTCCTGGCCAAGTTCCTGGCGCTCACCGCCGTGGTCGGCGGCGCCATCCTCATCGGCTACACCGCCGCCGCCCTCGTCGTCGTGGCCCTGTCCGGCCTCGACATGGCCGGGCTCTGGGTCTGGGGCCGGCTGATGGCGACCAGCCTCGGCCTTGGCGCGGTCTTTGTCGCCCTCGGCATCCTGATCTCCGCCGGCAGCCAGCGCAGCGGCACCGCGGCGGCGATGGCGGTGGGCCTGTGGCTGGTGTTCGTCGTCCTATTCGACATCGCGCTCCTCGGCGCGCTGATGGCCGCCGGCGACGGCGCCTTCTCCACCCGGGTGTTTCCGTGGCTGGTGCTGGCCAACCCCGCCGACGCTTTCCGGCTCTACAACCTCGTGCTCCTCGACAACGCCCCGGTGGCCGGCCTCGACGGCCTTGCCCGCAGCCTGCCGGCGCCGCCGGCGGCCGCCCTTCTCACCCTCGCCCTGTGGCTCGGCGCCGCGATCGCCGGCGGCCTCGCCCTGACCCGGAGACTGAAGCCATGAAACTCCATCTCGTGCTGATCGCGGTTCTGGCCGTCGCCGGCTGCCGCGAGGACAAGGCCGATCTCGGCCCGGTGGCGATGACCGACGAGGCGATCGGCCACTATTGCCAGATGTACCTGGCCGACCATGGCGGCCCCAAGGCGCAGATCCGCCTCGAAGGCTATCAGGCGCCGGTCTGGTTCGCCCAGGTCTCCGATGCCGCCGCCTTCATCCGCGACCCCGAAAAGCTGGCCCCCATCGCCGCCATCTACGTCTCCGACATGGACAAGGCGCCGAACTGGGCCGAGCCGGGGCGCGAGAACTGGATCGCCGCCAGCGAGGCGCATTTCGTCATCGACAGCCGCACCATGGGCGGCATGGGCACGCCCGAGGCGATCCCCTTCGGCACCGAGGCCGGCGCCGCCGCCTTCATCGCCGGCAATGGCGGCCGCATGGTCGCCTTCGATGCGATCCCCGAAGGCTACGGGCTCGCCGAGATGCCGATGGCGCCGGGCCAGCCGGCCATGGACCATGCCGGCCACGGCATGGATGGCGGGGAGATGACCGAATGACCCGCCTCAGCCGCCGCCGGGCGCTTTTCATCGGCGCCGCCGCCTGCGCGGCGCCCCTTGCCGGTGCCGCCGCCCGTGCCGCCGAGGCCCGGTGGACCGGCATCGCCCTCGGCGCCCCGGCCGAGATCAGGCTGCGCCACCTGAGCGATGCCGAGGCACGGCCGGTTTTCGCCGCCGTCGAGGCCGAGCTTGCCCGGCTCGAGGCGATCTTCTCGCTCTACCGCGCCGACAGCACGCTCATGCGGCTGAACCGCGACGGCGTGCTGGCCGACCCGCCGCCCGAGTTGATCGAGGTGCTGTCGCTGGCGGGCGCCGTCCATGCCGGAACCGGCGGGCTGTTCGATCCCACCGTGCAGCCGCTTTTCCGGCTCTATGCCGAGGCCGGCGCCGCCGGCCGCACGGTCGGAAGGGATGAGCTTGCCGAGGCGCTGGCGCTGGTCGGTTTCGACCATGTGCACTGGGATGCGGGCAGCGTCCGCACCATGCGCCCCGGCGCCGCGCTGACGCTGAACGGCATCGCCCAGGGCTACATCACCGACCGGGTCGCGGCGCTCCTGCGCGGTCAGGGCTTTGCCGACCTGCTGGTGGAGATGGGCGAGATCGCCGCCCTCGGGTCCGGCCCCGGCGGGCGCGGCTGGCACGTCGCCATTGCCGGCGGCGACCGGGCGCTGCGGCTCAGCGACCGCGCCATCGCCACCTCGGCGCCGCTGGGCACGGTTCTGGATGCGGGCGGCACGGTCGGCCACATCCTGCACCCGCGCCGGGGCTGGACAGAGCCGCTCCACCGGCAGGTCAGCGTCATCGACGCCAGCGCGGCGCGCGCCGATGCCTTCTCGACCGCCGCGGCGCTGATGCCCCGCGGCGCCCTCGCCGGTCTGGAATGCGACCGGATTATCGTCGCCTGAAGGCCGGCCAGCACCAGGGTCTTGCGGGCAGTCCTGCCCTGTCCCCACGGCGTCCCCACTGGCGTTAACATTTTTTTCGTTTTAAATCAGATACTTGACCATGCGTCCCCGTGGGGACGCCTGCGACGCCTCCCGGGTTCCGTGCCTTTCATCGCGCCCGGGCGCCCCACCCACCCACCCTGGCGCCCGGGCGCGATTTCTCACTGTCCCCGGGACCGTCCCCACGGGATTTCACGCGATTCCAGTACGTTGACCCCCCGTCCCCATGGGGACGCCGTGTCGGTGGCGGATCCTGCGCCCCGGATCCCCCTGGCAGCGGCTTCCGGTACCCACCCCCCCGCGTCCGCATGCGGACACGGGCGGCTTTCTGGACACGCCGGCGCGGCTGACCTATTGCGGGCGGGTCCTTCTACTTGCGCGCCCCATGCCCCAGCTCGACGAATCCCTTCTTGCCGATGTCGCGCCCTTCGGCGGTCTCGACCGGCGCCAGATCCGCGCGATCCTCGATCTTGCCACGCCGAGGCGGTTCGACCCCGGCGTGGCGGTGTTCCACCAGGGCGCCCCGGCCGAGCGGTTCTATCTCCTGCTCGACGGGGTGATCCGAGTGGTGCGCACCCTGCCCTCGGGCGAGCAGATCATCGCCCTGCACATCGCCGCCGGCCAGCTCTTCGGCATCGCCCCGGCGATCGGCCGCGACAGCTATCCCGCCACCGCGATGACCGCCGCCGAGTGCCTGACCCTGTCCTGGCCGGTGGGCCTGTGGCCGCGCTTCGCTGCCGACTATCCCGGCTTCACCCCGCAGACCCAGCGGACCGTGGGCCAGCGCCTCGGCGAGCTGCACAGCAAGATCGCCGAGCTGGCAACCCAGGCGGTGGAGCAGCGCGTCGCCGCCTGCCTGCTGAGGATGGCCAACCAGACCGGCCGCAAGACCGACGAGGGCATCGAGATCGCCTTCGCCGTCACCCGCCAGGACATCTCGGAGATGACCGGCACCACGCTGCACACGGTCAGCCGGCTGCTCAGCGCCTGGGAGAGGGACGGCATCGTCCAGAGCACCCGGCGCCACATCGTGATCACCGCGCCGCATCGGCTGGTAGAGCTCAGCGGAACGGCCGGCTGATCAGACCACCACCATCCAGGCGGCGCGCAGGCGGGCCCGGAACGCCGCCTCGTCGATCCGGTAGGCACCGCAGGCGTCGGCAACGCCATGGAACGGCGCGATCGGACAGCCCAGGCAGTTCATGTGGTGATCGAGGAACACCCGCCCGAGCGCGGGCCAGCGATCGAACAGCTCCGCCAGCGACAGATCGCGGGCGCCGGGATCGAAGGGCGCGTTGGCGGGCGGATCGGCAGGTCGGGCCATAGGCGCTTTCCATGACTTCCTGCCCAGCTTGGACGATCGGCGCCAGCCGAGTTTGTCGAAAGGCAAACTCCCGCCCTAAGGACCGGGCGGGATCGGTCCGGCAGGCCTCCATCGCACCCCTGCCGCCTGCGTCCTCCCGTGCCGCCACCTCCGTTCGGAAGTGATCACCATTGTCGATTGTGCTTGCCTGAACCGCCAATGTGCTTCAAAATTAGTTCACAAAGAAAGTAGTTCGGAGATCGTCCGGCGGCCGGAGGATGCCATGAAGGACAACGGCGCAGCGCAAGGTCGCGACGGCCCACCGGTCTTTGCCAAGCCGCATGTAATCCGCGCCGAAATGCCGAACGGCGATGTCATCCTGAGTTCGGGCCATGACCTTCCCGAGGCCGAGCGGGCCATCGGCGACTGGCTGGTCAAATGGGCCGCCGAACGGCCGGATCAGACCTACCTTGCCGAGCGCAATGCGGCCGATGACGGTTGGCTGACCCTAAGCTATGCACAATCCCTGGAGCGCGTCGAAGCGCTCGCCGGTGGGCTTCTGGTGATTGGCGCCTCGCCCGAGCGGCCGGTGGCGATCCTGTCGGGCAACGGCATCGACCACGCGATCCTGTCGCTGGCGGCGATGCATGTCGGCGTCCCGAGCGTCGCCATCTCGCCAGCCTATTCGCTGCTGTCCTCCGACCACGCCAAACTGAAGTCGATGGTCGAGCTGCTCGATCCGTCGCTGATCTACATCGCCGATCCGGGGCCGTTCGGCCCGGCACTGAACGCGCTCGAAGGGCTACACCGCGCGAAGATCGTCACCAGCCGACCGGGCGCCCAGACCGCAGCCCCGCTATCAAACCTTGCCGAGTTGGCAAGGCCCGAATTGGCCGGACGGGCACGCGAAGCCTTCGCCGCGCTGACCCCCGACACCGTGGCGCGGCTCCTGTTCACTTCCGGCTCCACCGGCAAGCCCAAGGCAGTGATCAACACTCACCGGATGCTGACCTCCAACCAAGCTGCCATCCGGACCCTCTGGCCCTTCGTCACCGCACAGCCGCCGGTGCTGGTCGACTGGCTGCCCTGGAGCCATACCTTCGGCGCCAACTACACCTCGTTCCTCGCGCTCTCCAACGGCGGCACCCAGTATATCGACAACGGCAAGCCGGCGCCGGGCCTGATCGGCCTGACCATCCGCAACATCAAGGAGATACGGCCCAACCTCGCCTTCAACGTGCCCCATGGCTACGACATGATCTCGCAGGCCATGGAGGAGGACGCCGAGCTTCGGGCCGCCTTCTTCGGCATGACGCTGGCGATGAATGCCGGCGCCGCCCTGCCCAGCACGGTCTGGGACCGGCTGATCGCCATGTCGAGACGCGAGATCGGCCGGGTCATGCCCATCGTCTCGGCCTGGGGTTCCACCGAGACCGCGCCCCTGGCGACACTCTGCCATTATCAGGCGCCGGCGACCGGCAATATCGGCGTTCCTGCCCCCGGCACCTCGCTGAAGCTGACGCCGAACGGCGAAAAGCTGGAGATACGGGTCAAGGGGCCGAACGTCACACCGGGCTATTTCCGTAACCCCGAGATGACCGCCGCCGCCTTCGACGCGGACGGCTTCTACATCATGGGCGACGCGGTGCGCCTCGCCGACCCCGACGCGCCCGAGAAGGGCCTTCTCTTCGACGGGCGGGTCAGCGAGGACTTCAAGCTCGACACCGGCACCTGGGTCAGCGTCGGCGCCATCCGCATCGCCGGCATCGACGCGCTGGCCCCCGTCGCGCAGGACATCGTGGTTACCGGCCACGACCGCGACGCAGTGGGGTTCCTCGTCTTTCCCAACGAAAAGGCCTGCCGAGCACTCAGCGGCCTGGGCGAGGACGCGCGACTCTCCGAGGTGTTGGCGCATCCGGCGATCCGAAACCATGTGCAGGCGGGGCTTGCGAAACTGAAAGAGACCGGCGGCGGCTCGTCGCGCTATGCAACGCGGGCGCGTTTCCTCATGACCCCGGCCAGCCCGGACCGGGGAGAGATCACCGACAAGGCCTATCTGAACCAGCGCCAGGTGCTGGCCAACCGCACCGACGAGGTCGCGGCGCTTTACGGCGACGACGCAACTGCCTTCATCGCGCTGGTCTGACCGGACAATGCGGGCCTTCATCCCCCACGGCGCCTACTGGTCGACGCCCTTCGCCCGCTGGCAGGGGGCGCTTTGGCATTTGCACGCGATCCGCCTCGCCGCCGATGTCACCCGGGCCGCCCTGGCCGAGCGGAACCTGCCGCCCGAGGGCTTCGACTGGCGGCGCGTGGTCAATTCCAGCTCGTCGCTGATCTGGGGCACCCGCAGGCACCGACCGGCCTCAGACATCGAGAGGAGCGAAGCGCTCGAAATCACGGGCGGCGGCTACGGCCTGTTCCAGGGCCGTGCTGCGGGTGACCCCGCAATGGCCGTCCTTGTGCGTCCGACCTGATCCCCCACCTCGGGTGGCGCACAGAACAAGGGGCGGCCCGATGTGGCCGCCCTTTGAATTCTTGCGGCTTTCAGATCCCGTGGGACCAGACCTCGCCCTCAAGCCGGGCGGCGATGTTGTCAACATCGGGGCCGGTTTCGTCGGTGGTGGCCTTCCCAGTCAGTTGCCGCAAGTGCGGCAAACCCCCGGACACCACGTATTTCAGAACTGAGCACATGCAATTCCCACCTGGTCTTGTTGTTGCCCGCCAAGCCGCCGAATTTCGGCAATCAGGGCTCTGGCGTGGGTTCGAGCCGACTATTGCACCGTCATCGATCCTGCATCTTCCGGGCGGTTTTTCTTTCCTTGTAAACCAAATGCCACCGGCCTAGTCTTCAAGGGACGCCGGTTGCGGGGCCGGGGAGAGATGCAATGAAGCAGTCAGATGAAGAGGAAGCCGACACCGCCGGGATCGAATTCGGCGGGCTCGAGCACTCGGTCGGGTTCCTGGTCTCGATCCTGCACTCTTGCGTCTACGAGCATATCCAGGACGGCCTCGGCGATGCCAGCATCCGGCCGGCCGCGATGTCGGTCCTGTTGGTGATCGGCGCCAATCCCGGTATTCGCCACGGCACGGTCGCGCGGGTGCTGCACGTCAAGCTCGCCTACCTGACCAAGCTGATCAAGGCACACGAGGCGCAAGGCATCGTGAAAAGGCGCCAACCCGAGCGCGACAAGCGCGTGGTGCAGCTCTACCTCACCGAAAAGGGCATGGCCTATACGCGCCAGAAGGGGGCGCAGCTGTTGAACCACGACAGCAAAAGGCCCGACGGGCTGACCGCCGACGAGCGCGCCGACCTGGCTCGCCTGCTGCGCAAGTCGCTGTACATCGCCGAGCCGGGCGCAACGGCAAACTGACCCCACAGGCAAGCGTCAGACCACGGCAGCCCTGTCGATCATCGTCGCCAGAACCTCGTCGGGGTCACGCTGCCACCATTCGCGGTGCGAGAAGATCTCCACCTCGACCAGCCCGTCGAACCCCTCGGCCTCGACCATCGCGCGGATGCCGGCGATGTCGATCACCCCGTCGCCCATCATGCCGCGGTCGGTCAGCAGATCGCGGGTCGGCACCAGCCAGTCGCAGACATGGAAGGCCAAAAGCCGGTCGCGTCCAGCCCTTTCGATCCCGGCCGCCAGCGCCGGGTCCCACCAGACATGGTAGACGTCCAGCGCCACGCCGATGCCGGGGCCCAGCCTGTCGCAGATGTCGAGCGCCTGAGCCAGTGTGTTCACGCAGGCGCGGTCACCCGCGTACATGGGATGCAGGGGCTCGATCGCCACCGGCATGCCCAGGCCGCGCGCATACTCCAGCGTCCGCGCCAGCCCGTCCTCGACCAGCGCCCGCGCGCCGCCTAGATCCCGTGAGCCCTTCGGCAGCCCGCCCACCACCATGACAAGGCAGGCGGCGCCGAGATCCGCCGCCTCGTCCACCGCCCGCCGGTTGTCGTCCAGCACGCCTTGCGTCAGCGTTCCTTCCGCGGTGAACCAGCCGCCGCGGCAAAGGCCCGAGACGGCAAGGCCGGCGTCCCGGATCGCCCGTGCGGCGGCGGCGGTGCCCATCTCGTGCAGCTTGTCCCGCCAGGGCGAGATGCCGCCCAGCCCATGCCGGGCACAGCCCTCGATGCACTCGGCCAGTGTCCATTGCCGACTGACCGTGGCGGTGTTCAGCGACAGCCGCGCTGCATTCACGGCCGGCTCAGACATCGACGCCCCGCGCCGCGAAGACCGGCCGCGCCCGCGCCGCCGTCAGTTCCGCATCCGGGAACAGCCCGGCGTCGTTGGCCAGCCGCACGATCTCGGCCAGATGCCGGGTCGAACGTGTGCTTTCCTGCCCGCCGACCATGGTGAAATGGTCCTGATGGCCGTTGAGATAGGCCATGAAGACGACGCCGGTCTTGTAGAACCGTGTCGGCGCCCGGAAGATATGCCGCGACAACGGCACCGTGGGGCCAAAGGCATCGCCATAGCGGTTCATGTCCCCGCGGCCCAGCGCCGACAGCGCCCGCGCCGCCGCCCCGGCGATGGGGTCGAAGATACCCAGCAGCGCGTGCGAGAAGCCCTGCTCGTCGCCAGCGATCAGGTCGGGATAGTTGAAATCGTCGCCGGTATACATGCGCACGCCTTCCGGCAAGCGCCGGCGCATGGCGATCTCCTTCTCTGCCGACAGAAGAGATATCTTGATTCCGTCAACCTTTTCAGCGTTCTCGGCGATGACCTCAAGGCAGGTGTCCATCGCCTCCCAGTGGTCGGCCGAGCCCCAGTAGCCGTCCAGCGCCGGATCGAACATCTCGCCCAGCCAGTGCAGGATCGCCGGGCGCTGCAACCCGCCGAGGATGCGCGCATAGACCGCCGCATAGTCCTCCGGCCCCCTGGCGGCCTTCACCAGCGCCCGCGAGGCCATGAGGATCACCTGACTGCCCGTCGCCTCGACCGCCTCGCATTGTTCCTCATAGGCGGCGATGACCGCGTCGAGGCCGGCGCCCGGCTGGATGTGGTCAGTCCCTGCCCCGCTGGCGATCAGGTGGCCGCCGGCACGGGCCGCGGCGACGCCGCGCCGAATCAGCTCCAGCGAGGTCGGCCAGTCTAGCCCCATGCCCCGCTGCGCGGTGTCCATCGCCTCGGCCACGCCGAAGCCCAGCGACCACAGATGCTCGCGAAAGGCCAGCGTGCGGTCCCAGTCGATGGCGCAGTCGAGCCACGGGTCGGCATCGGCCAGCGGATCGGCGACGACATGCGCCGCGGCAAAGGCGGTGCGGTTCCAGCCGTCCGAGGCAACGGGCGCCGGGCCGTCCCTGAGCGTGACCGCCCCGCCCGGCAGGTTCAGCACCGTCCCGCTCATAGCCCCAGATCCTCCAGATCGACCCAGCGGCGCTCGCGCCAGCTCCGGTATCCGGCCTCGGCCAGTTGCACGCCCTTGGCGCCCTCGGCCAGGGTGTATTTCCACGGGCCGTCTTCGGCCACATGGCGCAGGAACGCCTCCCACTGCACCTTGAAGCCGTTGTCGAGGGCGGCGTTGTCGGGCACCTCCTCCCAGGTGTCGAAGAAGTTCAGCGCCTGCGGCTGGTCGGGGTTCCAGACTGGCTTCGGCGTATTCACCCGATGCTGGGAAAAGCACTTGTGCAGCCCCGCCACCGCCGAGCCATGGGTGCCGTCGATCTGGAAGGTGACCAGGTCGTCGCGGCGCACCCGCGTGCACCAGCTCGAATTGATCTGGGCGACGATCCCGCCTTCCAGCTCGAACATCGCATAGGCGGCATCGTCGGCATCGGCGTCATAGCGCTCGCCCGCCTCGTCCCAGCGCTCGGGGATATGGGTTGCGCCGAGGCAGCTCACCGACTTTACCGGGGCGACCACATTGTCGAGCACGTATCGCCAGTGGCACAGCATGTCCGAGATGATGCCGCCGCCATCGGCGCTGCGATAGTTCCACGACGGCCGCTGCGCGGGCATCCAGTCGCCCTCGAACACCCAGTAGCCGAAATCGCCCTTCACCGACAGGATGCGGCCGAAGAACCCGGCGTCGCGCAGCCGCTTCAGCTTCACCAGGCCCGGCAGGTCCAGCTTGTCGTGGACGATGCCGTGCTTGACGCCGGCGGCCTTGGCATGGCGGGCGATGGCTACCGCATCCTCCAGCTTCTCGGCCACCGGCTTTTCGCAATAGACGTGCTTGCCGGCATCGATGGCCTTCTTCAGCAGCATCGGCCGCAGGGCGGTAGACGCGGCATCGAAGAAGATCGCGTCGTCGGGGTTGGCCAGTGCCGCATCGAGATCGGCCGTCCAGCGCTCCACGCCAAGCCGCGCCGCCAGCGCCTCGACCTTGTCGGCATTGCGGCCGACGATGATCGGGTCCGGCACCAGCCGGCTGCCATCGGCCAGCGCCAGGCCGCCCTCGTCGCGCAGCGCCAGGATCGAGCGGATCAGATGCTGGTTCATACCCATCCGGCCGGTCACCCCGTGCATGATGATGCCGATGCGGTTCTGTCTCATGGTTTTTCCCTGTCCTCTCGAATGCCCCCGGCGCCTTCCTTGGCGGCTGCGCCTCTGGTCTTTTGGTGCAGATAGCCGATCAGCATGTCGGCAGCCTCGTCCGACCTGCCGGCCAGCCATTCATCGTCGATGGAAACGCCGAAAACTGCGCTCAGCGTATGGCGGTTCGAAACCGGGAAATAGCAAAGCGAGGCGATGGTGACATAGAACTCCACCGGGTCGACATCATCGCGGAACCGCCCCTCCCTGGCGCCGCGCTTCAGGATCCCGGTCAGGGTCGCGACCAGCGGTGACTGGATCTCGGCCATGTCGGCGATCTGCCGGATCGACTCGCCACCAAGCATGTTCTCGGTGTTCAGCATCGAGATGAACCACGGCTTCGAGATGAAGTGCCGCATGGTGAAGCGCACCAGTTCGCGGATCGCCTCCTCCGGCGTCTTGCCGTCGATATTCAGCCGCCGCTCGCCCGAGCGGATCTGCACATAGCTCTCTCGCAGCGCCGCCTTGTAGAGATCGTTCTTGTCGCCGAAATAGGCATAGAGCATGGGCTTGGACACCCGCGCCCGCTCGGCGATCACGTCCATCCGTGCGCCGGCCAGGCCATGGGTCGAGAACTCCTGCAGCGCCGCCGCGAGGATGCGCCGCTTAGATGCCCCCGCGTCGCGCTTGGCCGGTGCCCGGGCCGCCCCGCCGCTCATCCGCCCGCCTCCGGCCCCGACCTGGCATTCATCAGCCGCGCCCCGAACCGGCGCACCGGCGGCAATCCGGCGAGGATGCTGAGCACGACGATGGCCGCCAGCATCGCCGAAATCGGCCGGGCAAGGAACGGCTCCAGCGAGCCGTCGGACAGGGTCAGGCCCCGGCGCAGGCTCTTGTCCAGAAGATCGCCGAGGATGATCCCCAGGACCAGCGGCGCCATCGGATAGTTCATCTGCCGCAGCAGGAAGCCAACCAGGCCAAAGCCGACCATCACCCAGATCTCGAACAACCGCTGGGTCAGCGCGTAGGGTCCGATGACGCACAGCACGAAGATCACCGGCATCAGCCATTCGCGCGGGACCTTCAGGACAAGCATGAAGACCCGGGTCAGGGTCAGGCCGTAAACGGCGATGGCAATGGTCGCATAAAGCAGCATCGCGGCGACCAGATAGACGAATTCGGGCGCCTCGAACATGATCATCGGCCCCGGGCGGATGCCGTGGATGAACAGGGCCGCAATCAGCACTGCCGCCGGCGCCGAACCTGGCACCGCCAGCGTCAGGGCCGGGATCAGTGCCCCGGGGACGACCGCGCTGTTGCCGGTCTCCGCCGCGGTCAGGCCCTCCATCGAGCCCTTGCCGAAATCGGCCCGCTCGCGGCTGGTCCGCTTGGCGACGGCGTACGAGGCCCAGGCCCCGATATCCTCGCCGACGCCCGGAATGATCCCGATCAGCGTGCCGATGATGCCGGACCGGATGACCGTGAACCGGTAGCGCCAGAGGTCGACAAGGCGCGGAATGGCCCGATCCGGGCCGGTCACCACGTCCACCAGTACCGCCTTCCGGCGCCACATCACCGTCAGCACTTCGGCAAAGCCGAAGGCCCCGACCATGGCGGGGATCAGCCCGATGCCGCCATTCAGCTGGTCGAAGCCGAAGGTGAAGCGGATATGGGCGTGGATCCCGTCCGAGCCGACCATCGCCACCAGCAATCCCAGGATCCCGGCGATATAGCCCTTGAGCGGCGACATCCCGCCGGTGAGCTGCCCCGATATGACAATGCCGAAGACCGCCAGCCAGAAGAACTCGAACGACCCGAAGTCGAGCGCGACCTCGGCCAGGGGCGGTGCGATCAGAACCAGAAGCAGGATGCCCACCAGCGTCCCCAGCGCCGACCCGGCCGTGGCCAGTCCCATGGCATAGGCGGCGCGGCCCTGACGGGCCAGCGGGTAGCCGTCCAGCGCGGT
>JBNKWA010000053.1:0-61778 GCA_050299555.1 Paracoccaceae bacterium | reverse complement strand
CCAGTCGAAGCCGAGCAGGTCGGCGGTCTCGCCCTGCCGCGCCTCGGGCAGCAGGCAGGACAGGGTGTCGGGATGGCGCTCGATCGCCGCCCTGAACTCGGACCAACGCGGGTGCTTGCGACCTATGACACGACCGACGATCCGGAACGGATCGCTTTCCTGGGTCGCGAGTTCGGCGATTGGCACGCGGAAGCTTTCGGGGGCGATGGCGGCGGCGTCCGCCTGCGGCTCCGGCTCCGGCTCCGGCGCCTGCGCGGCCACGGGTACCGCCGGCATCAGCCCGGCTAGGAGGGCAAAAAGGACCGCAAAAAGGGTGGGGCGGGGGCGCAATCTGGGGTCTCCGAATGGCTCAACAATCGTGCCCGAGGCTAGCGACACTCGCCCTGCTGTCAACCTTTCTGGTCGTGGGAATTGCCCTGTCCCCACCCGTGCCCCCACCGGCGCTAACACTTTTATCGTTATAAATCAGTCATTTGACCCCCCGTCCCATGGGGACACCGGGGACGGGGCCCCTGCACCCCGCCGACCGCGCAGGGACTGCGGGTGGGCCGGCGGGGGCTGTCCGGCGCGGTGGCCCCTACAGCCCCGGATAGAGCGGGAAGGCGCCGCAGAGATCGGCGACTTTGGCCCGCACCGCCGCTTCGGTGGCGCCGTTGCCCTCGTCGCCATTGGCCGAAAGGCCGTCCAGCACCTCGACGATCAGGTCGGCGATCTGCCGGAACTCCGCCTCGCCAAAGCCGCGGGTGGTGCCCGCCGGCGTGCCGAGCCGGATGCCCGAGGTCACGAACGGCTTTTCGGGGTCGAACGGAATGCCGTTCTTGTTGCAGGTGATGTGGGCCCGGCCGAGCGCCGTTTCGGCGGCCTTGCCGGTCACCGTCTTGGGCCTCAGGTCGGCCAGCATCAGGTGGTTGTCGGTGCCGCCGGAGACGATGTCGACCCCGCCCTTCATCAACTGGTCGGCCATGGCCCGGGCATTGCCGACGACCGCCGCGGCATAGTCCTTGAACTCCGGCCTGAGCGCCTCGCCCAGCGCCACCGCCTTGGCGGCGATCACGTGCATCAGCGGTCCACCCTGAAGGCCCGGGAACACCGCGGAATTGACCTTCTTGGCGACATCCTCGTCGTTGGTGAGGATCATGCCGCCCCGTGGGCCGCGCAGGCTCTTGTGGGTGGTCGTGGTCACCACATGGGCGTGGGGCAGCGGCGAGGGGTGCTGGCCGCCGGCGACCAGCCCGGCGATATGGGCCATGTCGACCATCAGCCAGGCGCCGATTTCGTCGGCGATCTTGCGGAAGGCGGCCCAGTCCCAGACCCGGGAATAGGCGGTACCGCCGGCCAGGATCAGCTTCGGCTTCTTCTCGCGCGCAATTGCCGCCACGGCGTCCATGTCGAGACGCTGGTCCTGCTGGCGTACCCCGTAGGAGACCACGTTGAACCACTTGCCCGACATGTTGACCGGCGAGCCATGGGTGAGGTGGCCGCCGGAATTGAGGTCGAGCCCCATGAAGGTGTCGCCGGGCTTCAGCAGCGCCAGGAACACCGCCTGGTTCATCTGGCTGCCCGAGTTCGGCTGCACGTTGGCGAAGTTGCAGCCGAAGAGCTGCTTGGCGCGCTCGATGGCCATGGTCTCGGCCACGTCAACGTACTGGCAGCCGCCATAGTAGCGCTTGCCCGGGTAGCCTTCGGCATACTTGTTGGTCAGCACCGAGCCCTGCGCTTCCATCACCGCGCGGCTGACGATGTTCTCGGACGCGATCAGCTCGATCTCGTCGCGCTGGCGGCCCAGTTCCTGACGGATCGCGCCATAGAGCTCGGGGTCGCGGGTTTCCAGTTCCTCGGTAAAGAATCCATCGTCGCGAACGGCGTCTTTCATGGTCGCGGTTCCCCTGTGGCGGCCGGTGCTGCGCCCTCCTAGCGCAAAGCCCCGGCAGCTTCAAAGACGAATGCGGCGTGTCGGCGTGCGCTCGCGTCACCGCCGGGAGGCTTGCAACGTGCGCCGGCCCCCTTAGGATCGCCGGGCCCGGCACTGTCTCGGGCAGGTGGTGGCAGGTGGGACCCTCGTGACGCCGGAAAAACTAGCCTTCGCGGCCATGGAGACGCCTCAGGCCCGGGCCGCGCTGGAGGCGCTGGAGGGGCGCTATGGCTCTTGCACGCCTCAGGAGGCTGACGTGATCGTCGCCCTGGGCGGCGACGGCTTCATGCTGGCGACGCTGAAGGCGACCCAGGACCTGGATCTGCCGGTCTACGGCATGAACTGCGGGACCGTCGGCTTTCTGATGAACGAATACAACGAGCTGTGGCTGCCCGAGCGCATCGGCGCGGCCGAGACCGCAGACATCAACCCGCTTAAGATGGAGGCGGAGACCGTTGACGGCGGCAGCGGTGTGGCGCTGGCCATCAACGAGGTATCGCTGATCCGGGCGGGCTCGCAGGCGGCGAAGCTGAAGATCAGCGTCGACGGGCGGACCCGGATGCCCGAGCTGGTCTGTGACGGGGCGCTGGTGGCGACGCCGGCGGGGTCGACCGCCTACAACTACTCGGCGCATGGGCCGATCATCCCGATCGGCGCCGAGATCCTGGCACTGACGCCGATGTCGGCCTTCCGTCCGCGGCGCTGGCGCGGCGCGCTGCTGCCGATGACCGCAACGGTGGTCTTCGAGGTGCTGGAGGCCAAGAAGCGGCCGGTCAACGCCAATGCCGACAGTTTCGAGATGCGCGACGTGGCGCGGGTGGTGATCTCGGTGGAACGCGGGATCACCCACACGCTGCTGTTCGATCCCGGGCACGGGCTGGAGGAGCGGCTGATCCGCGAACAGTTCGCCTGAGGCGTGCGCGCCGGTGCGCGACGTGGCGCACCGCTGGGGGGGTTGCACCCCGGGCGTTGCTCGGCCATCTGTCAACCGGAGGGCGCTGTTGCGCCCACGGGGTGCAGCCGGGGAGCTGGCTTGGCATGGGTCTTCCCGTCAGGGATCAACTGAAATGGTGGGGGATCGCAACCGCGGTCTTCATCCTTGTGATCTGGGTTCTGGGCGGCGTGCTGCTGCCCTTCATCGTCGGCGCGGCGGTGGCCTATTTCCTCGACCCGGTGGCCGACCGTCTGGAACGGGCCGGCCTGTCGCGCGCCACGGCGACGGTGGTGATCACGCTGTTCGCGGCGGTGGCGTTCACGCTGGTGATGCTGATCGTGGTGCCCTTCGCGGTGCAGCAGATCGCCGGGCTGGCGCAGAGCGCGCCGGGTTACGTAGCGCAGCTGCAGACCTTCCTGGGCGATCGTTTCCCGGATCTGTTCGACCAGAATTCGCTGGCCCGGCGCGGCCTCGCCTCGCTGGAGGAGACCTTCAAGACCGGCGGCGCTGCGCTGGCCCGCACGGTGCTGCAATCGTCGCTGGCGGTGATCGACTTCGTGCTGGTGCTGGTGGTGGCGCCGGTGGTCGCCTTCTACCTGTTGCTGGACTGGGACCGGATGATGGCGCGGATCGACAGCTGGCTGCCGCTTGAGCATGCGCCGACGATCCGGCAGCTGACCGGGGACATCGACCGGGCGCTGGCGGGCTTCGTGCGCGGCCAGACGACTGTCTGCCTGATTCTGGGCAGCTTCTATGCGCTGGGTCTGACGCTGGTGGGGCTGCAGTTCGGCGCCGTGGTGGGGTTTCTCGCCGGGCTGATCTCGTTCATCCCCTATGTGGGCTCGATCCTTGGCGGCGTGGTGTCGATCGGGATCGCGCTGTTCCAGTTCTGGGGCGACTGGGTGTGGATCGGCGCGGTGGCCGGCATCTTCGTCGCCGGGCAGTTCATCGAGGGCAATATCCTGTCGCCGAAGCTGGTGGGCCAATCGGTGGGGCTGCATCCGGTCTGGCTGATGTTCGCGCTGTCGGCCTTCGGGGCGCTGTTCGGCTTTGCCGGGCTGTTGATCGCGGTGCCGGTGGCGGCCGCCATCGGCGTCCTCAGCCGCTTCGCGCTGGAGCAGTATCTGGCCGGGCGGCTTTACAAGGGTCCGGAACCCGACGCCGAGGCGCCTGCCGAGGACGAGGTCGTGCCTGCCATCAAGACGGCAAAGGCCCGCCGGCAGTCGGCCCGGGGCAAGGGGGCATGATGGCGGTGCCGGTACAACTGGCGCTGAACCTGCCCTCGCGGCCGGCGCTGGGGCGCGAGGATTTTTTCGTCGGCGAGGCCAACCAGGCGGCGGTGGCCATGGTCGAGGACTGGCGGCGCTGGCCGGGTCCGGCGCTGGCGCTGGTCGGACCGGCGGGCGCGGGCAAGACCCATCTCGCCCAGGTCTGGGCCGGGCTGGCCGGGGCAAGGGTCATCCCCGCCGCCGGGCTGGCCGAGGGGCAGCCGCCGATCGGCGCGGCAGCACTGGCGGTCGAGGACGCGGACCGGCTGCACCTGCTTTCCGCCGACCGGCGCCAAGCCGCCGAAGAGGCGCTGTTCCATCTGTGGAATGCCGCCGCCAATACCGGTGGGCGCCTGCTGGTGACCGGCGCCGAGCCGCCGTCGCGCTGGGCAATCGCCCTGCCCGACCTGGCTTCGCGGCTGCAGGCGGCCGGCGTGGCCCGGATCGAGCCGCCGGACGACCGGCTGCTGGCAGCCGTCATCGTCAAGCTTTTCGCCGATCGTCAGCTGCGCGTGGGCGCGGACGTGGTGCAGCTCATCCTGCGCCGCATCGAGCGATCCTTCGCCGCCGCGGAAGCGGCCGTGGAGAAACTCGACCGGGTTGCGCTGTCGCAACGCCGCAAGCCGGGGATCGAGCTTGCGCGCGAGACCTTTCCGGCTGCAGAATCGGCGCCATCAGCAGGATCCCTGTCATGACCGTGTCGCACTCAAGCCACAGAACCCGCCCGATGGTGGATGCCGATTTCCTGAAGGGCGCCCTGCCCGAGCCGGTCTCGCTGGAGGATTTCGATCCGGCCAGCCCGCAGCGCTTCTTCAACCGCGAGCTAAGCTGGCTGGCCTTCAACGGGCGGGTGCTGGAGGAAGCGGACAACCCCAACGTGCCGCTGTTGGAGCGGGTCCGGTTCCTGTCGATCTCGGGCTCGAACCTCGACGAATTCTACTCGGTCCGCGTCGCCGGCCTTCGCGGCGTGGTCCGCGCCGGGGTGGTAAGGCCCAGCGCCGACGGCATGAGCCCGGCCGAGCAGCTGGTCCAGATCGACGCCAACGCCCGCGAGCTGATGCAGCGTCAGCAATCCTGCTGGGAGGGGCTGAAGACGGCGATGCTCAAGGCCGGCATCCAGCTTGCCGACGTGGCCCGGCTGACCCGCGCCGATCGCGACGGGCTGGAGCGGGAATTCATGGAGAACGTGTTCCCGGTGCTGACGCCGCTGGCCATCGACCCGGCGCATCCGTTCCCGTTCATCCGCCATACCGGGTTCGCGCTGGCCTTCCAGCTTGCACGCCAGACCGATGGCCAGCCACTGGACGCGCTGCTGCCGATCCCGGCCAGCGTGCCGCGCTTCATCCGCCTCAAGCCGGGCCGCGACGGGGCCATGCGGCTGCTGTTGCTGGAGGATCTTCTGGCCGCCTTCCTCGACCGCCTGTTCCCCGGCTACGACATTGCCGGGCAATGCGCGTTCCGGGTGCTGCGCGACAGCGACATCGAGGTCGAGGAAGAAGCAGAGGACCTGGTGCGCGAGTTCGAGACCGCGCTCAAGCGGCGGCGCCGCGGCGAGGTGGTACGGCTGACCATGTCCGCCAGCACCCCGCCTTCGCTGCGCCGCACGATCCTCAACGCGCTCGACGTGGCCGAGGAGGAAGTGATCTCGGTGGATGGAATCCTCGGGGTTTCCTCGCTGGGCGAGCTGACCCGGCTCGACCGGCCCGACCTCTTGTGGCAGCCCTTCGTGCAGCGCTACCCCGAGCGGGTGCATGACCACGACGGCAACATCTTCGCGGCAATCCGCCAGAAGGACATGCTGCTGCACCATCCCTACGAGACCTTCGACATCGTGGTGCGCTTTCTGGAGCAGGCGGCGCGCGACCCGGACGTACTGGCGATCAAGCAGACGCTGTACCGCACATCGGCCGAAAGCCCGATCGTCGCCGCCCTGTGCGAAGCGGCCGAGGACGGCAAGTCGGTGACGGCGCTGGTGGAACTGAAGGCGCGGTTCGACGAGGCGGCCAATATCCGCCAGTCACGCCGGCTGGAGCGTGCCGGCGCCCATGTGGTCTACGGCTTTCTGGACTGGAAGACCCACGCCAAGATCTCGACTGTGGTCAGGCGCGAGGGCGACAGGCTTGTCACCTACACCCATTTCGGCACCGGCAACTATCATCCGATCACCGCGAACTTCTACACCGACCTGTCGCTGTTCACATGCGACCAGGCGCTGGGGCGCGACGCCAACAAGGTGTTCAACTATCTGACCGGCTATGTCGAACCGGCAGGACTGGAAAAGCTGTCGATCTCTCCCACCGGCCTGAAGGTGCGGATCCTGGAAAGCCTGGAGGCGGAGATCGCCCATGCCCAGGCCGGCCGGCCGGCGGCGGTGTGGGCGAAGATGAACGCGATCATCGAGCCGGACGTGATCGATGGGCTTTACCGGGCCAGCCAGGCAGGCGTGAAGATCGACCTGGTGGTGCGGGGCATCTGCGGCGTCAGGCCGGGAATCCGCGGCCTGAGCGAGAACATCCGGGTCAAGTCGGTGGTCGGGCGGTTCCTGGAGCATTCGCGCATCGCCTGTTTTGCCAACGGCCATCCGATGCCATCGGGGCATGCGCGGGTCTACATCTCGTCGGCCGACTGGATGGACCGCAACCTGAACCGGCGGGTGGAATCGCTGGTGGAGATCACCAATCCCACGGTTCACGCGCAGATCCTCGACCAGGTGATGGCGGCCAACCTCGCCGATCAGGCGCAGAGCTGGGTGCTGCAGCCCGACGGAACCTTCCTGCGCCATCACGGCAAGCCGGGCGAGGAGCCGTTCAGCTGCCACCGCTTCTTCATCGAGAACCCGTCGCTTTCCGGCCGTGGCCGGGCCGGCACCAAGGACGCCCCGCGGCTCGCCCACTCCATAAACTGAGCGCGGTTGACTCGCGGCTGGTCCGCGGGTCACACAGGTCGCGGGTTTGTGTCGGGAAGAAGATGCCGCGATGGAGTCATTCGGCGAGACGGACCTGCATGCGGCAATGCTGCCAGAGCGGCGCCGGAGTGCGGTAGCGGAGCACAACCGGCTCGCGGTGATCGACGTCGGATCGAACTCTGTTCGGCTGGTGGTCTTCGACGGCGTGGCGCGGTGCCCGGCCTATTTCTACAACGAGAAGGTGATGTGCGGCCTCGGCGCCGGCATCCACGAGACCGGAAAGCTGAACCGGCTCGGCCGCGATCGGGCGCTGATGGCATTGACCCGGTTCGCCGCGCTGGCGCGGCTGATGCAGGTGAGCGCCATCAAGTCGGTGGCCACCGCGGCAGTGCGCGAGGCCGAGGATGGCGGCGAATTCTGCGCCACGGTGAAGAAGGCAACCGGGCTCGACCTTCATGTCGCCTCAGGGCGGGAGGAGGCGGCGCTGTCGGCCCATGGCGTGCTTTTGGGCTGGCCCCGCGCCGACGGCATCGTCTGCGACATGGGTGGCGCCTCGATGGAGTTCGCCCGGGTCACCAGCGGCGTGGTGGGCAATTGCGCCACCTCGGGGCTGGGGCCGCTGCAGCTTGCCAATATCGGCACCGACAAGAAGATCGAGAAGGAGATCGCCGCCGAGCTTGGCAAACTGCGAAAGGCGGTGCCCGGGGACGTGCGCAAGCTCTATCTGGTGGGCGGTTCGTTCCGGGCCATCGCCCGGGTCGACATGGAGCGGCGCAAGTACCCGCTGAAGGTGCTGCACGAATACCGGCTGGAGCCCGAGAGCCTGGCCGAGACCGCCGCCTGGATCCGCAAGGCAGCGCCGGGCGAGGTCAAGAACCTCGCCGATGTCAGCGCGGACCGCGTGGCACTGCTGCCGCTGGCGGCGCGGGTGCTGGTGCGGCTGATCGAGACACTGCGGCCAGGCTCGATCTCGACATCGAGCTACGGCATCCGCGAGGGTCTGCTCTACGAGCTGATGCCCGATACGCTGCGTGCCAAGGACCCGCTGCTGGAGGCGGCGCGGCAGTTCGAGCAGTCGTCGGCCCGGTTCCCGGGCTTCGGCGCGCGGCTGTTCACCTGGCTGCGCCCGGTGCTGGGCGACCGGCACCCCAACGACCTGCGGCTGATGCGGGCGGCCTGCCACCTGCATGACATCGCCTGGCGGGCGCACCCCGACTACCGGGCCGAGGTCTGCTTCGAGTCGGTGGCCCGGGCCAACCTTGGCGGCATCGACCACGAGGGGCGGGTGTTTCTGGGGCTGGCGATCTATCACCGCTATTCCAACACCGGAAACTCGGCCTTCGATCCCGGCCTGCTGGGCCTTCTGACGCCCGAGCGCATCGCCGAGGCCGAGCTGCTTGGCAAGGCCATGCGGCTGGGGGCCATGCTGTCGGCGGCGACGGCCGACCTGCTGGACCTGACCCGGCTGGAGCAGCAGGGCGACGAGCTGATCCTGACGCTGACCGGAAACGCCATCCTGCTTGGCGGCGAGGCCGTCGAGAAGCGCCTGCAGGCGCTGACACAACGGATGGGCTGCAAGGGGCGCGTGGTGATGGGCCGTTAGGGCCGACGGTGCGTCCGCTTCGGTGCAATCAACTCAACGCCCGGAGGCGGCGGCAAGCCCCAAAAACGAAACCGGCCTGCGCTTGCAGGCCGGATCTTCCACTCCCCAGACTTGGGCTCGAACCGCTTTGCCCTGTCGGCGGCTAAATCTGTGTTCGCCCGTTGCCGGGTCATTGTGCCGCTGACCTACACCACCAAAGGACGTATCGGTCAAATGGCCCGATTTGTAAACATGATTCTGGCGCCACCACGGGTCCGCGGCCATTGCGCGCATGCCGGCTTTCACCTACACCCTCGGGCCGTTGCGCCTCTGCCGGCGCCCGACCCTGCATGCTGTGGTGGTGACCGATGCGCCTGACGCGATACTTCTTGCCGATCCTCAAGGAAACCCCCGCCGAGGCGCAGGTCGCCTCGCATCGGCTGATGCTGCGGGCCGGCATGATCCGCCAGCAGGCGGCCGGAATCTATTCGTGGCTGCCGCTCGGCTACAAGGTGCTGCGGAAGATCGAACAGATCGTCCACGAGGAGCAGCAGCGCGCCGGACACATCCCGCTTCTGATGCCGACAGTCCAACCCGCCGATCTCTGGCAGGAATCCGGGCGCTACAACGCCTACGGGCCCGAAATGCTGCGCATCCGCGACCGGCACGACCGGGACATGCTCTATGGGCCCACCAACGAGGAGATGATCACTGACATCTTCCGCTCGGCCATTTCCTCGTACCGCGACCTGCCGCTGACGCTGTACCACATCCAGTGGAAGTTCCGGGACGAGATCCGCCCGCGTTTCGGTGTCATGCGCGGCCGCGAGTTCCTGATGAAGGACGGCTACAATTTCGACCTGACCAAGGACGATGCGCTGCACGCCTACAACCGGCATCTTGTCAGCTACCTGCGCACCTATGAACGGATGGGCCTGCAGGCGATCCCGATGCGCGCCGATAGCGGCCCCATCGGCGGCGACGACACGCACGAGTTCCTCGTGCTCGCCTCGACGGGCGAGTCGGAGGTCTTCTACGACAGCGAAATCACCGACCTGACCTTCGGCGACCGCGAAATCGACTATGATGACAAGGCCCAGTGCCAGGCGGTGCTGGAGGAGTTCACCAGCCGCTACGCCCGCACCGACGAGACCCACGATGAGGCCGTCTTTGTCGAACGCGTGCCCGAGGAGCGCCGCCGCAGCGGGCGCGGTATCGAGGTCGGACAGATCTTCTACTTCGGCACCAAGTACTCCGAACCCATGGGGGCGACGGTGCAGGGCCCCGACGGCAGTCCCGTGCCGGTCCACATGGGTAGCCACGGCATCGGGGTCAGCCGCCTTCTCGGCGCGATCATCGAGGCGAGCCATGACGAGAAGGGGATCATCTGGCCCGAGGGCGTGACCCCCTTTCCGGTCGGGATCGTGAACCTCAAGCAGGGGGATGGCGCGGTCGATGCGGCCTGCGATGCGGTTTACGCGGGTCTGAAGGCGCGCGGGCTCGACCCGCTTTACGACGACCGCGACGAGCGGGCCGGTGCCAAGTTCGCCACCATGGACCTGATCGGGCTGCCATGGCGGATCACCGTCGGGCCCCGCGGCCTGGCGAACGGTGTCGTCGAGCTGACGTCGCGGCGAAGCGGCGAGAGCGAGACCATGAGCCTTGATGCCGCCGTCGACCGGGTCGCGCAGATCTACGCGGCGCCGACCTGAGTTCTGCGACGGGCCGGGGCCGGGCGGCGCCGGCGGCCGGCACGGTTCGGAGCCACGCTCATCCGCCTGAGCGGGCGGCGTGGTGCTGCACGGCTTCCGTGTGGACAGGAGGACTGGGCTGATGCCCGAGGCGAAGTTCCTTCAGGGTAGCCTGATGCGGCACGTCACCGTCATGTCGCTGACCTCGAGCATCGGGCTGTTGGCGGTCTTCGTGGTCGACTTCGTCGACATGCTCTTCATCGCCATGCTGGGCAAGGAGGAACTGGCCGCGGCGGTCGGCTATGCCGGGGCAATCCTGTTCTTCACCACGTCGATCTCGATCGGCATAGCGATTGCGGCCGGTGCGCTGGTGGCCCGGGCCCTGGGCGCGGGCAATGCGGCCGAGGCGCGGCGGATGGCCAGCCACGTGATGATCTTCGGCGTTCTGGTGGCCGTCGTCGTGGTGGCGCTGGTGATGGCGCAGCTCGGGCTGCTGGCGCGGCTGGTGGGCGCCAGCGGCGAGACCGAGCGGCTGACGGTGGAGTATCTCTCCATCGTGGTGCCGGTGATGCCGTTCCTGATGCTCGGCATGGCCGCCGGCGCCACGTTGCGCGCCTACGGAGATGCGCGGCGCGCCATGATGGCGACGGTGGCCGCCGGGGTGGTCAATGCCGTCCTCGACCCGATCCTGATCTTCGGGCTGGACTGGGAGCTGGCCGGCGCTGCCTGGGCGACGGCGTGCTCGCGCGCAGTGATGGCGGCGATGGCGCTGTGGCCGCTGCTGCGGGTCCACCGCGGCCTGGCACCGATCGAGACGTCGGCGCTGGTGGCCGATTTCCGGCGCATTGGCGGGCTCGCCTTTCCGGCGATGCTGACCAACGTCGCCACGCCGCTCGGCGCGGCCTTCGTGACCCGAGCCATGGCCGCCTTCGGCGAGCAGGCGGTGGCCGGCATGGCGATCATCGGCCGGCTGACGCCGGTTGCCTTTGCGGTGATCTTCGCCCTGTCGGGGGCAATCGGGCCGATCATCGGCCAGAATGCCGGTGCCGCCCGGTTCGACCGTGTCCGCCAGGCGCTGCGCGACGGTACGCTGTTCACTGCCGTCTATATCGCCGCCGTGGCGCTGCTCCTGTTCCTCTTGCGCGCGCCCATCGCGGCGCTATTCGCGGCCGAGGGCGTGGAGCGGTCACTGCTATACCTGTTCTGCGGTCCGCTGGCGCTGGCCGGGTTCTTCAACGGTGTGATCTTTGTCGGCAACGCCGCGTTCAACAACCTTGGCCGGCCGTATCTTTCCACCGCGATCAACTGGGGGCGCAACACGCTGGGGACCGTGCCGATGGTGATGCTCGGGGCCTCGATGTTCGGCGCGCCGGGGGTACTGATGGGCCAGGCGGCAGGCGGTGTGGCCTTTGCTGCGATAAGCTGGTGGTTGTCCGGCCGGTTGGTAGAGCAACTGCAGGTTGGCCGAGCGGCACCCACGCCGCGCTCCGCCTTTGCGTGGCAGGGCCGGCTGATGCAGCTCTTCCACCGCCGCTGAGCGCCATTTTAAGGGGTCCTTAGGTCGACCCGATTAGGCACGCGAGTGAGATTCGCGTGAGGAACCTACATGATACCTGATACGTCCGACCCCCGTTGGAAGCGGGTCCTGACCAACGAGTCAGACCTGTCGAGCACCTCGCTCGCAACCCGGATCCTGGTGTCCAGGCTGCGCCGCGACGTGCAGGGCAGCGCCGCCGCCCTGCCCGGCGCCGTCAGTGAGCTCAGGGCCTTCATGGCCAAGAACAGTTTCGCCCAAGCCGACATGCAGCGCTTCTAGGAGAACGACGCAGATGATGAAGAACGAGATCCTGACGGTGGCCGAGGCCTCCGAGCGTATTCATGGCGGTGCCGTGATGGTGATTGCCGGCGACGAGCGGCTGTTGGGCGAGCTGCCGTCGGGCAACTGGATCGGCGGCACGTCGGTCTATTTCATCACCGACGACGGCGGCCGGATCGAGCGCGAAAAGCTGTTCTGCACTACCTTCGAGCAGGCGACCGGCGCCACGCCGCGCCATGTCGACCTGGGCGCGATGCCGGCGCTTGCCGGCGGCTATCGCCCACACGGTTTCACGATGATCATGATCCCGGCGTTTTCCGAAGCGCATACGGCCTTCGCGATGGAGGGTCAGCGCTACGAGGGCCTGTTCGACCAGCCGTTGCTGGGGTGGATCACCGGCGTGCATCTCGACGATATCGGCAAGAAGAAGCCCAAGATCTTCGTCGGCACCTCGACCGCAGGCTACGAGGAGGGCGCGGCGCTTCTGCATGTGGAACTGCCCGAAGGCGCCCTGGTCAATCTCGACATCCTCAACATCTTCGCCCAGGGCGACGCCCCCGAGAAGACCTTCACCTTCGCTGAGGGTGGCTTCGAGGTGCGCGACGCGACCGTGATGGGCGAAACCGTGAACCTCGCCCGCTACATCGAGGAGCAGGGGCTCGACACCCGGCTGCCGCTGGTCGCCAACTATGCCGGCGCGCTGGTCAATGTCTCGATCCAGTCGGTGGATGCCGAGGCGGGCACGGTGAAGTTCTATGCCCCGATCATGCCGGGCGTGGAGTACCGCATGGCGCGGGCCCTGGGCAGCTATGTCGAAGCCTTCGCCAAGGGCACCGGTGCGCGCGGCGCGGGCGAGTACTCCTGCAACTGCATCCTCAACTATCTCTACGGCGACCTCGAAGGCCACCGCACCGGGGCGTTCACCGGTCCGGTCACCTTCGGCGAAATCGCCTATATCCTGTTGAACCAGACCCTGGTTCGGATGGATATCACCGA
This sequence comes from Paracoccaceae bacterium, assembly GCA_050299555.1. Lineage (GTDB taxonomy): Bacteria > Pseudomonadota > Alphaproteobacteria > Rhodobacterales > Rhodobacteraceae > JBNKWA01. The sequence goes on along the minus strand of JBNKWA010000053.1, from coordinate 48,674 downwards.
CGCCGCCTGAGCGCGGCGCGACCGGTATCGCGAGGGGCGGACGCCGCCCTTCCCTGCCACCGGCTGTCTGCTAGTTGCGGGGGATCGTTGGGGTGATGCCCTGGGCGCGCTGGGCGGCGATGCTGTCGGCCACCGCCATCACCGTCGCCAAGCGCCGGCCCGACGGCGGATGGGTGGCCAGAAAACCGCCGCCGCCACCGAAGCGGGCGAACGACTGGGCGCCGCGCCGTGGATCGTAGCCGGCGCGATCGGCGATATAGGCGCCAAGCACGTCGGCCTCCAGCTCGAAGTCCTGCGAGTAGGCACGCGACCCCACCGCACCGCCGATATTCGCCGCATCGGTGATCGACTGTTGGGTCCCGCCGGAGGCCGCCACCAGTCCACCCAGCACCAGCCCGCCGAGCGTGGCCGTCGCCGTGCTCTTGCCGATGTGATTGGCGATCTGGTGGCCCGCCTCGTGGCCGAGGATGAAAGCGATCTCGTCATCGCTTTGCGCCTGCTGCAGCAGCGGCAGCGTGAAGGTGATCACCGGCCGACCGGCGGCGTCGAGTGACTGAAAGGCATTGGGAGGCTGGCCGGCCCTCTGGTCGACGGCGATGGTGAAGGCGCAATAGCCCGCCCCCGCACGCGGGTTCTCTTGCCGGCAGGTCGCCTCGGCCACCGGCTCGACCCGGGCGACGACGCGGCGGAAGGCAAGCAGGGCATCGGTTTCGCTGCGTGCGACCACCGGCACCGCGGCGATGGGCGCCTGGCCCCGGACCTCGGGCACGGCGTATTCCGTCTCGCATGCCGAAAGGCCGACAAGCGCTGCCGCTGCCGCAATGATCCTGAGAAAAAGGGCAGTCATGCGAATCGCTCCGGCACCCAAGGTGGTCTTGAGGCCCGATATCGCCCACATTGCGCCATTCCTGCAACAGTCCCCGAGGTAATAACACCTCTGCGGCGGACCGAGCGGCAGGAATTCGCCACTTGCGCGAAGCTTTGATTACAGGATTGCTCGCAGCGATGCGATTATGAAAGAATGTGTCATGAATCGTGACCTCCTTTCCAACATGGGCATGTCAGTCGCCTTGGCGGCTTTGTTTGCATGCTTGGTGGCGGCGCTCGGCCTCGGCGCCTTGGTGACCATTCTGGCCTACTCCCTCGGCGGCGCCGTGGTCATGACCGGGCTGACTAGCATCGACCTGCTTGTGTCCGAGGTTCTGGCGAGCAAGGCATGAAGCATCAGCAACCGGCGGTTGTTGCATCGAATTTTATCTAAAGATCGCTTTTTGGCCACGTATCGGCCTGCCGGCGGACCGCACGGCAGCGTTTCTTCCCCTCCAGCGAATGCGGAACGCGATAGCCGGAGGGCGGAATGGAAGAGTACCAAACAAGCGGTGGCATGGCTTGGGTCGGCGAGGTGCTCGAGGACATCGCGACTTTCCTCAATACAGCCGGCCAGCACGACGCGGCCGAGGGGCTGCGCGATATCGTCGACGCGAATCCTGCGCTGCTCGGCCTCGTCGAACCTGCCGGCCGCGACCAGCACCCGATGCAGGACGCCCGCGGGGTCATCTATCCCGCTTGCTGGCATCGCACCTGACGCAGGCGCCCTTTCCAACTCGCTGTTGACAAACCCGCGCCGCGGCAGCATTTACCGCGCCGGTCGGGGCCGTAGCTCAGATGGGAGAGCGCTTCGTTCGCAATGAAGAGGTCAGGGGTTCGATTCCCCTCGGCTCCACCAAGTCCCTCTTCCCGGTATGCCGCACGCACAGCACGGCGACGGTCGGCTCGTGTTGCCGGCAGGACCAGCGGCCAATCTTCCACTCCGAATTTTGTGATGCCCATCCGGCCAGTTCGGCCTGCCCTGCAGAGGCAGGTCATCAGCGGAACGTCCGCGTAAACAAGCCTCTCTTCCTTGCCTACGCTGGAATCGAGCGTCGGGCAGGCGACGAAGACCACTTCGATCATCTTTCCAAATCTCCTTGATTTCAGTCGTTTGATTTCCAGAAATTGCGGTTCGGGATGGGGTTCTCGACGTTCTGTCGCTTGAGAAAGCGGCCGCCCAGGTCATAGGCATCGCGCTCGCCGAAGTTGCGGCACGGGAAGCTTTCGTGGGCGCCGCAGACCCGCTGCACATGATGCATCAGTTCGTGGAGCAAGCCATTCGCCCGACGATCCTGACGGCGAAGAACGCTGACCCGGACCGGCCAGGCCCCTCGGCGGCCCTCGCCAGCGGCCTCGCGCGGAACCACCGCGTTGGCCCCCTCGTTCTAAGGCACGGGCCTCGACCTGGGTCTGCGCACCGCTGCCTCGCCGCTGGCCAGTTCCAGGATCTCCGCGGTTGTGGCCTGCTGACGCAGCGTGCGCACACCCATCGACAGTTCATCCAGCCGCCGGTCGGTCTGTGACTGTGCAGCGATCATTGCCTGGACCCGGGCAGCATTTTCGGCGGCGATCGCATGCAAGGCGGCGCGGCACAGCTCGGCGTGAAGGCAATCGGCCAGAAGGTCGGCAAGAAGCTCGGCGGCAGGCAGGTTGGTCAGTGGTGACGGCGCTGCCGGAATCGGGCCGGCGGGCACCGGGCTGGCAGGCACCGGGAAGACCCGGCGGCGCACCACGGTCCAGTCGGCGCCGGTGGCGACGGCATGGATCGCCTCGATGGCAACATCCGCGTCGGCGGCCAGAAGTGTTTCGGCCAGGCGGTCGGCAAAGGTCGGGATTGCCGGCGGGTGGCTCGGCAGCGCAAGCGCCAACCTCGGGTTCAGGCCGCGTTCGCGCGCCACGACCGCCCCGCGACGCCCCACCACGACCAGTTCGCCCAGATCAGAGCCGGCGCGGTCCAGCAGCCGCTCGCTGAATGCGCCGACAAAGCCCTGCTCGGCCAGAAACAGCACCGTGACGCGCCGCGACCCGGAGGCCGGCATGGCGGGCATCAGCGTCATCACCTGCCGCAGCGCGCCAGCCAGCGTGGCGGCGTGCAAGTCCACCGCGCGAAGCGGCCCCTCGGTCTGGTGCACGCGGGCGGCTGCGGTCCCGCGCATTGCACGGATTACCGAGCCAAGCGTCCGCACGCTTTCGATGCGCGCCTCGAGATCGGCCAACCGCCCGGTCACGCCTGGACCCCGGGCTGGTTCGGGGTCGGGGCGGGCGGCAGCAGGGGCCGCACCGCATCGAGGAAACGGGCCTTCGTGGCCTCGGTCAACTCCACGTTCAGGTCCACGCCGGCCAATCCCGCGGCATCCAGTGCCGCCGGAAGGTCCCGCCTCAGCCCGGCCACGGCCTCGTCCGGCGCCTCGTCAAGCGCCCCGGCCTGCAAGGCAAGGACCAGCGCCACCTCGTCGACCAGCCGCAGCGGCGCGTGCCGGCCCTGTGCAAGCACCGCCCGCACCCGCTGGCCCCGGGCCAGCTGCCTCTTGACGCGCGCGTCGGGCATGCCGCCGAAGCGGGTGAAGATCTCAAGCTCCAGGAACTGCGAATATTCCAGCCGCAGGCTTTCGGCCGCCTGTCGCAGCGCCCGCGCCTGGGTCTTGCCGCCGACCCGGCTGACCGAGGTGCCGACATTCACCGCCGGCTTCTGGCCCCGGTTGAACAGGCCGGTGTCGAGCACGATCTGACCGTCGGTGATCGAGATGAGGTTCGTGGGGATATAGGCGGCGACATTTCCAGCGTCGGTCTCGGCGATGGGCAGGGCCGTCAGCGAACCGCCGCCCTTGGCCGCCGACAGCCGTGCGGCACGTTCCAGAAGCCGCGCGTGCAGATAGAAGATGTCGCCGGGATAGGCTTCGCGGCCAGGGGGCTGTCGGGTCAGAAGCGCGATCTCGCGGTGGCACGCGGCATGCTTGGACAGATCATCCAGAACGACGAGCGCATGCCCACCGGTATCGCGGAAATGCTCGGCCATGGTCATGCCCGCGAAGGGGGCGATCCATTGCTGCCCTGGCGCGGTCGCCGGACCAGCCACGACCACGATTGCGCGGTCGAGCGCGCCGGCCCCGCGCAGCTCGGCGATCACCCGCGCAACCGAAGAGCTTTTCTGGCCGATGGCGACATAGACCGAAACCACATCCCCGGGGCTCTGGTTCAGGATCGCATCGAGCCCCAGCGTGGTCTTGCCGGTGGCGCGGTCACCCACGATCAGCTCGCGCTGACCACGACCGATGGCGAAAAGCGCGTCCACGATCAGGGTTCCGGTCTGCAACGGCTCGACCACCGCCGCGCGGTCGATGATCGGCGGTGCCGGGCGCTCGGTCGGCAGATGCGCCTCGGCAGCGATCGGGCCGCACCCATCAAGCGGTCGGCCAAGCGGGTCGACGACGCGGCCCAGCAGCCCCGGGCCCACGGGTACGCGAACCACCTCGCCGGTGCCGCTGACCCGGCTACCCTGTGCGAGGCTTTCCGATGCGTCTCCGCCGGTGTCAAGAATGACCGCGGCAAGCCAGTCCTCTTCGAGCATGTGGACGAAGCCGGTCTGACCGCCCTCGAACCGCAACAGTTCGCCGGCGCAGGCATCGGGCAGGCCGGAGATGGTGGCGATGCCGTCGGCAAGCGCCTCGACCCGGCCAAAGCGTTGCAGGTCAGCGTCCATGGTCGACCGCGCCAGCGCTCGGCGGGCCTGCGCAAGCCACTGATCGTGACGCGGCTCAGCCATCGGCGATTTCACGGCGAATGCGATCGAGATCCCCGGAGAAAGAGCTTTCCACGCTGAAATGCGGCGTGGTGATCGCATAGCCGCAGATCAGATCGGGCTGGGGGAAAATGGTGATCTTGGCCGCCTTGCCAAGCGCCTCGGACAGCCGCAGAAGCAGCGCCTCGGTATCGGCAGCGGCGGGCGGCACCGCACATGCCAGCGACACCGGCCCGTCGGCCGCAAGCCGGTTGCGGTCGGGCGCAACCTCGATCCGCCGTACCATCCTGTCGAGATAGGCGGCGGCGAGCCCGGGTCCGGCCAGCCCGGCGCCGATCCGCCGGGCGATGTCCAGCGCCAGTTCGCTGGCGCGGGCCGCATAGGCGGCTTCGGCCGCCTCCGCTTCGGCCTGTCGCTGCGCGGCGGCAGCGGCGGCAAGCGCGGCAGCCTCGGCACGGGCCTTGTCGAGGATGGCGCGCCGGTCCGATTCAGCGGCCGCGCGCGCTTCGGCCAGTGCCTGTGCCCGCTCGGCCGCGATCCCGGCGCGTGCAGCTTCGGCCTCCGACTGAGACACCGTTGCCGCGTCCCGACGTGAGGCGGCGTCGTCCAGGAGCCTCTGGGCCTCTGCCCGCCGGTCGGCGATCGCCGCTGCGACCGGACGCCACAGAACCCGGCCCAACAGCCAGGCCAGAACCGCAAAATTGATCGCCTGCAGACCGAGAGTCCACCAGTCGAAGGACATCGTTTCAGCCGACCAGCGGATTGGCGAACAGAAGCAGCAGCGCCACAACCAGGCAGTAGATCGCCGTGGTCTCGATCATCGCGAGCCCCACGAACAGGGTGCGCGAGATCGCGTTGGCGGCTTCCGGCTGGCGCGCGATCGCCTCCATGGCGGCGGCAACCGCGCGACCCTCGCCGAGGGCCGGGCCGAGTGCGCCGAAGGAAACCGAGAAGGCCGCGCCGACGATGCTGGCAAGCGAAATCCAGTCCATGCTTCAGTCCTTTTCCTGCGCGGCCGGGCCGGATTCCTGCACGGCCGCAGCGATGAACACCGTGGCAAGCACCGCAAAGATGTAGGCTTGGATGAACCCGGTCAGCAGTTCGAGCACCATGAAGGGGATCGGCACCAAGAGCCCGGCCAACGACAGAACGATGCCGATGATGAAGACGCCGCTCATCACGTTGCCGAACAGGCGTACCAGCAGCGAGAAGGTGCGGGTCAGCGACTCCAGAAAATTGAGCGGGATCATCAGCGGCGTCGGTACTGCGAAGCTCTTGAGGTAGCCCCGCACGCCGCCAGCCCGGATGCCGAAACCGACCACCGCCAGAAAGACCACGAGCGCCAGCGCCGCGTCGGTTTCAAGCTGCGCGGTGGGCGGCTCGACGCCGGGAATGAGCGAGGACCAGTTGGCGGCGAGAATGAACACGAAGAGCGTGCCGACGAAATTGCGGTAGGGGGCGGGGTCGACACGCATGGTGTCGCTGATCTGGCTGTCGACCGCGGCAACGATCAGCTCCAGCACCGCCTGGCGCCCCGACGGCCTCAGCGCCAGCCGGCGGGTCACGGACCAGGCGCAGACCACGAGCAACATGATGATGATCCAGGTGGTGACCACCGACTGCGCCACCGGCACCGGGCCGATGTGAAACAGGACGGCTTCTTCGAGCGGCGACTTCATGGTTCCGACCGCGCGCGATGCAGTTCCCAGGCACGGCCGAGGCCGAAGCCCAGCGCGGCCGCCAGCAGCGGCAAGGCCCCGGCAAGCGCAGCCCCGGCAAGGACCAGCAGGCTCAGCCCGAAGCGGGCCAAGGTCAGAACCAGTGCCCGGCCGGCCGAGCCGCCGAGGATCAGGGAGTCGGTCGCGACGCGAAGCAAGGCGAAATGCGCCCGTCCGGCACCGAGGCCGGCCAGAAGGAAGGCGGCGGAGAGCAGGACGGTCATGGCTGATGCATCCAGTTCCAGCCGAACCAGCAGCCCAGTCCCAGCCCGCCCAGAAGCAGCGGCGCCGTAAGGAAGATACCCGAGCCGAACAACCGGTCGAGCCAGTGGCCGAGAAAGGCCCCCGCCAGCGTCGGCGCAACGACAATCCAGCCAAGGACGCCGATCTGCGCCAGCCGCCGCGAAAGCGACACCTCGCCCTCGCGCGCTGCCCTGGCTGCGCGATCGGCGGCCTGCCGCGCCGCCCGGGCCAACGGGTCCTCCCCGTTCATCGCCACGTCTCCAGACCGGTCCGCCCTTCAAGCGAGGCGGCAATCTGCCGGATCGCCTGAAGATGCAGGCGCGTGGCGTCGGCCTGCTCGGTACGAGCTGCTTCGTCCTCGGCACGAAACCGGGCCAGCACGGTCTCGGCCAGCGCCGGCAGTTCACCGGTCATCGCCGCACGGGTCGCGACGGCCACGGTCCTGCCACCGGTGACGGCAAGCACCCCGCCCTTGACCGCGCAGTGCCGGCGCGCTCCGTCGCTGCCGGTCCAGGACAGGACCGAGACGGCGAGCGCGGTGAGAAAGTCGGCGTGGCCGGGCCAGATGCCGAAGCCGCCGCTGGCATCTTCGGCGCGCACCATTCCGACGTCGTCCTCGGCGACGACAAGCTCGAGCGGCGTTGCGATCGTCAGCCTCATGCCGCCACCTTCTCTTTCGCGCGCGCATCCTCGATGCCACCGATCATGTAGAGCGAGCTTTCCGCCCAATCGTCGGCCTCGCCGGCAAGGATCGCCCGACAGCCGTCCAGGGTCTCGGCCAGGGGCACGCTGCAACCGGCCATCCCGGTGAAGCTCTCGGTGACCGCGAACGGCTGGGTCAGGAAGCGCTGCAGCCGGCGTGCCCGGCGGACCGCCAGTTGGTCCGCCGCGCCCAGTTCCTCGACGCCGAGCAGCGCAATGATGTCCTGCAACTCGCGGAAACGGGCCAGCAGCGCGCGCGCCTCGCCGGCCAGCCGGTAGTGCTCGGCACCGACCACGGTCGGATCGAGAAGCTGCGACGACGAGGCCAGCGGGTCGACCGCCGGATAAAATCCCTCGGCGGCGAGCTGTCGCGAAAGGACAATGGCCGAATCCATGTGGCTGGAGATCGCCGTCACCGCCGGATCGGTGAAATCGTCAGCCGGGACATAGACGGCCTGGATCGCAGTGACCGCAGCGCCGGCGGCCGAAGCGATGCGCTCCTCCAGCGCCGCCACCTCACCCGCCAGCGTCGGCTGATAGCCGACGCGCGAGGGCAGGCGACCCAAAAGACCCGAAACCTCGCTTCCCGCCTGCACAAAGCGGAACACGTTATCCATCATCAGAAGCACATTTCGGTGGTCGCGGTCGCGAAAGTCCTCGGCGATGGCGACTGCGGCGAGGGGTACGCGCCAACGCGCGCCGGGCGGCTCGTTCATCTGCCCATAGACCAGCGCGGTGCGGGCAAGCACGCCCGAGGCCTTCATCTCGGCCAACATCTCGTGGCCCTCGCGCGAGCGTTCGCCGACGCCGGCGAAGATCGAGACCCCATGGTATTTCTCGACCATGGTGTGGATCAGCTCCATCACCAGTACCGTCTTGCCGACCCCGGCACCGCCGAACATCGCCGCCTTGCCGCCCTTCGCGAGCGGCAGCATCAGGTCTATCACCTTGATGCCGGTCTCGAACAGCCCCACCTCGCCGGACCCGACGTTCAGCGGCGGCGGTGCACCATGGATCGACCGTCGCGGGGTGTCGGCAGCCAGTGCCGATCCGCCGTCGCCCACCGCACCGGTCACGTCGATCAGCCGGCCGAGCACCGCCTCGCCCACCGGGACATCCAGCGCGGCTCCGGTGGCTCGGACCGGGGTGCCGCGAGCCAGGCCCAGGGTCGCGTGCAAGGCGATGGCACGGACCCGGTGGCTGTCGAGATGAGCGTGAACCTCCAGGATCAGCGGCGCACCGTCATCCCTGGCGACGACCAGCGCACTGTTGAGCGGCGGCAAAGAGCCGTCGAATGCAACATCGACCACCGGGCCGCGGACGGCCGAAACGTGACCTGAAAAGCCGGGCTGATTGGGCTCAAGCATCTGGGGACCTACCGAAGCCGAGCCTAGGCTGCGGCCAGTACCGACGCCTTGATGCAGGTCAACGCCGTCCGCCGGCGGCGGCCGGGTCAGCGCTCCAGCACATAGCGACCCGGTGCCGGCTCCAGCGGCGGAAAGCCCGCCGCCCCCAGCCCGGGCGGTGGCGAGGGAGCCCCGGACCGCGCACTCAGCCAGTCGCACCATGCCGGCCACCACGACCCCTCCCGCACAGGCACCTGCGCGTGCCAGGTCTCGGGGTCGCTCCAGGCTGCCATCGGTCCCCGCGTGGCGACCCGGTAGTGTCGGTGCGGATGGCCGGGTTCCGAGACGATCCCTGCGTTGTGACCGCCGCTGGTCAGCACGAATGTGGTTTCGCAATCGTCGAGCAGCGTCAGCTTGTAGACCGACCGCCAGGGTGCGACATGATCGGTCTCGGTGCCGACCGCGAAGACCGGTACGCGGATGTCGGATAGCGCCACCGGGCGGCCGCCTGCCGACAGCTTTCCCACGGCCAGATCATTGCTCAGGAACAGCTTGCGCAGATATTCCGAGTGCATCCGCGCCGGCATTCGCGTGGCATCGGCATTCCAGGCCATCAAGTCGGTCATCGGGCTGCGCCGCCCCAAAAGGTACTCCCGCACCATCCGCGACCACAGCAGGTCGTTGGAACGCAGCATCTGGAAGGCACCGGCCATCTGTCCGGCCTCGAGGTAGCCGCGCTCGGCCATCATGTCCTCGAGAAACGCCACCTGGCTTTCGCTGATGAACAGCTTGATCTCACCGGCCTCGGTGAAGTCTGTCTGCGCGGCGAACAGTGACAGCGAGGCCAGCCGGTCGTCGCCATCGCGCGCCATGGCTGCGGCAGCGACGCTCAGAAGCGTGCCGCCCAGGCAATAGCCGGTCGCATGCACCTTTTGCCCCGTCGTCGCCTGAACCACGTCGAGCGCGGCCATCACACCCTCGGCCCGGTAGTCCTCCAGTCCAAGGTCGCGATCCGCCGATCCGGGGTTCATCCAGGAGATCGCAAAGACCGTGAAGCCCTGGCCCACCAGCCAGCGGATCAGCGAGTTCCGCGGCGACAGGTCGAGGATGTAGTACTTCATGATCCAGGCCGGGACAAACAGCACCGGCTCGGGGCGGACGGTCGGCGTGGTGGGCCGGTACTGGATCAGTTCCATCAGCCGGTTGCGGAACACGACCTCGCCGGGCGTGACCGCAACCTCTCGCCCGGGGCGGAACGCCTCGGCGCCCGGCGGTGGCAGACCGGCCATCCGGCACTGCAGGTCCTCGGCCAGGTTCTGCAGCCCGCGGACAAGGTTCATGCCGCCCTCGGCCTGCGTCGCCTTGATCACCTCGGGGTTGGACCAGGGGAAATTGGTCGGCGACACCATGTCCAGCATCTGCCGCGCGAGGAACTCGACCTGCCGCTCACTCTCCGGCGAAACGCCGCGAATCCCCGTGGTCGCTGCATGCCACCACTGCTGCGTCAGCAGGAATGTCTGCGACCACAGGTTCCACGGCCAGGCCTGCCAGGCATCGGCGGTGAAGCGACGATCCTGGGGCAACGGTTCGATACAGGGCTCGGCCCGGCCGCCGCAGGCCGCACATCGCAGCAGGAACATCTGCAACCGTATAGCCTTGCGTGCCGCCTTGGCCCAAAGTTCCGCCTGCCTGCCGGGCGCGGCGGCGAGGTGCATGGCCCAGTCGGCCCATGCCAGCAGCACGGCGGCCGGCGACAGGCCGCGGGTCAGACGCGCGACAGAGGCATGGAAAGCCCGGTCAACGGGCACCACCTCCTCGGCGGCGCCGACCGTCGGGACGGCGCCGATGGGCGGATTGGGGCGGGGTGGCGCTGTCACGAAAGGGACCACCTTCCTGGTCCTGTTCATCGCTCGTACCTCCTGAAGATACCTAACCCCCGAACCCGGTTGCGCACATTGATCGAGGTCAACGCCAACCCGGGCAGGGGCCGTTCCCGGTGTCGGCAAGGGCCTTGTCCCGGGCTGAACTGCCCACAGGACCGCCAGCGTGCTCCCGGCCGGCTAGCGCCCGCCGCGATCCGGCCCGCCACCCCGACGCGGGACCCGGCGGGGTTTGGCGTTCGGGGTGGCCGCGCCGGCGCGTGCGCGGCTACTCTTGGTGGCCGCCGGTGTCGCCTCGCCGGCCTCGGGGCGATAGGCCTTCGGCGCGCCGCGGCGGGCCCGCCCTGTCGCCTGCCCGGTTGCTTGCCCAGTCGCTTGCCCGGTTGCTTGCCCGGGCACTTCGGCAGGTGCCTCCCCGGCTCCGGCCGGCGACAGGCCAAGCTGGTCACGCAGGACCTTGGGCCGCACCTCGGCCACCGCTCCCTCGGCCAGGTCGCCGAGCAGGAACGGGCCATACGAGATGCGGATCAGCCGGTTGACCGTCAGCCCCACCGCCTCGAGCGCGCGGCGCACCTCGCGATTCCTGCCCTCGCGCAGGCCCAGCGTCAGCCAGGCATTGCGTCCCTGCTGGCGGTCGATGCGAACGCTCATCGGCTGAAAGCGCTCTCCGTCGACGGTGACGCCGCGGCGCAGGGGTTCCAGCGCGGCATCGTCCGGCACACCGTGGGCACGGACCCGGTATTTCCGGACCCAGCCGGTGGAGGGCAGTTCGAGACGGCGCTTCAGCTCGCCATCGTTGGTCAGCAGCAGAAGTCCCTCTGAATTGAGGTCGAGCCGGCCCACGGTCATCACCCTGGGCATGTCGTCCGGCAGGCGGTCGAAGATCGTCGCCCTGCCCTTCTCGTCGCGGGCGGTGGTGACCAGCCCCGCCGGCTTGTGATAGCGCCACAGCCGCAACGGCTCGGCGGCGGCCAGCGCCTTGCCGTCGACGCTGATCTGGTCGCGGGCGGTCACGTTCAGGGCCGGGCTGTCGATGCGGCGGCCATTCACCGAGACCCGGCCTTCGGCAATCATCCGCTCGGCGTCGCGGCGGCTGGCGAGCCCGGCGCGTGCGATCACCTTGGCGATGCGTTCGCCTTCGCTGGCGGTCATGGTCTGCCCTTCCCAAGTTGGTTGCCCTTCCATAGCGGCGGCCGCCAGCCTTGCCCATGGCTGCTTGCGCTTGCGGATGGCGGGCGGCGGCGGCATGACGGCGTCCATGGCGGGATTTCAAAGCGCAATGGCAGCGGCCATGGCCGAAGCGCGCGCGGCAGGGCTTCGCGGCGAGGTGCCGGTGGGCGCGGTGGTGACGGCGGCCGACGGCCAGGTCATTGCGGCGGCCGGCAACCGCACCCGAGAGCTGGCCGACCCCACGGCCCATGCCGAGATGCTGGCGATCCGGGCCGCCTGCGCAGCGCTGGGGTCGGAGCGGCTGACCGGCCACGACCTCACGGTGACGCTGGAGCCCTGCGCCATGTGTGCGGCCGCCGCGTCGGCAGCGCGGATCCGGCGGCTCTACTACGGGGCGGCGGACCCCAAGTCCGGCGGGGTCGAGCACGGCGCGCGGATCTTCGCCCACCCCCAGTGCCACCACGTTCCGGAAACCTATGGCGGCATCGCCGAGGCTGAAAGCGCGGCGCTGCTGAAGGCCTTCTTCACCGAAAAGCGCTGACCCGCCCCCTTGTCGCACGACCGGGCTTTGTCTAGGACCAACCAGGAAAGGAGTGGCCCAGGTGTTCACCGGCATCGTCACCGATATCGGCAGCATCCGGCAGGTTCGCCGACAGGGCGACCTGCGGGCCCGGATCGCCTGCGGCTATGCGGCGGAAGGCATCGCCATCGGCGCCTCGATCGCCTGCGACGGCGTCTGCCTGACGGTCGTGGACCGCGGGCCGGAGGCGCGTCTGAACGGGGACGGCGCCTGGTTCGACGTCGACGTCTCGGCCGAGACGGTCTCCAGGACCACCATCGGCTCGAATCGGGTCGGCTGGGCCGAAGGCCACCGGGTCAACCTGGAACGGGCGCTGAAGGTGGGCGACGAGCTTGGCGGGCATATCGTCTCGGGCCACGTGGACGGCGTGGCGACGATCGTCTCGATGCGTGACGAGGGCGACAGCCGGCGGCTGGTCTTCGAGGCGCCGCCGCCGCTGGCCCGGTTCATCGCGCCGAAGGGATCGGTGGCGCTGAACGGTACCTCGCTGACGGTGAACGAGGTCGACGGCGCCCGGTTCGGCGTCAACCTGATCCCGCACACGCTGGAGGTGACCACCTGGGGCGAGGCGAAGGTAGGCGATGCGGTGAACCTCGAGATCGACACCCTGGCCCGCTATGTCGCCCGGCTCGCCGAGGCCGAAAAGGCGGGCCTGTAGGCCTCGGTCGCTGGCGTCCCCATGGGGACGGGGGGTCAAGGCACTGGAATCGTGTGAAATCCCGTGGGGACGGTCTGGGGACGGTGCCCGAACGCGCCCCGATCAGGCCGACGCGCCAGCCAAGCGGCGCGGGCATGTTCCAATGGGTCTGCGCGGCGTCCCCACGGGGACGCTATGTTAAGTAGTTGATTTTGAACGATAAAAGTGTTAACGCGGGTGGGGACACCGTGCGGACACCCCGATGTCACCCCCTTTCGCGCCCCCCGAGCGCGATCCGCGCGGCAAGGTTTGGCGACTCTACCGGCGCGTGCTATCACCAATCCGGGGTGCATGGGTGGGATTGATGCAGCTTCCGCAATGTTTGCTGGATCCGAATGGCGTCTTCACGCTGAAGCAAGCCTGTTTCGGCGGGCTTACCGGACAAGAAATCCTGGGACTGGCAATCCCTCTGGGTCTCGGCGCGCTGGCGCTCGCCATGTGGAAACTGATCCCCCGGGGGGCGAAAGCGGCCAAGGATGCACTCACGCCTGTCAACGACAACTGGCCCCTCTTCCGCCACCTGCCGCAGCGCGATGCCGACCAGATCGTTCCGCGCCAGAAGCGGGCCGCGTTGATCCGCCAGCTTGCGCGCGGCGGGTCGACCATCCTGCGCGCCAGCATCACCGGCATGGGCGGCATCGGCAAGACCACGCTGGCGCTCGATGCCGCCGGCGAGCTGGCGAACCAGAAGCAGTTCGAGGGCGTCTGGTGGATCGAGGCGGCGGACCCGGACTCGGTCAGGAGCGGCCTGACCCGGCTTGCCCTCACCCTTGACACGTCCCTGACCGAGCAGACCGCCAATGCGACAACCGGGCTGAGCCTGCTGACCGGCCGAAACCAACCCTGGCTGGTGGTCTACGACAACGCGACGCCAGCCAGCGTGAAGGGTCTGCTGCCGGCCGAAGGGCCGGTGCGGCTGCTGATCACTTCGCGCGAGACCAACTGGCCCGAGCATTTCGGCGCCATGGAGCTGGGCAAGATGACGCCGGGCGAGGCGCTGGAAATGCTGCGCCAGCGGCTGCCCGATGCCGAGCGCCTGAGCGATGGCGATCTGGCCGCGATTGCCGCGCGGCTGGACTTTTGGCCGCTGGGGATCGAGGCGGCTGCGGGCTATCTGCACACCCATCGCTCGGTAACGCGGGCGCGCTACATTGAACTTCTGGAGGCGGAGCGCGACAGGGTCGGCGACCTGCAATGGTCGATGTCCGGCTATGACGGCGCGCAGACACTGGCCGGGGCGCTGGCGCTGAGCTTCGACGCCCTGGGCCAGGACGCCAAGGACCTGCTGTCGGTCTTCGCCTTTCTCAACCCCGACGACCTGTGGCCGGAGATGGTGAAAGAGGGATGCGCAGACAAATCGACCGGCACCAGCTTTGACGGGGCCGGCCTGCCCGGCCGTCTCGGCCCGGCCCGTGGAAAACCCCACCAGATCGACGTGGCGCTCGACGAGTTGTCCCGCCACAGCCTGGTCAGCAGCTCGGGGATGGGTGAAGATACGCGCTGGACGATGCATCGCCTCATTGGAGAATTTTGGCGCGTCACACTCGGCGCCGACTTGATCTGTTGGGCCGATACGGCGGCGCGTTTGGCGGACGCTGCCATACCTGGCGATGTCCACAATCCGGCCAACTGGGAGGGTTACCGGCGACTATTGGCGCAGGCCCGAGCGCTACTGCCAAACGCAACCGAGTCCCTGGCCGCCGCGCGACTGTTCCACCAAATCGGCGCATTCGCTACCGCGCGTGGCGTTACAAGCAGCGATCTCGACTTCTCCGCGGCGTCGGTAACAATCAACGCGCGCCTGCAACCGGAAAGCGGCGACCACGCATTGGCACTCAACACTCTGGGCGCATTGCTCAAGGAAGGCAATCCGGACGAAGCGCTGAAAGTGTTCTTCAACGTGCGTCGTATCCAGGGCCGGCTGCCCGAGGTCGGACCGCGACACCCGGAATATGCAGCGACGCTCAACAATATTGCCGGGATTTACCGCGAGCAGCGCAATTTTGCCCGTGCCGCTTCGCGCAATCGTGTCGCGCTACATATTGACATCATGGCCCTAGGCGAACACCACCCGGATACGGCTGTGGACTGGGCCAATCTAGGAGCACTTCATTCTGGCTGGGCGGCCAGCCTGCCGCAAGCTCTACGCGCCGAACACATGGCGAAAGCTGATGAATATACGCCGCGGGCCCTGGCCGCTGCCCGGCGGGCTGTCGGTGAATTTCACCCCCAGACCGCCACTTACCTGAACAATGAGGCGGTGAGGCTGGCGCTGCGCGGCGATCGGCCAGCAGCCGTGGCGACCATGCGTCGGGTGGTAGCGTTGCAGCTCGACTTGCGCGGGTTGAACCATTCTTGGACGTTGAAGAGCCTCGAAACACTATTTCGCATGGTTCGTGACGGCGATGTCTATAAAGGATTGCGGCAGGTAGCAGCGCAGATCCGGGCAGAACATGCGGTCTGGGGGCAAGGCAAGGTATGCGAGCTTTGCGACCGCCATGGCGTTTCGGTGGATAGCGTGGACGCGCCGGCAAAGCTTGCCGACGCCGTCAGGGCCGAGCGGGATCACCTGCGCGCGGCCGGCGCTCCGGAACAGAAGTGTGCGTGGGTCGCGGGGGAATTCAACATCGCCGTGCAGGCGCTGCAGCTTTCCCCCGAGCCCCGGGCGGATTTCGATGCCCTGCTCGCCGAAGGCGTGCGCCGGATCATGGCCAAGGCCGCCGCACAGTAACCTGCCCGCCTCACCCCTCTGGCCAAGGACGCGGGCATCAAGTATCCCGCCCCTGCCAAAGCCGGACCCGAGCCCATGAAAGACCACCGAGACCACAAGGACAGTCCCTTCCGCGATGCCATCTCCTCGGTCGAGGAGATCATCGAGGATGCGCGCGAGGGGCGGATGTTCATCCTCGTCGACCACGAGGACCGCGAGAACGAGGGCGACCTCGTCATCCCGGCGCAGATGGCCACGCCCAGCGCCATCAACTTCATGGCCATGCACGGGCGCGGCCTGATCTGCCTGGCCATGCAGAGCGAGCGAATCGACGCGCTTGGCCTGCCGCTGATGGCGGCATCGAACTCGTCGCGGCACGAGACCGCGTTCACCGTCTCGATCGAGGCCCGCGAGGGGGTGACGACCGGCATCTCGGCCCATGACCGGGCGCGCACGGTGGCGGTGGCCACCGACCCGCGCTCGACCGCCGCCGACATCGCCACGCCGGGGCACATCTTTCCGCTCAGGGCGCGCGAGGGGGGCGTGCTGGTCCGCGCCGGCCATACCGAGGCGGCGGTGGACATCGCGCGACTGGCGGGACTGAACCCCGCCGGCGTGATCTGCGAGATCATGAAGGAAGACGGGTCGATGGCGCGGCTGCCCGACCTTGTCGCCTTCGCGCAGCTTCACAACCTCAAGATCGGCACCATCTCGGAGCTGATCGCCTATCGCCGGCGCCACGACAACCTGGTGCGCGAGAGCGTCGTCCAGCACGTCACCTCGGATTATGGCGGCGACTGGATGCTGCGCATCTTCACCGACGAGGCCGAGGGCGCCGACCACGTGGTGCTGACCAAGGGCGACATCACTTCGCCCGAACCGGTGCTGGTCAGGATGCATGCCGCCAACCCGCTGAAGGACATGCTGGGGCTGGCGCCCGGCCGTGGCCACCAGATCGAGGATGCCATGCGGCTGATCGCGGCCGAGGGGCGCGGCGCGCTGGTCCTGCTGCGCGACATGGGCCAGCGGCTGGACACCGGCAGCGGGGTGTCGCCGCATACGCTGAGGCAGTACGGGCTCGGGGCGCAGATCCTCGCCTCGCTCGGCATCCACGACATGGTGCTTCTGACCAATTCGCCGACGCCGAGGGTGGTGGGGCTGGACGCCTACGGGCTGACCATCACCGGCACCCGGCCGATCAGCGGGGAATAGAAGCATGGCGACCGAGCATGACAGCCTGCCGCTGCCGGAGCTGCCCAAGGGGCTGAAGGTGCTGATCGTGCGGGCGCCCTATTACCGCGCCATCGCCGACGACCTGCTGGCCGGCGCCGTCAGGGCTCTGGACGCGGCCGGCGTGGCGCACGAGCTTCTCGACGTGCCCGGCGCACTGGAGATCCCGCCGGCCATCGCGCTGTCGCATCGCAGCGGTCGCTACGACGGCTATGTGGCGCTCGGCTGCGTGATCCGCGGCGAGACGCTGCATTTCGAGATCGTCTGCACCGACAGCTCGCGCGGGCTGATGGAACTGGGGCTGAAGGGCATCTGCATCGGCAACGGCATCCTGACCATGGACACCATGGAGCAGGCGACGGTCCGGGCCGAGCCCGACGGGCTGAACAAGGGCGGCGGCGCGGCCGAGGCGGCCCTGCACCTGATCGCGCTGGCCCGGCGCACCGCCCCTCCGGCACCCGAGGGCCGGGCCCCGGCGGGCAGCTTCAAGGTGGCGGACCGGGCATGAGCGCCGATGCCGGACGGTCGCCGGGGGCCCCGCGCGGCAAGGCGGACAAGGGCCGGCTCAAGCGGTCGGCGGCGCGGCTTTTCGCCACCCAGGCGCTGTTCCAGATGGAAGCGGGCGGCCATGGCGTGGAGCAGGTGCGCGAGGAATTCGAAACCCACCGCATCGGCGCCGAGATCGACGGCACTCAGTACCCCGAGGCCGACCAGCGGCATTTCCGCGCGGTGCTGCGCGCGGCGGTGAACAACCAGGCCCGGATCGACCAGCTGACCGATGCGGCGCTGGCCGCCGCCTGGCCTCTCGGGCGCATCGATCCCACGCTCCGGGCGCTGTTTCGTGCCGCCGGGGCGGAACTGACCACGATGGACACCCCGGCGCGGACCGCGATCACCGAATATGTCGACGTCGCCGGGGCCTTCTTTCCCGGCAGCAAGGAGACCGGTTTCGTCAACGCGGTGCTTGACCACATGGCCCGCGCGGCGCGGCCCGAGGCGTTTAGCTGAACCTTTCGGCAAGCACAGGCGACGCCAGGGCCCCGATGCCCTAAAATGCCCACAAATCCTGCCGAAGACGGCGGCACGCGAGCGGATGGAAGGCGCCCCATGGCCGACTGGGCCCGCAATCTGGTCATCCTGGCCTGCCTGGCTCTGCCGGGCGGGGCATTGGCGCAGGACGAACCGCTGCTGACGCCGCTCGATCCGCCGCGCAGCGAGGCATCCCGGGATTATTCCGACAGCATCCGCTTTGGCCGGATCCAGAGCGAACTGACCTATATCGACGAGCTGAACGGGCCGATCCCCATGGACGGCGCACCGCCCTACCGCCCGCCAGAGCCGGAGGCGGACGTCGAGTGGCAGCCCGGTCAGTTCGACTGGCGCTTTGCCACCGCGCTTGCGGTGCTGCTCGCGGTGCTGGCGCTGCTGGGTGCGAAGTTCGGCCGGCTTGGCCTGCTGAAGGCGGGCCCGACCCAGGGCCGGCTTGCGGACCGGGCCGGGGCAACGACCGTGGCGCTCGCCGATACCGGACCGGTGGCCGACTTCCTGGCCCTGATCCGTTCGATGCCCGACCGCGAGGCGGCACTGGTGATGCTGCTTGAGCGCTCGCTGGACAGCGCCGCACACCAGAACGGACTTGGCATCCGCCGATCCGAGACCGCGCGCGAGACCCTGCGCCGGCTGCCCGGCACCTGGCCGCGGCTGTCCGACCTGCGCCGGCTGATCATGGTCGAGGAACTGGTGCAGTTCGGCGGCCGGCCGCTGGCGGATGACAGCTTTGAGGATTGCCTGGGCCGCGCCGCCGCCATCCTTCGCGCCACGCCGACGAGGGCGACGGCATGAGCAGCAGCACTGCCATGCCGGCGGCGCGGGGGCCGGGCCGCGATTTCGGCCCGTTCCTTCTGATCCTGCTCGTGGCGGGGGCGCTGGGCTGGTATTTCCTTCGCGACAACGAGGTTCCGCTGGACCGTTCGGCCATCGGCCATGACGGGCTGATCACCTGGCTTGGCGCGGGCGGGGTCGAGGCGCGCATGGGCGGAACGACGGTCACCGCCGCGCAAGTGGGCCTGCGCATCCTGCCGATCATGGACACCGACCTCACGCAGCCGTTCGCCCGGCCCGAAACCCGCGAGGACTATCTTGCCACCGGCACCGAGATCGACAGCTCGATCTATGTGGTGCGGCGCAAGCTGGACCTGCTGCCGACGCTGATGGTGGCGCCGAAATGGACCCGCGCGGTGCGCCATTCGGGCTATGCCCATGCCTCGCTGCTGCTGCCGCCGGCCGAGGCGACGCAGGCGATGCGGCTGACCGGCACCGACTGGCGCGAACTGGTGCGTCCCGAACCACGGCTGATGACCGTGCCGACCGTGGACGACCGCTGGGGCGGGCTGTCGGCGACGCTCTATGCACCGCAGCTTTTCCACCCCGAGCTGCCGAAATCCTGCACCTCGCTGATCGGCGGGCGCGAGGGACACCTGCTGATCCACTGCACCGGGCGAACCGAGCCCTATTGGGCGCTATCGGACCCCGACCTGATCAACAACCACGGGCTCGGGCTGGGCGACAACGCGGCGCTGACGCGCGCCATCATCACCGATCTGGCCGCCGGCAAGCCGGTGCTGATCGACTATACCAGCTATATCTTCGCCATGGAGGGCCGGCCGCCGCCGCATGTGCGCGGCTGGGCCGACCTGGTGCGCTTCTTCTCCTGGCCCTTCGGGCTGATCTGGATCGGGCTCGCCGCGGTGCTGGCGGTGGCGCTATGGCGCGGCGGCCGGCGCTTTGGCCCGCCGCGACGGCTGTTCGACGACCGCATCGGCGCCTCCAAGGCGGTGTCGATCGCCGCCAAGGCCCGGCTGCTGAGGCTGTCGGGCAACGATGCCGGGCTGATCCGGGCCTATGTCAGCGACCGTCTGCAGACGGTGGCCGGGGCACTCACCGGCAGTCGCCGCAGCGGCCGCGAGGCGCTGACCGCCATTGCCGCCGCCATCGCCAGGCGCGATCCTGACCGGGCCGCCGCCTTCACCCGCGCCGCCGAGGCGGCGCTTCTGCCCACCGCCAATGCCGGCGCCGACCGGCTGCTGGCGCTTCTGGACGACTTCGAATTGCAAGTGGAGACCGTACTTGATGAATTTGGACGAGCTGAGACAGTGCGCTGAGCGCATCCGGGCCGAGGTCGGCAAGGCCGTCCACGGCCAGGACGATGCCGTGGACATGACGCTGATCGCGCTGTTCGCGCGCGGCCATTGCCTGCTGGAGGGCCCGCCGGGCACCGCCAAGACGCTGATGGCACAGGCCATCGCGGGCGCCCTGAAGATGCAGTTCGGGCGCATCCAGTTCACTCCCGACCTGATGCCGGGCGACGTGCTGGGGGTGAACATCTTCGACTTCTCCACCTCGAAGTTCCAGCTGACCAAGGGGCCGGTCTTCACCGACGTGCTGCTGGCCGACGAGATCAACCGCGCCCCGCCCAAGACCCAGGCGGCGCTGCTGCAGGTGATGAACGAGCGGGTGGCGACCATCGACGGCACCGACCATTCCCTGGGCCCGGACTTCTTCGTCATCGCCACCCAGAACCCGATCGAGCAGCAGGGCACCTATCCGCTGCCCGAGGCGCAGCTCGACCGGTTCCTGTTCAAGCTGATCATCGACTTCCCGGGCGAGGCGCAGGAGCTGGAGATCCTGCGCCGCCACGCCGAAAAGCCGCTCGACCTGGCCGGACGCACCGCCGGGATCGAGGCGGTGCTGAGCCCCGAGGAGCTGGCCGCCGGGCGGACGCTGATCGACGGCATCCGGCTGGACGAGACCATCCTGCGCTACATCCTGAGCATCGTGCGGACGACCCGCGAGGATGCCGAGGTCCGCCATGGCGCCTCGACCCGGGCGGCGGACGCCATCGCCGCGGCGGTCAGGGCGGCGGCGGCGCTGGACGGGCGCGACTATGCCATCCCCGACGACGTGCAGCGGCTGGCGATCCCGGCGCTCAGGCACCGTATCGTGCTCGGCCCCGCGGCCGAGATCGAGGGGCGGACCGAAGGCGACGTGCTGGCCAACATCATGAACCGCATCGAGGCGCCCAAGTGAGTCCCCTGCCCCGGAGACGGCGTTGATCCGCCCCGGCCAGCGGCTGCTGACGGCGGCCATCGTCGGCCTGTGCCTGACCGTGGCGGCGGTGGCGATCCCGGCGGTGCCGGCGGCCGCCGCGGTGGCGGTCTGGGCCGGCCTGGGGCTGGCAATGCTCGCGGACCTGATCCTGACCGGCTCGGCCCGCGGGCTCAGGCTGACCCTGGACGGCCCGGACGAGATCTTCACCGGCGAAAGCGGCGCCCTCGGCCTCAGGCTGGGCAGCGGCGACAGGCCGGTGCCCTCCGGCATCCGCGCCCGGCTGGCCCTGCCCGAGGGGCTGGGCGGCGACAGCGAGCTGAGCCTGACCCCGCATCCCGACGGCGGCGCCATCGGCTCGGCCCGGCTGGTCGGAAGCCGCCGCGGCGAGTACCGGATCGACCGCGTCTGGCTGATGTGGCCAAGCCGCTTCGGCCTGTTCGAACTGACCCCGGTCCTGGCGGCCGACCTGGGCGTGGCGGTGATCCCCAATATCCGCCCGGCACTGTCGGGCAGGATCGACGTCGACGTGAAGTCCGAGCTTTACGGCCTGAAGGACATCGCGATCCGGGGCGAGGGATCGGAGTTCCACCAGCTGCGCGAGTTCCTGCCCGGCATGGACACCCGGTCGATCGACTGGAAGCATTCGGCGCGGCGGCGCGACCTTGTCGCCAAGGAGACGCGGGCCGAGCGCAACCACCAGGTGATCCTCTGCCTCGACAACGGCTATCTGATGCGCGAGGAGATCGACGGGCTGCCGAAGATCGACCACGCCGTCAACGCGGCCCTGGCGCTGGCCTGGGCGGCTGGCCTGGGCGGCGATCTGGTGGCGCTCTACAGCTTCGACGCAAAGCCCCGCGCCTGGGTGCCGCCACAGCCGGGACGCGCCGCCTTTCCGCGCCTGCGACGGCACATGGCGGCGATGGGCTATCAGACGGTGGAGAGCAACCACACGCTGGCGCTGACCCATCTCGGCGGGCTGATCCGCCGCCGCAGCCTGATCGTGATCTTCTCGGATTTCGTCGACACCACCACGGCCGAACTCTTGGTGGAGAATGTCGCGGTGCTCAGCCGCCACCACGTGGTGGTCTTCGTCGCCCTGCGCGACCCTTTGATCGAGGCGCGCGGCCGGCGCGCACGGCAGTCGCTTGACGGCATGGCCGAGGCGGTAGCGGCGGGGCAACTGGCGCGCGAGCGGCAGATCGTCTTCGACCGGCTGGCCCGGCTGGGGGTGATGTGCATCGACACCGAGGCCGGCAAGCTGACCCCGCGGCTGGTCTCGACCTACCTGACCATCAAGGCGCGGGAGATGATATGAGCTATGCCGACGCCGCGCTGACGGGCGACGAGCGCGCCGGGCTGATCCGCTCGGCGCGGTTCCGGGCCGAGCGCGAGAACGACTGGCAGCGACTGGACCGGCTGGTGGCGCGGGTCGAGCGCAAGGGGCTGCGCGGGCTCGGCTTCGACGAGGCGCGCGACCTCGCCACGCTTTACCGGCAGGCCATGACCTCGTTGTCGCTGGCCCGTGAAATCTCGCTCGACCGGGCTCTGCTGGCCTATCTCGAGACGTTGTGCGCCCGCGCCTATCTGGCGGTCTATGCGCCGCAGGAGACGCTCAGGGGCGTGGTCACCCGGCTTCTGGTCACCGGCATCCCGAACGCGGTGCGCCGCTGCTGGCTGGCGGTGATGCTGGCGCTGCTGACGACGGCCCTGGGTGCCGCGGCGGGGTATCTGCTCTTTCTCGACGACCCGACCTGGTACGACACCTTCATGCCCTCGGGCCTGGCCGGCGGGCGCGGGCTGTCATCATCGCGCGAGGAACTGCTGCGGGTGATCTATCAGGCGCAGCCGCCACGGGGCGAGGCGCTGGCGGCCTTTGCCAGCTACCTCTTCTCGCACAACACGCAAATCGCGCTTTTCGTGTTCTCGCTCGGGGTGCTGGCCTGCGTGCCCAGCTTTGCTCTGACCTTCTCCAACGGGCTGATGCTGGGTGTCTTCGTGGCGCTGCACGTGGATCGCGGCGTCGGCCCCGACATCGCCGGCTGGCTGTCGATCCACGGCGTGACCGAGATCGGCGCCATCATCATCGCCTGCGGCGGCGGCTATCACCTCGGGCTGGCGCTGCTGTTTCCCGGCGACGCACCGCGCGGCGACGCGTTGCGGGCGGCCGGCCGCGATGCGGTGAAACTGGCCATCCTCGCGGCGCTGATGCTGACGGTGGCGGCGATCCTCGAAGGGTTCTTCCGGCAACTGGTGCAGGACATGAACCTGCGGCTGGTCATCGGCTGGGGGATCGGCGCGCTGTGGCTGGCCTGGTTCCTGCTTGGCGGCCGCACGCCGGCGCGCGGCGGGGTCCGGCCGTGATCTGGCCCCTGCGCAGACGGCGGCGCAAGGATCGCCGCAAGGGCGACCGTCGTGCCGGCCCGCGCATCCGCATCGCCGAACTGCTGCCGCCCGAGGGGGTGCCGGTGCGCTTCGCCGTCGCCAGCCTCGGCGCCCGCTTTGGCGCCCAGATCGTCGACGTGCTGCTGACGGCCGTTGCCATCGGCCTGCTGGTCTGGTTCCTGGCGGCCAGCGGGCTGGTCGGCCCCGAGGCGATCTTCGCCCTCGCGGCCCTGCTCTTCTTTGCCATGCGGGTTCCCTACTACGTCGCCACCGAGCTGATGTGGAACGGCCAGACCATCGGCAAGCGCCTGATGGGGCTGAGGGTGATCTCGGGCGACGGCCGATCGCTCAGCGCCCACGCCGTGACGCTGAGGAACCTGATGAAGGAGATGGAGGTCTTCGTCCCCGGAACCTATCTATTTGCCTCGGCGTTCCTGAGCTGGGAGATGCGGCTGGCGCTGGTGATCTGGATCGCCATCCTGATCCTGGTTCCCATGCGCAGCCCCAGGAACCGCCGCTTCGGCGACATCCTCGCCAACACGCTGGTCGTCGAGCTGCCCAAGGCGGTTCTGCTGCCCGATCTCGCGCGGCAGGCCGCCGCCGGCACCACCAAGGCGGCGTCATCGCGGTTCCTGCCGAACCAGCTCGACCATTACGGCCGCTACGAGTTGCAGACGCTTGAGTCGCTGCTGCAGGTCCGGCCGGAGAAGCTGGACAGCCGCGCACTGGCCAACCACAAGGCCACCGTCATCAAGGTCGCGGCCACCATCGCCAAGCGGATCGAATATACCGACCCGATCCCGGACGCCGAGGCGCGCACGTTCCTGGCCGAGTTCTATGCGGCCCAGCGCGCCCACCTGGAAAGCCGGCGCCTGTTCGGCGACGCGCGCGAGGACAAGTTCCACCGCGAGAAGAACGGCGTTTCCTGACCGCGCCCCGGGCCAGGCCCTTTCATTCGGCGCCGGAAAAGGCCATGTAGACGCTCCTTGCAGAAATGAGGCCCGAGATGGGAGCGGATATCGCAGCGCATGCGGATGGGCGGATCCTGGTGCTCGACGGCGCCATGGGCACGATGATCCAGCGCCGGCGGCCGGACGAGGCCACCTATCGCGGCGACCGCTTCGCCGACCATCCGCGCGACCTGGGCGGCAACAACGAGCTGCTCAGCCTCACCCAGCCGGCGATGATCCGCGACATCCATGCGGCCTTTCTCGAGGCCGGGGCCGAGATCCTGAGCACCAACACCTTCGGCGCCAATGCCATCAGCCAGGCCGACTACGGCATGCAGGCGCTGGTCCGCGAGATGAACCTCGCCAGCGCCCGCATCGCCCGCGAGGCGGCCGAGGCGGTGGCCGATGGCACGCCGCGCTGGGTGGCCGGCGCCATCGGGCCCACCAACCAGACCGCCTCGATCAGCCCGGACGTGAACGACCCCGGCTTCCGCTCGGTCACCTTCGACCAGCTTGCCGAAGCCTACGGCGAGGCGGCGCTGGCGCTGATCGAGGGCGGCGTCGACCTCTTGCTGGTCGAGACCGTCTTCGACACGCTGAACGCCAAGGCGGCGATCCATGCCATCGAGAGCCTGCGCGATGCCGGCCACGACGTGCCGCCGGTGATGATCTCGGGCACCATCACCGACCGCTCGGGGCGCACCCTGACCGGCCAGACGCCCGAGGCGTTCTGGGTCTCGGTGGCCCATGCGCGGCCGTTTGCGGTCGGCCTCAACTGCGCGCTGGGCGCGGCCGAGATGCGCCCCCACATCCGGGCGCTGGCAGGCGTCGCCGATACCCGGATCAGCGCCTATCCCAATGCCGGCCTGCCGAACGAGATGGGCGGCTATGACGAGACCCCCGAGGAGACGGCGGGACATCTGGGCGAGTGGGCTGAAAGCGGCCTCGTCAACATCGTCGGCGGCTGCTGCGGCACCACGCCCGAGCACATCCGCGCCATCGCCGAAGCGGTGCGCGGCAAGGCGCCACGACCGGTGCCGCCCCGGGTCCAGCGCCTGCGCCTGAGCGGGCTGGAGCTGTTCGAGGCCCGCGCATGAGCGGCGTCTCGACCTTCGTCAACATCGGCGAGCGCACCAACGTCACCGGGTCGGCCAAGTTCAAGAAGCTGATCATGGACGGCGACTATGCGGCGGCGCTGGAGGTCGCCCGCAGCCAGGTCGAGAACGGCGCCCAGATCATCGACGTGAACATGGACGAGGGGCTGCTCGATTCCGTCGCCGCGATGACCACCTTCCTGAACCTGCTCGCCGCCGAGCCCGATATCAGCCGGGTGCCGGTGATGATCGACTCGTCCAAGTTCGAGGTGATCGAGGCGGGGCTGAAATGCGTCCAGGGCCGGCCGGTGGTGAACTCGATCTCGCTGAAAGAGGGCGAGGCGGCGTTCCTGGAGCAGGCGCGCACCGTGCGCCGCTATGGCGCCGCCGTGGTGGTGATGGCCTTCGACGAGAACGGCCAGGCCGAGACCGCCCGGCACAAGTTCGAGATCTGCCGGCGCAGCCACGACCTTCTGGTGGGCAAGGCGGGGTTCGATCCCTGGGACATCATCTTCGATCCCAACATCTTTGCCGTGGCCACCGGCATCGAGGCTCATAACGACTATGCCCGCGCCTTCTTCGAGGCGACGCGGATGATCAAGCAGGCGATGCCGCTGGTGCATGTCTCGGGCGGGCTGTCGAACGTCTCGTTCAGCTTCCGCGGCAACAACGCCGTGCGCGAGGCGATGCATTCGGCCTTTCTCTACCACGCGATCCCCATGGGCCTCGACATGGCGATCGTGAACGCCGGCCAGATCACCGTCTACGACGACATCCCCGAGGAACTGCGCGAGCGGGTCGAGGATGTGCTCCTGAACCGGCGGCCGGATGCCACCGACCGGCTGCTGGCCGTCGCCGACCGCTACCGGGGCAGCGGCGAGGCCGCCGAGAAGGCCGATCCGAAATGGCGCGAGGCGCCGGTGGAGAAGCGGCTGGAGCACGCGCTTGTGCATGGCATCGCCGATTTCGTGGTGGCGGACACCGAGGAATGCCGGCAGGCGGCGGCGCGCCCGCTCGACGTCATCGAGGGGCCGCTGATGAGCGGCATGAACGTGGTCGGCGACCTCTTCGGCGACGGCAAGATGTTCCTGCCGCAGGTGGTGAAGTCGGCCCGGGTGATGAAGGCCGCGGTGGCGCACCTCTTGCCCTTCATGGAAGCGGAAAAGGCGGCCTCGGGCGCCAGCACCACCAAGGGCAAGGTGCTGATGGCGACGGTCAAGGGCGACGTGCACGATATCGGCAAGAACATCGTCGGCGTCGTCCTGCAATGCAACAACTACGACGTGGTCGATCTCGGGGTGATGGTGCCGACCGAGGATATCCTGGCCCGCGCGGTGGCCGAGAAGGCCGACATCATCGGCCTGTCGGGGCTGATCACGCCGTCGCTGGACCGCATGGTCGAGGTGGCCGGCGAGATGACCCGTCAGGGGCTGACGCTGCCGCTCATGATCGGCGGCGCGACCACCTCGAAGAAGCACACGGCGCTGAAGATCGCGCCGGAGTATGCCCACGGCGTGATCCATGTGGAGGATGCCTCGCGGGCGGTGGGCGTGGTCTCGCGGCTCCTGTCGGCCGAGGCCCGGCCCGAGCTGATGCGGGTGGTGGCGGCCGAGCAGGAGGACATGCGCGGTGCGGCGGCGCGGGTCGGCGACCGGCCGGTGACGCCGATTGAGGAGGCGCGGTCCAACCGCTTCGACGGCGGCTGGGACAACTACCTGCCGCCGGCGCCGCAGACACCGGGGCTGACCGTGATCGACGACATGACCGCCGGGGCGCTGCGGGATTTCATCGACTGGTCGCCCTTCTTCGCCACGTGGGAGCTGCCGGGCCAGTACCCGGCGATCCTCGACCATGCCGAAAGGGGCGCGGCGGCGCGCGAGCTCCATGGAAACGCCCTGGCGATGCTCGACCGCATCTGCGCCGAGGGCTGGTTCACGCCCCGGGGGGTGGTCGGCCTCTGGCCCGCCAATGGCGACGACGACGACATCGTGATCTGGACCGACGAGGCGCGACGGGCCGAGGCGGCGCGCCTGCCGCAGCTTCGCCAGCAGGCGCGGAAAAGCGGCGCGCGGGCCCATATGTGCCTGGCCGACTTCGTCGCGCCCATGGGCATCCCCGACTGGATCGGCGGCTTCGCGGTCACCTCGGGCCCCGAGGTCCACACGCTGGCGGAACGGTTCAAGGCCGAGGGCGACGACTACAGCGCCATCATGGTGCAGGCGCTGGGCGACCGGCTGGCCGAGGCGTTCGCAGAGGCGCTGCACGCGCGGGTCCGCCGGTCGCTCTGGGGCTATGCGGCCGACGAGACGCTCGCCAATGCGGACCTGATCGCCGAGCGCTATCGCGGTATCCGCCCGGCGCCGGGTTATCCCGCCTGCCCCGACCACCGGCTGAAGCGGCCGCTGTTCGAGCTGCTCGACGCCGGCCGGCACACCGGCATCACGCTGACCGAATCCTGCGCCATGTGGCCGGCGGCGGCGGTCTCGGGGCTCTATTTCGCCCATCCGGGCTCGGCCTATTTCGGTGTCGGCCGGATCGGCGCCGACCAGGTGGCCGATCATGCCCGCCGGCGCGGCGAGGAGATCGCCGAGGCCGAGGCCTGGCTGGCGCCCAACCTGGGCTACACGCCACCGGCCCGGGGCATGCTGAAGACCGGCTGAGGCCGGCCAGGGCCGCGCCCTCTGATCGCGCCCCCCGCAAGGCCTGCGGGGCGCGGGGGTGGGCGGGGGGGGAGCGCCCCGCGGGCCATGCGGGTGGCGCGATCAGGCGTTGAAGAGAAAGTGCAGGACGTCGCCGTCCTTGACCTCATAGCCCTTGCCTTCGACCCGCATCCGGCCGGCCTCCTTGGCCGCGGTCTCGCCGCCGAGGCGCACGAAGTCGTCATAGGCGATGGTCTCGGCGCGGATGAAGCCCTTCTCGAAATCGCCGTGGATGACGCCCGCCGCCTGCGGCGCCAGCGTGCCCACCGGGATGGTCCAGGCCCGTGCCTCCTTGGGGCCGACGGTGAAATAGGTCATCAGCCCCAGGAGCCGATAGCCCTCGCGGATCAGCCGGTCGAGGCCGGCTTCCTCGAGCCCCAGATCGGTCAGGAACTCGGCCCGCTCGTCATCGGCAAGCTGGGCGATCTCCTCCTCGATGGCGGCCGAGATCACCACCGCGCCGGCGCCTTGCCTGGCCGCCATCTCGGCCACCTTCGCCGACAGCGCGTTGCCGGTGGCCGCCGAGCCCTCGTCGACATTGCAGACGTAAAGCACCGGTTTGGCGGTCAGAAGCTGCAGCATGTCCCAGGCCCTGCGGTCATCCTCGGCCACCGCTACGCTGCGGGCCGGGCGGCCCTGCTCCAGCGCCGCCCTTGCGGCGGCAAGCAGCCGCTCCTGCGCCACCGCCTCCTTGTCGCCACCCTTGATCCTGCGCGCGAGCCCGGCCACCCGGCGCTCGATCGATTCCAGGTCCGCCAGCATCAGCTCGGTCTCGACCGTCTCGGCATCGGCCACCGGATCGACGGCGCCGGCCACATGGGTGACGTCGTCATCCTCGAAGCAGCGCAGCACATGGGCGATGGCGTCGCATTCGCGGATATTGGCCAGGAACTGGTTGCCGAGCCCCTCGCCCTTGGACGCGCCGCGCACCAGACCGGCGATGTCGACGAAGGTCATGCGGGTGGGGATGATCTGCTTCGACTTCGCGATTTCCGCCAGCCGGTCGAGCCGCGCGTCCGGCACCGCCACCTCGCCCACGTTCGGCTCGATGGTGCAGAACGGGAAGTTCGCCGCCTGCGCCGCCGCGGTGCGGGTCAGCGCGTTGAAGAGCGTCGACTTGCCCACATTCGGCAGCCCGACGATTCCCATCTTGAAGCCCATGCGGTCTCTCCCGGCCCTGTGCCGGCGGCTGTCTAGGTCAGCGGTGCCGCGGGCGCAAGCCGGCGACGACGGAGGGGGAGACGGAGGGGAGGCGGAAGGGGGGCTGCCCGCCCCCCTCGGCGCTGACGCGCCTCACCCCCAGGGGAGTACTTTGGCCAAGAAGACAGACGCGCCTGAAGATCAAACGTCGAGCCGGTCGAGAAAGCGCTTCGACATCTGCGACTCCTGCCGGCGCATCAGGACCAGCGCGGTCTCCATATGCGCCCGCATCACCGCCCGCGCCGCCTCCGCCTCGCCGGCCTCCAGCGCATCGAGAAGCCGGGCGTGGTATTCCTGCCCGCGCTCCCAGAGCTCGCGGTTGTGGGGCAGATAGAGATGCCGGGTCACGGTGACATAGGACAGCATCTGGGCCACGAAACGGACCAGGAAGGACAGCAGCGGGTTGTCGCATTGCGCCGCAAGCTCGCGGTGGAAGTCGAGCGAGGCGACATGCTGGGCGCGTTCCTCCTCGGGCGTGGCGGGCGGCTGGTCGAAGGCATGCGCCGCGGCGCGGAACCGGGCGATGGTCGCCGCGTCGAGCCGCCCGGCGACCGCCGCGGCAAGTTCGGGCTCGAGCTGGATGCGGATCTGGTAGAGATCGTCGATGCTGAGGTCGCGGAAGTAGAAATAGTTGGCCAGCAGGCCCGCCGCCCTGGGCTCGGGCACGTCGGAGACAAAGACGCCCCCGCCCGGGCCGGTGCGGGTGCGCAAGAGCCCCTCGGCCTCCAGGATGCGCATCGCCTCGCGCACCGTGCCCTTGGAGCGGTCGAGAAGCTGCATCAGCTCGGCCTCGCCCGGCAGCCGGTCGCCCGGGCGCAGGCCCTGCTCGACGATATAGGACTTCAGGTGCCCGGCGACCTGGCGGGTGCGCTTGGTCGGCGGCTTCGGCGCAGTCCGGGGCTCAGGGGTTGAAGCAGGCGGCAAGTTGGCCTTCTCCCATGGGTTCGAGCGCCGGTTCCTCGACCCGGCAACGGTCGATCGCCCGCGGACACCGGGCGGCGAAGGGGCAGCCCGGCGGCGGGTTCAAGGGATCGGGCAGCTCGGTCTCGCGCCCGTCGCGGACGGAAAACGGCTTGCCGATGGCCGGGGCGCTGTCGGCCAGAAGCCTTGTATAGGGATGGCGCGGGCTGGCAAAGATGCCTTCGGCCGGACCGATCTCCACCACCTTGCCGAAATAGAGCACCGCCACCCGGTCGCTGACCGCCTCGACCACCGCAAGGTCGTGACTGATGAACAGATAGGTCAGGCCGAACTTCTCGCGCAGTCCCGCCAGCAGGTTCAGCACCTGCGCCTGCACCGAGACGTCGAGGGCCGAGACCGGCTCGTCCAGCACGATGATCTTCGGCCGCGCCAGCAGCGCCCGGGCGATGCCGATGCGCTGTGCCTGACCGCCCGAGAACTCGTGCGGATACCGGTCGAGGAACTCGGGCCGCAGATTGACGCTGTCGAAGACCGCGGCGATGCGCGCGGCCCGTTCGGCGGCGCCCAGCCCGAACAGCGCCCGAAGCGGCGCCTCCATGATCTGGCGGATGGTCTTGCGCGGGTTCAGCGACGAGATCGGGTCCTGAAAGACGTACTGGATCTGCTGGCTCGACAGCTTGCGGTCGGAGACGTCGAGGGGCCGGCCGGCGATGGTGATCTCGCCGGTCGAGGGTGTCAGCAGCCCCACCAGCATCCGCGCCAGCGTGGACTTGCCGCAGCCCGATTCGCCGACGATGCCCAGGGTCTCGCCCTCCATCACCGCAAGATCGACGGGGCGCAGCGCCTTGACCTCGGCCGAGGCGCCGCGGAACAGGCCCCGCCCCACCGGAAAGGACTTCGACAGGTTGGTCACCCGCAGGGCCTCGGTCATGCCGGCACCTCCTGGAGGACCTTGTCGGTCTCGGGATAGAGGCAGCGAACCGACCGTGCGCCGGCGCCTTCGAGCGAGATCTCGCCCCGCAGGCAGGCATCCATCGCCTTGTCGCAGCGCGGCGCGAAGGCACAGCCCGACGGCAGCGCATCGACCGCCGGCGGCAGGCCGGGGATCGAGGCCAGCTCGCGCCTGCCGCCGCCGAGTTCCGGCACCGACTGGATCAGCCGCCGGGTATAGGGATGCGCCGGCGCGGCCAGAACCTCGCGCGTCGGTCCGGTCTCGACGATGCGGCCGGCATACATCACCGCCACCCGGTCGCAGAGCTGCCCGACCACGCCGAAATCATGGGTGATGAACAGGATCGAAAGGTTGCGCGAGCGCCGCAACTCGTCCAGCAGGGCCAGGATCTGCGCCTGCACGGTGACGTCGAGCGCGGTTGTCGGCTCGTCGGCGATGATCACGTCGGGGTCGTTCAGCAGCGCCATGGCGATGCCGATGCGCTGGCGCATGCCGCCCGAAAGCTCGTGCGGGAAGCTCTGCATCCGCCGCTCGGCATTGGGGATGCGCACGACCTTGAGAAGGTCAAGGCAGCGCTCGCGGGCGGCGGCGCGCGACATCAGCCCGTGGACGGCGATGGCCTCGATCATCTGGTCGCCGACGCGATAGAGCGGATGCAGCGTCGAAAGCGGATCCTGGAAGATATAGGCCACGCGCCGCCCGCGCAGCTCGCGCAGCTCGCGATACGGCATGGCCAGCACGTCGCGCGATTCGAGCCGCACCGCTCCACCGGTGATGACGCCGGGCGGCGAGGCCACCAGCCCCATCACCGACAGCGCCGTCACCGACTTGCCCGAGCCGGATTCGCCGATCAGCCCCAGGCATTCGCCCGGCGCGATGGACAGGCTGACCCCGCCCACGGCGCGGTAGACGCGCCGGCCGACATGGAACTGGGTTTCCAGCCCGTCGAGTTCCAGAAGCCCGTCGGCCGGCTTCTCGGCCGGCTTCTCGGGCGGTATCGACCTGCGCTCCACCAGCGTCATGGCACGCGGCCGCGACAGGGCGCCCGACCGCAGCCGCGGGTCGAGCGCGTCCCTCACCCCGTCGCCCAGCAGGTTGATCGACATGACGATGAGAAAGATCATCACGCCGGGGATGATCGAGGTATGGGGCGCGGTGATCAGCGCCGCCCGCGCCTCGCCCAGCATCGAGCCGAGATCGGCCTGCGGCGGCTGCGAGCCGAGGCCGAGGAACGACAGGCCCGCGGTCTCCAGGATCATCCAGCCGATGGTGGTGGACATGGCGATGACGATCACCGGCACCACGTTGGGCAGAAGCTCGGTCAGGATGATCGACAGATGGCCCTTGCCCGACAGCCGCGCCGCGTCGATGAACTCGCGGGCCGCAAGACCGGCCGATATGCCACGGATATTGCGGGCGAAATAGGGGATGTTGACGGCGGCTACGGCGATCAGCGCATTCAGCAGGCCAGGCCCCAGCGCGGCGACGATGGCCAGCGCCAAAAGGATGTAGGGAAAGGCCATCAGCATGTCGACGCCGCGCATCATCAAATTGTCGGTGCGGCCGCCGAAATAGCCCGCGGTGACGCCGATCAGCGAGCCGAACACGGCCGCCAGCAGCGCCGCGACAAAGCCGACGGTCAGCGACAGCCGGGTGCCCCACAAGAGCCGCGAAAGCTGGTCGCGGCCGAGATGGTCGGTGCCCAGCACGTGGCCTTCCTCGAACGGCCCCAGAAACCGCGACCCGGTATCGGTGACGTCCGGGTCCTGCAGCGGCAGCAGCGGGGTTATCAGGCAGATCGCCACGATGGCGGTCATGACCACCGCCCCCATGGCGGCCAGCCGGTTGCGGAACAGAAGCTTCAGGAACGGGGTCACGCCTTGATCCGCGGATCGAGCATCGACTGCGCCACGTCGACCATGATGTTGAACAGCACATAGCAGGCGGCGACGAAGGTGACCCCGCCCTGCACCAGCAGGATGTCGCGCTTGAGGATCGCGTCCACCAGCATCCGCCCGACCCCGGGCCACTGGAACACCACCTCGATGAAGACCGCGCCCGACAGCACGAAGCCCGCCTGCAGGCCGATCACCGGGATGATCCCCACCATGGCGGCGCGCAGCGCGTGGCGCCAGACCACGCGCCCCTCCCCCACCCCCTTGGCACGCGCGGTGCGGATATAGTCCTGCCGCAGCACCTCGAGCATGGCGCCGCGCGCCAGCCGCGCCACCACGCCGGTGGCCACCACCGCCAGCGCGATGGCCGGCATGATCAGGTGCCTCAGCAGGTCCGGCAGGTCCCACCGCCGTAGATCTCGTACATGCCCGATACCGGCAGCCATTTCAGCCTGACCGCGAAGATCAGGATCATCAGCATGCCAAGAAAGAACGACGGCACCGAAATGCCGATCAGCACCGCAAAGGTGATCGCCTTGTCGGCCAGCCCGTATTGCCGCGCCGCCGAGACAACGCCGGCGGCGATGCCGAAGACGGTGCACAGCAGCAGCGCCGTGCCGGCAAGGATCAGCGTCGCCGAGAAACGGTCGAAGATCTCGTCCAGCACCGGCCGGTTGAGCGAGAACGAGCGGCCGAAATCGCCGGTCAGCATGTCGCCGAGCCAGATGAAGTAGCGCACCACCAGCGGCTTATCGAGACCGAGGTCGCGGTTCAGCCGCTCGACATTCTCGGGCGTCGCATAGCTGCCGAGGATCGCCGTCGCCGGATCGCCGGGGATCATCGCCATGACCAGAAAGACGATGATGGTGATGCCCAGCAGGACCGGCACCGCCGAGATCAGTCGTCTGAGGATGTAGGCGCCCATGCCAGGCCCCCGTTCCTGTCAGCTTGCCCGTCGGGTCGAAGGGGCCGGCCCGGCTGGCCGGCCCGCGCGGCTCAGTTCTTCACCACGTTGCGCAGCAACAGGAAGAAGGACGGCTCGAGCTGGAAGTTCTCCACGTTGGCGCTGGTCACCGCGTTCTGCTTCCAGTTGGCGATGAAGACCCAGGGCGCGTCCTCCTGCACGATCTCCTGCATCTTCTTGTAAAGGCCGGCGCGCTCGTCCTGGCTGGTGGAAACGCGGGCCTTTTCCAGCAGGTCGTCCACATCGGGGTTGGAGTAGTAGCCCGAGTTGAACCCGCCCTGATCGGGCCAGGCCGAGGTCCTGAGCGCCAGGAACGGCAGCGTGTCGGGATCGTTGGTCATCCACGCCATCTCGGCCATGTCGGCCTTGCCTTCCAGCCCCGGGTTCACCTCGCCAAGGAAGGTGTTCCACTCGTAGGTCTCGATCTTGACGCTGAACCCCACCGCCTGCAGGTCGGCCTGGATCGCGGTGCCCATGGCGATCGGGTCGAGCATGCCCGAGCCGCCTTCGGTGACATAGAAGGTCAGTTCCGCCCCCTCCGCCCCGGCCTCGGCGATCAGCGCCTTGGCCTTCTCGGGGTCGTAGGGATAGGGCTCCAGCG
This sequence comes from Paracoccaceae bacterium, assembly GCA_050299555.1. GTDB lineage: Bacteria > Pseudomonadota > Alphaproteobacteria > Rhodobacterales > Rhodobacteraceae > JBNKWA01. Next base: position 14,024 of record JBNKWA010000053.1, on the reverse strand, counting down.
CCTCGTTATAGGCCCAGGCGAAGGCCGGCGGGGTCGGCCCGGCGGCAACCTCGGCGGTGCCCTCCAGGATGTCGTTGACCAGCGCCGACTTGTTGATGGCATAGTTCGCGGCCTGGCGAACGCGCTTGTCGGCGAACGGCCCTTCCTTGGCGTTCAGGATCAGGAACCACAGGTGCGGGCCGGCCTGCTCGATGATCTTGAAGTCACCGGACTGGAACTCGGACAGGGTCACCGGCGGCACCTCGACCATCAGGTCGATGCCGCCCGCCAGCATCTCAGCGGTGCGGGTGTTGGCGTCGGTGATCGGGCGATAGATCACCGCCTCCAGCGACGGCGCACCGTCCCAGTATTCCGCGTTCTTCTCGACCACCACGGCCTCGTTCGAGCGCCATTCGACGAACCGGAAGGGGCCGGTGCCGGACGGGTTGCGGCCGAACTCCTGGCCGTGCTGTTCCACGGCCGCCTTGGAGACCATCAGCCCCGGCGAATAGGCGAGGTTCGACAGGAACGGCGCATAAGGCTCGGTGAGCGCGATCCTGACCGTCAGGTCGTCCACCGCCTCGACGGTGTCGACCGAGGAAAAGAAGAAGCTCAGCGGGAACGGCCCGGTGTTGTAGAACGGGTGGCTCTCGTCGAGCATGCGGTCGAAATTGAACTTGATCGCCTCGGCGTTCAGCGGGCTGCCGTCATGAAAGCTGACGCCGCTGCGCAGATGGAACGTGTAGACGGTGCCATCGTCGCTGATCTCCCAGCTTTCGGCCAGCGCCGGCTCCACCTCCAGCGTGCCCGACTTGTAGCGCACCAGCCCGTCATAGACGTTGTAGAGGATGCGGAAGTCGTTGACCGCCGTGACCGTCGCCGGGTCGAGCGACTTCGGCTCGGCGATCTGGCCCACCACCAGCACCCCGGGAGGGGTGGCGGCGCGGACCGGCAACGGGGCGCCGAGGGCGAGGGTCGCGGCGCCTGCGGTGCCGCAAAGCAGCATCGCGCGGCGGGAAAGCCGGAGGTCAGGCATGTCATTCTCCCGTTGGACTCAGTGTTTGCCGGCAATTTATCATGATAAATTGCATTTGACACATGAAATGCTGCAATTGGGGGCGAGGCCCGGTGGCCGGGGTTGCGGGGTGAGGCATTTTCCGGCGAATGCCGGACGGTTGTGCAGGTTGCAGGCGACGGGAGGAAGGAAGCGGGCGTGAGCAAGTCGCGAATCGATACCGAGGCGATCGCCGCCGCCGAGCGGCTGCTCGGCCTTGCCTGGACCGCCGCCGAACGCGCCCAGATGGCCCGGACGCTGGGCGAGCAGACCGGCGCCGCCGGTGCTGCCCGGGCCTGCCGGCTGCCCAACGACGCGCCCGGTGCCTTGCGCTTCGACCCGCGCCTGCCCGGGTTCGCCATGCCCGAGGGGCCGGACCTTCTGCGCCTCTCGGGCGGCGACGCGCCGCCGCTGCCGGCCGATCCCGCGGATATCGCGTTCGCGCCGGTTCAGACCCTGTCACGCTGGATCGCCGCCGGCAGTCTTTCCAGCCTCGCGCTGACGCGCCTCTATCTCGACCGGGCCCGGGCAACCGACCCGAGCCTGCACGCATGGGCGACGCTGACCCCCGAACGCGCACTGGCCGAAGCCGCCGCCGCCGACCGGCTGCTGGCCGAGGGGCGCTGGCTCGGGCCGCTGCACGGGATCCCCTACGGGCTGAAGGACCTGTTCGACACCGCCGGCATCCGCACCGCATGGGGCGCCGAGCCGTTCCGGGGCCGGGTGCCCGACACTGACGCCGCGGTGGTGGCACGGCTGGCCGCCGCCGGGGCGGTGCTGATGGGCAAGACCGCCGTCGGCGCGCTGGCCGATGGCGATGTCTGGTACGGCGGGCAGACCCGCAACCCGTGGAACCCGGCCGAGGGCTCGTCGGGCTCGTCCGCCGGCTCGGCGGCGGCGGTGGCGGCCGGCGCCTGCGCCTTCGCCATCGGCACCGAGACGCTGGGATCGATCACCGCGCCGAGCGAGCGCTGCGGCGTGACCGGGCTGAGGCCCACCCACGGCCGGGTCTCGCGGGCGGGATGCATGGCGCTGTCGCCGTCGCTGGACAAGGTCGGCCCGCTCTGCCGCCGGGTCGAGGATGCCGCCATGGTGCTGGCGGCGCTGAACGGGTTCGACCTGGCCGACGCTGGGTCGATCGCCGCGCCGTTCCGCTTCGATGCGGACCTGCCGGTGGCGGGGCTCAGGCTCGGGCTTCTCGGCGACGGGTCCGGGCCGGCGGTGGCCCGCGCCGACAAGGCGGCAGCCGACGCCGGCATGGAGCTGGTAAGGATCACCCTGCCCGACCTGCCCTACATGTCGCTGCTGAACCTCATGCATGCCGAGGCGGCGGCGGCGCTGGAGGCGCTGACCCTGGACGATCTCGACGACATGCTGGCCCGGCAGGACGATGCCGCCTGGCCCAACACGCTCCGCCAGGCCTGGTTCCTGTCGGCGGTGGACCATGTCCGCCTCGACCGGCTGCGCTATCGGGTGATGGTGGCGCTCGACGCCATCTTCGCCACGGTCGACGCGGTGATCGGCCCGCCGCAGGGGCCGATGCTGGTGGCCTCGAACTTCTCCGGCCACCCCTGCCTGCAGCTGCCCGCCTGCCTCGCCGAGCTGCCGGCGCGGACCGGCACCTGGACCAGCCCCGAGCCGGAACCGGCGCCCGATCCGGCGGGACCGAAGGCGACCGTGCCCCTAGGCGTCTCGCTCTGGGGGCGGCTCTTCGACGAGGGGCGGCTCCTGTCCATCGGACTGGCGCTGGAGCGGGGCCTGGGCGTTGCCGACGCCCGGCCCGGGCCGGTCAGTTAGGCCCTTCAGTCCCCGTCGAGCCAGGCCACCTCGTCCGCCGTCAGGGCGACGTCGAGCGCCCTCAGGCTGTCGCTCAGCTCCGACAGCCAGCGCGGGCCGATCAGCGGCACCTGGGCGAACTCCTGCGTCAGGCAATAGGCCAGCGCCACGTGGATCGGGCTGCAGCCGCGCTTTGCAGCCAGCGCGATGGCGCGGTCGCGGCGACCGAAATTGGCCTCCGAATACCAGGTCTCGACCAGTTCCGCATTGCCGGTCTTCTCCCGCCCCGCCGCCTCGGTGAAGAACCCGCGGCCCTGGCTGGACCAGGCAAAGTTGGTGATGCCGCGATCCTTCATCCAGGCCCGCCAGGCGGGGTCCGAGGCGGCCACGCAGCCGGCCCAGATCGGCTTGATCATCCGCGCCAGCGAGAAGTTGTTGGACAGCACCGACGGCGCCGGCCTGCCGTTCGCCCCGGCATGGGCGATGGCGGCATCGAAGCGCTCCATCGACCAGTTGGAGCCGCCGAACGGCCCCCTGATCCGCCCCGCCGCCACCTCCGCCGCCATGGCGTCGACGAATTCGCCCACCGGCACCTCGGGGTTGTCGCGGTGCATGAAGTAGACATCGACATGATCGGTGCCGAGCCGGTCGAGGGTCACCTCAAGCTGCTTGCCGATCACGTCCGGATAGCACAGCGGCGAATGCGCGCCCTTGCCGATGATGACCACCTCGTCGCGGACCCCGCGGTCGCGCAGCCAGTCGCCGAAGATCGCCTCGGTCTTGCCGCCGCCATAGACGAACGCGGTGTCGTAGACATTGCCGCCGGCCTCGAAGAAGGCGTCCAGCAGCGGCGCGACATGGGCGGCGGCGCGGAAATCCTCGAACCCCAGCGCCAGCCGCGAGGCCGGCTTGCCCAGCCCCTTGACCGAGATGCGGCCGATGCGGCTTCCGCCCTTGCGCAAGGGCTCGCCCGACAGCGTCGGGCGCACCTGCGCCGTCTTGCGCGGCTGCGGCAGCTCGCTGGGATAGACCAGGCCCGCCCCGGCCCGCCACCGATCGAGCACCCGCAGGTTGCCCAGCGTATCGGCATGGCTCATGGCCGGGCTGGCGAATTCCAGGCTCCCGGCGGCGATGGCATCGGCCACGGCGTCGGCCTCGAAGGCATAAAGCCAGCCATCGGTGGCCACCGCCTCGACCCGCTCGCCATCCTTGGTGACGATGCGGATGTCGATGCTGCCGCCCTCATGGCCCGAGGCGAACCAGAAGTCGCTGACCTCGATCCGTCCCTCCCGGCCGGTGATCCGCAGCACGTTCTCCATCTTCAGCCCGACCGCGCAGGAAACCTCGGCCAGCAGCCCGTCGGCAAAGCGCAGCACCGCCGAGGCCACCTCGTCGACGCCGGTGGCGCCGATCCGCGCCGTGCCCGCAACCTCCACCGGCTCGGCGAAGGGCTGGCCATGCACCGCCCCGGCCAAGAGCCGCGCCATCGACACCGGATAGCAGCCGACATCGAGGATGCCGCCGCCGCCCAGTTCCGGCGCCAGCAGCCGGTGACCGGGATCGGCGCCGTCGCCCATGTCAAAGCCGAAGCTGGACGCGATCATGCGCAGCTCGCCCACCGTGCCCGCCTGCACCAGCTCGATCAGCCGCGCGGTCATGGGATGGGCGCGGTACATGAACGCCTCGCCGACAAAGACCCCCGCCTCGCGCGCGGCGGCAAAGACCGCGTCGGCCTCGTGTGCGAACATCCCCAGCGGTTTTTCCACCAGCACGTGCTTGCCGGCCCGCACCGCGCGGATCGCCCAGGTGGCGTGTATCGGGTGCGGCGTCGCGATATAGACCGCCTGCACCTCGGGATCGGCCAGAAGCGCGTCAAAGCCTACATGCAGACGGGCGCCGGGGAAGTCGGTGGCATAGCGCTCGCGCGCGGTCCGCGCGCCGATGGCCACCAGCCGGCCGGTCCGCGAATGCGCCAGCGCTGCGGCGAAGGTCCGCGCTATGGTTCCGGGGCCGAGAATGCCCCAGCCCAGTCTTTCATCCGTCATCGGAGGTCCTTTCGTCTCGGCCCGGTCGGGCGGCCGCAGCGGCGGCGCGGCGATGTTTTCCCGGTTCCGAGGCGAAGGTCAATCGCCGGCCAGCGGTTACTTGCGCCGGCCGGCGACGGTGGCGGCGGGTGCCGGCGGTCAGCTTCCGATCAGGATGTCGGCCATGCGCTCGCCGATGACCACGGTCGGGGCCATGGTGTTGCCGGTCGAGACCCGCGGCATCACCGACGCATCGGCGATGGACAGCTTCTCGATGCCGTGCACCGACAGCGAGCCGTCGACCACCGACATCTCGTCGCGCCCCATCTTGCAGGTGCAGCTTTCGTGGAAATAGGTCCCGGCGGCATTGCGCGCGAAGTCGCGAAGCGGCTCGCCCGACAGCGGGCCCGGCATGACCTCGCGCTTCACGAACGGCGCAAGCGGGGCCGAATTGCCGATCTCGCGGCAAAGCTCGATGCAGCGGGTGAGCGCCACCAGATCGGCTTCCTCCCTCAGAAAGCCGCCGTCGATGGTCACCGGGTCGTTGGGGTTGGCGCCGGTCAGCCGCACCTCGCCCCGGGATTGCGGCCGCACGATGCCCGGCGCGATGGTCCAGCTTCCGGCGGGGATGTCGTAGCTCGAGCCATGGACCTCCGAGGCATAGGGCACCTCGATCTGGAACGGCTGCATGTCGGGGGTGTCGAGGCTCGGGTCGCTCTTCCAGAAGAAGGTCGCCTCGGCGGCGCTGTTATGGGGCGGCAGGGCCTCGTTGTATTCCCAGACGCAGCCGGCGGCGAGGATGTGATCCTGAAAGTTCTGGCCGACGCCGGGCAGGTCATGGCGCACCTCGACGCCCACCTCTGCCAGGTGCGCCGCCGGCCCGATGCCCGAGGTCATCAGGATGCGCGGCGTGTTGATGGCGCCCGCCGAAAGGATGACACGCTCGGCAGCGCCAACGGTGTGGACCTCGCCGTCCTTCTCGAAGGTCACGCCGGTGACGGTGGTGCCGTCCATCTCCAGCCCCAGCACCTCGGCGCCGGTCAGAAGCGTGATGTTGGGCCGCTTCAGCGTCTCCCACAGATAGTCCGAGGGGATGTTGCGGCGCATGCCGTCCCTGATCCGGACCTGGGCCAGCGCGGCACCGCCCTCGCCTTCCATCATCTCGCCGTTCATGTCCCCGAAGGTGGGGATGCCCACCGTGCCGCAGGCCTCGAGCATTGCCGGCGCGATCGGGTTGGGGTCCTGCACCTCGGTCACGAAAAGCCGCCCGCCCTGGCCGCGGCGGGCCGCGTCGGCCGCGCCCTGCCAGTCCTCGATGCGGCGATAGATGTTCAGCACGTTCGCGTAGTTCCAGGCATCGTCGCCGGTCTCGGCGGCGAAGAAGTCCCAGTCGTTCCTGTGGCCGCGGGCCCAGATCATGACGTTGATCGACGATCCCCCGCCGACGACCTTGCCCATGGGCAGGATCAGCGAGCGGCCGTTGACGTCGGGGCTGGGCTCGGCGGTATAGCCCCAGTCGCGCTCCGAGCGGATGTTGGTGGGCCACAGAAGCGGGTCCAGGACCGCGTCGATTTGGTCGGTGCCGCCGGCCTCCAGCACCAGCACCCGCGCGTCGGTCTCGGCGCCGAGCCGCCCGGCGACGACCGCACCGCCGGAACCGGCACCGACGACGATGTAGTCATAGCTGCCCTGAAGGTTGCGGGAATTGTAGAGCTGGGTGACGGCGGCGTCGCCCAGGTCCTGCGCCCAGACCCGGGCGGCGGCCAGCGACGCACCGCCGGCAAGCGCAAGCTGGATGAAGGCGCGGCGCCCGATCCGGCCGTGGACCAGCGCCGCCTGCAGGGCCATCAGCCGGTCGCCGGCGGCAAGCGCATCGGTACGAATGGGTCTCATCTGTCTCCTCCCGGATTCGCCGTCCCTTCGCGGGGCCCGGACATTCTCCCGCGGCGCCCGCTCGGTCGAAGGCTGGCCACGGCCGGCGGCAGGTCAGCCCAGGGCCGGCATAGGCATTTTATTGCATACTGTTCCTATATGGACAACAGATTTCATTATAGTGAACGCAAGGACCACAGGGCGACCTCCACCATTTGCAATATATTGCCAAACCGAGAAACTCCGCCGGCGCCGCTACCGGCGCCACGCGGCGAAGGCGATGCCCCTGGCGGCGCAATCCTCCACCACCCGGCTCGGCCGCCAGACCAGCGGGTCCTCGGCCGCCAGCGCCTTCAGCCCCTCCAGCACCCGGGCCGCGCCAAGGCTGTCGGCATGGTGCATCAGCCCGCCGCGCCAGCGCGGAAAGCCGTAGCCATGCACGGTCACCAGGTCGATATCCGCGGCACTGGCCGCGATCCCCTCTGCAAGAGTATCCGCCGCCTCGTTGATCATCGCCAGGAGCAGCCGGTGGCGGATCTCGTCGGCGGTGAACTCGCGCCGGGTCACCCCGGCAAAATGCGCCTCCTCGCGGATCAGGTCCTCGACCAGCGGATCGACCACCCGCTGGCCGCCAAAATAGCGATACCAGCCGACCGCGGTCTTGCGCCCCAGCCGACCCTCGGCGACCATCCGGTCGCCGATCGGGATATAGCGCCGGCGGGGATCGCGGCTGGCATCCTGGCGCCGGCGATTGGCATGGGCGATGTCGAGGCCGGACAGGTCCTGCGCGGCATGGATCCCCATGGCATAGCCGAACGCCTCCATCGCCTCGTCGATCTCCCACGGCGCGGCGCCATCCATCAGCAGCGTGTCCGCCGCCTCGCGATAGCGGGCGAGGATGCGGTTGCCGATGAACCCGTCGCAGACGCCGGCCAGCACCGGCACCTTGCCCAGGGTCCTTGCCAGCGCGAATCCGGTCGCCAGCGCCCGGTCGGAACTGGCCTTGCCGCGGACGATCTCCAAGAGCTTCATGACATGGGCCGGGGCAAAGAAATGCAGGCCGACCAGCCGCGCCGGATCGTCCAGCACCGCGGCGATCCGGTCGACGTCGAGATAGGATGTATTGGACGCCAGGATCGCGTCCGGCCGCATCACCGCCTGCAGGCGGGAAAACACTGCCGTCTTGACCTCCATGCTTTCAAAGGCAGCCTCGATGGCAAGGTCGGCATCCGCCGCGGCAGCATGGTCGTGGCTGGCCGTGAACCGCTGCCGCCGCTCGGCAGCGCCCGCTTCGTCGATCAATCCGCGCTCGAGGCTGGCGGTGACGATCTTCTCGACATTGGCGCGGGCCCGGGCCACGCCCTTGGCGTCGGTCTCGAGCACGGTGACGGCAAGCCCCGCGTTCAGCAGCGCATAGGCGATGCCGGCGCCCATGGTGCCGCCGCCGATGACCGCAACCCTGATGACCGGCGCCGGCCCCTCGGTCAGCCAGTCGGGCGCCCTTGCCGCCCGCTCGGCGAAAAAGACGTGGCGCAGCGCCTTCGCCTGGTCCGACTGGCGCAGGGCAAGAAACGCCTCCCGCTCGGCCTGCATCCCGTCCTGCAGCGCGGCCGTCTCCGCCAGTTCCAACAGATCGATGGCCTTGAGCGGCGCATCCTGGCCGCGCATCCGCCCGCGGGCCCGCTGCCGCGCCGCCTCGAACGCCTCCACCCCTGCGGCGCCCGAATTCAGCTCCCCGACCGGCACCGCCATGCCCAGCCATTCGCTGTTGGTCATCTCGGCAAAGGCCACCGGATCGTCATCGAGTTCATCCACCAGGCCGATGGCCCTGGCCTCGGTCCCGGTGACGGTCCGGCCGGTCGGGATCAGCTCCAGCGCCTTTTCTATCCCGATCAGCCGCGGCAGCCGCTGCGTCCCGCCCGCTCCGGGGACGACACCCAGGCTCACCTCGGGAAAGCCGATCATCGCATCCGGTCGGGCGATCCGATAGCGGCAGGCAAGCGCCAGCTCGGCGCCGCCGCCCAGCGCCGCACCATGGATGGCGGCGATCCAGGCAACCGAGCTGGCCTCGATCCGGTTCAGCACATCAGGCAGGTGCGGCGGCTCGGGCGGCTGGTCGAATTCGCGGGTATCGGCGCCGGCGGCAAAGGCGCGGCCGGCACCGGAAAGGATCACCCGCTCCAGCCCCTCGGCCTCTGCCCATTCCACCGCGTCCAGAAGGCCCCGACGGATGTCGCGGTCGATGGCATTGACCGGTGGGTTGTTCAGTTCGACAAACCCGTAGATGCCGTCCCGGCGCCGTGAAACCGTCATGTCCCTCTCCCGTCTATAGTGCTTTATACTGCATCTGTTGAAATATATTGCAACTGGCGACACTTCTGATCGGCGGCGCCATCCCCCCTCGACTCTTGCGCCCCCTTTCGCGCCCGGGCGCTCCCCGCCCACCCACCCTCGCGCCCGGGCGCGATTGGCGCTTGGTGGCGTCGGCAGCGTTTAGCGGGCGCGGCCCTCGGCGCTGCACTGACGCGCACGGGTCCGGCAACAGGCCTGGCTTGCAGCACCCCACCCCCGCGCGTCCCCACAGTGTCCCCATCGGCGTTAACACTTTTATCTTTTAACATCAGACACTTGACATAGCGTCCCCGTGGGGACACCGCCGCCCCATGATCGCGACCCTGATCGCCCGCGGGGCGCGAGGGTGGGTGGGCGGGGAGCGCCCGGGGGCGTCAGGGGGGGCGATCAGGGGCTGTCCCCGGACCGTCCCCACGGGATTTCCCGCGATTCCAACCCCTTGACCCCCCGTCCCCATGGGGACGCCTGGACTCACGAGAATTTTGGCAGTCGTTTTTCCAGGAAGGCCCGCCCCCGCGGCATGGTCGGGATGGGCCCCGGCCAGGCGACGGACCAACGCCCCGTGACCGCGGGCCGGATCCGCAATCTGGCACCACCTTCCAGATCAGTCCGCATGCGGACGCCTGGGCCGCGGTCTCCAGCATCAACCGCCGGGTCAGTGCGTTCCGCCGCTGCGGCCGGTTCGGCGGGATCCGCGCGTGACGATCGAAAGCACCGGACCTATCCGCCGCCCGTCGCCTGGCCGACGAAGCCCCGCTCGCGGATCAGTGCGACCAGATCCTCCAGCGACTGCTGCAGCGCCTGGCCCGAGGTGTCGATCTTCGCTTCGGCCCGCTCGTACAGCGCCTCGCGGCTTTTCAGGATCGACTTCAGTTGCTCCATCGCCTCGGGATTGCCGGCCATGGGCCGGGTGTCGCCCTGGGCGCGGACCCGGGCCATGTGCTCGTCGGCCGTCGCCGTGAGCCAGATGGTGTGGAAATGCTTCAGCAGCATCGCGTAGGTCTCGGGCTCGCCCACGATGCCGCCGGCGACGGCGAGGATCAGCGTATCGTAAGTGGCGATCACCCGGTCGATCGCTTGCGCCTCCAGCTTTCGGTAGCCCTCCTGTCCGTAGAGCGCCAGCACCTCGTTGACCGGCATGCCGGAATGGTCCTCGATCTCGCGGTTCAGCTCGACGAAGGGGATCCGCAGGGCCTGCCCGGCCATGGCACCCAGGGTCGACTTGCCAGCACCGCGCAGCCCGATCAGGCAGATGCGGTTGGCACGCAGGCCTTCCGGCGGCTCGGGGGTCAGCGCCTCGAGCACCCGGGCGCGGATCGCAGCCGGGGCGGAGCGGTAGAGATCGGCCACCCGCAGCGCCTCGGAGGTCCACGGATCCTCGTCGCCCACCAGCCACTCGATGCGGTGGTCGAGCGCCAGCGCCACGCGTTTGAGGAGCCCGATGGAGATATTGCCCTCGCCGGCCTCCAGCTGGGCAAGATAGCGCGGCGACACGCCCGAGACCTCGGAAACCACGCGGCGGGGCAGACCCTTGAGCTCGCGCGCCTTGCGCACCCGCTCGCCGACGGTATGGATGAGTTCGTCCACCATCCGCTCGGTTGCGTCGTCGGGCACGGCCTTGACGGCCTCGCCCTTGAAGTTGGTGATCTCGCTCATGCCCGTCGTCTTATGAATTATATTGCACAAACCTAGCGTGGATCGCGGCGAATTCAAACAGAATTCGGTCGGCCGCTGCGCGGCCGGGCGTCGCAACCTGCATTATGTCGCCATTGGACAAAACAGACATGCAGCAATCGGAAAGGGCCGCACCCGGTCGCCGGCGCCTATGAAGTGATCAGCCGTGCCGTGACGAGGTCGCGGATGCGCTGTGGCGGCGGCGACTTCCGAAACTCGTTGGCGACAGTGAAGACGGAGACGAATTCGCCCTCGAAGCAGAGCCGGCCGTCCTGCCGTCCCTCGACCCGGAAGCCAACAGAGGTCTCTCCCAGCCGGTTCGGCCACACCCGGCAGACGAGCCGGTACCGGGGCGTGATCGGGGCCCGGAAATCGATATTCATCTTCACGAACGGGGTGCCGAGGTTCTGGTCGAGCTCCATCTGGTACCAGCCGGCGCCTGCGTGATGCTCCCACCAGGCGTTGATGGCGTCGAGCGCAAACCATGGGATGCGGGCGGTATAGACAATGCGGGCCGGGTCACAGTCGCCCCAGGCGACGCGGACCTCGTGCTCGAAGGGGGGCTTGCCGCCACCCGGGGGCGTGCCTTCGCCTGCGTCCATGCTCAGTAGGTCTCCACATGGTAGCGGCCTTCTTCGCGCATGGTGTCGCGGAGCGCATGCCATGGCGTGCCGGTGCTTTCGGCGATGTTGGCGAAGGCCTTGTCGACGCCTTCCTCCATCCCCTTCAGACCGCAGATGTAGATGTGGGTGCGGGGATCGGCGAGAAGCTCCGCCACCGCCTCCTGCTCCACCATCATGCGGTCTTGCACGTATTCCCTTGCCGCGCCGGGGATGCGGGAGAAGACCAGGTGTTTCTTCAGAAGCCTCTCGGGCACCTTGGCCAGCGGGCCGAAATAGGGAAGGCTTTGCGGCGCGCGGGCGCCGAAGAACATGGTCATGCCGCCAGACGCGGCGCCAACCGTCCGCTGGCGGCGCATGGTGAAGGCGCGCATGGGTGCCGAGCCGGTACCGGTGCAGATCATCAGGAGCCGCGCCTGCGGGTCGTCGGGCAGCAGGAAGGTGGCACCGAAGGGGCCGGTGACCTGCACCTTGTCGCCCTTCTCGAGGTCGCAGATGTAGTTGGAGCAAACGCCGTGGGCCTCGCGCTTCACTGTCAGCGAGACGTTGTTGTAGTTCGGGCGCTCGCCGTCGCGGGGGCTGGAGACCGAGTAGAGCCGCGGCAGGTGCGGCTTGCCGGCGGCGTCGGCGCCGGCGGGGATGACGCCGAGCGACTGGCCCTCAAGCACCGGGAAGGGCCGGCCCTCGAAGTTGAGTATGATGTGGCGGACATCGGCCTCGCCGTCCTCGTGGGTGAGGCGGTAGTTGCCCTGGACGGTAGCCTCGACCGGGCTGGCGAGGGTGTAGAGATTGACCGTGGGTCTGGCGGCGGAGGCGGGAGCGCGGGCCTTGCCGCCAGCGCCTTTGTGGGCCTCGCGGAGAAGCTCGGTGACCGCCTCGTCGAGCGCCTCGATCTGGCTTTCAGTGTCGCCGCCAAGCTCTTGCTGGGGGGGCAGTTCTTCCCAGGCGAACTGCTCGTCCAATGTGTAGGGCGTGTCCACCAGCCGCCATTCGTCGATCGAGCCGGTAGGGCAGACCGGGATGCAGGCCATGCAGTGATCGCAAATGCCGGCGTCCACGACGACGTTGTTGTCGTCGTGGGTGATAGCCTCGATCGGGCAGGTCATCTCGCAGGTGTAGCAGCGGATGCAGATCTCGGGGTCTATCAGGTGCTGCTTGAGCGGCTTGTTCATGCCGGGCGGTCCCGGTTCAGCACCGCCTCGGGCAGCGATGCCATGTCGATCAGCGCCTGGCAGAGGCCGCGGCAACTGGTGCAGCCGATGCAGGGGCCCTTGATGCCGGCAATGGCCTGGCCGACCCGGGCAGCCTCGGGGCTCTCCATCACCCGGCGTTCGATCTGCATCGCTTCCTCCTTGTCGCCGCGGCGGGCCGGTGCCCCTGCCCCGCCTTATAGTGAGGTCGTCAGGCCATGTGCAGCTTTACGTATTCGAAGTCGCCGGGCTTGTTGTCGATCCCGACCTTGGGCGGGGCAATCCAGCCCGCGAACTGACCCGGCTCGTACTGAGGCTTCATCAGCGACTGGATGAAGTCGCCATCTGCGTGGTTAGGAAGCCAGCCCTTGACACCCTCGTCGTATTCGGCACCCGAGACCACCTTGCCCTCGGGGTTGAAGAGGTGGCCGGCGAAGACGCCAATCTTGCGATTGAAGCTTTCGTGCGGGAGCTTCAGCGTGAAGGCGATGCCGGCCTTCTCGATGATCTTGTTCCAGCGGCCGACACCGCCCGAGGCGTCGCGGGAATAGTCGTCGCGCAGCCGCATGTTGATCGCCGTCAGCGCCGGTACCTGCCGCTGCACCGCCTTGCCATCCTCCATGTCCCAGACCGTGTAGGTGTCCTCGACCAGTTTGTGGTCATCGTCGATCCGGTGCTCCTGGTAGCGCCCCTTGATACCGGCATTGAAGGCGTTGGCGGCGTTGGTGGAGACCTCCTGCCCGAACAGATCGAGGCTGAGCGTGTAGTGCAGGTTCAGCTTCTTCTGGATGGTCGGCAGGTCGATGACACCGAGGCCGCGGATGCGGTCGACCTCATAGGGATCCTCGATGCCGTTCTCCTTCATCACCTGGCAGGTCCGCTCGATGGTGCGCCCGACCCCGGTCTCGCCCACGAACATGTGGTGGGCCTCCTCGGTCAGCATGAAGCGGCAGGTGCGGCTGAGCGGGTCGAAGCCCGATTGCGCCAATGATTCGAGCTGCATCTTGCCGTCGCGGTCGGTGAAGTAGGTGAACATGAAGAAGGACAGCCAGTCGGGCGTCTCCTCGTTGAAAGCACCCAGCATTCGCGGCGCCTCCTCACTGCCCGAGGAGCGGCGCAGCAGATCGTCCGCCTCCTCGCGGCCGTCGGCGCCGAAATACTTGTGCAACAAATAGACCATGGCCCAGAGATGCCGACCCTCCTCGACATTGACCTGGAAGAGGTTGCGCATGTCATAGAGCGAGGGCGCAGTCAGGCCGAGGAAACGCTGCTGCTCCACGCTGGCCGGCTCGGTGTCGCCCTGGATCACGATCAGGCGCTTCATCATGTTGCGGTACTCGCCCGGCACCTCCTGCCAGGCAGGTTGGCCGGCGTGTTCGCCACAGGGGATCTTGCGTTCCTCGACTTGCGGCGCAAGCAGTACGCCCCAGCGGTATTCCGGCATTTTGACGTAATCGAACTTGGCCCAGCCCTTCGGGTCCAC
>JBNKWA010000052.1:0-21301 GCA_050299555.1 Paracoccaceae bacterium | reverse complement strand
GGGGGGGGGGGGGGGGGGGGGGCGCACGCGCCCGGGCGCAAGGCAGGGCGCGATCAGGGCGCGATCAGGGCGCGATCAGGGCGCGGTGTCCGCCCCCTGGGGGCCGGCAAGGAATTCCAACACCATGGCGGCGGTCCAGGTGAAGCTGGTGCCGCCGCAGGGCTCGCCGCTGACCGGGTCGTAATATTCGGCGAAGCCGCTGTCGCGGATCAGCCGCAGGCTGTCCGCGACCACGCGCGACGCGGCCGCCTTTTCGCCGGCCCGTGCCAGGCCGTGGGCGATCATGTAGTTGACCACCAGCCAGACCGGGCCGCGCCAGTAACGGCGGCCGTCATAGCCCGGCGCGGCGGGATCGTGGCTGGGGACCAGATAGGTGACCTGCCCGCCGATTGCGGCCAGCCGTGCGGCGATGGCCGAGGCGCGCCCGGCCGGGATGTCGGCGAAAGCCGCCAGGAGGCCCCCCACCGAGGCGCTTTCGATCTGCTGCCCGGTGACCCGGTCGAGGCAGACATACTGGCCGAAGCGGTCGTTCCACAGCCCTTCCATGGCCCTCAGGCCGGCCTCGGCCCGGGCCCGCTCGGCGGCGGCGACCGTGTCCATTCCCAGCGTCTCGGCCAGCCCGGCGAGATCCGCCGCCGAGCGCAGCAGTATGGCGTTGAAACCCGGATCGACGATGCGGAAGGGCGAGGCATCGTGCAGGAGCGCATTGTCCCAGCCGAGGCCCCGGAAGAGCTGCAGCAGCCAGATGTAGCGTTCGTACTGGGCCTGGGTCGGGCGGTGATCGGGATTGGCGTGCTGGGTGTCGCGGCGGGTGAACGGCTCCACCCCCTCGGTGGGCACCCGCTCGAAGGCGTCGTCCCAGTCGATGGAATTGTCGCGCCCCGACTCCCAAGGGTGCAGGATGGCGACCAGGCCGGTGCCTTCGGGGTCGCGGCAGCGGTAGAACCAGTCGTGCCAGCGGGCGATCCTGGGCACCAGCGCGGCGGCGCGCGCCGTGGCCATGGCCTTGTCCCTGGCGCGGTCGTGCAGGAGCCGCACGGCAAAGCCGGCCACCGGCGGCTGGGTGATGCCCGATGTCGGCACCGGCCGTCCCGTCGCCCAGACCTCGGGGCCCGGGAAATAGCCGTCATCCTCGGCATGAAAGACGATATGCGGGACCATGCCGTCATCCCACTGATGGGCGAAAAGCGTCTCGATCTCGGTCCAGGCGCGGTCCTCGTCGAGGTGCGACTGGCCGATGGCGGTCAGGCAGCTGTCCCAGTTCCACTGGAAGGGATAGAGGCCGCGCGTGGGCACGGTGTAGGTGCCGCGATCGTTCTCGGCCAGGATGGCCGCGGCCTGCTCGATCATGTCCATGTCGTGTCCTCCTGCCCTCAAGCCACGGCCCGGGTGGTTTCGGGATCGAACCAGCGGATGCGGTCGGCCAGCGGCGCCAGCGTCAGCCGGTCGCCCGGACTGACCTTGAGGTCGCTGTCGAGCACGGCGCGGAACTGCGCCCCGTCGACCTCGCAGGTGACCAGGAGATGGGCGCCCAGCGGTTCCACCACCCGGGCGGTGGCGGCCAGGCCGGCTTCGGCCGGGCGGATATCCTCGGGGCGGATGGCGAACTCGAGCCGGGGCAGGGCGGCGCCGGGCCCGTCATAGGTCTGCCCCGCGACCTGCCATTTTCCGTTGCCGGCGGGGGTCGCGGGCAGGAAGTTCATCGGCGGGTTGCCGATGAAGCCGGCGACGAAGCGGGCGGCGGGGTTGCGGTAGACCTCGATCGGTGTGGCGGCCTGCACAATCCGCCCCTCGTGCATCACCGAGATGCGGTCGGCCAGCGACATCGCTTCGACCTGGTCATGGGTGACGTAGATCGCCGTGGTCTTGCTTGCCGCCAGCACGCCCTTGAGCTCGGCCCGCATCTCGAGCCGCAGCAGCGCGTCGAGGTTGGAGAGCGGTTCGTCCATCAGGATCACGTCGGGTTCCATCGCCAGCGCCCGGGCCACGGCGACGCGCTGCCGCTGGCCGCCCGAGAGCTCGCCCGAATAGCGCTTGAGCAGGTGGTCGATATGCATCAGCCCGGCGGTGCGCTCGACCCGGCGCTTGACCTCGGCCTGGGGCTTTTTCTGCATCCGGAGCCCAAAGCCGATATTCTCGAACACCGTCATGTGCGGGAAGACGGCGTAGTTCTGGAACACCATGGCGATGCCGCGTTGGCGTGGC
Source organism: Paracoccaceae bacterium (assembly GCA_050299555.1). Taxonomy (GTDB): domain Bacteria; phylum Pseudomonadota; class Alphaproteobacteria; order Rhodobacterales; family Rhodobacteraceae; genus JBNKWA01. The sequence continues at coordinate 19,096 of JBNKWA010000052.1, read as the reverse complement.
GGCAGGCCGTCGACCCGGCGGTCGCCGATCCAGACCTCGCCCTCGGTGGCGGTCTCGAGCCCGGCGACGATCCGAAGCAGCGTGGTCTTGCCACAGCCCGAGGCGCCGAGAAGCACCATGAATTCCTGATCGGCGATGCTGAGGTCGATGGAATGCAGCGCCTGGTAGGACCCGAAGGTCTTGGCGACGTTCCTGATGGTGATTGCGGCCATGGGCGGTCTCCCGGGCGATCAGCGGTTGGCGATGCCCCACATCGCAAAGAGGTAGCGGCGGACGGCAAAGATGAAGATCAGCGCCGGCACCACGAGGATGAAGCCGCCGGCGAACTTCAGATGAATGGGCGAGGTGTCGAGGTTCTGCAGCAGGAACGCGGTCAGGGTGCGGTTCTCGATGGTCAGCACCGCGGCGGCGAAGACCTCGTTCCACGAGATGACGAAGGCGAAGATGGCCGAGGCGGCGATGCCGGGCAGGATCAGCGGCAGCACCACCCGGGTGAAGGCGGTCAGCCGGGTGCAGCCCAGCGTCCAGGCGGCCTCCTCAAGCTCGACCGGGATGCCCGAGAAGAGCGAGAAGGTGATCAGGACCGCGAAGGGCAGGGCCAGGGTGGTGTGGACCAGCGCGAGGCCGAAGACGGTGTCGTCGAGCCCGGTGCGGATGAACAGGACCGCCAGCGGCAGGGCCAGGAGCGGCAGCGGGAAGGCCCGGGTCATCAGCACCAGGAAGCGGAAGGCGGCCTTGCCGGGAAAGTCGAAGCGCGACAGCGCGTAGCCGGCGGGAGCGCCGATGGCGACCGACAGGATCATGGTGATGGTGGCCACCAGCGCCGAGTTCTTCAGGGCGCCGAGGATGCCCTGGAAATTGGCGAAGAAGCTGAGGCTGCCCATGTCGAATTCGGGCCAGAAGGATTTGGGGTAGCCGTTCACCGCCTCGGGCGAGGAGAGCGTGTTGATCACCAGGAAGTAGATCGGCACCAGCACCCAGGCGCAGAGCAAGAGCACCGAGGCGCGGAACAGGAGCCGGCTGGCGCCGCGGCTGTCGGCGGGCGCGGCGGTGTCGGTACCGGGGGCGGCGGTCATATCCGGGCCCCCTTGGGAACGCGCAGCGCACGCAGGATCACAAGCGTGAAGCCGATCGAGATAGCCAGGATGATCAGCGCCATGGCGGCGGCGGCGCGGCTGTTCTGGAGGTCGAACTGGTAGGCGTAGGTCTCGCCCATCAGCACCGGGAAGAGGGTGCCGCCAAGCGCCTCGACCACGGCGAAGACCTCGAAGGCGAGGATCACCCGCAGGATCAGCGCGGTCTGCAGCGACGGCCGGAGCAGCGGCAGCGTGATCCTGAGGAAGCGTTTCCAGGCCGACGCCCCGAAGACCTCGGCCGCCTCGTAGTACTCCTTGGGGATCAGCCCGATGCCGGCCACGAGGATCACCAGCATGATGGCGGTGGCGCGCCAGATCTCGGCCAGCGCGATGGCGAGGAAGACGACCCCGGGATGCTCGTAGGTCAGCCAGCCCGAGGGGCGTTCCACCAGCCCCAGCCCGCCGAGCATGGAGTTGAAGAAGCCCGACTGCTCGAAGATCGCCAGCCAGATGATGCCGGCGGCGAGATCGGAAATACCCAGGGGAATGGTCCAGATGTAGAGGACAAGATCGCGCCCCCGTTCCATCCGGTTGACCATGGTGGCCATCAGCAGCGCCAGCGCCAGTTGCACCGGCACCACGACCGCGGTCAGCAGCAGCGTGTTGCGAAGCGAGATCGGGAACTTCCAGTAGCCGATCACCTCGTGGAAGTTGTTCAGCGACCAGCCGCCGTCGGTGGTGAAGGCCTGCCGGGCGACGAGGATGAACGGGTAGAGGAAGAACGCGGCCAGAAACAGCGTCACCGGCAGGATCAGAAGGTAAGGCAAGAGGCGCGGATTCATCGAGCCGTTCCCTTGGGTCGGACCGCATGGAAGGCGGGCGCCGGGCCGGGGTTCGACCGGGCGCCCGCCGCGGATGGCGTCATTCGACCGGGCAGGGGCCGTCCGAGGGCGCGTCCGGGGCCCAGCAAGGCGCACCCGACGCTTCCATGATGCCCATCAGCGTCTGCTTCTGATCGTCGAGCACGGCACGGATGTCCTGTCCGGCCAGCACGATCCGCTCGAAGCTGTCGACGAAGACGCGGTTGAAGTCGCCGCCCTTGTCGCCGAGGCCCGCCGGCAAGAGGCCCGGGTTGGCGTCGGGCGCGCCGCTCATCGCCGCGATGGCGCCGCCCGAAAGCTGCACCGCCGGCGGCAGGTCGGCTGGGAACTCCACGTCCACCACCGGGAAGAAGCTGGTGGCGCGCAGCGTCGCGATCTGGGTCTCGGGCCTGAGCATGAAGGCGGCCAGTGCCTTGGCGGCTTCCATGTCGGGCGCGGTGCGCGGGATCGCGATGCCGGCGATCACCGGCATGAAGCCGCGGCCATGGGGGCCGGCCGGCGCCGGGAAGGCGACGAAATCGTCAGGCCGCTCGTTGAAGGCATTGGCCAGCCGCGCGGTGTGGTCGAAGGCGATCCAGACATCCTCGCTGAGAAGCTGTTCCTGCATGAACGAAAAGTTGGTCGAGCCGGGATTGGTATGCGACCAGAGCTCGCGGAACTTCTCCCACGCCGTCACCGCCTCGTCCGAGGCGAAGGTGCGGACCACGCCGTTGGTGTAGGAGGGGTAGAGATAGCCCTGGAAGAAGCGGTGCTTCAGCCCGTCTGGGCCGGCGGGGAAGCCGAACTTCTTCTCGCCGGTGGCGGCCTCGACATTCGCCGCCCATTCGATGAGCTGATCGTAGGTCAGGGCGTTGATGTCGGCCCCCTCGGGCAGGTGCTCCAGCGCCTTCTTGTTGGCGGCCATGATGTAGGTGGCCTGCATCCAGGGCAGGTAGTGCTGCTGGTCGGTGCCGAGCTTGCCGAGATCAGCGAAGGTCACCGTGGCGCCGCCGAGATCGACGTCGCCGAGATCCACCAGGTCGGCGGGATCCATGGCCGAGAAGTCGCCGTGCAGTCCGCCGAGAAGGTCGATGGTGCCCGAGCCGGCCTCGAGCTCGGCCTGCAGGCGGGTCAGCCAGGGGCCGCCGTCATTGGCCTGATAATCGACCGCTTCGCCGAAGCCGGCCAGCACCTGCTCGCGCATGGCCTGGGTTTCTTCCACCGGCTTGGCCTGGGTCGACCAGAACAGGATGTCGGCCGAGGCAGCGCCGGCGGCCGCAAGGAAGGCGAGGCCGGAAAAGGCGCCCGTCAGTGACTGTGCAAGTGTCATGGTGGTTGCTCTCCCTGATAGTCCGTGGGCATCGGCGCCGCGGCCGGGGTCGGCTGCGTCGCAGTGGCCGCTTATGGTGTCGATCGTGTGCCGTCCTCTCCCCGGGCAGCATCGTTTGCGTCCCGCCCTGCCATCGGGGCGGAATCGGTCTTTATCGGTACAGTATGATATATCGTTGTATCACGGATCAAGTGACTTTTTCCTGTTGATATCAGTGAGTGTCTCAGGGAAAGATTCTGGAACGTGCCAGAATGTGATGCATCGAAATATCCGAGGCCCAATGCGCGCAAGACCGACGCTCGAGACCGTGGCCAGAGAAGCCGGCGTGTCGCTGGCCACCGCCAGCCAGGTGATGCGGGGTGCCGGCCGGATCTCGGCCCAGACGCGCCGCAAGGTGATGCTGGCGGCCGAGAAGCTGAACTATGTGCCCGACAGCCGCGCGGCGGCGATGCGCTCGGGCCGGTCGCGCGAGATCGGCCTTCTGATCCACTGGATCGCCAACCCGTTCAATGTCGAGGTGATCGGCGGGGTCAGCGATGCGCTGGAGGAGGAGGGACTTCTGGTCTCGGTGCTGGATTCGCGTGACGATGCGGGCCGGCAGCGGCGCAATCTGGAGGCGTTCATCCGCCATGCGCGGGGTGGCCTCTTGTGGGTGCCGGCCGCGGATACCGGCGAGGATGCCTGTGCGCTGCTCGACACCCACCGGCTGCCGACGGTGACCTTCCTGCGGCGGGCGGGCGAAGGCCGGTTCGACCATGTCGGGATCGAGAACAGCGCCGGCACGGCGGCGGCGACCCATTACCTGGCCGATCTGGGGCACCGGCACGTCGCCTATTTCGGTGGCACGGGTGAGACCCAGGTCCGGCGCGAGCGCATTGCCGGCTATCGCGCGGCGGTGGCCGAGCGGGGGCTGGCCGCGCCGGTGATCTGGGATACCCAGGACAGCAAGATCGAGGCGATGGACGGGGCGATCGCGCTGCACCGGGCGCATCCGGAGGTCACCGCGCTGGTGACCAATGGCGACATGGTGGCGCTCGGGGCGTCGCTGGCGCTGGCCCGCATGGGGCTGCGACCGGGGCGGGACATGTCGATCATCGGCTTCGACGACACCCAGGAGGCGGCACTGGCCACGCCGCCGCTGACCACCATGGCGGTGTCGCCCTATCGGTTGGGGCGCAAGCTGGCGCGCACGCTGGTGGAACGCATCCGCGAACCGGACATGCCGGTGGGCTCGACGCTGGTGCCGGCGCAGCTTGTGGTGCGCGAAACCACCGGTCCGGCGCAGCGATAGGGGCGGTGCGGGCGCGCGCAATAAGTCTCGCCCGCCTGACATGGATCAAACGCAAGCCCGACCGCAGGTCATAGACTGGGTGCCTGAATCACGCTCAGGGGTGAGGCATGAGCAGCAGAGTTCGGGACTTCACGCCAGCGGTTGATCTGACCGCGACTGGCGGCATGACCCGCGGCACCGGCCCGATCCGCCAGCAGCGGCCGCTCTACGTGACGCTGACCCCGCCCTGCAGCAATGCCTGCCCGGCCGGCGAGGACATCCGCGGCTGGCTGGCCGAGGCGCAGGCGGGGAATTATCGCCGTGCCTGGGAGATCCTGACCGCCGAGAACCCGATGCCGGCGGTCCATGGGCGGGTCTGCTATCACCCTTGCGAAAGCGGCTGCAATCGCGGCGAGGTGGATGCGCCGGTCAGCATCCACGCGGTCGAGCGCTTCCTGGGCGATCTGGCGTCCGCCGAGGGCTGGGCCTTCCAGCCGGTCTTGCCGCCGAGCGGGCGGAAGGTGCTGGTGGTGGGCGGCGGTCCCTCGGGCCTGTCGGCGGCCTATCATCTGGCGCGGCTGGGCCACGGCGTGGAGATCCGCGATGCCGGGCCGGTGGCCGGCGGGATGATGCATTTCGGCATTCCCGCCTACCGGATGCCGCGGTCCGAGCTGGCGCGCGAGGTGGCGCGCATCGAGGCCATGGGGGTCACGATCACCACCGGCCACAAGGTGACCGACCTGATGGCCGAGAGGGACGAGGGCGGCTTCGATGCCGTGTTCCTGGCCATCGGGGCCGGCATCGGCAAGCGCGTCGACATCCCGGCGCGGGACGCGGTCAAGGTGCTCGACGCCGTCAACATGCTGAGCGAGACCAGCGCCGGCCAGCCGCCGCTGCTCGGCCGCCGGGTGATCGTCTATGGCGGCGGCAACACGGCCATGGACGCGGCCCGCACCGCAAAGCGCCTGGGCGCCACCGAGACGCTGATCGTCTACCGCCGCGACCGCGCGCACATGCCGGCGCACCAGTTCGAGGCCGATGAGGCGATCGAGGAAGGCGTCAAGATCAAGTGGCTGACCACGATCACCGAGATCTCGGGCGGTGAGCTGACCGTCGAGCGCATGGAGCTTGACGAAAGCGGCAAGCCGAGGCCCACCGGGGAATTCGAGACCCTGTCCGCCGACGCGGTGGTGCTGGCGCTGGGCCAGCAGGCCGACACCCGGTTCCTGCACAAGGTGCCGGGCATCGCGTTCGCCCGCGACGGCGCGGTGATCGTCGGGCCCGACCAGATGACCGGCGCCCCGGGCATCTTCGCCGGCGGCGACATGGTACCAGGCGACCAGTCGGTCACCATCGCGGTCGGCCAGGGCAAGCGCGCCGCCCGCCATATCGACGCGTGGCTGCGGGGCGAGCGCCATGACGAGGCGCCGCCGGGGGAGATCGTCGGTTTCGACAAGCTGCACCTGCCGGTCTATGCCGATGCCGAGCCGCGCCGGCAGGCGGCGCTTGGCGCCGCCGAGCGGACCGCCGGATTCGGCGAGGTGGTGGCGGGGCTGAGCGAGGCCGAGGCGCGCTATGAGGCGCAGCGCTGCTATTCCTGCGGCGATTGCTACGAATGCGACAACTGCTTCGCCGCCTGCCCCGAGCAGGCGATCATCAAGCTTGGCCCCGGCCGGCGCTACGCGTTCGACTATGACCGGTGCACCGGTTGCGCGAGCTGCTTCGAGCAGTGCCCGTGCCACGCCATCGCGATGATTGCAGAGGGTCCCGCCAATGGCTGAGGCAGCGCCGGTGCAGGCAACCATGGATGGCAACACCGCGGTGGCGCACATCGCCTATCGCGTCAGCGAGGTCTGCGCGATCTATCCCATCACCCCGTCCTCGCCCATGGCGGAACTGGCCGACGAGTGGGCGTCGCTGGGGATCCCGAACATCTGGGGCAACATCCCCAACGTGCAGGAGATGCAGAGCGAGGGCGGCGCCGCGGGCGCCGTGCACGGGGCGCTGCAGGCCGGGGCGCTGACCACGACCTTCACGGCCTCGCAGGGCCTGATGCTGATGCTGCCCAACATGTTCAAGATCGCCGGCGAGCTGACCCCGGCGGTGTTCCAGGTCGCCGCCCGGTCGCTGGCCACGCAGGCGCTGTCGATCTTCGGCGATCATTCCGACGTCATGGCGGCGCGGTCCACCGGCTTTGCCATGCTGGCCTCGGCCTCGGTCCAGGAAGCGCATGACATGGCGCTGATCGCGCAGGCCTCGACGCTGGAAAGCCGGCTGCCGTTTGTGCATTTCTTCGACGGTTTCCGGACCTCGCACGAGGTCAACACGCTGACGCTGGTCGGCGACGCCCATGTCCGCGCGATGATCGACGACGACCTGGTGCGGGCGCACCGGGCGCGGGCGCTGAGCCCCGAACACCCGGTGGTGCGCGGCACGGCGCAAAACCCGGACGTGTTCTTTCAGGGTCGCGAGACGGTCAATCCGTTCTACGCCGCGACGCCTGCGATCGTGGCCGGGGCGATGGCGCGGTTCGGCGAGCTGACCGGGCGGCGATACGGGCTTTTCGACTATCACGGCGCGCCGGATGCGGAACGGGTGGTGGTGCTGATGGGCTCGGGCGCCGAGGTGGTGCGTGCGACCGTGGACGATCTGACCGCGCGGGGCGAGAAGGTGGGCCTGGTGGTGGTGCGGCTCTATCGGCCGTTCTCGGCCGAGCACCTGCTTGCGGCGCTGCCCGCGACCGCCGGGGCGATTGCGGTGCTCGACCGCACCAAGGAGCCCGGGGCGACCGGTGAGCCGCTTTATCTCGACGTGGTGGCAGCGCTGGCCGAGGCGGTGACGAGCGGTGCCCGCGCGGCCTGGCCGAAGGTGATCGGCGGGCGCTATGGGCTGTCGTCGAAGGATTTCGACCCGGCGCAGGCGAAGGCGGTGTTCGACGAACTGAAGAAGCCAGCGCCGAAGAACGGCTTTACCGTCGGCATCAACGACGACGTGTCGGGGACCAGCCTCGAGGTGGACCCGGCCTATGCGATCGAGCCCGACGACGTGGTCAGGGCGGTCTTCTACGGCCTCGGCGCGGACGGCACGGTGGGTGCCAACAAGAACAGCGTCAAGATCATCGCCGAGGACGCGGGGCGTTATGCGCAGGGCTATTTCGTCTACGATTCCCACAAGTCCGGGGCGCAGACCGTGTCGCATCTGCGCTTCGGGCCGAACCCGATCCGGGCGCCCTATCTGATCCGTTCGGCCAGCTTCGTCGCCTGCCACCAGTTCCATTTCCTGATGAAGACCGATGTCCTGCGGCTGGCGGCGCCGGGGGCGACGTTCCTGCTCAACAGCCCCTACGGTCCGGACGAGGTCTGGGACCGGCTGCCCCGCAGCGTGCAGGAGCGGATCATCGCCGCGAAGCTCGACCTTTACGTCATCGACGCCACCGCGGCGGCGCGCGAGGTGGGGCTGAAGAACCGGACCAACACCATCCTGCAGACCTGCTTTTTCGCGCTGTCGGGCGTGCTGCCGCGGGACGAGGCCATCGACCGCATCAAGCAGAGCATCGCCAAGGCCTATGGCCGCAAGGGCCGGCGGGTGGTTGAGCAGAACTATGCCGCCGTCGACGGGGCGCTGGCGCGGCTGCACAAGGTAAAGGTGCCGGCCCGTGCGACCAGCAGGCTGGAACGGCCGCCCGTGGTGCCCGACACCGCGCCCGATTTCGTGCGCCGGGTGACGGCGCGGATGATGGAGGGGACCGGCGACGACATCCCGGTCAGCGCCATGCCGGTGGACGGCACCTTCCCCTCGGGCACGGCGCGGTGGGAGAAGCGCAATGTCGCCGAGGAGGTGCCGGTCTGGCGCGAGGACATGTGCATCCAGTGCGGCCAGTGCAGCTTTGTCTGCCCGCATGGGGTGATCCGCGCCAAGTATTGCGACGAGGGGCAGCTTGCCGGCGCGCCGGAGGGATTCAAGTCGGCGCCGGTCAACGCGCGCGGCTATCCGGGCGCGCGGTTCTCGCTGCAGTTCTACATCGAGGATTGCACCGGCTGCGGCCTGTGCGTCGAGGCCTGCCCGGCGCTCAGCCCGATTGAGCCGGGGGTGAAGGCGATCAACATGGCCGACAAGGCGGGCCTGATCGAGGCCGGGCGCGAGGTCACCGCCTTCTTCGAGGGCCTGCCGGTCAATGACCGGTCGCGCGTCGACTTCGCCAATGTGCGCGGCGTGCAGTTCCTGGAGCCCCTGTTCGAGTTCTCGGGCGCCTGCGCCGGCTGCGGCGAGACGCCGTACGTGAAGCTTCTGTCGCAGCTTTTCGGCGACCGGCTGATGGTGGCCAACGCCACCGGCTGCTCGTCGATCTATGGCGGCAACCTGCCGGTGACGCCGTGGTCGATGAATGCCGAGGGGCGCGGGCCGGCATGGTCGAACTCACTTTTCGAGGACAATGCCGAGTTCGGGCTCGGCTTCCGGCTGGCGGCCGACAAGCACCTCGATCTCGCCCGCGATCTGCTGAGGCAACTGGCGGGCGAGGTGGGCGAGGATCTGGCGGCGGCGATCCTCGATGCGCCGCAGGTCAGGGAATCCGAGATCCGCGCGCAGCGCGAGCGGGTCGGAGCCTTGAAGACGAAGCTCCTGAAGATGGAATCCGCCACGGCCCGGCACCTGCTTTCCGTCGTCGATCACCTGGTGCGCCGTTCGATCTGGATCGTCGGCGGCGACGGCTGGGCCTATGACATCGGCTATGGCGGGCTCGACCACGTGCTGGCCTCGGGCCGCGACGTGAATATCCTGGTGATGGACACCGAGGTCTATTCCAACACCGGGGGGCAGGCCTCCAAGGCGACGCCGCTCGGGGCCATCGCCAAGTTCGCCGCCGCCGGCAAGCGCACCCCGCGCAAGGATCTGGCGCTGCAGGCCATCGCCTATGGCAACGTCTATGTGGCGCAGATCGCGATGGGTGCCAATCCGCAGCAGACCTTGCAGGCCTTCCGCGAGGCGGAAGCCTGGCCCGGCACCTCGCTGATCCTCGCCTACAGCCACTGCATCGCGCACGGCTTCGACCTCAGGAAGGGGCTGGCGCAGCAGGACAAGGCGGTGGCCAGCGGCTACTGGCCGTTGCTGCGCTACGATCCGGCGCTGCGCGATGTGGGCGAGGCGCCGTTCCGGCTGGATTCGCCCCGGCCGACGCTGCCGTTCAAGGACTATGCCTATAACGAGCTGCGCTACAGCGCGCTGGCGGCGAGCCGGCCCGAGGAGGCCGCCGCGCTGCTGGCCGAGGCGCAGAAGCTGATCCGCGACAAGTACCACACCTACGAGGAGTTCGCGCATATGGATGCGGGCCCCGATGCCTCGCGGGTCCTGGGCGCGGCGCGAAAGCTGTGAGGAGGCGGGCATGAACCTGGCGACGCGGTATCTCGGCCTCGACCTGCGGTCCCCGCTGGTGGCCAGCGCAAGCCCCCTGAACACCGACCTTGGCAATCTCAGGCAGCTGCAGGATTGCGGGGCCGGGGCGGTGGTGCTGCCTTCGGTCTTCGAGGAGCAGATCACCCGCGAGCAGGAGATCCTCGATGCGCTGATCGAGCATGGCGCCGAAAGCTTCGGCGAGGCGCTGAGCTATTTTCCGGCGCAGACGGCCTATGCCTTCGACACCTCCAAGCATCTGGGGCTGATCGAGGATGCGGCCTCGGCGCTGGAGATCCCGGTCATCGCCAGCCTGAACGGCGTCACCGACAGCGGCTGGGTGAACTATGCCCGCGACATCGAGGCGGCGGGGGCGAAGGCGCTGGAGCTTAACGTGTTCTTCATCCCGTCCGACCTGAGCATGGACGGGCGCGCGGTCGAGGCGCGTTATATCGACATCGTCCGCGCCGTCACGGACGCCATCGACATTCCCGTCGCGGTCAAGATCGGCCCCTATTTCAGTGCGCCGGGCCACATGGCCAGGCAGCTTGTCGCGGCCGGCGCCAAGGGGCTGGTGCTTTTCAACCGGTTCTACCAGCCCGATATCGACCCTTCGACGCTGTCGGTCACCACGACGCTGGAGCTGTCGCAGCGCTACGAGGCGCGGCTGCCGCTGTTGTGGATCGGCGTGCTGGCGGGCCGGGTCGAGGCGTCGCTGGCGGCGACCACCGGGGTCGAGACGGTGGAGGACGTGGTCAAGTACCTGCTGGCCGGTGCCGATGTGGTGATGACGACATCGGCGCTTCTGCGCCACGGCCCTGGGCACATGCGGGTGCTGGTCGAGGGGCTGCGGGAGTGGCTTTCGGTGCGGCTGCTTGCGTCGCCCGGCGACATCCGCGGCCGACTGAATCATCAGGGGGTGGAAAACCCCGAGACCTACGAGCGCGCCAACTATATCAAGGTGCTGCAGGGCTTCGGCAGCGAATAGGGCGGGGAGCGGCAACGGCATGGCCAAGGAAGCGAAACCGAACGGCGCCGATACGGGGGCTGGCGAGGCGTCGGAAGAAATCGTCACAAGCATCTGTAAAAGCCATGGAAACGACCATCATAGGATGCTGGATATCCTGCGCGACATCCAGGACCGGAGCCACTGGATCTCGCCCGAGGTGATGGAGATTGTCGCCCGCCGGACCGGCCTGTCACGGATCGAGGTCGAGGGGGTGGCGAGCTTCTATTCGTTCCTGTCGCTCACTCCGAAGGGGCGGGTGACCATCCGCCTCTGCGACGACATCGTCGACCGCTACGCCGGGCTGGCGGCGGTGGCCACCGCGTTCGAGGAGGAACTTGGCATCGCGGTCGGCGAGACCACCGGGGACGGTGCGTTCTCGCTGGAATACACGCCCTGCATCGGCCTGTGCGACCAGGCGCCGGCGGCGATGGTGGGCAACGTGGTGGCGACCGGACTGACGCCCGACACCGCCCGGCGCTGGGCCCGGGCGTTGAAGGCCGGGCAGCGGCCCGAGGACATCGTCTCGGACCGTTTCGACGCGCTTTCGCCGCACGAGCGGGCAGGGCGCATGGTCGAGAACAACATCCGCCATGCCGGCGCCGTGCTGCTCGGGCCGGTGCCCGAGGATGCCGGGCTGAGGAAGGCGCTCGACCTTTCCCCCGGGCAGATCATCGACGCCATCGAGGCGAGCGGCCTGCGCGGCTGCGGCGGGGCGGGGTTCACCACCGGCCGCAAGTGGCGCTTTGCGGCCGCCGAGACGGCCGAGCGGCGCTATGTGCTGTGCAATGCCGACGAGGGCGAGCCGGGGACGTTCAAGGACCGGGTGCTGCTGACCGAGCGCCCGCATCTGATGGTCGAGGGCATGACCATCGCGGCGCGGGCGGTGGGCGCGCGCGAGGGGATCATCTATCTCAGGGGCGAATACGTCTACCTGCGCGAGCTGATCGAGGGCGTTCTGGCCAAGCGGCGGGACAAGGGACTGCTGGGCAGGGACATCCTGGGCGTCGCCGGGTTCGACTTCGACCTGCGGGTCCAGATGGGCGCCGGCGCCTATATCTGCGGCGAGGAAGGGGCGCTGATCTCGTCCTGCGAGGGGCTGCCGGGCGAGCCGAGGACGCGCCCGCCCTTCCCGGTCAATCGCGGCTATCTCGGCTATCCGACAGTGGTCAACAACGTCGAGACCTTCTGCCATGCGGCGCGCATCATGGACCGGGGCGCAAAGTGGTTCTTCGACATCGGCAGCGAAGGCAGCCACGGCACCAAGCTGTTCAGCGTCTCGGGCGATTGCCTCAACCCCGGTGTCTACGAACTGCCCTACGGGCTGGAGCTGCGCGAGCTGCTGGAGATGGTCGGCGGCGAGGACGCGGCGGCGGTGCAGGTCGGCGGCCCCAGCGGCACGATGGTCGCCCGGGACAGCTTTCACCGCCGCCTGACCTTCGACGACCTGGCCACGGGCGGGGCCATCATCGTCTTCAACGGAGAGCGGAATATCCTTGAGATCGTAGAGTATTACATGTCGTTCTTCGTGCATGAGAGCTGCGGCTACTGCACGCCGTGCCGGGTCGGCAACGTGTTCCTGCAGAAGGCCATCGCCAAGTTCCGCAAGGGCCTCGCCAACCCAGAGGACATCGACTACCTCAAGGACCTGTCGGGCACCATCATCGAGACCAGCCGCTGCGGTCTCGGGATGACCTCGCCCAACCCGATCCTGACCACGCTCAGGAACTTCCCCCTGGTCTATTCGGCGATGGTCAAGCCCTCCGAGGACGGCATCCGGGCGACTTTCGACATCCAGTCGGCCATCGACGGCGCCCGCAAGCTGGCCAAGCGCCGCTCCTACATCTTCGACAAGGATTTCACCCGATGAGCAAGGCCGGTTTCACCTTCACCATCGACGGGGTGGAGATCGACGCGAAGGCGGGCCAGACGATCATGGAGGCCGCCGACGAAGCGAACATCTACATCCCCCGGCTCTGCGATCACGAAGGGCTGCGCCATCAGGGCGGATGCCGGGTCTGCACCGTCAAGGCGAACGGGCGCAGTGTCGCGGCCTGCACCCAGCCGGCGGCGCCGGGGCTGACGGTCGAGAACGAGACCGGCCATATCAACAAGCTGCGCCGCGACCTGGTCGAGATGCTGTTCCACGAGGGCAACCATCTGTGCCCGATCTGCGAGGCGAGCGGCAATTGCGAGCTGCAGGCCATGGCCTATCGGCTCGACATGACGGCGCCGACCAAGTTCCCGTATCTCGAACCCTGCCGGGCGGTGGATGCGAGCCATCCCGACATCGCGCTGGACACCAACCGCTGCATCAGCTGCGGCCGCTGCATCCGCGCCTCGCGCGATGTCGATGGCAAGGGCATCTTCGGCTATGTCGGGCGCGGCATCCACCGCAGGGTCGCGGTCAACGGCGAGGACCTTGCCCATACCGACGCCGAGGTCGCCGACCACGCCATCTCGGCCGATGTCTGCCCGGTCGGCTGCATCATCCGCAAGCGGGTCGGCTTTGCCACGCCCATCGGCGAGCGCGAGTTCGACAAGGGGCTGATCGGCCACGAGATCGAGGAGAAGCGCCGTGGATGAGCTGCCCAGGGCCCGCATCGCCACCGCCTCGCTCGCCGGCTGTTTCGGCTGCCACATGGCGATCCTCGACATCGACGAGCGGCTGATCGAGCTGATGAAGCTGGTCGAGGTGGACCGCTCGCCCCTGACCGACATCAAGCGCTTCACCCGGCGCTGCGATATCGGGATCATCGAGGGCGGCTGCTGCAACGAGGAGAACGTCCATGTCCTGCGGGACTTCCGCCGCAACTGCGACGTGCTGATCGCCATCGGTCAATGCGCGATCATGGGCGGCCTGCCGGCGATGCGGAACGCCATCATGCATTCCGACGAGCCGCTGCGCGAGTGCCTGGACGAGGCCTATATCACCGGGCGCTACATCCGCAACGAGACCCACAACATTCCCAACGACCCGGCGCTGCCGCTGCTTCTGGACGAGGTCTATCCCTGTTCCGAGGTGGTGGAGATCGACCATCAGATCCCGGGCTGCGCGCCGACCGGTGACGTCATCTTCGACACGCTGAGCCGGCTGCTGGCCGGAAAGTTCCGCGGCTTCGAGCGCGAAAAGATCAAGTTTGACTGACCCTTGGGGGAGAACCTTGAGATGGCCGAACCGAGACTGATCGAGATTTCCCCGGTGACCCGCGTCGAGGGACACGGCAAGGTGACCATCCACCTCAACCGCGACAACGAGGTCGACGAGGCGCGGCTGCACATCGTCGAGTTCCGCGGCTTCGAGCGCTTCATCCGCGGGCGCCTCTTGTGGGAGGTGCCGGTGATCGTCCAGCGGCTGTGCGGCATCTGCCCGGTCAGCCACCATCTGGCGGCGGCCAAGGCGATGGACATGATCGTCGGCGTGGACACGCTGCCGCCGACCGCCGAGAAGATGCGCCGGCTGATGCACTACGGGCAGGTGATGCAGAGCCACGTGCTGCACTTCTTCCACCTTGCCGCGCCCGACCTCCTGTTCGGCTTCGGCGCCCCGGCCGAGCGGCGCAACATCTTCGAGGTGATCCGCCAGGAGCCCGAGCTCGGCCGCCGCGCCATCCTGATGCGCAAGTTCGGCCAGGACATCATCGAGGCGACCGCCGGCAAGAAGATCCACGGCACCGGCGCCATCCCGGGAGGCATCAACCGAAACCTGCCGGTGGCGACCCGCGACGCGTTCCTCAAGGACATCGACCGGATGCAGGAGTGGGCGCTGGATGCACTGGCGCTGGCCCAGGACTATACCATGGAGCACGCGCTGCTGGTGGGCGGCTTCGCCTCGTTCCCGTCGAACTACATGTCGCTGGTCCGGGAAGGCGACGGGGCGCTCGACCTCTATCACGGCCGGCTTCGGGCGGTGGAACCTTCGGGCGAGCCGATCTTCGACCAGGTCGACTATGCCCGCTATCACGAGCTTCTGGTCGAGGACGTGCGGTCCTGGTCCTACATGAAGTTCCCCTTCATCAAGGATCTGGGCCCCACGGCCGGCTGGTACCGCGTCGGCCCGCTGGCGCGCATGAACACGGTCAGCCTGATCGACACGCCGCTGGCCAATGCCGCCCGGGGCGAGCTGATGGCGGTGACCGGCGGGTCGCCCAACAACTCGATCCTGGCCAATCACTGGGCCCGGATGATCGAGGTCCTGCACTGCGTCGAGAAGATCCGCGAGCTTCTGAACGACCCCGACCTGCAGGGCACCGATCTGCAGGCCAGGGGCGAGCGGCGCGAGGAGGGCATCGGCGTCATCGAGGCGCCGCGCGGCAACCTGATCCACCACTATCAGGTCGACGAGAACGACCAGGTGACCTATTGCAACCTGATCGTCTCGACCACTCACAACAACGAGGGCATGAACCGCGCGGTCAAGGACGTGGCGGTGAAGAACCTCAGCGGCCACGAGCGCATCACCGAGGGCATGCTGAACCATGTCGAGGTGGCGATCCGGGCCTATGACCCGTGCTTGTCCTGCGCCACCCATGCGCTGGGGCAGATGCCGCTGCAGGTAGAGCTGGTCAACGCCGATGGCGTGCTGATCGACAGCCGGGTCAGGGCGGCGTGATGCTGGTCATCGGCTATGGCAATCCGGGGCGGGGCGATGACGGCCTCGGGCCGGCCTTTGCCAGCAGGATTACCGCGCGCGGCCTGCCGGGGGTGACCTGCCGTGTGGACTATCAGCTCATGGTGGATCATGCGCTGATGGTGGCCGACGTAAGAAAGGTGGTCTTCGTCGATGCGCTGATGGGGGTGGAGGCGCCGTACCGCTTTGGCCCTGTCACCGCCAGCGGGGCCGGCAACTTGTCCAGCCACGACCTCAGCCCCAGCCTCGTGATGATGCTGGCCAAGACGCTGTACGGCGCGGCGCCCGAGGCGTTCGTGCTTGGCATCTCGGGGCGGTCGTTCGGCGAGGTGAAGGAGGGGCTCAGCCCGGCGGCGCGGCGCCATCTGGGACTGGCCGAGGCGTTCTTCCTCGACTGGCACCACGGCGCCGATGCGGCGGCCCGGGGGTCGGCCCATGCATGAGATCTCCCTCTGCGAGAGCATTCGCGATATCATCGAGGAGCAGGCGGCGCGGGAGCGTTTCAGCCGCGTGCGGCGGGTGTGCCTCGAGATCGGGGTGCTGTCCTGCGTGGAGCCCGAGGCGCTCAGGTTCGGCTTCGACGTGGTGATGCGCGGCAGTGTCGCCGAGGATGCCGAGCTGGAAATCCTGTCGCCGCCGGCCACTGCGATGTGCCTCACCTGCTTCGAGACTGCAGAGGTGACGCGGCGCTACGATGCCTGCCCGTCATGCGGGGCGGCGACGATGCAGGTGACAGGCGGCGAGGACATGCGGATTCGCGAACTGGAGGTGATCTGATGTGCAGCACATGCGGCTGCGGCCATGGCGAGGTCCGCATCGGCGAGGTCGGTGGTGGCAGGCACGGCCACGGGCACGGCCATCAGCATGACCACGGGCACGACCACGGGCACGGCCATGAGCATGGGCACGACCATGGGCACGGCCACGACCATGTGCACCATCATGGCGACAGCCGGACCATCCGGCTCGAGCGCGACATCCTGGCCAAGAACGACGGCCATGCCGCCGCGAACCGGCGGTTCCTTGCCGGGCGCGGTATCCTGGCGCTGAACCTGGTGTCCAGCCCCGGCTCGGGCAAGACGGCGCTTCTGGTGAAGACCATCGAGGCGCTGGGCGCCGCGCTCGACTGCCGGGTCATCGAGGGCGACCAGCAGACCGAGAACGACGCCGACCGGATCCGGGCGACCGGCGCCGCGGCGGTGCAGATCAATACCGGCCGCGGCTGCCACCTCGACGCCCACATGGTGGGCCACGCGCTGGAAAGGCTCGCCCCGCCCGACGGCTCGGTGGTCTTCATCGAGAATGTCGGCAACCTGGTGTGCCCGGCGGCCTTCGATCTCGGCGAGGCCCACAAGGTGGTCATCTTCTCGATCACCGAAGGCGAGGACAAGCCGCTGAAATACCCCGACATGTTTGCCGCCGCCGATCTGGTGGTGATGGCCAAGACCGACCTTCGCCCGCACCTGGACTTCGACCTCGACCTTGCCGTCGCCAATGCCCGCCGGGTCAATCCGGCGGCCACGGTGCTGAAGCTGTCGGCCCGCACCGGCGAGGGGATGGCGGACTGGCTGGCCTGGATCGGGGCGGCGCGGGGGATGGCTCTGGCGGGCCATGCGCCCGGAACCGCGGCGGAATAGGAGGCGAGCCGATGTGCCTGGCCATCCCGGCAAGGATCGTGGCGCTGGAAGGCGACGACATGGCGGTGGTCGCGCTGGAGGGCGTGAAGAAACGCATCTCAGTGGCGCTGCTCGATGAGGTTGCGGCGGGCGACTATGTGCTGGTCCATGTCGGCTATGCGCTGCACCGGCTGAGCGAGGAGGAAGCGGCGCGCACGTTGGCGATGATGGCCGAGGCCGGCCTTCTCGGCGAGGAGCTGGCGGAGATGAACGGAGGCGCGGCATGAAGTATGTCGACGAGTTCCGCGCCCGCGACCTGGCCGAAAGGCTGGCCGCGCAGATCGCGCGCGA
Organism: Paracoccaceae bacterium; assembly: GCA_050299555.1. GTDB lineage: Bacteria > Pseudomonadota > Alphaproteobacteria > Rhodobacterales > Rhodobacteraceae > JBNKWA01. The sequence continues at coordinate 1,569 of JBNKWA010000052.1, read as the reverse complement.
GGCGCGGCCGGACCGTGACTATCACTTCATGGAGTTCTGCGGCGGGCACACCCACGCCATCTTCCGCTATGGCGTGCAGGACCTGATGCCGCCCAACGTGCGCTTCGTGCATGGCCCGGGCTGCCCGGTCTGCGTGCTGCCGGTGCGCCGGCTGGACGATGCGGTGGAACTGGCCGAGGCGCATGGCGTGATCCTGTGCACCTACGGCGACATGATGCGGGTGCCGGGCACCCGGCAACGCTCGCTGATCCGTGCCAGGGCCGATGGCGCCGACGTGCGCATGGTCTATTCGACGCTGGACGCACTGAAGATCGCCCGCGACAATCCGGGCCGGCAGGTGGTCTTCTTCGCCATCGGCTTCGAGACCACGACGCCGCCGACGGCGGTCGCGATCATGCGGGCGGCGGCCGAGGGGCTGGGCAACTTCTCGGTCTTCTGCAACCACGTGCTGACCCCGCCGGCGATCGCGCACCTGCTCGACTCGCCCGATTTCGCGCCCGGCGGCCCGGCGCGGATCGACGGCTTTCTCGGCCCGTCGCATGTCAGCGCGGTGATCGGCTCGCGTCCCTACGAGGCCGCCGCAAGCGCCTACGGGCGGCCGGTGGTGATCGCCGGGTTCGAGCCGCTGGACGTGATGCAGTCGGTTCTGATGCTGATCCGGCAGATCAACGAGGGGCGGGCCGAGGTCGAGAACGAATATTCCCGGGTGGTGACCCGTGACGGCAACCGCAAGGCCCAGGCGCTGGTCGCCGAGGTGTTGGAGTTGCGCGACACCTTCGAATGGCGCGGCCTCGGCTGGGTGCCGAAAAGTGCCATGCGCATTCGCGACAGCCACGCCGGCTTCGACGCCGAAAAGCGCTTCGCCCTTGCCGAAAAGCAGTCGCGCGAGGTGAAGTCGTGCGAATGCCCCGCCATCCTGCGCGGGGTCAAGAGGCCCACAGAATGCAAGCTGTTCGGCACCGTCTGCACGCCCGACAATCCCATCGGGTCGTGCATGGTCTCCTCGGAAGGGGCGTGCGCGGCCTACTGGACCTATGGGCGGTTCCGCGAACCGGCCGGCGTGGCCGGTGCCGCCTGAGGTGACCCGCCAGGGCCAGAGCGTCGACATGACCCATGGCGGCGGCGGCCGGGCCATGGCCGGGCTGATCCGCGACCTGTTCCAGCGTCATTTCGCCAACCCGATCCTCGACCAGGGCAATGACGGCGCGGTCTTCGAGGTGCCAGCCGGGCGGCTGGTCATGTCCACCGACGGGCATGTGATCTCGCCGCTGTTCTTTCCCGGCGGCGATATCGGCGCGCTTTCTGTGCATGGCACGCTGAACGACATCGCGATGATGGGCGCCCGGCCGCTTCACCTGGCGGCGGGGTTCATCCTCGAAGAGGGGTTTCCGCTGGCCGACCTGGAGCGCATCGTCGCCTCGATGGCCGGTGCGGCGCGCGCCGCCGGCGTCGCCATCGTCACCGGTGACACCAAGGTCGTACCGCGTGGCAAGGCCGACAAGCTGTTCATCAATACCTCCGGCGTCGGTGTCTTCGATCACGCCCTGGAGATCAATGGTTGCAAGGCCC
>JBNKWA010000051.1:0-47622 GCA_050299555.1 Paracoccaceae bacterium | reverse complement strand
CGATCGCCTTTGGTATGGCGCTCCTGACCATCCAATTCGTCATTGACGCGGTATTGGCCGCGCTAGGCGGCACGCTGCCCGACGCCGAACCGGAGGAAATCGAATGAGCAATCTGATCATCGGCCTTCTGGGCACGGTGGGCCTTTTCGTCGGCATCCTGCTCGGCATCAACGTCATGGTGGTCCTCGGCCTCGTCGGGGCGCTTGGCCTCGCCGCGCTGGTGGGGTTCAACGCCGCCACCGCGTTGCTCTCGACGGTGTTCTTCGACACCACGCACTCGTTCCACTTCTCGGTCATTCCTCTGTTCCTGCTCATGGGCTTTTTCGCCATGCGGGCGGGGCTGGGCGAAGACCTGTTCGAAGCCGCATCGAAATGGCTTGGCGGGCTGCGCGGCGGGCTTGCGATTTCGACGACGCTGGGCGCCGCCGCCTTCGGTGCGGCCTCGGGTTCGTCCGTCGGCACCGCGACCGTCTTTACCAAGCTTGCGCTGCCGCAGATGCTGAACCGCGGCTATGACAAAAGCCTCGCCTCGGCTTCGATCGCCATTGCCGGTACGCTTGCGGTGATGATTCCGCCCTCCGCGCTGGTCGTCGTTTATGGCATCCTCACCGACAGCTCCATCGGTGCACTCCTGATCGCAGGCTTCATCCCGGGCATCCTTTTCGCACTGATCCTCTGTCTGGCGATCTGGGTGCGGGTGCGGATAACTCCCGAACTGGCGCCGATGGAGACCAGGACCTACCCGCTGCGCGAAAAGGTGGTGTCGCTGCGTATGGCCGGTCCGCTGGTGCTGATCATTGTGGCCATCGTTTCGGGCCTCTACCTCGGCGTCTTCACTCCGACGGAAGCCGGCGGAATCGGGGCGGTGCTGACGCTGGTCCTCGCACTGATCCGGCATCGCGGCTTCAAGGGCATCGCCCTGAAGGACACGCTGATGGAGACCATGCGGACCACCGCGATGATCTTCGCGATCCTGATGTGCGCGCTTGTGTTCTCCAAGTTCCTCGCGCTCTCGGGTGTCACCAACACCGTCGGAGGGTTTCTCACCGGGCTCGAGGTCAATCGCTGGATCATCGTCGTCCTGGTCGCGCTGATCTACCTCGCCCTGGGCATGCTGATGGACGCGCCCGCGCTCTTGGCGATCACTCTGCCGATCACCCACCCGGTGATGATGGACCTCGGCTTCGACCCGGTTTGGTTCGGAATCTTCGTGGTGCTGCTGGTGGAAATCGGCGCGGTCACGCCTCCGGTGGGCATAAACTGCTTCGTGGTGCAATCCGCCTCGAACGGGCGAGTGGAACTGGAGGATGTGTTCCGAGGCCTCCTGCCCTTCGTGATCGCCGGTCTGGTGATGCTGGTGCTGCTCTGCGCCTTTCCGCAGATCGCGCTCTTCCTGCCGGAACGCATGCAATGACGGAGCGCATGCAATGACCGAGCTGCGCACGTGTTGGGAAGATCGGTCGGTTCCGATCGTTCTACGCAGCACCGAGACCTCGCCCTTCGGACGCAAGGTCCGAATGGCGCTGATCGCGCTCGATCTGGATGGACGGGTCCGGCTGGAGTCCGCCGACACGATGGACGCGACCGATCATCTTCGCGTGCAGAATCCGCTGGGCAAGATACCCTGCCTCCTGATTGGCAACGAGGCCTTCTTCGATAGCCACGTCATCCTCGAGATGCTCGATGCGCTGGCCGGAGGCGGGCGGCTGCTGCCAGGCGATGGGCTGGAGAGGTTTCGGGTTCTGACGCGGGCGCGGCTGGCGGACGGGATCACCGATGCCGCGCTTCTGATCAGCTATGAGAGCCGCTTTCGGGCGCCCAGCGAAGCGTCCGAACACTGGCTGTCGCATCAGCGAGGCAAGATAACGCGAGCCCTCGCCGCCTTTGAGAACGACCTGCCAGACCCGTCGCGCGCGGAGCTTGTACAGCTCACCCTTGCCGCTGCACTGGGCTACCTGAACTGGCGGCGGCCTCTCGATTGGCGAGACGCTCACCCCGGGCTCGACGGGTGGCTGCAGGCATTCGCCCACCATCACCCGTTCTGGGCAAGAACCGAAAGGACACAAAGATGAGCCGCTGGCCCGATCAACGTCTGCCCGCGCCAGACCCCGCAACCTACAATGTCCGGCAGCAAGAAATTCACGATGCCATCGCCAGCGGCCCGCGCGGCGGGGTCCGAGGGCCGCTGGCCGTGTGGCTGCACCGTCCCGAACTGGCCGCCAAGGCGCAGGACTTGGGCCGCTACTGCCGCTACGACACGGTTCTCGACCCCAAGCTCTCCGAACTTGCGATCCTCGTGACGGGTCGGGTGTTTGGCTCCGAGTACGAGTGGCAGATCCACAAGGGGCACGCGCTGAAGGCCGGCCTGTCGCCCGAGATAATCGAGGAAATCCGGCAGAACCGCCGGCCCGATTTCCACGATCCGGCCGAGGCGGCAGTCTATGACGTTTCGCGCGCGGCGCATGAAACACGCCATGTCGACGATGCGCTTTATGCCCGCGCCATCGAGGTTCTGGGCGAGCAGGCGCTTGTCGATCTCGTGGGGATGCTTGGCTATTACACGCTGATTTCGCTGACCATCAACATCTTCAGGGTGCCTCCGATGGGGGACGACCCGGAGCCGGAGCTTTCCGATGAATGAACGTCCCCTGACCTGGAAACGAAATCCGCGAACGACCCTCGCACAGTTGCCAAAGGGCGCGACGGATTGCCATTGCCACGTCTTCGGTCCCCGCGACCGCTTTCCCTATTCCGACGCGAACAGCTACAAGCCTGCCGACGCTCCCAAGGAAGCCCTGTTCGCGCTGCACGACCAGATGGGGATCGACCGCTGCGTGATTGTGCAATCGGCGGTACACGGGCATGACAACACCGTGGTCGTCGATGCCATGCAGGCTCGTCCTGGCCGCTATCTGGGCATCGCGCTGGCACCTGCGGATGCCAGCGACGAGACATTGGACATGCTGGCAGAGCAGGGCTTTCGCGGCATGCGCTTCAACTACATGGCGCATCTCGCGCCGGGCGCCGGCCCAGACGAGCTGCGCGCGCTTGCGCCGCGTCTCGCCGAACGGGGCATGCATCTTCAGGTGCACATGAGCCCTGACCTGATCGAAGATCTGTCGCCGCTGCTGGCCGATCTGCCCGGTACCGTCGTCGTCGATCACATCGGTCGTGTGGATGCCTCGCTCGGCATCAACCAACCGGCGTTCCAGGCGCTGCTGCGCCTGCTCGACCATGAGAATCTTTGGTGCAAGGTGTCAGGCTGCGAACGCGCCTCGCGCCAGGAGCCGCCCTATGCGGATGCGGTACCCTTTGCCCACACGGTTGTCGAACGCTTTGGCGACCGGGTGGTCTGGGGCACGGACTGGCCACATCCGAATTTCCGTGCCGATCCACCGGATGACGGCGACCTGTTCGATCTGCTGCCACAGATCGCGCCCGACGCGGGCGCGCTCCGGGCGCTGATGGTCGACAACCCGACAAGACTTTATCGTTTCGAGGAGAGATGACATGGCCGGACGGCTGGAAGGCAAGATCGCAATCGTGACCGGGGCTGGCTGTGTCGGGCCCGGCTGGGGCAACGGTCGCGCCACCTGCGTGCGCTTTGCCGAAGAAGGCGCCAAGATCTTTGCCGTCGATCTGCGCGCCGACACGATGGAAGAAACGCTGGAGCGTGTGCGCGCCGCCGGGGGCGAGATCGAACCCTATCTCTGCGACGTGACCGACGGTGCGGCGGTCGAGGCGATGGTTGCCGCCTGTATCGAGAGGTTCGGCACCGTCGACATCCTGGTCAACAACGTCGGCGGCTCGGCCAAGGGTGGCGCGACCGATCTGGACGAGGCCGGCTGGGACCGGCAGATGAATTTCAACCTCAAGAGCGTCTACCTGACCTGCCGCGCGGTGCTGCCGCATATGGCAAAGAAGGGCGCTGGCGCGATCGTCAACACCTCCTCCACCTCGGGCACCCGTTTCACCGGCTCGCCGCAGATCGCCTATGCCTCGGCCAAGGCGGCGATCATCCATTTCTCGAAGGTCACGGCGGTGGAGTTCGCGCCAAAAGGCGTACGGGTCAACACCGTGGTCCCCGGTCAGCTCCACACGCCGATGGTCGAGACCCGGCTGGCCGGCCAGCGCACCGGCGGCGACGTGGACGCGCTGCTGCAATCCCGCGTCCGGCGCATTCCGCTGGGCTGGATGGGCAATGGCCGTGACACCGCGAATGCCGCGCTCTTCCTCTGCTCGGACGAGGCGCGTTTCGTGACCGGGACCGAGATCGTGGTGGATGGCGGCATGAGCGCGCGCTGCGACTGACATGTGACGGTCGAAGACCACACGGTGGTGATTCCCCCGAGGCGCGCCGGTGGACGTACCGCGCGCGGCTGGTCTGCGAGGCCGGAGACCGTCACGGCACCCACGGCTCCGGCAAAGCACGCCTGTGCACCCGCAGGTTCGGGGCGGCAGACCTTGATTCTGCGGCATTGCGCCCCACGGGCACCGCTTCGGGTGCCCGCATGCAAGATCGGCCAGGCCGCGTAAGCAAGCCGGCTCACGAAAGCCAGCCGTCTGATCCTGTGGGGATTTCTGGAGCGGGCGAAGGGATTCGAACCCTCGACCCCAACCTTGGCAAGGTTGTGCTCTACCCCTGAGCTACACCCGCGTCCGAGGCGCCGTTATACGCATTCGCCCCTGCGCTTCAAGGGCAAAACGCCGGCGGCGATCACATATTCTGAGACTCCGGCGTCGTTGCCTCCATCACCTCCGCCTCGCCGGCCGAGGGGTTCAGCACCGCCGATTGCGGCGTCGACATCCTGGTGTTGAACTGCGCCACGAAGGCGGACTTCAGGTCGGTGCGAACCGCGGCGCGCTTGGCGATGCGCCAGAAGCCATAGCCGACGATGGCCAGATGCGCCGTCAGCGTCGTCATGAACAGCCCCGATGGACCGGCAACGCCCATCACCAGGCCCGCACCCAGCGGCCCGCCGATGGAGCCGAGCCCGAAGACCAGAAGCAGCCCGCCACTGGTGCGGATGAAGCTGTCCGGCGGCGCGTGGTCGTTGGCATGGGCCAGGATCACCGGGTACATGGCAAAGATGGCACCGCCGAAAAGCGCGATCAGCGACAACACCAGCCAGGCGGTACGCGGCGCAATGAAGATCAGCGCCAGGTCGATCACCGCCGCGAAACCGGCCAGCCCCACCAGCACCGCCCGCCGGTCGATGCGGTCCGACAGATAACCGACCGGCACCTGGGCCAGCGCCCCGGCCAGGATCGAAGCGCTCATGAACAGCGCGATCGTGGTGACGTCGAGGCCGATGCGCTCGCCATAGACCGCGCCGAGCGAGCCGAAGGACGAGTTCGACACGCCCGCCAGCGCCACGCCGAGCACCGCCATGGGCGAATTCTTCCAAAGCGCCCTGAGGTCCAGCTTCGCCGAAACCAGCGGCCGCGGCGCCGATTGCGAGGTCAGCGCCGTCGGCAGAAGCGCCAGTGCATAGAAGATGCCGGCCAGCACGAAGAACTGGAACCCGTTCGCATCGCCAAGCGTGATCGCCATCTGTCCGGCCGTGGTCGCGGCGAGGTTGACCATGGTGTAGATGCCGAACACCCGGCCGCGGTTGGCGGCATCGGTCTGCTCGGAAATCCAGCTCTCCACGATCATCGCGGCGCCGGCAAAGCAGAAGCCGGCAAGGCTTCTCAGCACGATCCAGGACGACGCCTCGATCAGCAGCACCGAGGCCAGCACCGAGACCGCCGCCAGTCCGCACATGGCGCTGAAGCTGCGGATATGGCCGACCTTCTGGACCAGGCCCGGCACCTGAAGGCAGCCCAGCACATAGCCCACCGCCCAGCCGGTGCCGAGCAGGCCCAGCGAGATCGGCGAAAAGCCCTCGGCACTGCCCCTGAGGGGCAGGATCAGCCCGTTGACGCCGCCCGCGAACAGCAGGAAGGCCGAACCGATCACAAGCGACGCGATCTTAAGCAGGGTGACGCCCCCAAAAGCCTTTCGTGACCGACCGCCGTCAGTCGCGAACGTTCATGACCTCGGCTTCGTCGTCGGCCTTCCCGGTCTCATGGCGCCTCGCGCGCATTGCGACAAGGGCCACCTGGGCGTCATAGCCCTGGGAATCGACCTGACCGATCCACTCCTGCTCGTATTGCGACGCCCTGTCCTTGACGAATTGCCAGATATCGCTCTCCGGCCCGGCCACGTCTATGCGAACGCCGCGCGATTCCATGTCGCCCCGGACCACATAGTCGGCGACATCAAAGGCCTTGGCGGCCAGCACATGCACCGTCTCCAGCGACATGGTCTCGATGGCGGCCTGGTCCTGGGGCGCGATCCTGTCCCAGGCGGCCGGGTTCATGCCAAGGAACCACGAGGCGTTGTAGTAGCCGCCAGCGAGGTCCGAGATGAACCTGATCTTGTCCATCAGGCCGAAGGCCAGCGCGCCCTCGTAGGGCAGGCAGCATCCGTCGATTTCGCCGCTGTCCAGCTTGGCGGCGATGTCCGTGGGCGAGGCGGGCACCGCAACACCGCCCATGGCCTCGATCAGCCGGCTGATGTAGCCGCCCGAGGTGCGGATCCGCAGGCCCTCGAAATCCCCGGGCCTGTCGATCACCTTGTCGGCGAGCATGATCTGGCCCGGCCCGTGCTGGAAGACACCAAGCAGCTTGATTCCGTCGTGTTCCCTGACGGCGTCGAGCTGGTTGGTATAGACGCCGGAATAGGCATGCGAGGCCGTGTAGGCGTCGCCCAGAAACGAGAACTGCCCGACCCGGGCGCGCAGGAACGCTGCATCCCCCGAATAGCCGTGCAGGCTGTAGGCGACATCGGTGGCGCCCGATCTGACAAGGTCGAGATGCGCCGGCGGCGGTCCCAGCGGTGCGTCCAGATACGCGACCTGCACCCGCCCGTCGGTCACCGCGGCGACCTGCTCCATCCAGGTGGTGAAAAGCGGGTCGCGGATCATGCTCTGCGGGCCGAGCCAGGACGACAGTGTCAGTTGCACCGCCTGCGCCCGCACGATCGCCGGCGCCGCCAGCATCGGCAACGCCGCCGCCACGGTCCGGCCAATGAAGGCGCGCCGCGTCGGGCCCGAAACCGCCCGCGACGAATACAGTGTCCGCATCCTCTCGCCTCCGTGCACGTACCGCCTTACGCGGAAGTCCCCGCTTGCGTGCCGTACCACAATGGCGGGCAGAGACGCCACACACGACCGGCACCGGCACCCAACACGTGCAAACAAATGCCGACCAGATTAAGGCGGCGTTAGGACTCGAACTCGATTACCAGGTCCTTGGCGTCCACCTGCGCCCCCGGCGCCGCGTGTACCGCCTTAACCGTCTGGGCGCTGTCGGCATAGATGCCGCTCTCCATTTTCATCGCCTCGATGGTGAAAAGCAGGTCGCCCTCGGCCACCGTCTGCCCCTCGCCGACCGCCACCGTGGCGATGACACCCGGCATCGGCGCCCCGACATGGGCGACGTTGCCGGCCTCGGCCTTGGCCCGCCTGGCGGTACTGGTGGCCACCCGCCGGTCGGGCACGCGCACCGTCCGCGGCTGGCCGTTCAGCTCGAAGAACACCCGCGCCTGTCCCTCGGCATTGGTCTCGCCCACCGCCTGCAGGCGGATCTCCAGCGTCTTGCCGGGGTCGATCTCGACGCTGATCTCCTCGCCGATCTGCATGCCGTAGAAGAAGATCGGCGTCGGCAGGGTGCGCACCGGGCCATAGTCGGCATGCCGGCGCATGTAGTCGGTGAAGACCTTGGGATACATCAGGTAGCCGCACAGGTCCTCGTCATCGATCTCGATCCCGTCGAGTTCCTTCGACACTCGCGCGCGCGTCTCCTCGATATCCACCGGCGCCGCGAACTTGCCCGGCCGCTCGGTCAGCGGCGTCTCGCCCTTCAGCACCTTCTTCTGCAGCGCCTTGGGCCAGCCCCCCGGCGGCTGGCCGAGATTGCCCTTCATCATGTCGACGACGCTGTCGGGGAAGGCCACGTCGCGCTCCGGGTCCTCCACCTCCTCGCGGCTGATCCCCTGCACCACCATCATCAGCGCCATGTCGCCCACCACCTTGGAGGACGGCGTCACCTTCACGATGTCGCCGAACATGGCGTTGACCTCGGCATAGGTGCGCGCCACCTCGTGCCAGCGCGTCGCCAGCCCCAGGCTCTTGGCCTGGGCCTTGAGGTTGGTGAACTGCCCGCCCGGCATCTCGTGCAGATAGACCTCCGAGGCCGGCGCGTCCTGCCCCGCCTCGAAGGCGGCGTACTTGGCCCGCACCGCCTCCCAGTAGAACGAGATCTGCCGCACGACGCCCGGATCGATCCCGGTGTCGCGCTCGCCGTTCTTCAGCCCCTCGACGATCGAGCCCAGGCACGGCTGCGAGGTGGCGCCCGAAAACGCGTCCATCGCCGCATCCGCCACGTCCGCCCCGGCCTCGGCCGCCGCCAGCACCGTCGCGGCACTGATGCCGCTGGTATCGTGGGTATGGAAATGGATCGGCAGGCCCACCTCCTCCTTCAGCGCCTTGATCAGCACCCGCGCCGCGGCCGGCTTCATCAGCCCGGCCATGTCCTTGATCCCCAGCACGTGCACGCCCGCGTCGCGCAGCTCGCGCGCCATGCCGAGGTAATACTTCAGGTCGTATTTCGGCCGCGCCGGGTCCAGAAGATCGCCGGTGTAGCAGATCGCGCCCTCAAGGATGCGGCCGGTCTCCAGCACCGCCTCCATCGAGACGCGCATGTTCTCGACCCAGTTCAGGCTGTCGAAGACCCGGAACACATCGACCCCGGTCTCGGCCGCCCGATGCACGAAGCGCTTCACCACGTTGTCGGGATAGGTGGTATAGCCGACGCCGTTGGCGCCCCGCAGCAACATCTGCAACAGCGTGTTCGGCATCGCCGCGCGCAGGTCGCGCAGCCGCTGCCACGGGCATTCCTGCAGGAAGCGATAGGCGACGTCGAACGTCGCGCCGCCCCAGCACTCCACCGAAAACAGCTGCGGCAGCATGTGCGCATAGGCCGGCGCCACGTGAACCATGTCATAGGACCGCATGCGCGTGGCCAGCAGCGACTGGTGGCCGTCGCGCATGGTGGTGTCGGTCAGAAGCAGCGCCTTCTCGGCCAGCATCCGCTCGGCCACCGCCTGCGGGCCCTTGTCCAGCAGCAGGTTGCGCCAGCTCTCCGGCGGCGGGCCGGCGGGAACCTCCGGCGCCTCCGGCCGCAGGCTCAGCACCGGCCGCTCGGTGCCGGCGGTCTCGGGATGACCGTTGACGGTGACATCGGCGATATAGGTCAGGATCTTGGTCGCCCGGTCGGCCCGGGGCACAAAGTCGAACAGCTCCGGCGTCTCGTCGATGAACTTGGTGGTGTACCGGTTCGACAGGAAGGTCGGGTGCTTCAGCAGGTTCTCGACAAACGGGATGTTGGTCGACACGCCGCGGATGCGGAATTCCCGCAGCGCCCGGTCGATGCGGGCGATCGCCATGTCCGGCGTCGGCGCCCAGGCGGTCAGCTTTTCCAGCAGCGAATCGTAGAAACGCGAGATCACCGCGCCGGAATAGGCGGTGCCGCCGTCCAGCCGGATGCCATGGCCCATGGCACCGCGATAGGCGGTGATGCGGCCGTAATCGGGGATGAAGTTGTTCTGCGGGTCCTCGGTGGTGATCCGGCACTGGATGGCATGGCCGTTCAGCACGATATCGGCCTGGCTGGCCGCACCGGTGGCCTCGGCGATGGTGGCGCCCTCGGTCAGCAGGATCTGCGCCCGCACGATGTCGATCCCGGTCACCTCCTCGGTGACGGTGTGCTCGACCTGGATGCGCGGGTTGACCTCGATGAAATAGAAGGCGCCGCTGGCCACATCCATCAGGAACTCGACGGTGCCGGCACACTGATAGTTCACATGGGCGCAGATGCGCCGGCCAAGCTCGCACAGCTCGTCCCGCTGGGCCTGGCTGAGATAGGGGGCCGGCGCCCGCTCGACGACCTTCTGGTTGCGCCGCTGGACCGAGCAGTCGCGCTCCCACAAGTGGTAAAGCCCGCCATACTGGTCGCCCAGGACCTGCACTTCCACGTGCCGGGCCTGGGTGATCATCTTCTCCAGATACCCCTCGCCGTTGCCGAAGGCGTTCACCGCCTCGCGGCGGCCCTCCAGCACCTTGTCCTCCAGCTCGGCCTCGGACAGGACCGGCCGCATGCCGCGGCCGCCGCCGCCCCAGGACGCCTTCAGCATCATCGGATAGCCGACCTCGGCCGCCATCCGGCGCACCTCGGCCATGTCGTCGGGCAGCACCTCGGTCGCCGGGATCACCGGCACCCCGGCCTCCATCGCCACCCGCCGTGCGCTGGCCTTGTCGCCCAGCGCCCGCATGGTCGCCGCCTTCGGCCCGATGAAGGCGATCCCCGCCGCATCGCAGGCATCGACCAGCGCCGGATTCTCGGAAAGCAGCCCATAGCCGGGGTGGATCGCGTCGGCCCCGGACATCCGCGCCACCCGCATGATCTCGTCGATGGACAGGTACGCCGCCACCGGCCCCATCCCCTCGCCGATTCGGTATGCCTCGTCGGCCTTGAACCGGTGCAGGCCAAGCTTGTCCTCCTCGGCGAACACCGCGACCGTGCGCTTTCCCATTTCGTTGGCGGCGCGCATCACTCGAATCGCAATTTCGCCGCGATTTGCGATCAGGATCTTCTTGAAAGTTTTCATGAGGGCGTCCGCGTGGTAGGCTTGTTAACGTTTGGTAGACTACCGCAGTGCAACATACAAATCGGTTGTGGTGAATAGCACTGCGGCAAAGCCGACCTGGGGTGTAGTGGAGTTGGGTCAATTGAGGGTGTGACCATGGCGTATCGTAATGTGGAAGAGACCGCGCGCGGTGAATTTGGTTTTGTATCGCGCATCAACCAGCCGAACCTGAGCATGGCCAAGACCTGTCCCGATCTGTCGGGGCTGGCGCCGTCGCGTGCGCGCGACGACGAGACGGAACGGGCCGAGTGCAGCTTCGACTGCGGCCTCGACGTGGTTCCCGGGCTGCGCTAGCAGCCGGAACCTTCGCGGGTTTGACCGCCGGCCGGCGGCAGTTCGGTTTTTGCCTTGTCGCTGGCCAAAGCTGCGTCGCACACAAGTGGCGCACGTGCCGGGTTGTCGCCGGGTCGTTCCCGGACCTCCCGAGCGTCCCCACGGTTAATTCAATGATATCAGTGGCTTGACATGGCGTCCCCATGGGGACGCCTGAGCCGGGGGCCCATTTGCGCCGCCAATCGCGCACCCGATCGCGTCCGGGGCGCGAGGGTGGGCGGGCGGGGAGCGGCCCGGGCGCGATCCAGGACCGTCCCCACAGCGTCCCCACGCAATTCCTCGCGATTCCAGTACCTTGACCCCCCGTCCCCATGGGGACGCCAGAATCCGTGCCCCAATCGCCTCCCGATCACGCCCCCAATAGTGACCGGGGCGCGCGAGGGTAGGAGGGCGGGGAGCGACCGGGGCACGATCCAAAACCGTCCCCACTGCGTCCCCACGCGATTCCGCGTAATTCCAACACCTTGACCCCCCGTCCCCATGGGGACGCGGCTTCAGGCGGCACTTTCGTCCTTGGGGTGGCCACCCTTGGGTGGCGGCGTCCAGGCGCGGTCCGTCTGCTCGTGATACTGGGTCCGCGTGCCACGCATCGCCTCGTCAAGCTGCGCGTTGATCTCGCGGGCCTTGCTCAGATAGGCCTCGTTCTCCAGAGAATTCAGCTCCGGGTCCCACAGCCGCGCCAGCTCCACCAGGTGGTGGCGATCCTCGCGGACATAGACCCGGATCGCCTTCTCGACCTCGTAGGGATGATGCCCCAGCGCCTCCAGCGCATAGCGGCCGGCCCGCACCGCGCTGTCGAAGGTCTCGCGCACGATGTCCCGGGCGCCGGCGGAGTAGAGCTGGAAGGTGTGCACCCGGTCATAGGCCCGCGCGACGACTCGCACATGCGGGTGCTCGCGGGTCACGTATTGCACGATCTTCAGCGCCCGCTGCCGGTCGTCGAGCGCCACGATCAGCGCCTTGGCGTCGCGAATCCCCGCCGCCAGCAGCATCTCCGGCCGCGACGGATCGCCGAAATAGCTCTCGACACCGAACTTGCGCAGCCCCGCGATCAGCTCGTTGTGGGAATCGAGCACCACCGTCTTGTGGCCATTGGCCAGCAACAGCCGGTTCACGATCTGCCCGAATCGCCCCAGTCCGGCAATGATGACCGTCCCCGGCTCGGTGATCTCGTCATCGGGCGGCGCCTCGCCACCGCGCAGCGGCGCGATCAGCCGGTCGTGGAAGATGAACAGAAGCGGCGTCAGCAGCATCGACAGGGCGATCACCAGCGACAGCACGTCGCCATAGCCCTTCGGGATGACCGCGTTCTGCACCGTGTAGTTGGTCAGCACGAAGCCGAACTCCCCCGCCTGCGCCAGGCTGAGAGCAAAGAGCCACGCCTCGCGGCCGCGGATCCGGAAGGCCAGCGCCAACCCGGCCAGCACCGCAACCTTCAGCGACATCAGCCCGAGCGTGATCCCGATCACCGGGCCGAGGTTCTCCCACAGAAGCGAGAAGTCGATGCCGGCGCCGACGGTGATGAAGAACAACCCCAGAAGCAGCCCCTTGAACGGGGCGATGTCGGCCTCGAGCTCGTGGCGATATTCGCTATCGGCCAGCACCACCCCGGCGAGGAAGGTGCCTAACGCCGGCGACAGTCCGACTGCGGACATCAACAGGGCGATGCCGATCACCAGAAGCAGGGCCGCGGCGGTAAAGATCTCGGGCAGCCGGGCCAGGCTGAGGAAGCGGAACATGGGCCGGGTCAGGAAGTGGCCGGCGCCGATCACGATGCCGATGGCGCCGAGCACCGCGAAGGGCACGGCCCAGGCGGGCAGAAGCTGCAAAAGGCTCGCACTGTGCTCGGCCTCGCTGCCGGCCTCACGCCAACCCTCGGCCCCGACGATCGCCTTGAGCTCGGGCAACGCCAGAAGCGGCAGCAGCACCAGCATCGGGATCACGGCGATGTCCTGCGACAGCAGCACGCTGAAGGCAGCACGGCCCCCATCGCTGCGGGTCAGGCCCCGCTCGTCCAGCGACTGCAACACGATGGCGGTGGAGGACAGCGCCAGTATCAGGCCCACCGCAAGCCCCATGGTCCAGGGCGTGTCCAGCAGCAGCGCCGCGCACAGGATGCCGCCGGTGGTCAGTCCAAGCTGGAGCCCGCCAAGCCCCACAAGCCGTGTCCGCATCGCCCAGAGTTGCCGCGGCTCCAACTCGAGGCCGATCAGAAACAGCATCATCACCACGCCAAATTCGCCGAAGTGCTGCAGGTCCTCGGTCTTCGCCCCAAGCCGCGCGAGCGCCGGCTCGATGGCGATGCCGGCGATCAGATAGCCCAGCACCGAGCCGAGACCGAAGCGCTGGGCAAGAGGCACCGCCACGACCGCCGCCAGCAAGAACAGAAAAGCCTGAAGCAGCGCGCCATCCATTCCCTAGTCCTCGGCCGACAATGCAAAAGCGGCGTTCAGGGTGCCCAGTTCAGCTACCGAAGCCGCATCGATCCCGCCCTCGCGCAGCGACGTCAGATAGGCAACCCACAACTCCACGTGACCAAGGAGGCGCCCTTCCTCAAGGGCGCTGCGGGCCCTGTGCAGGACCAGCGGCGGCAGGTAGTGCATGCTGCACAGCCGCGCCGTCTGTTCCAGCGGCGCGAGGAACTCGCGGATGGTGAAGGAGTTGTAGCCTTCATGATGATAGGCCGCCTCGGGCCCGCCGGTGGTAATGGCCGTGCCGAACAGCTTGCCTTTCAGCGCCGTGCCGCCTTCGCCATAGGCAAAGCCGTATTCCAGAACCAGGTCCTGCCACTCCTTCAGGATCGACGGCGTCGAGTACCAATAGAACGGGAATTGGAAAACCACCGCGTCAGCGAGGCTCAGCCGTTCCTGCTCGGCATCGATGTCGATGTCGAACCGCGGATATTCGGCGTAGAGATCCACGACGGTAACTTCGTCGAGCCGACGCGCGGCCCGAAACATCTCGCGGTTCACCTCCGAGCGCGCAGGCGCCGGATGGGCAAACAGCACCAGGACTCGGCGCCAGGTAGGCAACGCTGCCACTCCTTGATAGGTTGAACACAAGCCTAGGCGACCTTGCCTCATGGGTCGAGAGGCGCCGAAAGTCGGTTGCGGCGCCCAACATTGGAGACCGGAACAAGGCAGGAACGAAGTCTTTCCATCAGCCCTTGCCCCTGCTAAATCTCGTGCCATGGTCGGCTGGGACAACGAGGACATTGAATTCGAGGCGCATGAGGCGCGGCATGCCGGACCGTCCGGGCTGGCGGCGCGCGCGTTGGCGGCCCGGCCTGCGCCCTATCTCGATCGGCTGAACCCGGCGCAGCGCGAGGCGGTCGAGGCACTGGACGGGCCGCTTCTGGTTCTTGCCGGCGCCGGCACCGGCAAGACCCGGGTGCTGACGACACGGATCGCCCACCTGTTGAATACCGGCAAGGCGCGGCCAAACGAGATCCTTTCGGTGACCTTCACCAACAAGGCCGCCCGCGAGATGAAGGAACGGATTGGCGCGCTCGTCGGGGGCGTGATCGAAGGCATGCCCTGGCTCGGCACCTTCCACGCCATCTGCGTGAAGCTTCTGCGCCGCCATGCCGAACTGGTCGAATTGAAGCCCAACTTCACCATCCTCGACACCGACGACCAGATCCGGCTGCTGAAACAGCTGATCCAGGCCGCCAACATCGACGAGAAGCGCTGGCCGGCGCGGCTTCTGGCAAGCCTCATCGACAACTGGAAGAACCGCGGCTGGACACCCGACAAGCTGCCCGGCGCCGAGGCCGGACAGTTCAACAGCCGCGGTGGCGCGCTTTATGCCGAATACCAGGTCCGACTTCGGACGCTGAACGCGGTGGATTTCGGCGATCTGCTTCTGCACGTGGTCACCATCTTCCGAGAGCATGAGGACGTGCTGGAGAGATACCGGCGCTGGTTCCGCTACATCCTGGTCGACGAGTACCAGGATACCAACGTCGCCCAGTACCTTTGGCTGCGGCTGCTGGCAGGTGGGCATCACAACATTTGCTGTGTCGGCGACGACGACCAGTCGATCTATGGCTGGCGCGGCGCCGAGGTGGGCAACATCCTGCGCTTCGAGAAGGATTTTCCCGGCGCCGCAGTGGTGCGGCTGGAACAGAACTATCGCTCGACACCGCATATCCTTGCCGCCGCATCGGGTGTGATCGCCGGCAACAAGGCGCGGCTCGGCAAGACGCTCTGGACCGAGATGCCCGATGGCGAGAAGGTGCGCCTTATCGGCCACTGGGACGGCGAGGAAGAGGCACGCTGGACCGGCGAGGAGCTGGAGGCAATGCAGCGCGGCACGCGCGGGCTGGAGCCGGTCAGCCTCAACGACCAGGCGATCCTGGTGCGCGCCAGCCACCAGATGCGCGCCTTCGAGGACCGTTTCCTGACCATCGGCATGCCCTACCGCGTCATCGGCGGCCCACGCTTTTACGAGCGCATGGAGATCCGCGACGCCATGGCCTATTTCCGGGTCGTCGTCTCGCCGGACGACGACCTCGCCTTCGAGCGAATCGTCAATGTCCCCAAGCGGGGCATCGGCGAGAAGGCGCTGCAGACCATCAACGCCACGGCACGCGAGAACGGCGTTTCGCTGGTCGAGGCATCGCAGATCGTCATCGACGAGGGCGCCCTCCCGGCCCGGGCCCGCGGCGCGCTGTCGACCCTGCTCGACGGACTGGCCCGCTGGAGCGGCATGATTGCTCGCGGCGAGCCGAACCACGTGGAACTGGCGGGAATGATCCTCGACGAGGCCGGCTACACCGACTTCTGGAAGAACGACAAGACACCCGAGGCGGCGGGCCGGCTCGACAACCTCAAGGAACTGGTCAAGGCGCTGGAGGAGTTCGAGAACCTGCAGGGCTTCCTCGAGCATGTCAGCCTGGTCATGGACAACGATCAGCAGGACGCCGCCGAGAAGGTCTCGATCATGACCCTGCATGCCGCCAAGGGGCTGGAGTTCGACAGCGTCTTCCTGCCCGGCTGGGAGGACGGCCTATTTCCGTCGCAGCGCTCGATGGACGAGAGCGGACTGAAGGGGCTGGAGGAGGAGCGGCGGCTGGCCTATGTGGGCCTGACCCGGGCGCGCCGGCACCTGACGGTCAGCTTCGCGGCCAACCGGCGCGTCTACAACCAGTGGCAATCCGCCCTGCCCTCGCGCTTCATCGACGAGTTGCCGGCCGAGCATGTCGAGGTGCTGACGCCGCCAGGCCTCTATGGCGGCGGCTATGGTGCCGCGGCGCCGGGCCAGATGCCGGGGATCATGCGCGGCTCGGACCTGCAGGAGAAGGCGTCGCGGGCCGATGTCTACAACTCGCCGGGTTGGAGGCGGATGCAGGCCCGCACCGGGCAGCGGCCGATGAGCCAACCCTCGGAGGCCCGCAACATGGTGATCGACGTTGAGGCGGTCAGCGGGTTCGAGGCCGGGGAGCGGGTCTTCCACCAGAAATTCGGTTACGGGGTTATCGCCGAGATCGAGGGCGACAAGCTGACCGTCGACTTCGAGAAGGCGGGACAGAAGCGCGTGGTCGCGAGCTATGTCACCGCGGCCGATTCCATCCCCTTCTAGGGCCCCCGGACAAGGCGTCCCCATGGGGACGCACGGTCAACCCATTGATTTGGTGCCGTTTCCCGTGGGGACGGTTTCGGGGACGCGCCGCTTGCGCCTCACTTCTGCCTCGGCGCGCGAATGGACCAGCGGCCGAAGCGAAGGGGAGGCCCGATTGGGGCACCGCTGACAAGCAGGCCGATGTCCCCATGGGGACGGTTGATCAAGTATCTGATTTGATGAGATAAAAGTGTTAACGCCGGTGGGGACGCCCGGTCTGGGCGGGTCGGCAGGCCGGTTCACGGCCAGCGCGGCGCCGCCACCGTGAGGCACACCGAGCCCGGGCCGCCCGTCCTACGGCAGCCCGAAAAAAGAAGGGACCCGGGCCTTGCGGCGCGGATCCCTTCGCATTCGTTTCGGCAAGACGGTCTACTGACGGTAGACGGCCGCGCCGGCGATCTCGGCGATGTTCAGCCGGCTGATGCCGATGTCGGCAAGGTCGGCGTCGGTGAGCCGCTCGAGCGACTCGCGGGTCTCAACGTAGAGCTTGTGGTCGGCCCGGGCCTGACGCCAGGCGGCGATCAGATCCGAGGCGCGGTTCGCCAGCGTGTGGCCGGCAACGTGGTCGATGGCCATAGCCATGATGTGTTCCTTTCAATGCTCGAATGCGTGGGTGGCGTCCGCCTAGTTCGCCCAGGCGGCGTTGCGGGCGACCTCTTTCAGATCGCTGTCCCCCAGACCGAGATCCCGCAGGTCGCTGTCGTTCAGCGCCGTGAGCTCGGCCAGGGTCGTACGGTAGCGGCGGTAGCGGGCAAAGCTGTCGATTGCCTTCGCCACAGTTGCCGTCACTGCGCTGGTGCGCCCGTACTGGCCGGTGCTGATGTCATATGCGGTCATCGTTTCGTTCCTTCTGATGCGTGCCGTACAAGCCGGCCTGCGAGGCCAAACATATGCCGCTTGCTGCAATGCACAACGCCCGATGCGTCAATGCCGCCATGCATCGGTTGCAAGGCTGCGCGGCAGTGCCAGTCTGGGCGTCGGGGTTTGCGCGCAGACGGCTTATCTATTTGTTTTTGTGAGATATTTAATGGTTTATCGCTAGACTTTCCCACAACGCGCCGAAATGCCGCGCGCGCGAAATTCGTGACAGTTCGGCAACATGCAGCCCAAGGCGCCCGCAAATGCACCGCTCTTGCAGGGGTCCGGACACCAGACGCATGGGTGCCATGCGCAGGGCGCCTTGCCTCAGCCGGCGTCGCGTTTGGCGATCCAGTCGAAGTCCGGATGATTCTCGAAGCGCCAGTTGCGTCGCGGGCCGGCCATTACGTTGAGATAGTACAGCTCGAAACCATATGGCGCAGCGGCGGGATGATGACCCCTGGGCACCAGCACCACGTCGTGGTTGGCCGGCGCAACCGTTTCGTTCAACGTCAGATCATCGGTGAAGACGCGCTGCAGGGCAAAGCCGGCCTCGGGCTTCAGCCGGTGATAATAGGTCTCTTCCAGATAGGTCATGTGCGGGAAGTCGTCCTCGTCGTGCCGGTGCGGCGGGTAGGACGACCAGTTGCCCTGCGGGGTAAAGACCTCGGTCACCAGCAGGCTGTCGGCAACGTCGCGCTCTTCCATGGCGATGGCGTTGATGTATCGGGTATTGGCGCCCTTGCCGCGCGGCGTCGTGGCGATGCCTTCTGGCCCGATCACCTGCGCCTTGCGGCCAGGTCTGGCAGGGGCGGTGCACACCGCCAGGGTGCAATCGGTGGTGGCGGTTGCCGACCAGTCCGAGCCGGCCGGCACATAGATGCAGTGCGGCGGGGTCTTTTCGAACACGTCCATGCGGTCGCCGCGCTCGCCGAAATCCTGGTCCCCGGCGCCGATGGTTGCCTTGCCCTCGACCAGCACCAGGATAACCTCGGTGTCGCCGGTGGGCTCGGCCACCGTCTCGCCCGGGGTCAGGCGGTAGAGACCGAAGCCGACATAGCCCCAACCGGCGCTTTGCGGCGTGATGTCGTGCACCTTGCCCGCGCTGCCGCTGGGCCTGACCAAAAGTTTCGACATGTCCCTGCCCCGTCCCTTGGCGCGCTCAGCCGGCCGCACGATCTCGGATCATCGCCTCGTAGCGAGCGCGAGCTTCGTTTACCTCTTTACGATCTGATACCTCAGGTACAGCAACGTCCCACCAGAATCCTCCCGCCTCGGTGGTTGGATAGGGGTCGGTGTCAATCACCACCACGAACGGTCCCGCCGCGCCCCGCGCCCGCGCCAGCGCATCTTCAAGCTCGGCGATGGAGCTCGCCTTTTCGGCCTGTGCGCCCATGGCCGCGGCATGCGCCGCGAAGTCGATGCTGCTGGGATTCACGTGTGTGGCGTGATCCAGGAGATTGTTGAACTCTGCACCACCGGTGCCCATCTGCAGCCGGTTGATGCATCCAAAGCCGCGATTGTCGGTGATGACCACGGTGATCTTGACGCCCATCATCACCGCGGTGGCAAGTTCGGAATTGGCCATCATGTAGGAGCCGTCGCCAACCATGCAGACGACGTCGCGGGCGGGCTCGGCCATCTTGATCCCCATGGCGCCGGCGATTTCGTAGCCCATGGTCGAATAGCCGTATTCCATGTGGTAGGACATCGGCCGCCCGGCCTTCCACAGCTTGTGCAACTCTCCCGGCATGGTTCCGGCAGCGCACATGACCACCGTGTCGGGGCCGGCGGCGCGCTGCACGGCGCCGATCACCTGCTGGTCCGAGGGCTTGGCGTTGCCGCCTTCGGGCGCTGCAGTGACCTTGTCGATCTCGGCCTCCCAGTCGGCCTTGAGCGCGGGAGCCGGCGGCGTCGCCCGGTGGTCGCCGAGAAGCTCGGAGAGTTCCTCCAGTGCCAGTTTGGCATCGGCGATCAGCGGCAAGGCGCTGCGCTTGTGGGCATCGAAGGGCACCACGTTGATCGAGGCGAAGCGCACGTTCTCGTTGCCGAACAGCCCCCAGGAGCCGGTGGTGAAGTCCTGAAAGCGGGTGCCGACGCCGATGACCAGATCCGCCTCGGCCGCCACGGCATTTGCCGCCGCGCCGCCGGTCACGCCGAGCGAGCCCAGGTTGAGGGGATGGTCGAAGGGCAGCACCGACTTTCCGGACTGGGTTTCGGAAACCGGGATGCGGTGCTTCTCGGCGAAGGCCTTCAGCGCGTCGCAGGCACCGGCGTAGTGCACGCCCCCGCCGGCGACGATGAGTGGCTTCTTGGCGCCGCGGATGGCGTCGGCCGTCACCTTGACCTCGCGCAGGCCGGGCCGCGGCCGCCGGCGGTGCCATTCGCGGGGAGCGAAGAACTCCTTGGGGTAGTCGAAGGCCTCGGCCTGCACGTCCTGGCAGAAGGCCAGCGTCACCGGGCCGCAATCGGCCGGGTCGGTCATGGTGGCGAAGGCACGCGGCAGGGCGGTCAAGAGCTGCTCTGGCCGGGTGATGCGATCGAAGTAGCGGCTGACGGGCCTGAAGCAGTCATTCGCCGAGACGGTACCGTCTTTGAAATCCTCGACCTGCTGTAGCACCGGGTCGGGACCGCGATTGGCGAAGACGTCGGCGGGCAGGAACAGGACCGGCAGGCGGTTGACGTGGGCCAGGGCGGCGGCGGTCACCATGTTGGTGGCGCCGGGCCCGATGGAGGAGGTCACCGCCATCGCCCGCCTGCGCCCGAGCTGCTTGGAATAGGCGAGCGCGGCATGGGCCATCGACTGCTCGTTGTGGCCGCGATAGGTGGTGATGCGGTCCCGATGGGCGTAGAGCGCCTCTCCCATGCCGGCAACGTTGCCATGGCCGAAGATGGCCCAGACGCCGGCGATGAACGGGTCGCCGTCCTCGTTGAGCTGGGCTGCAATGTAGCGGACCAGCGCCTGTGACGCGGTCAGACGGATGGATTTCATGTGCTTCCTCCCTCGAGCGCGAATTCGGTGCGGATCGTTGCCGCCGACGGCCTTGCGCCATTGAAGCCGAGGCCCCGCCCGCCGGCAATGCCCGGCGCGATGACCGTGCGCGTCCCCGCGCGGCCCAACCTAGCCACCGGCCGGCAGGCGACGGAGACGCTGGCCGTCATGCGACGCCCCGCCCGCCGGCGCGGACATTGTCCCACAGGCTGCAAAGATCGGCGAAGCGGCGCGACATGTCGGCCACCGCCGCAGCGTCGTCCATGGCTTGCGCGAACCACTGCCGCGCCGCCGGGCCGAAGATCGTGCGGCCGACCGCGAAGCCCTTGACCAGATCGTGCCGGGCGGCGACGGCAAGGCTTTCGGCCAGCGCTTCCGGCGACGCGTCGAGCCCCAGCACCACGATGCCGCGGGTATGGGCATCGTTGCGGGAGACGGCCTGGCAGGCGTTCTTCCAGGCCGCGTCGCTGGTCATCGGTTCCAGCTTCCACCAGTCGGGGCAGATGCCGATGTCGTAGAAGCGCCGAATGACCGCCGCGGTGGTATCGTCATTCACCGGCCCGACCTTCGACGGGATAACCTCCAGAAGCATCTCCCGTCCGTTGCGGCGCGAGGCCGCAAAGAGGCGACCGATGGTCTCCTCTTGCTGTGCCTTCATCGCGGCATCGTCATCGGGATGGTAGAAGCACAGGACCTTGACCACGTGCTCGACCGGCCATTCCGACAGCCCTCCATAGTCGGGGCCAAGCTCTGGCTCCAGCGTCAGCGGCCGGGACCCGGGCCATTCCACCGGATGGCCGATCCAGAGCCCGGTGCCGGCAGCGCGGTAGAGCGCATCGCGGCCGTGGCGCGAGTCGCAGAGGATGCCATAGCCTGGGCGGCCGTCCGCCACGTGCAGCGCGGCGTCGAGGCAGAGCTGCTTGAAGTCGCCGATGCGGGCCTGCCCAGCGCCGGCCTCTTCGGCGATCTCCTCGAGCTGCAGACGGTGGTCGAAGGCGAAGACCCGCATGGTGGACCGGTCGCCGCCATGGTTGCGGGCCCGGTTGGTCGACCAGTGCACCTGCTCCAGCGCCGCATCCTTGCGCAGCGCCCTGTTGCGGATGCCGGTCTTGAAGAAATACTGCAGCTCGTCCCACGAGGGGTAGGCCGGGGTGCAGCCGTGGCGCGAGACGGCGAAGGCACCGCAAGCATTGGCGTATTTCAACGCCGTCGGCCAGTCCTCACCATCGAGCCAGCCCTTCAGGAGGCCGGACATGAAGCCGTCGCCGGCGCCGAGCACATTGAACACCTCGATCGGGAAGCCGGGGCCGGTCTGGCCGGCGTCGAGGCTGTCAGGGATCGGGCCCTGGAAGGCAGTTGCTCCCATGGCGCCACGCTTGCAAACCAGGGTCGCGTCCGACACCGCCCGCACCGCCTTCAGCGCGGCAAGCGTGTCGGTGGTGCCGCCGGCGATGTGGAACTCCTCCTCAGTGCCGACGATGAGATCGAACAGGTTCAGCGATGACTGCAGCTTGGCGGTGACCTTGTCGGAGGCGACGAAGCGGCTTTCGCCCTCGCCATGGCCGGCAACGCCCCAGAGGTTGGGCCGATAGTCGATGTCCAGCGCGGTCTGCGCACCGTTCTGGCGGGCGAGGCGGAGCGCCTTCAATGTCGCGGCCTCGACCTGGGGGTGGCTGAGATGGGTGCCGGTCGCCACAACCGCGCGGGCCTCGGCGATGAAGGCGGGGTCGATGTCGCCCTCGGTCAGACCCATGTCGGCGCAGTTCTCGCGATAGAAGATCAGCGGGAACTGCGCATCGTCGCGGATGCCGAGAATGACCAGGGCCGTCAGCCGGTCGGGGTCGGTCTTGACGCCGCGGGTATCGACGCCCTCGCGCTGCAGCTGCTCGCGGATGAAGCGGCCCATGTGCTCGTCGCCAACGCCGGTGATGACCGCCGATCTCAGCCCCAGCCGGGCCGTGCCGCAGGCCATGTTGGTGGGCGAGCCGCCGATATACTTGTTGAACGAGGCCATGTCCTCGAGCCGGCCGCCGATCTGCGCACCGTAGAGGTCCACCGACGACCGGCCGATGGTGATGACGTCAAGCGTTTTCGCCATGGTTCGCAGTTCCCCGTCGCTTGTGCAGGAACACGCCGTCGGCGTGACGCCGCACCCCGATTCGCCCGGCATTGGAATTTTTATTCCGCATGTCGCAAAAACGGAATGGAAAATTTGCCGCGCCGTCAGGCGACGGGGGAACCGTCGGCCTGGCGCGCCGCCCCGACCGCGACCGCCAGTGCGGTGGCTAGGGAAAGCGACGCGGTCAGCGCCCGGAAGTCGCCCACATCCACCTCGCGAACCAGAAGCACCTCGGCACTGAGTTTGCGCAGCGGGCTGGTTTCGGTGTCGGTCATGGCGACAACCGGAATGCCCTGCTCGGCCGCGTATTCCGCGTAGTCGACGGTCTCGGGCGAGAACGGGGCGAAGGTAATGGCCAGCAGGACATCGCCCTGACGGATGGCGTGCCGGCCGTCGAGCCGGCCAACGCCATCATGCAGGATGGCCGGAATCGACATCTTTTCGAGCGCATAGGCGAGATACATCGCCACCGGAAAGGCGC
This sequence comes from Paracoccaceae bacterium, assembly GCA_050299555.1. Lineage (GTDB taxonomy): Bacteria > Pseudomonadota > Alphaproteobacteria > Rhodobacterales > Rhodobacteraceae > JBNKWA01. The sequence goes on along the minus strand of JBNKWA010000051.1, from coordinate 24,464 downwards.
GCCGGAAGCCGACCAGATGCAGCATCCTGGCACCGGCAAGAGTCGCGACGGCCCTGTCCAGACTGGCGGGTTGGATCGAGACCATTAGGCTTTCGAGCGCCGCGCGGCCGGCCTCGACGAATTCGCCCAGAAGCGCGCCGGGGCTGTCGGTGCCCTGCGACCGAAGCCGGTTGAGCCGGGTGGGATAGTCCGGCCATTTCTGCGCGTATTCCTCGCGGAACAACTTTTGCAGCTGGGAAAAGCCGCTGAGGCCAAACTCCTGGCAGAAGCGCATGACCGCGCTCGGCTGCACCCCTGCGGCGGCGGCGATCTCGGCCACTGTCGACAATGCCACCCGCTCGGGGTTGCCGGCGAAGTAGTCGGCACATTGCCTGAGGCGGCGCGGCAGAGCGTCGCCCCTGGCCCGCAGCCGTTCGTAGAATTCCTCGACCGTTGCCGGCGCCTGCTCCGAACCTGCCTGCCCTGCCATCGCCTGCCTTTGCCGCCGGACTTGCGCGGGCAAAACGGCTGCCCACGAATCCTGTTGACACGTTCCAGAATTGATGATTTTGGAACAAAAATTCCATATTTGCAAGCGACACACCGGTGGGGTCGCCGGTGTAGCATCGCTTCGGGGGGGATCGGACCATGGCGGTTGGACTTGCGGTTCTTGGCGCCGGTCGTATCGGCAAGGTGCACGCCCGCGCTATTGCGGGCAACAGCGAGGCCGAACTGAAGGCGGTGGCCGATGCCATGCCCGAGGCGGCCAGGGCGCTGGCGGCCCAGTACGGGTGCGAGGTCGCCGACGTGGACGCCATCGAGGCGGATGCGGAGATCGATGCGGTGGTGATCTGCACGCCGACCAACACCCATTCCGGCCTGATCGAGCGTTTCGCCCGGGCCGGCAAGGCGATCTTCTGCGAAAAGCCGATCGATCTGTCGTTGCCGCGGGTCAGGGACTGCCTCGCCGTGGTCGACGCGGCCAAGGCGACGCTGATGGTCGGGTTCAACCGCCGCTTCGATCCGCATTTTGCGGCGGTCAAGGCGGCCATCGATAGAGGCGAAATCGGCAAGGTGGAGATGGTGTCGATCGTCAGCCGCGATCCGGCCCCGCCGCCGGCCGACTATATCAAGACCTCCGGCGGCATCTTCCGGGACATGACAATCCATGATTTCGACATGGCCCGGTTCCTGCTGGGCGAAGAACCGGTGGCGGTGATGGCGACCGGCGCGGTGCTGGTCGATCCCGAGATCGGCTTGGCGGGCGACTTCGACAGCGTATCGGTGATCCTGACCACCGCCTCGGGCAGGCAGTGCAGCATCTCGAACAGCCGGCGCGCCTGTTACGGCTATGACCAGCGGGTCGAGGTGCACGGCTCCAAGGGCGCCGTCTCGGCAGAGAACCAGCGCCCGGTATCGATCGAGGTCGCCACCGCCGGCGGGTATACCCGGCCGCCGCTGCACGATTTCTTCATGACCCGCTACACCGAGGCCTACGCGGCCGAGATCGCCGCATTTGTCGCGGCCGTCACCGGCGGCCAGGCGCCGAGCCCCTCGGGGCGCGACGGCATGCTGGCGCTGATGCTTGCGGACGCGGCGATCAAATCGGCCGCGGAAGGGCGCCGGGTCGAGGTATCCGAGGTGGCGTGACAGCGGCGCAGGGCCGGATGGCGGTGTGGGCTTGATCTGTGCGCAACCGCCGTCCATGTTCGGATTCCGTGCAGAACACCGAAGCACCGCAGGGGGTTGTCATGAAGTCCATCGCCGAGCGCAAGGCACAGCTCGAGACGCGGCTGGCGGAATTGAAGGCGCGGCTGCACGACATCGAGGAACAACTCGACGAGCCCGCCACTCGCGACGACGATGACCGCGCCGCCGAGCGCGAGGGCGACGAGGTGCTTGAGGGCATCGGCCAGGTCGGGCTCAACGAGATCCGCGCCCTGGAGCAGGCCCTGCACCGCGTCGAGGTCGGGGAATACGGCTTTTGCGCCAAGTGCGGCGACAGGATTTCCGAGGACCGGCTTGACGTGGTGCCCTATGCGCCGCTTTGCCAGCGCTGTGCCTCGTCGAGCTGAGCGGACAAGCACCACAGCATCTTGTCACAGACCGAATGCGGTTCAGCTTTCGGCGGCACGGCCGGGGAACTCCGTAGCCCCGGTCTTGGCGTCGCCGGCTGCCGGTCCGCGGCGGGTTGCGCCCCCCGCCAGATCAGGCGCTGCGCTTGGCGGAAACCGGTTGGTCCCGCCAGCGGCTGCGCCGGCACAGCGCCACTATCTCGGACGGTGGCACCGGGTCGGCAAAGGCATAGCCCTGCAGGCGATGGCAGCCCATCTCGCGCAGCGGCTCCACGTGTTCGAGGGTCTCGACCCCTTCCGCCGTGATGCCGACGCCCAGGGACAACCCGATGTCGATCATCTGACGCAGCAACTGCCTGTCACCGGGCGAGTTGAGGATCGGTGCAACGAACTGCCGGTCGATCTTGAGCCGGTCCGGACTGAGTGCCAGCAGCGACTTGATCGATGCATGCCCGGTCCCGAAGTCGTCAACCTCGATGCCAATGCCGTGCTCACGCAGCGCGTCGATGGTCCAGCTCAGCCGCGGATCGCCGGAATCGAACAGGACCGACTCCAGCAGCTCGAAGACCAGGCGGCCACGCCCGCCCGGCACCTCGGGCAGCTGTTCGAGGAAACCACCGTCGTGGAGTGTCTGCGCCGAGACGTTGACCGAGACCTGGCCCAGCCGCTCTCCGGCCTCGTCCCATTCCCGAAGGTCGGCGAGCGCATGGGCCAGCACGGTGCGGTCGATCCTGCCCATCACGCCCAGCTCTTCGGCCATGGGCAGGAACTGGTCCGGCGTCAGGATCTTGCCGCCCGGTCGCTGCCAGCGAACCAGCGCCTCGACCCCTTCCACCTTGAGGGTGCGGGCATCGACCTGCACCTGGTAGTGGGGAACGAATTCGCCCTTGTCGAGACCGGCGAGAATCTGGTCGCCCAGATCGGATGAGGTCCGCGACGGATCGCGCGCCGTCTCGGAATAGCGCATCGCCCTGGCGCGGCCGCTGGCCTTGGCGCGCGACAGGGCAGCATCGGCATTGGCCAGCACCTGCGAGGGATCGAGATCGCCATCGGCACGGGCGATACCGATGCTGGCGCTGTATTGGCAGCGGCGCCCGTCGACATCGATAGGCAGGTTCAGCGCCGCGATGAGCCTGTCGGACAGTGCCCGCAAGCCGTCCTCGGTAATGTCGCCGCCGCAGAGGACCATGAATTCGTCGCCGCCGTTCCGTGCAATCATGTCGCCGGGACGGCAATTTGCGCGCAGCACGTCGGCCACGTGCACCAGCACCGCATCGCCAGCCGCCTGGCCCATCGAATCGTTGATCCGCCCCAGCCGGTCGATGTCGAGGTGCAGCACCGCGTAGCCAACGTCGCGCTGGCGCGCCTTGTTCCGCATCTCCGCATCCAGCGCCCGCCGTGTCGCAACCCCGGTCAGGGCGTCCTGGAGCGCAAGGATTTCGATCTGCCTTTGCGATGCCCCGAGATCGGCAGCGAGGCGGAGTGCACCTCTCGCGGCGCGGCGCATGGAAAGCAGGCCGGAGGCCAGTTCGCCGACGCGCCGAAGCTCGGCCACCTGCTTTTTGGTGAACCGGCGTGGCCGGTAGTCCATGACGCAGATGGTGCCGACAGCGGGGCCGTCACCGGGGCGAAGCGGAATGCCGAGATAGGCGCGGACCTTGGGCCCGCCGGCAACCAGGGCGCTGTCGCACACACGTTCGTCATGGGCGGCGTCGCCGATCACCAGCGGATCGTGACCGAGAATGGTGTGGCCGCAGAAGGACGACGCCCGCGGCGTTTCGGTGCTGTCGAACCCATGGCGCGCCTTGAACCACTGCCGGTCGCTGTCAACCAGCGACATCAGCGCGGTGGGTGTGCCCGCAACCGAAGCGGCCAGGGCCACCAGGGCATCGAAGGCAGGTTCGGCTTCACTGTCGAGAATGTCGAGGTCGAGCAACGCAGCGAGGCGGTCCGACTCGTCTTCGGGCAAGGGTGCTGGCGGCATGCGCGTCCTCTCGTCTGAGCAGGCAGGCATAGGCGACTGCAGTGAAATTTTCGTAAGTCGCCGCCCCGTTCCGTGCCCGGCTCATCGCCCATCACCCTGTGAATCAATCCGGCATTTGCGCTAACGTTGCGGCCAAGGCCCGTCGTCAGGATCGGGCTACAAGGAAGGCGGGGGGAAATAACGATGACCGAAGTCAGGGCCGCGCAGGAGCGCAAATCGCTGACGGCGGCCGAGATCGGAGCCGTGGCCCATCTTTATCGCGGCGAGGTCTATCGCAGCACCATATGGCGCACGCGGCTGGATACGACCACCAACTGGTCGGTGGTGACCCTCGGCGTGGCATTGTCGATCACCTTCTCGGCGCCCAGCGCCTCGCCCCTGCCGCTGGTGCTGGTGGGGGTGCTGATCTTCCTGTTCCTAATGCTGGAGGCGCGCCGGTATCGGTATTTCAACGTCTGGCGGGCGCGGGCGCGCTGGATGGAGACGCATTTCTATGCGCCGATGCTGAGCGATGGCGATCTGCATCTGGAGGAGAACTGGCAGAACACGCTGGCCGAGGACTATCTCAACCCGCGCTACCATGTCGATTTCATGGTTGCGGTCGGTCGGCGGATGCGGCGCAACTATCTGTGGATCCTGCTGATCCAGACCATCGCCTATGTCGGCAAGCTGGTGGTGCACCCGCGTGCCGCGCATTCGGTGGAGGAGTTCGTGCAGCGCGCCGATGTGGGTCCGGTCCCAGGGATCGTGATCCTGGTCCTGGGCGCGCTCTATGTGGCGTCCTGGGCCGGCGTGGCGATCTGGAGCTGGCACCATGACGGAGTTCGGTTCCGCTACCGTCCGCGCAGCTCGGGCATGGGCTGAGGTGGTCTAGCGGGTCGAGGCAGCCTCGACATCGGCCCAGACCGGCAGGTGATCCGACGCCTTCAGCGACAGCGGCGTTGCCGCCACCCCCGCATCGGCCAGCGACAGGCCAGAGCTGAGCGCGATGCGATCGAGTGCGGCCAGCGGTCGCCGGGCGTGGAAAGACTTGCCGGGTGCATAGACGGCGAAGCGGCCGGCCAGAGGCTCGAACCCGCGCAGGCGCGACCACTCGTTGAAGTCGCCAAGGATGATAACCTCGCTCGAATGGTCCCGCCCCATTTCCAGCGCTGCGCCGATGGCGCCGAACTGGGCCCTGCGGTCGCTGCGTCGCAGCCCCAAATGCGCAGCGACGACGGTCACCGTCTGCATGCCGGGCACGGTGAGCTCGGCCATGACCGCGCCGCGCGGCTCCAGCCCCGGAAGGGTGATTCGCCGGGGCGTGCCCGCCTTCATCTCGCGCCTGACCAGGATGGCGTTGCCGTGCCAGCCGATGCTGATGCCGTTCTCGGCCGCCGGCAGCGCGACATAGTCTGTCTCGGCCTCTATCAGCTCGGCGGGCAGCGCCGCCGGCCGCTGGCCGAGACGGCGATCGGCCTCCTGCAGCGCCACCACATCCGCACCGAGAGCCGCGATCACGGCGAGGCTGCGGCGCGGGTCCCGCCGGCGATCGACGCCGAGGCACTTGCGGATGTTGTAGGTGGCCACGCGAAGGGGCATGCGGTCGGGCTCCGATCTGGTCTCGCTTGGAATATGGATCACGGCATCACATTTAAAAGCGGTGCATGGGCAGACGCGCCGCCGAAAGTCACCGGTGGGGGAATAAAGAGGCCATGACAGCTGATCACGGGAGCAGCGCCACAAAGGCGGCTACGCCGCCGCAACGTCGGCCGCGACTGTTCCGCACCATCCTTGCGCTACTGGCACTGGCCGGCCTGTTAGCCCTGGGCCTGGAGAACTGGGAGATGGCCTTCGTGGCGGCGGCGACGCTTGGCCTGTCGCTGTTGCCGATCATCTTCGCCGCCCGTTTCGGCATCGCCCTGCCCCTGCCCTTCCTGGTCTGGACCACGGCGATCATCGTCGGCTCGGTGTTCATGGGCGAGGCCTTCGATTTCTACGAGCGGCTGTGGTGGTGGGACATCTTCCTGCACGGCACCTCGTCGCTCGGCTTCGGCCTGATCGGGTTCCTGTTCATCTTCATGCTGTTCGAGGGCGACCGCTATGCGGCCCCGCCGATTGCGCTGGCGTTCCTGGCCTTCTGCTTCGCGATGACCATCGGCGCCGTGTGGGAGCTGTTCGAATATTTCATGGACAGCCAGTTCGGGCTGAACATGCAGAAGTCAGGTCTCGACGACACCATGGGCGACATCGCGGTCAATGCGGTGGGCGCGGGGCTCGCCGCGCTCTCGGGGTTCCTCTACCTCAAGGGGCGGGGCATCGGCGCGGCGGGGCTGATCGAAAGCTTCGTGTCCAGCAACCGCCGGCTGTACGAGAAGGCATGGCGGAAGCGCCGGGCCCGGCGGCGCAGTTGAGGCCGGCGCGATTGCCGCTTTCATCCCGGCCGCGGCCCGGTCTAGAACCTTGGGCAACAAACACGATCCGAGGGAGGGACCGGGAATGGCGGTGGCACAAATTGGGCTGATCGGGCTCGGCACGATGGGCGCAAACCTGGCGCTGAACATCGCCGAAAAGGGCTTTCCCATCGCGGTCTGGAACCGCACAACCGAAAAGACCCGCGCCTTTCATTCGGATGCAGGCGCGCTGGCCGGGCAGATCGTGCCCACCGAGACGCTGGGCGAGCTGGTGGCGTCGATCGAGGCACCGCGGGCGGTAATCGTGATGGTCAACGCCGGCACACCGGTCGACGAGCAGATCGCCGCGCTGACGCCGCTTCTTGGCCCCGAGGACTTCGTCATCGACGCCGGCAATGCCAATTTCCACGACACCAACCGGCGCGCGGCGGCGGCCGCGGACGAGAAGCGCCAGTTCCTGGGCATCGGTGTGTCGGGCGGCGAGGAAGGCGCGCGCCACGGTCCCTCGATCATGGGTGGCGGGCCCAAGGCGGCCTGGGACCGGGTGGAGCCGATCCTCACCGCCATTGCGGCGAAATACGACGGCACACCCTGCGCCACCTGGATGGGCGAGGGCGGCGCCGGACATTTCGTCAAGACGGTGCACAACGGCATCGAATATGCCGACATGCAGATGATCGCCGAGGTCTACGGGATCATGCGCGACGGCATGGGGATGGGTGCCGGGGCCATCGGCGAGGTCTTCGATGGCTGGAACGGTGGCCGGCTGCAATCCTACCTGATCGAGATATCGGCAGCGGTGGCGGCGGCCACCGACCCGGGCTCGGGCACAGCGATGCTCGATGTGATCCTCGATCGCGCCGGCCAGAAGGGCACCGGCCGATGGACGGCGATCGAGGCGCAGCACCTGGCGACGCCGGTCACCGCCATCGAGGCGGCGGTGGCGGCGCGCAACATCTCGGCGCGGCTGCAGATGCGCAAGGCCGGCGAGGCACTCTATGGCCCCGCGCCGACACGGCTGGCCGAGGGGGCGCTGACCGCGGCCGATCTGGAAGGGGCGCTGATCGCCGGCAAGATCCTGTGTTACGCGCAGGGTTTCGAGATGCTCGCCGCCGCCTCGGAAAGCTTCGGCTGGGGCCTGCCCCTGCCGGAGGTGGCGCGGGTCTGGCGGGCCGGCTGCATCATCCGCTCGGCGATGCTGAACGACATGGCCACGGCGCTGGCCGAGGATGCCGGTCGGAGCCTGATCCTGGCGCCGTTCTTCGCGGCCCTGGTGCGCGAGGCCGCGCCCGCCCTGCGCAAGGTGGTGGCAGTGGCCGCTGGCGCCGGGCTGCCGGCTCCGGCGCTGGCGGCGGGGCTGAACTACTTCGACATGATGCGCACGGCGCGCTCCACCGCCAACATGATCCAGGCCCAGCGCGACTACTTTGGCGCCCACGGCTTCGAGCGCGTGGATCGCGACGGCGGCGGCCATCACGGTCCCTGGGGCGGGCACGGCTGACCGGAGGCGTTTCCGCCTCGATCGGCGACAGCGGATGTCGGCGGGGTTCGTGCCCGGCGCCGGACCTCGCCGCTGGCGGGACCCGCGCGCAGGGCGGCCCCGCAAGGGCCGCGGGCGCGCGGGCCGGGCCCAAACCGCAGGAGCGCGCCAGCCGCAGGCTGGCGGCGACGGAGGGCGGGAGCCCCCATTCCGGCCGCCGCCCGCTCCGCTGCCGCCTCAGTCGCGGAAGTCCGCCCCCTCGCGGTCGAGCAACGTCATGATCGCGGTGAGGTGCTTGCCGGCAGCTTCCGGATAGCCCTCCATCTCCGCCGCCGTCTTCTCGGCGATCGCGTCCGACAGCCGGTTCAGCGGCCGTCCGGTCCAGAGCGCCTTGATATAGGTCTCGGCGGCGCGCTCGAAATAGTAGAGCCGGTTGAAGGTGTCGGCCACGCTGTCGCCGACCACCATCACCCCGTGATTGGCCATCACCAGCACCTTCCTCGACGGGTCGCGCAGATGGCCGCAGGCACGCTCCGCCTCCTCCTCGAAGGCCAGCCCGCCATAGTCCGGATCGACCGCGACGCGGTTGAAGAAGGCGGCGGTGTTCTGGTCGATGGGCGGCAGGGTCGGGTCGGCGAGGCTCGCCAGCACGGTGGCGTGGATCGAGTGCACGTGCATGGCGCAGCGGGCATGGGGCACCATGCGGTGCAGCGCTCCGTGCAGCCCCCAGGCGGTGGGGTCGGGCGCGTCGGCGCGGCTCATCGTCTCCGGGTCGTCGGCATCGATCAGCAACAGATCCGAGGCCCGGATCAGGGCGAAGTGCATCTGGTTGGGATTCATCAGGAACTGCCGGCCATCCTCGCCGAGCGCCAGCGAGAAGTGGTTCGCCACGCCTTCGTGCATGTCCAGCCGCGCCGTCCAGCGGAAGGCGGCGGCCAGTTCTGCGCGGGCCGCGCGGTCATCGATGTTATGCCGCCGGTCGGCGGCCCTGAGGCTGATTGGCATCGGCTCCTCCCGTCGTGTTCGCACCCCGGCACGCTGGCGGGCCCCGGGCATGGTTGCTATCGTGACAGCGGGCGGGGCGAAAGCAAGGGGGACGGGCATGCCGCTGAAGATGAACCGCGAGGTGTTCATTACCTGCGCCGTCACCGGCTCGGGCGGCACCCAGGACCGCTCGCCGCATGTGCCGCGCTCGCCGGGGCAGATCGCCGACAGCGCCATCGCGGCCGCAAGGGCGGGCGCCGCCATCGTGCATTGCCATGTGCGCGATCCCGAGACCGGTGCACCGCGCCGTGACGTGGCGCTTTACCGAGAGGTGACCGAGCGCATCCGGGCGGCCGATGTGGACGTGGTCCTGAACCTGACCGCCGGCATGGGCGGCGATCTGGTTCTGGGCGGGGTGGAGACGCCGCTGCCGCCGGGCAAGGGCACCGACATGGCCGGGGCCGAGGAGCGGGTGGCCCATATCGCGGCCTGCCTGCCCGAGATCTGCACGCTCGATTGCGGCACGATGAACTTCGCCGAGGCCGACTACGTGATGACCAACACGCCGGGGATGCTGCGGGCCATGGGCGGGATGATGACCGAGCTCGGGGTGAAGCCCGAGATCGAGGCCTTCGATACCGGACATCTGTGGTTTGCCCGGGAGCTGGTCAGGGAAGGCGTGCTGAACGCCCCGGCGCTGGTGCAGCTGTGCATGGGCGTGCCCTGGGGGGCACCGGACGACCTGACCACCTTCCTCGCGATGGTGAACTCGGTTCCCGACGACTGGACCTTTTCGGCCTTTGGCCTCGGCCGGCACCAGATGCCGTTTGTCGCCGCCTCGGTTCTGGCGGGCGGCAACGTGCGGGTCGGACTCGAGGACAACCTGATGCTGGGCAAGGGCGTCCTGGCGACCAACGCCCAGCTGGTGGAACGCGCCGTGACCATCATCGAAAGCCTCGGGGCGCGGGTGATCGGCCCCGCAGAGGTGCGGGCGAAGCTCGGCCTGGTAAAACGGGAGCCTTGCCGGTGAGGGGGTCAGTCCAGCCGCGTGGCGCGGCACTGGAAGCAGTTGTTGGCGGCGCTCCTGACATCGACGAAGGCCACATCGGGGTCCGCCAGCAGCGCCCGGGCGCGATCTGCGATGCCCGCGGTGGGCACGACGCCGCCGGTGCCGTAGATGATCCGCTCGTCCCGGTCGTAGGCGCGCACGATATAGGTGGGCGAGCGCAGGATCGCCGGCACCCGGTCCGACGGCTCATGCGCCGGGCAGTCGTCGGCACAAAGAAAGATCGGCCCGGTCTCGGCATAGGGGTTGTCGCTGGCAAACGGCCGCCAGGCGAGGATCAGATAGTCCCGCCCCTCGGGCACCGCACCGAGGCAGTGGCGGCAGGGAAAGACGTCGCCGTCGGAGCGGTGTACCTCGATCGGGCGTCCATAGGCATCGCGGCGGCCGGCGCGGATGGCGGCGACCGTCTCCGTGGGAAGTCCATTGAATTCGATTTGCATGGCGTGTCTCCTTTTGCCCCTGCCTACCGCCGGCGACGCCAGGGGCACGACCCGAAAGCTGCGGAAATGGCATCATGATCGAAAAGGCGGCCGTCATCGGCGGCGGGGTGATCGGCGCCGGCTGGGTGGCGCGGCTGATCGAGAACGGGATCGACGTGGCGCTGTTCGATCCGGCGCCGGATGCGCAGGCCAAGCTCGATGCGGTTCTGGCAAACGCCGAGCGCGCCTATGCAAGGCTGACCATGGCAGCGCGCCCAACGAAGGGTACGGTGACACTTGCCGCTTCGATCACCGAGGCGGCGGCGGGGGCGGAACTGATCGTCGAGGCGGTGCCGGAGCGGCTGGAGCTCAAGCGCAGGGTCTATGCCGAGGTCGAGGCGGCGGCCGCACCCGAGGCGCTGATTGCATCGTCGACATCCGGGATCAGGCCCAGCGAGTTGCAGGCCGGCATGCGCCATCCCGGGCGGCTTGTCGTGGCGCATCCGTTCAACCCGGTCTACCTGCTGCCGGTGGTCGAGGTCGTCGCCGGCGGGGCCACGTCAGAGGCGGCGGTTGCCCGGGCAATGGATCTCTACCGGCGGATCGGAATGAAGCCGATCCTCGTGCGGCGCGAAATCGACGCCTTCGTCGCCGACCGGCTGCTCGAGGCAATGTGGCGCGAGAGCCTGTGGCTTGTCCGCGACGGCATCTGCACCACCGGAGAGCTCGACGACATCATCCGCTTCGGTTTCGGTCTGCGGTTTGCCCAGATGGGTATCTTCGAGACCTACCGGGTTGCCGGCGGCGAAGCCGGGATGCGGCATTTCCTTGCTCAGTTCGGGCCCTGCCTGAAATGGCCGTGGACCAGGCTGACCGAGGTGCCCGAACTCGACGACGCTCTGGTGGAAATGATCGCCGGGCAGTCGGATGCCCAGTCGGGGCGCGTGCCGATCCGCGAGCTGGAGCGTATCCGCGACGACAACCTGATCGCCATCCTGCAGGCACTGAAGGCGAACGACTGGGGCGCGGGCAGGCTTCTGGCCGACTACGAGCGGCGGCTGTTCGACCACGGGGCAGTGAAGCCGCCGGCGGATTTCTCCCGGCCGATACCGACCATGCAGCGGCAGGTGCCGCCGGACTGGACCGACTACAACAACCACATGAACGAGGCGCGCTATCTGCAGTGCTTCGCGGATGCGACCGACGCCTTCATGCGCATGGCCGGGATCGACGACGCCTATATCGCCGCGGGCAAGTCGCTTTTCACCGTCGAGACCCATATTCGCCATGTCGACGAGGTGCGGGCGCTGGAGCCCATTGTGGCCACGACCCAGGTACTGGAGGCCGGGGGCAAGCGGCTGCGGCTTTTCCATTGGCTGCGGCACGCCGACGGGCGGCTTCTGGCGACCGGCGAGCACATGCTCCTGCATGTGGACCTCGCGACCCGGGCGACCTGCGAGCCGGGACCGGAGGTGGCGGCAAGGCTGGCCGGGATCGCGGCGGCACAGGCGGGCCTGCCGTTGCCCGAGGGCGCCGGCCGCGCCGTGGGGCAGAAGACCTAGCCAGGCTTCAGCCGACGGGCGTGTTGGGCGCCGCCGGTACCCCACCCGGGGTGGTGGCGGCCACGGCGAAGCTCAGTGTCACCGTGCCGGGCGCCGGCCAGACCGTGGCCGGCGGCGGTGTCACCCCCGCCGCCATCGCCGCGCTGCCGCCGATCACCAGCAACGCCTCGCGCCGGTCGACCGGCATTCTGCTGTTGTCGCTCATGCCCGGGACAATAGCCGCAAGCGCGGCATCGGCACAACGCCCGACCGGTGCCGGCAGTGCGACCCCAGGGCGACGGCCCGGGGTTCGATGCCCCCGGCCGGCGCCGCCCCGGCTCAGAGGTCCAGGGGTACCGGCGCGAACGCCACTTCCTCGAGGTTCGGGCCCGGCCCGTCGCGGTCCACCACCAGAAAGTCCTGGGGCGCGCCCAGCACCAGGAGCGGATGGTGCCAGACGCCGCTTGCGTACTGCACGCCCTGATCGCCTCGGGCCCGGAAGGCCCGGAGCGCCGACGGGTCCGGACGCTCGGCCACCACCACCAGCCAGTCGCGCGACCCCAGCGGCATGAAGGCCTGGCTGCCAAAGGGATGCCGCTCCAGCATGGCGATCTCAAGAGGTCGCGGCCGGCCGCGAAAGATCGACAGCATCACGCCCGCGTCGCTCACGACGCAGGCAAGCGCGTGGAAACGGGTGGTGAAACCCTGATTGATCTCGCGCGCGGTGGCGGGATCGGCCTCGATCACCTGCCCGAAGGGGGCAAAAGCATCCACCGTCAGCGGCTCGGCGACGATCACCCCACCGCCCCCGCCCGTGTTTCTGCCAGCGCCGATGGCAAGGCGGCGGCAAAGGCATCGAGGTCCGGCCCGGTTCCTGCCGTCACCCGGATGCAGCGCGACTGCGGCGCCACGAAGGGCATGCGCACGAAGACCCCGCGCGCCCCGAGGGCCGCAACGAGCGCCCTGGCGAAATCCTCGCCGCGGCCGCAGTCGATGGTGACGAAGTTGGTGGCCGAGGGCAGCGGCGCGAGCCCGTTGTCGCGGGCGATCGCCGCGATCCGCGCCTTGGCGCCGGCCACCCGTTCGCACACCTCGGCCAGCCAGGCGCTGTCCGCCAGCGCCGCCAGCGCGCCGGCCTGCGCGATCCGGTTGACGCCGAAATGGTTCCTGACCTTGTCGAAGGCCCCGATCAGTCCGGCGTGCCCGATGGCATAGCCGATGCGGGCGCCCGCCATTCCGTATGCCTTGGAGAAGGTGCGCATGCGGATCACCCGGGTATCGCCGATGTCGAGAGGCGGCAGCGTGCCCTCGGGTGCAAACTCGCCATAAGCCTCGTCGAGGCAGAGCACGGCGCCGGCGGGCACCGCCGCGATCACGGCGGCCGTGGCGTCGGCATCGAGCCACGAGCCCATGGGGTTGTCCGGGTTGGCCATGTAGATCAGCGCCGCGTCGGTCTCGCGGGCCCGGGCCATCAGGGCCGAGCCATCCTCGGCATCATCGCGATAGGGCACGGCCTCAACGCGGCCGCCGAAACCGGCGACGTGGAAGTTGAAGGTGGGGTAGGCGCCGGCCGAGGTAACCACCGTGGCGCCGGGCTCGACCAGAAGCCGGACCAGCAGGCCGAGCAGCGCATCGATCCCCTCGCCCACCACGATGTTGCCCGGTGCAACGCCATGAAGCTCCGCAAGGGCCAGCTTCAGGTCGTGGTTGTCCGGGTCGCCGTATTTCCACACTTCGGCGGCCGCGGCGCGCATCGCCGCAATGGCCTCGGGCGACGGACCAAACACGCTTTCATTGGCACCGATCCGGGCCGTGAAGGCCCGCCCCATCTGACGCTCCTGCGCCTCGGGGCCGACGAAGGGCACGCTGGCCGGCAGGCCTGCCACCACACCCGTGAAGCGCGGACCCGGCGCGGGCCTATCCATCCCAGTCCGGCTCCCAGTCGGCGACCCGGCAGAAGCGTTGGTTGGCGGCGGTCATCGCGGTCATCTCGGCCATATCCGCGTCCGAGAGGCTGAAGTCCAGCACCGCAAGATTGGCCTTCAGGTTCACCGTCCTGGTGGAGCCGGGAATCGCCGCAACCCCCTGCTGGACGATCCATCTGAGCGCCACCTGCCCTGGCGTTCGCCCGAGCCGGGTGGCGACCCGCTGCAGCGCTGGCTGGTCCAGAAGGCGCCCGCGGGCCAGCGGCATGTAGGCGGTCAGCCCGATCCCGAGCGCGTCTGCCGCCGCCTTGAGCCGGGTCTGGTCGATCAGCGGGTGGAACTCCACCTGGTTGGTCAGAACCGGCGTTCGCGCGGCCGCTGCCCGCATCTGCGAGACGTTGAAGTTCGAGATGCCGACGGCGCTTGCCAGCCCGGCATCGCGAATCGCGGCCAGGGTGTCGGCAACCGCCTCCACCGCCACGGTCCGCGGCGGCCAGTGACAGAGGATCAGGTCCGCCGCCTCGACGCCCAGTCGCTCGCAGCTGGCCTTGGCACTGTCCAGGGCCGTGCCATCGGCGAAACGATCCTGATGCACCTTGGTGACCAGGAACACTTGGTCCCGTGCCACCCCGGACACGCGCAGGCCTTTGCCGACCTCAAGCTCGTTGCCGTACATCTGCGCGGTGTCGAGATGGCGATACCCCATCGCCAGCGCCTCGGGGATGGTGCGTTCGGCAACCTCTCCGCGCAAGGGGCCTGTGCCGAGCCCAATCAGAGGCATCCGCATGGCGTCGTCCCTTCCACTGTTTTCCGACCTGCGGCCGCCCGTGACGGCAGGTCAGGCAATCTCGCGCAGCCGCGCCTCGGCCTGGGCGAGCTTGGCAAGCTCCTCCTCGACCGCCTCCAGCCGCTCGCGGCTTTCCTCGACCACCTCCTCGGGGGCATTCTTGACGAACTTCTCGTTGGACAGCTTGGCCCGCAACCCCTTGGCGTCGCCCTCAAGCTTGCCAACCGCCTTCTTCAGCCTGGCGCGCTCCTCGGCGATGTCGATGATATCGGCCAGCGGCAGGCAGAAGGTGCCGCCCTCGACCGGGATGGTCACCGCCCCCTTGGGCGCAGCCTCGGCGCTTGCGAAGGCGCCAATGCGGGCCAGTCTCTCGATCAGCGCACGGTTGCGGTCAAACGCCTCCTGCGCGCGCTTGTCGAGGCCCAGCGCGATCAGTTCCACCTTGGCGCCGGCCGGCACCCTGAGCTCGGCCCGGGTCGAGCGGATCGCGTCGATCAGACCGATCACCCAGCCCATCTCGGCATCCGAGGCGGCGTTGCCAACGTCGGGGCCAAATTCTGGCCAATCGGCATGAACCAGCATCTTCGACCGCGGCGCCAGAGCGCCCCAGAGCTCTTCGGTGACGAAGGGCATGAACGGGTGCAAGAGGATCAGGCACTGGTCGAGGGCAAAGGCCAGGGTCGCCCGGGTCTCGGCCACCAGGCCCGCATCGTCCGACTGCAAGAGCGGCTTGGCGAACTCGATGTACCAGTCGCAAACCCTGCCCCAGACATGGGCATAAAGCGCATTGGCGGCATCGTTGAAGCGATAGGCGGTCAGCGCCGCGTCCACGGTCTCGCGGATGCGGGCAGTCTCGCCAATGATCCAGCGGTTGGCGGTCGCGGCGGCATTCGGAATGCCCGCCGGTGCGCCGCCCACATAAGCCTCGTTCATCTCGGCGAAGCGCGCCGCCTGCCATAGCTTGTTGGTGAAATTGCGGTAGCCGGCAATGCGGTCGCGCGACAGCTTCAGGTCGCGGCCCATGGCGGCCATGGAGGTGAGCGTGAATCGCACCGCGTCGGCGCCGTATTCGTCGATCAGCTCAAGCGGATCGAGCACGTTGCCCAGCGACTTCGACATCTTCTTGCCCTTCTCGTCCCTGACGAGGGCATGGACGTAGACGTCGCTGAACGGAACCTCGTTCACCAGTTCGAGCTGCATCATCATCATTCGGGCGACCCAGAAGAAGATGATGTCGAAGCCGGTAATCAGAACGCTGGTCGGGAAGTAATGGCTGAGTTCGGAGGTGTCGTCCGGCCAGCCAAGCGTGCCGATGGGCCAGAGGCCCGAGGAGAACCAGGTGTCGAGCACGTCGGGGTCGCGCCAGACCGGGTAGACGATATGCGTCGGGTCCTGGCTGAGGTTGTAGTCGGCAAGGCTTTGCGCAAAGCGTTCGACCGCCGCATGACGATCGGCAACCTCGACCACGCGGGCATGGTTGATCGGCATCGGCAGACCGGCGATGTCGTCGGCGAACTGCTCGACGACGCCGGCGAAATCCGCCGCGCAGCGGTGGCGACGGCCGAAATTGACGAGGTTCTCGTTCAGGAGCCGCAGAAGCTCGACCTCATCGAGAGCACCATCGTCCTCGTCGTCGTGAAATCCGGGTGCGGCGAGTTCGAAGCCGTACCAGACCGGCACCCGGTGGCCCCACCAGAGCTGGCGCGAGATGCACCACGGCTCGATGTTCTCCAGCCACTGGAAATAGATCTTCTCATGGCTTTCGGGCAGGATCCGCGTGCGACCGTCGCGGACCGCCTGCAGCGCCGGGCCGGCGAGCCTTTCCGCATCCACGAACCACTGGTCGGTCAGCATCGGCTCGATGACGACCTTGGATCGGTCGCCGAAGGGCTGCATGATCTTCTTGGCCTCGACGAAGGGCACCATGCCGCCGTCGAAACAGACATTCCCGTCGCTGTCGTCGGGCTCGCCCGGAACCATCACCGCCAACCCCTCGGCGGTGATCTGTTCGATGACGCGCTTTCTGGCCGCGAACCGGTCCAGCCCGCGCAGATCGTCCGGAACCAGGTTGATCTCGTCGGCTTCCGCCTCGTCCAGCGTACGCTCGCCGCGCGCAACCGACAGGGCCACGGATGCCGCAACGGCGTAGGGATCGCCGTCGACCCTCATGGCGCCCTTGGTGTCCATCAGCCGATAGCAGGGGATGTCATTGCGCTTGGCGACCGCATAGTCGTTGAAGTCGTGCGCGCCCGTGATCTTGACCGCGCCGGAGCCGAAATCCGGATCGGGGTACTCGTCGGTGATGATCGGGATCAGCCGGCGATACTCTTTCGGGCCGACCGGTATCTCGCACAGCTTGCCGACGATGGGTGCGTAGCGCTCATCGGAAGGATGCACCGCAACCGCGCCGTCGCCGAGCATGGTCTCGGGCCGGGTGGTGGCAATCGAGATATAGTCACGGGTCTCGCGGAAGGTGACGTTGCCGTCGGCATCCTTCTCGACGTATTCGTAGGTCTGGCCACCCTCGAGCGGGTACTTGAAGTGCCACATGTGGCCGTCGACCTCGACATTCTCCACTTCGAGGTCGGAGATCGCGGTCTCGAAATACGGGTCCCAGTTAACCAGCCGCTTGCCGCGATGGATCAGCCCCTTGCGATAGAAGTCCACGAAGGCCTTGATGACAGCATCGTGGAAATTCCCCTGCTCGCCCCTGGGCGCGCCCGGGGCGCCGGACATGGTGAAGGCCTCGCGGTCCCAGTCACACGACGCACCCAGCCGTTCGAGCTGGCTGCGAATGTTGCCGCGTGACTTCCGCTTCTGCTCCCAGACCAGATCGACGAATTCGTCGCGGCTCATGTCGGTGCGGCGGCGGTTGGACTTCTGCAACTCGCGCTCGACCACCATCTGGGTCGCGATTCCGGCATGGTCGGTGCCGGGCTGCCAGAGCGTGTCGAAGCCGCGCATGCGGTGCCAGCGCACCAGGATGTCCTGAAGCGTGTTGTTGAAGGCATGACCCATGTGCAGATTGCCGGTCACGTTCGGCGGCGGGATCACGATGCAGTAGGTCTCGGCGTCCGGCCCCGCATTGGCGCCGGCGCGGAAGGCGCCAGCCGCCTCCCAGGCGGCGCCAATCCGCGGTTCGGCCGCGGCCGCGTCAAATGTCTTTTCCATCGCCATTGGTCAGGTCCGTCACGTCGCGCTTGCGAGGGCACTCTCTAGCGCGGCAGGATGGTAAGGGAAAGCCCGCAAGCCAGAGCGGGACCGGAGCCGATCCCCATGCAGACAGAACCGCGCAGCTTCCTGTCACTGTTCTTCCGGCTCGGCGGCTGGCTGGCGCTGATTCCGCTGCCCATGGCCCTGATCGCCGCCGCGATCTGGACCGCCGCCGACGGCAACGACCGCCAGGACGGGCTGGAGCATCAGCTTGCCACCGTGATGGAGAAGCAGGACGGCAATCGCGTGCTTCTGGCGACCCAGTACGACGGCGAAGTGGTGCGCATCCGGCTGCGGCTGCCTGAAGACCGGTGGCGGGCGCTCGAGACCGATCGCGAGATCGGCATCGCCTTTCCGCCCGGCGATCCCTGGAGTGCCAGGATCGAGACCCGGCAAGGGTTGTCTTCCCTGCAGGCGCTTCCCCACTTGCTCGGCATTCTGTCCGCTGCCGTGATGACGCTGTGGTTCCTTCGGCGAGCTGTCCGGCAGGCGGGTGGAGCGATCATCGCCCGCGAACGCGGTGACATGCGACAAGCCCGGGTCACCGCGTTGGTGGACACCGGCGTGAAGGTCAACAACCGATCCCAGTACCGGATCACCTGGCGCGACGAAGGCGGTACCGACGGGCGCTCGTTCATGGCCGCCCGCAGCGCGTTCGGCGATCTGGGTCCCGGCTCAACGATCACTGTCTATGCACCGCCACGCGGCAAGGGTCCGAGTTGGTGGGAGGGCGACGTCGGCCCGCGGCAGGGCAGCGCGCCGAGAAGAATGTCGGCGCCGGAGAGGCCGCCGCGCAAGGCGCCGAAACGCGCCGCACCGGCTGTCGGCTCGGGGGCAACCGAGGCTGCGGCCCTGGTCTTTGCGGCCGCCGAAGCGATCAAGGCCGTCGATGCGGCGGCCGGGACGACCGCTGCGGAACAAGGTGTCCCTGCCGACGTGTCCACCCCCCGCGGGCGAGGCAAGAGCCGCCGCAAGCCGAGCGCGCCGGTCAGCCCAACGGCCGGCGCCATCCATCGCCGCGGCGGAACCGCTGGCCGGTCGGTCCAGGGGCGTAGATGGGGCGACGGACCCTCGATCAGGCGGTGAGGCCAAGTCACCCTTTACTCCCGTCGCAGCGGCTGTAGTCTGCAGTCCAGCGACCGGCCGATGCGCCGCCGGCGATCCCCTGAAAACCGTGCCCCGGCCAGCGTCGACGGCCTGACAGATACGGAGTTGCCCGATGAAGAAGTTTGGTGTCAGCCAGCCGGTCCTGCGCCGCGAGGATGTCCGGTTCCTCAAGGGCGAGGGCCGCTATATCGACGATATTGCTCCCCAGGGGGCCGCTTTTGGCTATTTCTTCCGGGCGCCGGTGGCGCACGGCCGGATCACCGAGCTGGACGTGACCGATGCGCGCCAGATGCCCGGCGTGCTTGGTGTCTTCACCGCTGGCGATCTGGACGGCAAGCTTGTCAACGCGATGAACTACATCCCCGCCATGGGTCGCGACGGCAAGCCCGGACCGGCCGTCGTGCGCCCGATGCTGGCCGATGGCGTCATGCGCTTTGCTGGCGAGGCGGTGGCGATGGTGGTGGCGAGGACCAGGGCCGAAGCCAAGGATGCTGCCGAGGCGATCACTCTCGACTACGAAGACCTGCCAGTGCATCTCGAGACAGCCCCGGGCGGGCCGGCGATTCACGAGAGTGCCCCGGACAATCTGGCGCTCGACTGGGCCTATGGCGATGCCGGCGAAACCGAGGCCGCCTTTGCCGCTGCCGCCCACACCACGAGGTTGGAGCTGATCGACAACCGGGTCATCGTCAACGCGATGGAGCCGCGCGGCTGCTTTGCCGAGTGGGACGGCAAGCGCCTGCACATGGCGTTCAACGGACAGGGCGTCTGGGGTGCCAAGGCCGAGCTGGCAGAGAAGCTTGGCCTTGACCCCGAACAGGTGCGGGTGACCAATCCCGACGTGGGCGGCGGTTTCGGGATGAAGGCCTTTACCTACCCCGAGCACTTCGCGGTGGCGTTCGCGGCGCGGGAGCTTGGCCATCCGGTGCGCTGGATGTCCGAGCGTGGCGAGGGGATGCTGACCGACAATGGCGGGCGCGACCTGGTCACCGTAGCCGAGGCAGCCTTCGACGCCGACTACCGCCTGCAGGCGGTGCGCATCAATACCGTGTGCAACCTCGGCGCCTACAGCGCGATGTTCTCGCAGCACATCCAGACCGAGCTGTCGCTGAAGGTCCTGACCGGCGTCTACGACGTGCAGACCGTGGACTTTCAGGTGCAGTGCGTCTTCACCAACACGACGCCGCTTGACGCCTATCGCGGCGCCGGCCGGCCCGAGGCGATCTATTGCATCGAGCGGCTGATGGATCATTCCGCCCGCATGTTGGGGCAGGACCCGATTGCCTTCCGCCGCAAGAGCTTCATTGCGAAGGAGAAGTTCCCCTATCGTACCGCCTCGAAGGAGCTTTACGACGTCGGTGACTTCAACCGGGTGCTCGACCGGGCGCTGAAGGAGGCCGATGTGGCAGGCTTTGCGGCGCGCAAGGCGGCATCCGCCAAGGACGGCAAGCTGCGCGGGCTCGGCCTGTCCTACTACATCGAGTCGATCCTCGGTGATCAGAACGAGACCACCAAGATCGAGTTCGCCGAGGACGGGTTCGTGAACCTCTATGTCGGCACCCAGTCGAACGGCCAGGGTCACGAGACGGTGTTTGCGCAAATCCTGCACGAACGCGCCGGCATTCCCTTCGACAAGGTCCGCTTCATCCAGGGCGACAGCGATCTGATCGCCAAGGGCGGTGGCACCGGCGGCTCGCGCTCGGTGACCATGCAGGGCAACTCGATCAACGCCACGGCGGACATCATGGTGGCAAAGTTCCGCCCGCTGGCCGAGGACGAACTGGAGGTGGCCGCCGCCGACCTGGTGTTCGAGGACGGCGCCTTCTCTGTCGCCGGGACCGACAGGTCGGTCACACTGATGGCACTGGCCGAGAAGGCGCGAGCCCAGGGCAAGACCGAGGTCCTGGTGACCGAGCACGAGAATGTCGTGCCGGCTCGTTCCTATCCCAATGGCGCCCACTTCGCAGAAGTCGAGGTCGACCCCGAAACCGGCGTGACGCAATGCGTCAAGTACACCGTGGTGGACGATTTCGGCGTCCTGATGAACCCGATGCTGGCGGAGGGACAGGTGCATGGTGGCGTGGCGCAGGGGATTGGCCAGGCGATCACCGAGCGCACGGTCTATGACGACACCGGGCAGCTGCTGAGCGGCAGCTTCATGGACTATGCCCTGCCGCGCGCCGACGATGTGCCGATGATGCCCTTCCATGCCGAGCTGGTGCCATCGACGGCCAACGACATCGGCATGAAGGGCTGTGGCGAGGCCGGCACGGTGGCAGCATTGGCCGCGGTGACCAATGCCGCGCTCGATGCCGTCTGGGCGGCCGGCGTGACCCGTGTCGACATGCCGATGACACCCCTGTCCATGTGGCAGCGGCTGCAGGCGGCCAGGGTCGCAGCCGAGTAGCTCATGGCGCTGGCGGTTGCCGAGAGCGGCCTCGACGCCGAGGGTGTGCCCGAGCTTGTGGCCGCGCATCTGGCGCTGATGCGCCAGATCACACCCCCGGAATTCGTCTTCGCGCTGGACAGCTCGGGCCTTGCGGCAGCCAACGTCACGTTCCTGGTTGCCCGCGACGGCGACCGGCCGGTCGGATGCGGTGCGCTGGCGCGGCTGTCGGCAACCGATGGCGAGATCAAGTCGATGCATGTTCTTGCCGCCGAACGCGGCAAGGGTCATTCGCGGGCGCTGCTGGCGGCGATCGAGGATCGCGCCCGGGCCGCCGGGCTGACCCGGCTATGGCTGGAGACCGGGTTCACCGGCCATTTCGCGGCGGCCCAGGGGCTTTACCGCGCGGCAGGCTACGTCCCTTGCGGCCCGTTCGCGGATTATGTCGAGAACGGCCACAGCGCGTTCTTCACCAAGACGCTCTAGCCGCGCACCGGGCAGCGCCGACGGGGGGCGCCATTGCGCCTTGCCGCCGAAACGGTAAACACGGCCCCGGTCGGCAGAGGGGAAGGGCGTGCAACTGGACGCGATCATGGCAAGGGCGGGGATCCGAGGTGTGCTGACGCCCGATCGGCCCATGGCCGAGCTGTCGTGGCTTCGCGCAGGCGGACCGGCGGACTGGCTTTTCCAGCCGGCGGACACTGCGGACCTGTCGGCCTTCCTGGCCGCGTGCCCGGAGGCGATGCCGGTCTTTCCCATGGGCGTCGGATCGAACCTCATCATCCGCGACGGCGGGCTTGCCGGTGTGGTGATCCGCCTCGGCCGCGGCTTCAACCGCATCGCCGTCGAGGGCGGACAGGTCCGGGCCGGTGCTGCCGCACTCGACGCTCACGTGGCGAGAAAGGCGGCCGAGGCGGGGATTGACCTGGCCTTCCTGAGGACCATTCCGGGCGCCATCGGTGGCGCGGTCAGGATGAACGCCGGCTGCTATGGCAGCTACCTGGCGGATGTCTTCGTCTCCGCCACGGCGATCACCCGCGAGGGGAAGACGATCACCCTCGGCCCCACCGATATGGGATTCGCCTATCGCTCCACTGTCCTGCCCGAAGGCACGATCATCACCGAAGCGGTGCTGCAGGGCCCACCGGGCGATCCCGAGGCACTGGCGGCGAAAATGGCGGAGCAGGTGGCGCGGCGCGATGCCACCCAGCCGGTGAAGGAACGCTCCTGCGGGTCGACCTTCCGCAACCCCGCCGGCTTCTCGTCCACCGGACGCGCCGACGACGTGCACGACCTCAAGGCCTGGTCGCTGATCGACCGCGCCGGCATGCGCGGCGCCCGCCTGGGCGGCGCCCAGATGTCCGAGAAACACCCCAACTTCCTGATCAATGACGGCGGCGCCACGGCGACCGAGCTTGAGGATCTGGGCGAGCTGGTGCGAAAAAGGGTTTTCGAAACCAGCGGCATCAGTCTAGAGTGGGAGATCATGCGCATCGGGCGACGATAACGGCCGCTGCGCGCAGAACGATCCCGGCAGACCCGGCGAAACGGGCAATCGGGGCGGCGGACGAGGCGGGCATGTCGAGCAGGACAAAGCCCCGCATCGCGGTACTGAAAGGCGGCTTGTCCGCCGAACGCGACGTGTCCCTTGTCTCGGGGCGCGAATGCGCGACCGCGTTGCGGCAGGAAGGCTACACGGTGACCGAGATCGACGCGGGCGCCGACCTTGCTGCGCGCCTTTCCGCCGATCGCCCCGATGTCGTCTTCAACGCGCTTCACGGCCGCTGGGGCGAGGATGGCTGCGTGCAGGGCATCCTCGAATGGCTGCGCATCCCCTACACCCATTCCGGCGTGCTGGCCTCGGCACTGGCCATGGACAAGACCCGCGCCAAGCAGGTCTTTGCCGCGGCCGGACTGCCGGTCGCCGACAGCGTGATCGTGCCGACCGAGGAGGCGCGCGCGGCGCACCCGATGGCCCCGCCCTATGTGGTCAAGCCCAACAACGAGGGCTCCTCGGTGGGCGTCTACCTGGTGCATGAGAACGCCAACGGTCCGGCCCGGCTTGGCGCCGAAATGCCCGAGACCGTGCTGGTCGAACGCTTCGTGCCGGGGCGCGAACTGACGGTGGCGGTGATGGGCGACCGGCCGCTGACGGTGACCGACATCGTCACCAGCGGCTGGTACGACTACCACGCCAAATATGCCGAAGGCGGGTCAAGCCACGTGGTGCCCGCAGCGGTGCCGGGCGATGTATTCGAGGCCTGCCTCGACTACGCGCTCCGCGCCCACCGGGCGCTGGGCTGCCGTGGCGTCAGCCGCAGCGACTTCCGCTGGGACGAAGCGAGGGGACTGGCCGGGCTGATCCTGCTCGAGGTCAACACCCAGCCGGGGATGACGCCCACCTCGCTCGCGAACGAGCAGGCGGCCCATTGCGGCATCGGCTTCGGACCGCTGGTCCGATGGATGGTGGAGGACGCCTCGTGCTCCCGGTAGTCACCCGCCGCCGCGACCCCGCCCCCAGCCGAATCCGCTACCGGCTGCAGCGCATGTGGCTGCGGCCGTCGTACCGTTGGCTGGTGCGCCGTGGCGTCCCCTGGGCCGTGGTCGGCGCGCTGGCCTGGTCGGTTGGCTCTGACCCGGCGGTGGTGGCCGCGGTTTCGTCGCGCTACGCGGCCCTCAGCGAGGCGATCGCCACGCGGCCGGAATTCGCGCTGACCCGGATCGAGGTCACGGGCGCCGACCCGGCCCTGGCCGAGGCGGTCGAGGCGGCGACCGGGCTCACGCTGCCCTTGTCCTCGCTGGGTCTCGACCTCAAGGCGGTGCAGAAGCGGCTCGAGGAGGTCGATGCCGTCGCCCGAGCCGATGTCCGCGCTGCCGGCGGAGGTGCCTTGAGGATCGACATCGTGCCGCGCGTGCCGGCGATCCTCCACCGGCTGGACGGCACGCTGACCGTTCTCGACGACAGCGGCGCGCGAGTGAAGGCCGCCGCGTCGCGCGAGGATTTCCCAGACCTGCCGCTGATTGCCGGCGAAGGTGCCGAGGCGCATGTCCCCGAGGCGTTGCAGCTGCTGCGCATCGCGTCGGCCATCGCACCGCGGATCCGCGGGCTGGTCCGCGTCGGCAAC
>JBNKWA010000050.1:0-5408 GCA_050299555.1 Paracoccaceae bacterium | reverse complement strand
CCCCCGGCGCCCGGCCTGCGGGGTCCCGCGCGATGCGCGCGTTTCTCGGGCGCCGGTCCGCTACCAGCGCGGTTCCGCGCGTCTCATTCGTCGCCACATCCCCCGCGCCTCGCTCAGCGCCTGTTCGGCGCCGGCAATGCGGGCGCCGACAACAAGCCCGGCCACGTAGCTTGCGGCCGGGTCCTTCTCGGCCGCCGCGATCCCGGCCAGCAGGTCGCGGGTCATCAGCGCGTCGGGCAACGCCCCAAGCCTGTCCTGCAGGCGCTTCAGGGCCAAGCGGAGCTTGTGCGACCCGGACTTGAGGTGAAGCTCGGAGAGGAACTCCCAGGCATAGCGAAGTGTCTTGATCCGCTTGCGCAGCTCGTGCGCGGCGGCGAAATCGCCGGCCGGCAGCGCCCCGGCCCGCTTTTCGACCGCGTGCCAGCGTTTCCTGAGCGCCGCCCGCGCCAGGCGACCGACCGGTTGCCCCAGCCGTTCCGTCTGGCCCAGGTCCCGGGGTGCAAGCCAGCCCCGGGTTTCGACGAAGCAGGCCATGTCGATCAGGAACCCGCCGGCCTGGGCGCTGCCAAGGACGCCGGCAACGCGCTGGCGGGCCTGGCCACGCCGATGTTCCAGAGCCGCCAGCAGCGTGGCCGCGCCATCGCCGGGGCCGTCCGGCAGGCCATGGCGCGGCAGGCTCAACGCCGCCAACACCACGTCGAGGTCGCGCAGCGCCCCGACTTCCCGCCCCAGCCATCGCGCCTCGGCCGCCAGGCGCGTCGCCTCGGGTCCGCCGATGGCCGGCCGAAACAGCGCCAGCGCGGTCCGCATGCGGCGCAGGCCGACGCGCAACTGGTGCGGTCCCTCGGGCTCCTCCGTTGCCAGCGTGGCCTCGACATTGGCGGCCACCTGCGACAGGCACTCGCGCAAGATGTCGCGCGCCGCCAGCTCGGCGGTCATCCCGGGCGACAGCGGAACCGGGCGCGCCCGGCGCGGCTCGCAGTCCTCTTCGATCGCGCCGGTTTCGGCCAGCAGATGGCCGCGCCCGAGCTTCGGCAGGCGGGAAAAGCGGAACCCGGTGCCGGCGAGAAGCTCTCGCGCGAACCGGTAGAGCGCCCCGGCATTGCCGGCGATGAGCTCGATCTCGACCTCGCAGAGGTCCTGCGACCGGCTGCCGGCCCGGATGCAGCCGATGTCGAGCGCCACCTCCGCCCGGGTGCCGTCGGCCAGGCTCACCTCGACCGAGCTGCGGCGGAAGTCGGTCTCGCATACCGGCGCCAGGGGCTGACCGCCGATAGCCCGGGCGAGCTCCTCGGCCAGCGTGCCCGCCGGCAGCCTGTCGAGCGCCAGCCGGCCGCGCGGGGCCGGGCACTCCAGCTCCTCGGCCTGCGACAGGCCGCCGCTGAGCGTCCGCCCAAGCTTGACGGTCTGCATCCAGCGCCGCCCGTCCCTGCGCAGCCGCAGGCCGATTCCGTTGTGGCGAAGCGCCTGGTCGGCGGTGTCGTAGTAGGTGCTGCAAAGGGTTCGCCTGCGCGGCCTGGCGGCGCCCGGCCAGCCCTCCAGCGCTGCCTGCAGCCGCGTCGTCGCCGGCTCATCGACGAGGAATTTCAACTCGACCTCGGTCATCTGCCAGAGCTAGCCAGGTCGCCGCCGCCATTCAACCCGGGCGGCTTCGCTCGGGCGGTCGGGCAGACGCATGCACCCGACTTGCGACGCCGCTTCAATCTTTCGCCGCAGCGCCTTGATGTGGGTCATTGCGTTTGAAGTCACGTCGATCCAATGTAGAGTCCCAAAGTAGGGACTCAACTCTGGGAGGAAAAGATGACGCAGCGGAAGACTCGGACCGACAGTCCGGGGCCGGGTGCAAATCCAATGGTCGGCGTCGAAACGCTTGTGGAGATGAACCAGCGTGTCGCCAAGGCCTTTGCCGAGGCCAACAGCCACTCGTTCGACCGCATGATGAAAGTCGGCGAGGAGTGGCGCACCTTCGTGGGGCGGCGCATGGAACAGGACCGCAGCGTGCTCACCGAGCTGGCCGGCTGCAAGACCGCTCCCGAAACGGTCGCCGTCTGCACCCGCTTCCTTGAGACCGCGATGCGGGCATATTCGGAGGAATTCGAACGGCTTGCCGGCCTTTACGCCGTTCAGGCGCGCGAGACCTCCGAAGACGTCCAGCATCAGATCGAAGAACTGGCAAGGCCGGTCGTCGGCAGCAACGGCCTTGCGCGGGCCGAAGCGACGGTGGACGCCTGACCGCCGCGAAGCCTCGGCCGAGAGGCGGGGCGAACCGAACGTGCAGCCGCAGGCGGCCGTCTGATACGCGCCAATTCCGCGCGAACGGTCGAGGTGAATGCCGCCTGGTTGCCCGCCGGAGCTTTTTTTTCCAATGTAGCACCAGATGCGTCCCGCGCGGCTCGCCGAAGTCGCACCGGCGCATCTGGAACTGCAGTTGGAGGCTCACGTGCCGGGCTTGGCGATAGCGCAGGACGCGCAACACCGGACATCGCTTCTCGATCTCATCATCCGGACCGCTCCGGATGCGATCGTGACCATCGACGAGGCTGGCCGAATCCTCAGTTTCAGCCCGGCCGCCGAACGCATGTTCGGCTATGCCGAGGCCGAGGTCGTCGGCAGCAACGTCGCGATGCTGATGCCCGAGCCCTACCGGAGCCAGCACGACAACTACCTCGCCCGCTACCTGGAGACCGGCGAGAAGCGGATCATCGGCATCGGGCGCGAGGTCCGGGCGCTGCGGCGCTCCGGCGAGGTGTTCGTTGCCGAACTGGCGGTAGGTGAGCTTCGCCAGGGCGATCGCCGGGTCTTTACCGGCTTCATCCGCGATGCCACCGACCGGGTCCAGGCGGTGGCCAAGTCGGTGCGCCTGCAGCGGCAGCTCGACAAGGTGGCCCGCATCCGCACGCTGGGCGAGATGGCAACGGCGCTGGCGCACGAAATCAACCAGCCGCTGGCGGCGATTTCGAACTTCTCGCGGGCGGCCCAGCACATGCTGGCGGCGGGCAATGCCGCCGATCTCGCCAAGGTGGCCAGCCATCTCGACCACGTCGCGCGCGAGGCCCAGCGGGCCGGCGAGATCCTGGTCCGGATGCGGCGCATGGTCGAGCGCGGCGCCGCCGACCAGCAGCCCGAGGACATCAACGACATCATCCGCGAAACGGTTCGCCTCGGCCAGATCAGCGCCACGCTCGATGGCGTCGAGGTGGTCTGCGAGTTGGGCGAGGAGATACCGCCGGTGCTGGCGGACCGCATCCAGATCCAGCAGGTGCTGCTCAATCTGATGCGCAATTCCACCGAGGCCATCGCCGGTGACGACGCGCACGCGATCCACATTGCCACGTCGCTGCAGCCGATCCGCGGCTCGGTGACCGTCAAGGCGGCGCGTCACAGCCACGATGAGGTCCTGATCACCATCAGCGATACCGGACCGGGCCTTTCGGACGCCCAGTCGCACGCGATCTGGGAGCCGTTCACCAGCGACAAGTCGTCCGGTCTCGGCGTCGGCCTGTCGATCTGCAAGTCGATCATCTCCGCCCACGGCGGCCGGATCTGGGCAGAGAATTCCAGCGACGGCGGCGCCTGTTTCCATTTCACGCTGCCGGTGGCGAGCGGCAAGTGACCGCGCGGCCGCTCATCCATCTGGTCGAGGATGACGCGTCGGTCCGCGATTCTCTGGTCGCGTTGCTCGAGGTGTGGGGCTACGGGGTCAAGGCCTACCCCGACGGCGAAAGCTTCCTCGCCGATGGCAGCGGCCACGGGGCGGCCTGCATCCTTCTCGATGTGCGGCTGCCCGGGATCGACGGCCTGTCGCTTTTGGCCAGGATCCGCGCTGCCGGCCAGACGACCCCTGTCGTGGTCATCACCGGCCATGGCGACGTGGCCATGGCGGTGCGGGCGCTGCAGTGCGGGGCGCAGGATTTCATCGAGAAGCCCTTCGACGACGCCGACCTGGTCGGGCGGATCGAGGCGGTGAAGCCGGCGACCGGCATCAATGAAACAGGGCCCGGCACAACCGGCGGGGCGGCAACCGGGGATGCGGCGGCCATTCGCGAGGCGGCGAGCGCCCGGGAGCAGCTGTCCACGCTCACCCGGCGCGAGACCGAGGTCATGCGGGAAATCGTGGCCGGCTATCCCAACAAGCTGATCGCGCACCGGCTGGGCATCAGCCCCAAGACCGTCGAGCTGCACCGGGCACGGGTGATGAACAAGACCGGCTCGAAAAGCCTGTCACACCTTGTCCGGCTGGCCCTCAAGGCCGGCGTCGATCCCGAGGGCGAAGGCGAATAGGCCCCGCGCCGCCGCAGGTCCGGGGCCGCGCCCGCCCAAGGGCGAAGCCGGGCCACCGGGACACTTCCGATTCCGGGGCCGCTCAAGTCGGTGACTCTGGCCAGGGTCCTTCCTCGACCCGATTGAACGATCTTCGTCTAGGGGAAGTCCCTGACTTTCCATTCGCCCGCCCTGGTTGTCCAATGGCCGCGATGGGCCGATCGCCGATCGGCCAGCCGCAAGGGGACCACCTGGTTTGAAGCGGACAAGGGTCATAGCATCGCTGGCAAGGGGGGCGCACGACCACAGCGCCTGGCCGCGCCTTGCGCGCCTGTTCGCGCGGCAGGAGGTGCTCAGGCATCTGCCTCCGGGGGCCGCTGCCTGCGTCGAGGGCGAGCCGGTGACCCGTGCCTTCAGGGTCGAGTCGGGCTGGCTGCGCTGCTGCACCGTCTCCGAAGAGGGCAGGCGGCAGATCTTCCGTTTCGTCGGCATCGGCGAGTTCATCGGCCTGACCGACGCGGAGACCTGGCACCACACCGCCGAGGCGGTGGGCGACGTGACGCTGAGCGTGCTGTCGCAGGAATGCCTCGCGGACGCCGTGGCAAGAGATGCCGGGCTCGAACGCGAGATCCGTCTGCTGGCGGCGGCGGAAATTCATCGGCTGGAGCAGCACATGGTGGTGTTGGCCTTCACCCCGGCCGAAGAGCGGGTGCTGTCGTTTCTTACTCGTATCTCGGCTGCGGGCACGGCCCGGGATGGCTTTGCCGGCGTGCCGATGACCCGCAACGACATCGGCGATCACCTGGGACTGTCGCTGGAGACCGTCAGCCGCGCCTTTGCCGCGCTCAGGCGCCGCGGCGCCATCGACATGGACGGCCCGAACCGTGTCCGTCTGATCGGTGCGCGCGCGTCGACGGGCCTGGCTGCCTGAGGGCGGCTGACCGGACCTTCACTTTGCCTTTGGCCAGGACGCGGGCGAGACGCTCGGCTCATCGCCACCGCGATGATAGGACAGGCCGCAATCGGGACAGATCACGCTGCCGACGACGGGCAGAACCAGTCGCCGCAGCGGGTGCGGCGCTGCGGCCGTGCCACGGCATTCGATGCGCGCCGGCCCCATCGCGCCGCCCTGGCTAGGTTTCTTGTCC
>JBNKWA010000049.1:0-45230 GCA_050299555.1 Paracoccaceae bacterium | reverse complement strand
CGCAAGTCGCGACCGGGCCGCTCCCCGCCCACCCACCCTCGCGCCCCGCCCGCGACTTGCGGGGCGATCCCGGGGGATCGTCTTGCGGGTGCAATAGGTGCCGTCCGCAGGCGTCCCCATGGGGGCGGGGGTGCAATACACTGATATGTAAAGACAAAAGTGTTAACGGGGGTGGGGACGCTGCCGCGGACACCGTGGATTGGCCCGAAAGACGGTCCGGGTGCCTCCAGGGGCGGAACGACGGGATGCCCGTCAGGGCGACGGCGCCCAGGCACACGCATTGGACGCCCGGGGAACCATCGGCGCGCCTGCCGTCCCCGTCCCCTTGCGTTGACTGTGCCGTCTGTGCTGCCCGGGGCGCGCAGCACGACCACGGCGGCACCAACGCCATCTGGCACGACGACGGCATCCCGCAAGCGGCGGCGCAACGGGCCGGCCGACCCGCAAGGGGGAGGCCGGGCCGCCTTCGGCCCAACGGGAGGCGACGGTTGCGCAGCAACCGGACGCCGACGGGCGGGAGCGCCCCTTGCCGGCGGCGAGGGATCGCCGAAGGCGATCCGAGGCGGCGGGCGGGCGTACCCTCGCGCTCGTGTCGGGCCGTGCTCACCTTCGCTCTCTGACAACACGAAACCCGGCAAACTGGTATCTCCTGCCTGGCCTTGCTGCGCCACGCCAGGCGGCGCGGGCATAAGACTTGCTGGAACCGAAGGCTCCGCCCCGGTTGGACCTCCGGCAGTCGGGTGAGGCCCGGTCCTGCAGGCATTCGCTCGACATGCTGCAATCGGCGCCGTGGTTGACCAGGTTGGTCCGGACCCCCATCCATAGCTGCTCAGTCGCAACGCCGGAGAAGAAATTCGCCTGATCCTGGGTCAAGTCCTCGCCCCG
This sequence comes from Paracoccaceae bacterium, assembly GCA_050299555.1. GTDB lineage: Bacteria > Pseudomonadota > Alphaproteobacteria > Rhodobacterales > Rhodobacteraceae > JBNKWA01. Next base: position 44,345 of record JBNKWA010000049.1, on the reverse strand, counting down.
GCGCCCGGACGAGCAAGGGTGGGAGGGCGGGGCGCGTCCGGGCGCGATCAAGAATGTGGTGGGGCGGGCGGGCACGGGACGCGGGGGGCGGCGGGACGCGAACGCTTCAGCGGTGCCGGGTCAGCACCGCGTCGTAGAGCCCCAGGGTCATCCGGCGCACCGTCTCGGGGGAATGGTGGCGGGCCACGAAGGCGCGGCCGGCCATGGCCATGTGGGCCCGGCCGCTGGCATCGAGCGCCAGGGCCGTCTCGACCGCAGCAGCGAGAGCCGCGGCATCGCCCGCCGCCACCGTCCAGCCGCTGCGCCCGGCGTCGACCGCCTCGGGCCCGGCGCCGGCCGCGGTCACCACGACGGGGCGCCCCATGGCCTGGGCCTCGAGCGCCAGATCGAGCGCATCGGGCGCCTCGCGGGGCACCGCCACGACGACGGCGGCAAGCTTGAGTGCCGCGGCCATGTCGGTGATCGCCGGCACGAAGTGCACGCCCTCGAAGGCCTCGAAACTGCCGGCCTCGCCGCCCGCGACCACCCAGAGGGCGCGGTCCTGACCGGTTCGGGCCGCGGCGGCCGCGATCACCGCCGGATCGGGCAGGGTGTCGGCCTCCAGCGGCACCAGCACCACCGGGCGGGGCTCCTCCACCAGCCCCCAGGCCCGGGCGAGGGCGATGGTGCGTTCCACCGAGACGCCCGATTCTGAGAACTGTTCGGGATCGACGATGGGCGGGATCACCGCGATCTCGTCCGCCCCGAGGCCGAGCGCCTGGCCGATCAGGTCGCCGAGATGCCGGGACACGGCCACGACAGGGCGCCCGGTCACCTGCCGGAGCGTGGCGCGCCGCGCCAGAAAGCCGCTGGCGGGGCGTTCGTGGCAGGTCGAGACCAGCGGCAGGCCGGCAGCCTCGGCCAGCGCCTTGGCCAGCGTCCCCTGCTCGGGACCGTGGACATGCACGAGCGCCACCTGGTCGGCGGCCAGCCGCTCGATCAGCGCCTGCGCGGCCGGCGACTGGAACGCGCGCCGGCGGACGGTGGCCTCGAGCCGCAGGCACTCGACCCCGGCGCGCCGGAGCTGACGCTCGGCCGGCCCGCCGCTGCTGGCCAGGCTGGCCGGTCCGGTGCCGGCCAGCGCCGAGGCAAGCGCCACCGCGCGGCGGGCGGGGCGGCTGTCGTCAAGCGCGCCGACGAGTTGCAGCGCATGCGGCCGTCCCGCATCGGCTGTCGGTATCTGATCCGCCTGGGAAAGCCGCAGGATGGTCATGACCGGTCAAACTCGCCCTCGATACGCCGCCTGCGGCGGTATGTCCCAGATAGGCCCCAAGCCGGGCCCGAAGGCAAGCGCAACAATCGGCGCCTTTGCCGACAACTATGCCTTTTCGGCGACGCCGGTCCTGCCGGTTGCGTGGGAGAGGGCGCTGGGGCATCAAGCGGGCAGGCCACCGTTCCCAAAGGGCAGGATCGCCATGACCGCCAACCCGAGCTTCGCGACACCGCATCTGCGGACCCTGGCTTTCCATCGGCACGAGGGCGGAGCGGCGGGTGGCCCGGGCGTGGTGTTTCTTGGCGGCTTCCGCTCGGACATGACCGGGACCAAGGCCATGCATCTGCAGGGCTGGGCCGAGGCCGCCGGCAGGGATTTCCTGCGCTTCGACTATTCCGGGCATGGCGCCTCGTCGGGGCGGTTCGAGGATGGTGCCATCGGCGACTGGCTCGAGGATGCGGTCGACGCCATCGCGGGGCTGAGCCGCGGACCGCAGATCCTGGTCGGGTCGTCCATGGGCGGCTGGATCGCGCTTTTGGTGGCGCGGGAGCGGCCCGATCTGGTGGCGGGGCTGGTGGGAATCGCGGCGGCGCCCGACTTTACCGAGGACCTGATGTGGGACGCCTTTTCCGAGGCCGAACGGGCCACGTTGCTGGCCGAGGGCCGGGTGACGCGGCCAAGCGACTATGACGACGAGCCGGACCTTATCACCCGGCGGCTGATCGAGGAGGGGCGGGCGCGACTGGTGCTGCGCTCGCCCCTGGCGCTGCCGTTTCCGGTGCGGCTGCTGCACGGCACCGCCGATGTCGACGTGCCGCAATCGGTGCCGCTGAGGCTGATCGCCCATGCCGATTGCGCCGACATGGCGCTGACGCTGGTCAAGGGCGCCGACCACCGGTTCTCGTCGCCGGACGCGCTGGCCCGGATCGTGGCGGCGATCGAGGAGGTGACGGCGCGGCTCAGCCCAGGATGAGCCCGACGGCGAGGACGCCGAGGCCGAAGAAGGCCAGCATGACGGCGCCGGTATTCCAGGCGACCAGCGCGTAGAGCTGCCGGCGGACCGCCTCGCTGTCGTCCCTGGCGGCCTTCAGGACCACGGCGCGGCGAATGCACCAGACCAGGCCGACAAGGCCGGCCACGGTCATCGCGATGCCGATATAGACCAGGTACTGCATGGCGCCGGCCTAGAGCGAAACGGCGCCGGGGGCAAGCGCGAGGCAGACGCACCCTGGCGCCTTGCCGCGGGCGGCGGCAGTGCCTAGTGTCCGGCCGGCGATTCACCGAAGGCAGCAGGGGGCAGGCATGGACGGCGACAACGTCATCGAGAGCGAAGGCGAGGCCGGGGCGTACCGGGTTGCCGCGGGCGAGCTGCGCGCCTTCGTCGAGCGCTTCGAGCGGCTGGAGGCGGAGAAGAAGGACATCGCCGACCAGCAGAAGGAGGTTCTGGCCGAGGCCAAGGGCCGCGGCTATGACGTCAAGGTGATGCGCAAGCTGATCGCGCTGAGAAAGCGCGACCCTCAGGACATCTCCGAAGAGGAGGCGATCCTGGAGGTCTACCGCCAGGCGCTGGGGATGTAGCCGGGCCCCCGTGCACTGGCCCAAGCCAGGCATGAAAGCGCGATCCCGTCAGGCACTGGAACCGACCCGACCGCATCTTCTTCGGGCGCGGCGCGCCACATCCTCGCGGGCGTGTATCTGGAGTTGATGCCGTGTCCGGGTTTCCATGCCGAGCGGATCGTGCCGGCCGAAGGCCTTGCCGGCGGCCATGCCTTCGTCACCGACGGCAGGATCGCCTTCGACCATCGCGGCTATTCGTTGCGCGGGCGGCTGATGGCGCATCACCGGCACGGCTGGACGGCACGCTATCCGGGCTTGGATGCAGCGGTCGAGGTGGTCCACTTCCGGCTCCTCTGCACGGCGGAGCTCAATCGCCGCAAGATGCTCGGTCCCGACCAGTACCTGCACGATCCGGTGCCGCGCGCCCGCCGCTTCATCGAGGCGCGGGATCATCCGGCGCAGTTCCGGCGCGCGGCCGGGTGCGGCTGATTTGAGCGGCTACTGGGTTTCCATGAACGTGACCGTGCTGCCGGCGCCCACCAGATAGCCGCGCTCGCCGATGGTCAGGCAGCCGTCGACCCCGAGGCTGCCAATGGCAAAACGCGCTCAAGTGGTAGCTGCGCCGCATCGGCCCCGGCGGCCAGGAGCGGGCCGACTGTTTCGTCCGCTCCGGCTCCGCCCGCGGCCATGAACCAACGCCAGGCGCTCGAGATGCAGGTGTCCTCAATCTGGCTCGGTTTGTCGGGTGGGTGCCGATCCTTCAAGCCGCGCCAACGAACGGCTGATATCGGTCAGGACGCCGATCGCAACGGCTGCGGTAACCACCAGGATGGCCTTGGTCGATCGCCTCGCCCAAGGATTCCCGCTGACTGTTCCGACAGTCTCTGGTTGGTTGCCACCAGCAACCCGGTTGCGATCCGAAGGGCACCGAACACCAACCCGGCACCCGCGATGATCCGCCCCAGCGCCGTCTACATCGAGATCTCCCAGTCTGCCGTCAGGCCGCCTGCGCCTCGTCGGGCACCTTGGCGCCGGTCATGAAGGCGACCGCGTCGGACATGGAATAGTCCTGCGGCTTGATCACGCAGAGCCGCCGCCCGAGCCGGTGGATGTGGATACGGTCGGCGACCTCGAAGACGTGCGGCATGTTGTGGCTGATCAGGATGATCGGGATGCCGCGTGCCTTCACGTCGCGGATCAGCTCCAGAACCCGGCGGCTTTCCTTGACGCCGAGCGCCGCGGTGGGCTCGTCGAGGATCACCACCTTGGAGCCGAAGGCGGCGGCGCGCGCCACCGCCACGCCCTGGCGCTGGCCGCCCGACAGCGTCTCCACCGTCTGGTTGATGTTCTGGATCGTCATCAGCCCCAGTTCGGTCAGCTTGTCCCGGGCGAACTTCTCCATCGCCGGACGGTCGAGCATGCGGAACCACTGCCCGAGGATGCCCGACCGGCGGATTTCGCGGCCCATGAACATGTTGTCGGCGATGGAAAGCGCCGGGGACATGGCCAGCGTCTGGTAGACGGTCTCGATACCGGCATCGCGCCCTTCCAGCGGTGTGGAAAAATGGACCTTCTGCCCGTCGAGCCAGATCTCGCCTTCGTCGGGGACGACCGCCCCCGACACCGCCTTGATCAGCGTCGACTTGCCGGCGCCGTTGTCCCCGATGACGGCGAGGATTTCGCCGGGCTCGAGGTCGAAGTCGCAATGGTCGAGGGCCGTCACCTTGCCGTAGCGCTTGACGAGGTTGCGGCCTTTCAGGATCGGTTCGGTCATCGTCATCACGCCTTTCTGATCCACTGGTCCACGGCGACCGCCGAGATGATCAGCACGCCGATGAGAAGGTAGGTCCATTGCGGGTCTGTGCCGACCAGGCGCAGGCCCATCTCGAACACGCCCACGATCAGCGCGCCGAGGAACATGCCGACGATGGTGCCGCGGCCGCCGAAGAGCGATATGCCCCCGATCACCACCGCGGTGATCGACTGGATGTTGCCGAGGACGCCGGTGGAGGCCGAGGGCGAGACCGAGCCGAAGCGGCCGATCATCACCCATCCGGCGATGGCGCAGAAGAAGCCGGCCAAGGCGTAGACCTGCACGAGCACGCGCTTGGTCTGCACGCCGGAAAGCTCGGCCGCCTCGGGGTCGTCGCCGACGGCATAGACGTGCCGTCCCCATGCAGTGTGGCGCAGGATGTAGGCCATGACCGCCACGATCCCGATCAGCAGGAAGACGCCGGCCAGCACCCTGACCCCGCCCACGCTCAGCCCGGAGCCCCAGAGCTGCAGGGATGGCGCCGCTGCCGAGATGTCCTGGCTGCGGATCGTCTCGTTGGCCGAGAAGATGTAGTTGGTGGCAAGAATGATCTGCCAGGTACCCAGCGTCACGATGAACGGGGGCAGCCGCATGCGTGCCACCAGCCAGCCGTTGGCCGCGCCGAGCGCTGTGCCGAGGCTGAGCCCGATCAGGATCGAGATCGGCGCCGGGATGCCGTAACGGAAGGTGAACTGGCCCATGATCACCGAGATGAACACCGCCATGGCGCCGACGCTGAGATCGATGCCGGCGGTCAGGACCACGACGGACTGGGCGCAGCCGAGGATGCCGACGATGGCGATCTGCTGCAGGATCGTCGACAGCGTTGTGGCGCGGAAGAAGTTGCCGTTGAGCAGGCCGAAGACAATGATGGCGACAACCAGCACGATCAGCGGTACCGCGGCCGGCGTCGTGTGCAGCCAGCCCTGGATCTTCTGAACCAGGTTGCGCTGCGGCTCGTGAAATTCAGCTACGGTTTCCGAGGCGCCCTGCAGGCCGCTCTCGTAGGACGTCGTCCCGCCGGTGTCGCTTGGCATGCGGTCTCCTCCCTGACTCCGGTTTGCCCCGGATGTGAAAAGGGGCGGCGCGATGGCCGCCCCTCCGGTAGAGTGTCGGTCAACCGACGTTGCAAATCAAGCGATCAGCCCCAGCACAGGCTGGTGCCCTCGGTGGTGTCGATGGACTGCACGCCGTCGGCCGGCTCGTCGGTGATCAGCGTGACGCCGGTATCGAAGAAGTCCTTGCCTTCGGTCGGCTGCGGCTTGGTGCCGTCGGCCGCGTACTGGGCAATGGCTTCGATGCCGAGCGAGGCCATCAGCAGCGGGTACTGCTGGCTGGTGGCGCCGATGATGCCGTCCTTGATGTTGGCGACGCCCGGGCAGCCGCCGTCGACCGAGACGATCAGCACGTCGTTCTCGCGGCCCACCGCGCGCAGTGCCTCATAGGCCCCCGCTGCGGCCGGTTCGTTGATGGTGTAGACGACGTTGATGTCCGGGTCCTTGGCGAGCAGCGCTTCCATGGCCTTCAGGCCGCCTTCCTCGTTGCCGGCGGTGATCTCGTTGCCGACAATGCGCGGGTCGGTCTCGTCGCCCCACTTGTTGGGGTCGCCGACGTCGATGCCGAAGCCGGTCAGGAAGCCCTGGTCGCGCAGCACGTCCACGGTGGGCTGGCTGATGTCGAGGTCGAGCATACCGATCTTTGCGGTCTCGGCATCGGCGCCGAGCTTGGCCGCTGCCCACTGGCCGATTAGCTCACCTGCCTTGAAGTTGTCGGTGGCGAAGGTCGCGTCGGCCGCATCGATCGGGTCGAGCGGTGTGTCGAGCGCGATCACCAGGATCCCGGCATCGCGCGCCTGCTGCACGGCAGGCACGATGGCCGAGGTGTTGGACGGCGTCAGCAGGATGCCCTTGGCACCGTCGGCGATGCACGATTCAATCGCCGCCACCTGGGCCTCGTTGTCGCCGTCAACCTTGCCGGCATAGGACTTCAGCGTGATGCCGAGCTCGGCCGCCTTGGCCTCTGCGCCTTCCTTCATCTTAACGAAGAAAGGGTTCGTGTCGGTCTTGGTGATCAGACAGGCCGAAACGTCCTGGGCCATCGCGCCGGACGCTGAGATCAAAATGGCGGCCGTGCTGGCGGCCAAAAGCCTTGTCTTGGACATTTGTTTCCTCCCGAATATCGCTGTGCTATCAGGTCCGAGACTGCTTGGTGCGGCCGGTCCCTGCGCAAGGCCAAGAGCACACCGAATCGACCCAGGAAGTCAATAAGTAAATTGACTTGATTTATAGGCCGCTCGAGGTAAGGGTGGATATTGGGGGTTATCATCATCTATGGCTGACCAGGGCATTCCCGGATCGGACGAGAAGACGGTGGCACCGCTGGCCGGCGGTTCGAACCAGGCGCGCGTGCGCGACTATAACGAGCGGCTGGTCCTGTCGCTGATCCAGCGCGAGAACGAGCTCAGCCGCGCCGAAATCGCCAGGCGGACGGGGCTTTCGCCGCAGGCCGTCAACCTGATCACCCGCCAGCTCGAGAAGGACGGATTGCTGGCCCGTGGCCAACCGGTGCGCGGCCGGGTCGGGCAGCCATCGATCCCGATGCGACTCGAGCCGAGTGGTGGCTTCGCCTTCGGGCTGAAGGTCGGCCGGCGCAGCGCCGAGGTGATCCTGCTCGACTTCGCCGGCAAGCTGAGGGCGCAACAGCAGACTGCGTATCCCTGGCCCGAGCCGGAAGCGATTGTCGCATTCTGCGGCCGTGCGGTCACCGAGATCACCGCTTCCCTGGAAGACAACCTGCGCGAGCGTATCTGTGGCGTGGGCGTTGCCATTCCCTTCGACTTGTGGAGCTGGGAGCAGCAGGTCGGCGCACCGAAGGGCGCGATGGCGGTGTGGCGGGACTTCGACATGGGCGCAGAAATTGCCAGCGCCACCGGCCATCCGGTAACCATCGTCAACGACGCCAGCGCCGCATGCGCGGGCGAGTTGCAATACGGTCGGGGCCGCGAGTTCGCGAATTTCGGCTATGTTTTCGTCGGCTTTTTCGTCGGCGGCGGCGTGGTGCTTGAACATGCGCTTTTCACCGGGCCAACAGGAAACGCCGGCGCCGTCGGTTCGATGCCGCTGGGTCGTCCGCCCGGCGAGGACACGCTTATCGACGAGGCCTCGATCCTGATGCTGGAGCGCATGATTGCCGATGCCGGGCTTGACCCGGCGCGGTTGTGGCTGCGGCTGGACGGATGGGAGGGACTTGGCGAGATCCTGGACGTCTGGCTGGAACGGGTTGCCGAACGGCTGGCGGTGGCGATCCTGACCATGTGCTCGGTGATCGACTTCGAGGCCATCATGATCGATGGCAGCTTTCCGCCGCAGGTGCGCAACGCTCTGGTGACCAGGGTGATCAATCACCTGGGCGGCCCCGATGCGCCGTTGCCTCCGGGGCTCAGCCCGTTCCGCATCGAGGAGGGCAGCCTGGGCCAGATGGCGCGGTCCATCGGAGCCGCCGGGGTGCAGATCCGGTCGCGCTACCTGTTGCGGCAGAGCGTTCTGTTCAAGGGGCAGGACGCCACTGCCGGGCCCGTTGCCAGCCGGGACTGAGTACCTTAGGGTCGCGTCTTCAGGGCGGTGCCTTATCCACCGTGTCCCCGGGGGATATTCCGAAGCCCATCGTCGGAAGGACTTAGGGGGCCCTCTGAGGGGTACCGGCGGCTTGAGGCTGTTTGTGTGGCCGCCGGGCCGCCATGGCAACAATGCAGCCGACGTTTGCGTATCCGCGTTGGCACATCCAATCACAGCGCGCCACCCCCTGCGGTAGGCCGCGGTCAGCAGAACAGGGAGATCCGATCGTGCAAAAACCCGTGGTAGGTTTCATCGGGCTGGGCCTTATGGGCACCGGCATGGCCAAGAATATTGCCGAAGGGGGCTACCCGCTGCTGGTCCTGGCACACCGCAACCGTGAAGGCGTGGAGCGGCTGGTCGGCATGGGCGCCGAGGAAGTGACGACACCTGCCGAGATGGCAGCCAGGGCGCAGGTGATCTTTCTCTGCGTCACCGGTTCGCCGCAGGTCGAGGCGCTGGTGCGGGGCAAGGACGGCATCCTCGCCGGCGGCGGCAAGGGGCTGATCGTGGTCGACTGCTCCACATCCGATCCGGTTTCGACCCTGGCGCTGGCCGAGGAGATTGAGGCGGCCGGGATGCACCTTGCCGACGCGCCCCTGTCGCGCACGCCGAAAGAGGCGGAGGAGGGCACGCTCGACACCATGATCGGGGCGGCGCCGGAGGTGATGGAGACGATCCGGCCCATCGTCGACTGCTGGGCGGGCGTGGTGGTGCATCTCGGCCCCGTCGGGCTGGGCCACAAGATGAAGCTGATCAACAACTTCGTCTCGCTTGGCTATGCTTCGGTCTATGCCGAGGCGCTGGCGATCGCCCGCAAGTCGGGGCTGTCGGCCGAGCAGGTGCATTCGGTGCTGGGGGCGGGTCGGATGCGCTGCGGCTTCTACGACACGTTCATGGACTATGCCGTCAACCGCAACCGCGACGCCCACAAGTTCGCGGTCGCCAACGCCCACAAGGACATGCGCTATCTGGCCAACATGGCAACGGCGCTGGGTTCGGTGACCCCGGTGCAGTCGGTGGTCCGCAACGGCCTTGCCGCCATGGAGGCGGTCGGCCGCGGCCAGGACTATCTGCCGTTCCTGTCGGATTTCGTCGCCGAGTCCAACGGGCTTGCGCCCGGTACCGCCGCGCAATCCTAGCTAGACGGATCAGGTCGAGGCCGATCCGGTCCCGAACGTCGCCCATTGACCGACGGCCGGAGCGGCCTCAGACGGCCACGTATTCGCGCAGCTGCTCGCGCTGAAGCTCGGCCTTGGTGCCGCTGAGCGCAACGGTGCCGCGCCTCAGGACATAGAAGCGGTCGCCGAGCCGGTAGCCAAAGTCGAAATACTGCTCCACCAGCACGATGGCCATGCCGCGCTTTTCCTTGAGGTACTCGATCACCGTGCCGATCTGCTGGATGATGTTGGGCTGGATGCCCTCGGTCGGCTCGTCGAGGAGCAGCACCTTGGGCCGCATGATCACCGCCCGGGCGATGGCGAGCTGCTGTTGCTGACCGCCGGAAAGATCGCCGCCGCGGCGGTGGCCCATGTCCTTCAAGACCGGGAAGAGCTCGTAGATCTCGTCCGGCACCTTGCGCTCGGATCTGGGCAGCACGGCAAACGCCGTCTCGAGGTTCTCGCGCACGGTCAGGAGCGGGAAGATCATCCGCCCCTGAGGCACCACCGCGAGGCCGCGGCGGGCCATCTCCTGCGCCGGCAGCTTGCGCAGGTTCTCGCCGTCGAGCACCACATCGCCGCCCGAGCGCGGATGGGTGCCGGCAAGCGCCTTGAGAAAGCTGGTCTTGCCGACGCCGTTGGTGCCGAGGATGCAGGTGACCTCGCCGGCGGCGGCGACAAAGTCGATGCCGTGGAGGATCTGCGAGCCGCCGTAGTGCAGGGTCAGGTTACGGGTCTCGAGCATCATCCGCGTCCCAGATAGACTTCGATCACCTGCGGGTTCCTGACCACGTGGTCGAGGGTTCCCTCGGCCAGCACCGCGCCTTCGTGCAGCACCGTCACCTTGCAGTCGAGCCGCCGGACGAACTCCATGTCGTGCTCCACCACCACCACGGCGCGGGTCCTGGCCATGTCGACCAGCAGCCGTGTCGTGTGCTCGCGCTCGGCCAGTGTCATGCCGGCGGCCGGCTCGTCCACCAAGAGCAGCCGGGGTTCCTGCGCCAGCAGCATGCCGATTTCCAGCCACTGCTTCTGGCCGTGGGACAGCTCGCCCGACTTGCGCAGCAACTGGTCGGCGAGCCCCACCTCCTCGGCCAGGGCGCCAACCCGGTCACGGTCGGCGGCGCTGGCCCGCCAGCCGAGCACCGCCAGCGGCCCGCGCGCAGCCTTCAGCGCCATGGTCAGGTTCTCGGTCACCGTCTGGTCCTCGAACACCGTCGGACGCTGGAACTTGCGGCCGATGCCGGCGCGGGCAATCTGCGCCTCGGACATCTTCAGAAGCGAGGCCGAGCGTTCGCCGAACAGCACCGCGCCGGTGTCCGGCCGGGTCTTGCCGGTGACGATGTCCATGAAGGTGGTCTTGCCGGCGCCATTGGGGCCGATGATCGCGCGCAGCTCCGCCGGCCCGATGGAGAAGCTGAGGTTGTTGATGGCGCGGAAGCCGTCGAAGGTGACGGAGACGCCCGAAACCTCGAGAAGGGCGCCGGTCATTCCACCGCCTCGCGCTCGCGGAAGCTGCCCTGGTCGGGGCCGAGATCGGCGCCGTGGCGGTCGGGTGCGCGGCGCTCGGTCCAGAGATCCACCAGTCCGCCGATGCCTTTGGGCGCGAAGAGTGTCACCAGCACGAAGGACAGGCCCAGGAGCACCAGCCACCAGTCGACCCATTTCACCGTGTAGAACCCGAGATTGAGGTCGGGCGCCCGGCCGCCGGTGAACCACGACGACAAGAGCGACACGAAGGCCGCGCCGATCACCGCGCCGTAGAGGCGGCCGCGACCGCCGATGGCGACCCAGACCGCAAGATAGATGGAGGCGATGGGCGCAAGCTCGGCCGGGTTGATGATGCCGGCCTGCGGATAGTAGAGCGCGCCGGCGATGGCGGCGATCACTGCGGTCAGGGTGAAGAGGAAGAGCTTGTAGACCTCAACCGGGTAGCCGAGGAAGCGCACCCGCTGTTCGTCGTCGCGGATGGCGCGGATGACCGAGCCGAACTTGCCCGAGACCAGCCAACTGACGCCGAGATAGCCGATCCCGAGGGCAAGGGCAGAGGCCCACAGAAACCAGATCGACAGATGCGCCTGCGATGTGCCGCCCAGGCCGGGGATGTTCTGAAGCCCCGAAAGACCGTTGTTGCCCCTCAGCCCGCTGTCGTTCTGGAACAGGTAAAGCGCCAGCGCCAGCGTCATGGCCTGGGTGAGGATCGACAGATAGACGCCGGTGACTCGGCTGCGAAAGGCAAGCCAGCCGAAGACCAGTGCCACCAGCCCCGGCACGGCCACGACCAGCAAGAGTTGCAGCGGCAGCGAATGCGCGAAGGCCCAGATGGGCGGGAATTCGGACCCGCCGACGACGCCGATGATCTGCGTGGCGATGCCCTGGCGCACCTCCTCGGGCGTCGCCGGCAGCTCGCCCGCGCCAAGGGCGCCGATGACGATCTCCTCGGTGCGGGCATACATCAGCCACATGCCGATCATGTAGCCGCCGAGAGCGAAGAACCCCATATGGCCCAGCGAGAGAATCCCGGCGAAACCCCAGATCAGGTCCATGGCGAGGGCCACCAGGCAGAGGCACAAGGTCTTGCCCAGCGTTTTGACGAACGAGGTCGAGATCATCTCGCCGCCATAGGCCGGCGACATCAGCGTCACGGCGAGGGTGAAGAGCGCCAGCAGCGCGATGAACACCAGCACCGACGGGTTGCGGGAGAAAAAGCCCTGGCGCATCTCAGTCCCCCGCGGCGCGGCCCTTGAGGGCGATGATCCCCCGCGGCCGGAACTGGATGAACAGGATGATGAAGAGGATCATGTACGTCTGTGCGGCCAGCGTGTTGGATGGGTTCAGCCACTCGATCCCCTTCTGGAACGTGCCGATCATGGCCGCTCCTGCCAGCGTGCCCCAGATGTTGCCGACCCCACCCACGACCACTGTCATGAAGCTCTGCACGATATAGTCGCTGCCAAGCTCGGAGGTGACCTTGGCGTAGAGCCCGATGGCGACGCCGGCGATGCCGGCGATGCCCGACCCGAGCCCGAAGGTCAGCATGTTGATGCGGTCGGGATTGATCCCCATCGAGGCCGCCATGCGCGGGTTCTGGGTGACGGCGCGCACCTCCAGCCCCAGGCGGGTGCGACGCAGGATGAAGAGGAGCACAAAGAGGAAGATCAGCGCCAGGCCGAAGATCGCGATGCGGATGTAGCTGATCGAGATGACGTCGTTGACGGTCAGCGCGCCGTCCAGCCAGGCGGGCGAGGTCAGGGGCCGCGCCTGGGTGCCGAAGATGTTCTTGGCGATCTGCTGCAGCGCGATCGAGATGCCGAAGGTGGCCAGCAGCGTTTCGAGCGGCCGGTGATACAGCCAGCGGATCACCAGCCGTTCCATGGCAACCCCGGCACCGAAGGTGACGGCGAAGGCCAGCGGCAGCGCGACGATGATCGAGACGGTGTAGTCGGGGATGTACTGCTGCACCACGTAGCCGGTATAGGCACCCATCATGATGAACTCGCCATGGGCCATGTTGATCACCCCCATGACGCCGAAGGTGATCGCCAGGCCGATGGCGGCGAGGAAGTAGATCGAGGCCAGCGACAGCGCGTCGAGCGCCAGATCGGCCGCCTCCATGGTGCCGACCGTGCGCTGGATCCGGGTCAGTACCGCGACGGCCGCGGTGGTCACGGCCGGGTCGGGTTCGGCATAGACCTCGAAGAAGCGGTGTTGGGCAAGGAGTGCCTCGACCTCGGCCTCGGTGGCGGCCGGTTCCACCAGCCCGGCGTCCTCGAGCGCGGTGTAGGCCCGGTCGCGGGCCGCCTGGCTGCCGAGCTCGGCCACCGGCACGCCGGCGACGGCGCCATCGGCGAGATTGGCCAGAAGGGCGTTGCGCTGGGCGTCCGGGCCGAGGCGGGCGGGCGCGAGATCGGCGTCCACGAGCATCGTGTAGGCTTCGGCCTCGGTGATCGCGCGGCCGGGGCGCAGCTCGCGGGCGATGTTCCAGCCCTCGGGCGGGTCGCCGGCGACCGCCCGGCGCGAGGTGGCGACGAGCGGGTTCAGCGCGCCGCGCAGGTCGAGGCCGAAATCGCCCCGGAAGCTTTCGATGGCGGCGACGCGGGCGGCGCTGTCCTCGTCGTAGCGCAGCGTCAGGAGCCGCTCCAGCCGCTCCTTCTCCGCCTTCAACGTGGGGTCGGGCTCGTCGGCGATCGAGGCACGGAGTGGTTCAAGATGCTCCGCCTCTGGGTCACGGGCGATCGAGGTCAGCGCCGCCACCCGATGCGAACGGTCGGGATCGGAAAGCTGGAACCGAACCAGCGCCGTGGCGATCACGCCGCGCACGCCGGCATTGGGCTTGAGCTCGGTGATCGCGGATTTCTCGGCCGTGCCGGCATCGCTGCCGTCGAGGTTGCGCAGGGCCCAGCCGTCATCGGTGCGCTCGATCAGGAAGAATGCGCCATCGTCCTTGCGCAGGCCCAGGCCCTTGTTTGCCCAGGCGGTCAGGATCTCCACCGCCGCCGGGTCGCCAGAGCTGGCCAGCGCGTCGATCACCGGCCCGATGGTGTTGCGCGACGGCTTGGCCACCATGTCGCGGTTGTCCTGCAGGATCGCCGCCGCGCCGGTGGCCACACCAGTCTCCTGCGCCGTTTCCTGGGCGAGGCTGGCATGGCCGGCAAGCAGGAGCGTGACCAGCAGTGAAAGGATGAGCCGGTGCATCGGGGTCCGAACCTTGAGGATTGCGCGGGCGTGGATCACCGGGGGGCCGCGTGGCCCCCCGGGCGTGTCCCTGGCGGATGGTCAGTAGTTCGACTCGATCTGCACGCAGGTCTTGGTCTCGGTGTTGTACATGCCGCAGCCGAGGCCCGGCCAATCGGACTCAAGAACTGCGGATTCCGGCAGGAAGTCGGTCCAGGCGTCGCCGGCCACCGGCTCGGTCTGGCTGATGATGTCGAACTGGCCGTCCTCGCGGATCTCGCCGATCAGCACCGGCTTGGTCAGGTGATGGTTCGGCAGCATCGTTGCAGTGCCGCCGGTCAGGTTCGGCACCTCGAGCCCGTACATCGCCTCGCGCACCGCATCGACATCTGTGGTGCCGGCCTTCTCGACCGCCTGCACCCACATGTTGAAGCCGATCACGTGCGCCTCCATCGGGTCGTTGGTCACGCGGCTGTCGTCGCCGATGAAGGTGTGCCACTCCTCGATGAAGGCGGCGTTCTCGGGCGTGTCGGCGCTCTCGAAGTAGTTCCAGGCGGCAAGATGGCCAACCAGGTTCGAGGTATCGAGGCCCGAAAGCTCTTCCTCGCCCACCGAGAAGGCGACGACGGGAATGTCATCGGCCGAGACGCCGGCGGCCGCCAGCTCCTTGTAGAAGCCGATATTGGCATCGCCGTTGATGGTGGAGATCACGCCCACTTTCTTGCCGTCGGCGCCAAGCGCGACCACGTCGGCGACGATCTTGGACCAGTCGGAATGGCCGAAGGGCGTGTAGTTGACGAAGATGTCCTCTTTCGGGATGCCCTTCGAGATCAGGTAAGATTCCAGGATGTTATTGGTCGTGCGCGGATAGACGTAGTCGGTACCCAGAAGCGCGAACTTCTCCACCCCCAGTTCCTCGAGGAAATAGTCGGTGGCGGGGATCGCCTGCTGGTTCGGGGCGGCGCCGGTGTAGAACACGTTCTTGGACGACTCCTCGCCCTCGTACTGAACCGGATAGAACAGAAGCCCGTTCAGTTCCTCGATCACCGGCAGCACCGACTTGCGGCTGACCGAGGTCCAGCAGCCGAACATGACGTCGACATTGGAGACGGTCAGAAGCTCGCGCGCCTTCTCGGCGAACAGCGGCCAGTCCGAGGCCGGGTCCACCACCACGGCCTCGAGCTGCTTGCCGAGCACGCCGCCCTTGGCGTTCTGCTGCTCGATCAGCATCAGCATGGTGTCTTTCAGCGTCGTCTCGGAGATCGCCATCGTTCCCGACAGCGAGTGCAGGACCCCGACCTTGATGGTGTCATCCTGGGCAAGCGCGGCGCTTGCCATCGTCAGTCCGCAGGCAACGCCTGTGACGAGGCTTCTCATTCGGTTCATTGGCTGTCCTTTCCCGGCCCGGACGTTCGGCGTGAGACACGGGGTTCCGCATCCCTCCAACTGGGCCTCCGTCGTTACATCCCGTGCGGCGATCGTGGGTCTTGGCCACATGCGCCTCCGCACACCCCTGTCGCGGGAACTCGTCCCGGCGGCGGCGATGAAAGGTGCCTCGTGGTTCGGCGGCAAGGGCTGTGGTTAAAGTCTGGGCGGACATGGTGGTGCAGGCCGATAGTTTGCCTATTGCATATGCAGTGGTGGCAAATCTGCTTACACACCGGGCAAATTTTGACGCCTTGCGCGTACGAGCCGCGCGCCCGGTGGGTGGTGGCCGCTCTCGCCTTGTTCTATTCTGGCGTGAACCGATGGAGGAATTCAGTGGGATTCGCAGACGTTTTTGCCCGGGGTGTCGCCATGGTCGGCGCCGCAGTGATCCTTATGCGGCGCTGGGGACCGGATACCGGCACGCCGGCGGTGGGGTCGGCGCCGTCGATTCCCGAGGCCAGGGCCCAGGGCGTTCCGACGCTGAAGATGCCGACTGCGCGCGGCTGGGAGCCGGGTCGGGCGCCGGCGGCGGCGCCGGGCCTGAAGGTCAACGCCTTCGCCACCGATCTGTTGCATCCGCGCTGGATCCATCACCTGCCGAACGGCGACGTCCTGGTTGCCGAGGCCCTGCAGGAGGCGGGGCCGATCCGCAGTGCCTTCGACTATGCCATCTACGCCACGATGAAGCGGGCGGCGGCGGTCGGCGTCAGTGCCAACCGAATCACTCTTTGGCGCGACAGTGATGGCGACGGCGTTGCCGAGACCCGCGAGGTCTTCATCGACAAGCAGCGGCAGCCCTTTGGTATGGCGCTGGTGGGCGACACCTTCTACGTGGGCAATACCGACGGCATCGTCGCCTTCGACTATGAGGAAGGGGCGACGCGGCTGACCGGACCGGGCCGACGGCTGGCCGATTTCAAGCCCGGCGGGCACTGGACCCGCAGCCTGCTGGCAAGTCCCGATGGCAAGAAGATCTATGCCGGCGTCGGGTCCGCCACCAACATTGCCGACGAAGGCATGGAGGTCGAGGAGGGCAGGGCGGCGATCCACGAGCTCGACCTGGAGACCGGCGCCTGCCGGGTCTTCGCCTCGGGCCTGCGCAATCCCGTCGGCCTGGCCTGGGAGCCGGGCAGCGGTGCCCTTTGGACGGTGGTGAACGAGCGCGATGGCCTTGGCGACGAAACGCCGCCCGACTACCTGACCTCGGTGGTGGATGGGGGGTTCTATGGCTGGCCCTATTGCTATTGGGGTCAGACGGTGGACGATCGGGTGCCGCAGGACCCGGCGATGGTGGCCAAGGCGCGGCAGCCCGACTACGCGCTCGGCGGACATACCGCGTCCCTGGGCCTGTGCTGGGTACCGGCCGGCACGCTGCCGGGATTTACCGACGGCATGGCCATCGGCCAGCACGGATCCTGGAACCGCTCCAACCTGAGCGGCTACAAGGTGATCTTCGTGCCGTTCAAGGACGGCCGACCGTCGGGACCGCCGCGGGACATACTGACCGGCTTTCTGGCGCCGGACGAGAAGGTGTCCTATGGCCGGCCGGTGGGCGTCGCCCTCGGTCCCGGTGGCTGCCTGCTGGTGGCCGATGACGTGGGCAACGTGATCTGGCGGGTGACCGGGGCCTGAACGGACATCGGCCGAGCCAATCTGATCGCTTTTGCGTCATTTTTGCAGGGGCCGTCCAAAATCCGGGCAGAGACGGGATTCGGGCGTGCGAGCCGAGTGGGTCGCTTGCGCAATTGTTGCGGCGCAGCATAGCAATGAGAGTGAATGCGGGCTGGATCGACGGTGCAATCAGAACAAGCGCCAGAGTTGCACATTGTTGTCGTGGAGGCGCAGGCCGGCCGCGCTGAAATGATCGTCGAGGGCCTTATGGAGGCCGGCCAGCACCGGGTAACCGTGTTGGGCGCGCTCAGCGGCCTGACGGCGCGGCTGCGCGAAATTGCCCCTGACATCGTCCTGATCGGGCTTGAGAACCCCGGCCGTGACATGCTGGCCGAGATTACCGCAGCGGCCGGCCCGGGTGAGCGGCCGGTGGCGCTTTTTGTCGATCAGTCCGACCGGGCGATGATGCTGGCAGCGCTCGATGCCGGGGTGAGCGCCTATGTGGTGGACGGGCTGCGCAAGGACCGGGTCACCCCGGTGCTGGAAGTGGCCATCGCGCGTTTTCATGCCTTTGCGCGGCTGAAGGCCGAACTGGCCGCCACCAAGGCGGCGCTGGAAGAGCGCAAGACCATCGACCGCGCCAAGGGCATTCTGATGAAGCTGCGGGGCTTGAGCGAGGCCGAGGCCTATGCGCTGCTGCGCAAGGCGGCGATGGACCAGAACCGCCGTCTGGCCGATGTCGCCGAGGCGCTCGTCAACAGCGCGGGGCTGTTGTCGTGAAGGCTGCCGCAGTGACCAGCGGCTTTGTGCGGCTGACCGATGCCGCGGTGCTGATTGCGGCGTTGGAGATGGGCTTCGCCGCCGAGGAGGGCATAGCGCTGGACCTGCGGCGCGAGGCGAGTTGGTCGAGTATCCGCGACAAGGTCGGGCTCGGCGCATATCCGGTGGCGCACATGCTGTCGCCGATGCCGATCTGGATGTCGGCCGGGCTGGCGCCGATGCCGGGCAAGGTTTGCGCCCCCTTCGTACTTGGCCGCAATGGCAACACGTTGACAGCCACACCTGAGGTTGCGGCCGAGCTTTTCGAGCGCGGTGCGATACTGGGGGACGCCGCGTCCCTGGGCGCCGCCTTTCGGGCCGTTGTGCTTGGCCGGCGGCTGAAATGCGGCGTGCCGTTCCCGCACAGCATGCACCTTTTGCAGCTGCAGCGGTTTCTGCGCGAGGCACGGGTGCCACAGGATCGGATCAGCCTGACCATCGCGCCGCCGCCGGTACTGCCGGATGTGCTGCGTGCGGGCGAGGTCGATGTGTTCATGGTGGGTGAGCCTTGGGGTACGCTGGCGGTCGAGCGCGGTGATGCCGTGATCCTGCTGGCTGGTGCCGACATGGGCGAGACGGCACCGGAAAAGGTGCTGGGGGTACGCGAGGACTGGGCCGAGGCGCAGCCTGATACCTTGCGAGCGTTGCTGCGCGGCCTCTACCGTGCGGCGCGCTGGGTTGCCGACCCGGACGCCCGCGGCACCCTTGCCGAGATCCTTTCCAGTCCGCGCTATCTCGACATTGCGGCCGAGCTTTTGGAGCCGGCCCTGCGCGGAACGCTGTTTGCCGACGGCAACGGTCGCACCATAAGCCACCCGCGGCTGATCGCGCTGGGGCGCGACGATGTCAGCCGGCCGAGACGCGCCGAGGCGCTGTGGATCGCCGGCGAGGCTGCGGCCGGCTGGGGCCTGACGGTGGAACAGAGCCGCGGCCTGGCGGCCGAGTGCTTTCGGCCGGACCTCTATGCGCAGGCCCTGGCCGAGCTCGGCGCAGCGGACGATTCGAAAGGTTAATTCCCGGGCGACCGGGCCTTTGGCGCCGCTACCTTCCAAAAAGCAGGCATTCTGGCCAAAGTTGGGTCAGCAGCTGTGCAAATTTTGACTTAAAATTCGGCACAACAAGAAATGTGCTGGAACTTTACCGTGCTGCAGTGCGTCATGAATTGACGCGACGCAGCGAGGTGTCGATAAGGCGGCATGACGCAGGCAATGGCGCCTGCAGGAGCGCCCCGGTCGATTGGGGCATCACGGGCAAAGCCGCTCGATCCCAATGCTGGTCAAAAGATCGGCAGACGGTTCGGCGGCTTTTTTTGTCTGGAGGGAATGAATGACACGGAGAATCCTGCTTGCCGGTGCAGCCCTGGTGGCGCTCGCGGCCGGCTCTGCGCAGGCCGAGTTGCTGGATGTCGAGAAGGACGAACTGACCTTCGGATTCATCAAGTTGACCGACATGGCGCCGCTCGCGGTGGCCTATGAGCTTGGCTATTTCGAGGACGAAGGGCTGTTCGTCACGCTTGAGCCGCAGGCGAACTGGAAGGTGCTGCTGGACGGGGTGATCTCGGGCCAGCTTGACGGCGCCCACATGCTGGCCGGCCAGCCGATCGCGGCGACCATCGGCTTCGGCACCGAGGCGCACATCATCACCCCTTTCTCGATGGACCTGAACGGCAACGGCATCACCGTCTCGAACGAGATCTGGGAGGCGATGCGCGAGAACGTGCCCACAGGCGCCGACGGTCTTCCGGAGCATCCGATCTCGGCCAGCGCGTTGAAGCCGGTAGTCGACCAGTACCGCGCCGAAGGCAAGCCGTTCAACATGGGGATGGTGTTCCCGGTCTCAACCCACAACTACGAGCTGCGCTATTGGCTGGCCGCCGGCGGGTTGAAGCCCGGCTACTACAGCGAGGACAATGTCACCGGCCAGATCGACGCCGAAGTGCTGTTGTCGGTGACCCCGCCGCCGCAAATGCCGGCAACGCTGGAGGCGGGCACCATCTATGGCTATTGCGTCGGCGAGCCCTGGAACCAGCAGGCGGTGTTCAAGGGCATCGGCGTACCGGTCGTCACCGACTACGAGATCTGGAAGAACAACCCCGAGAAGGTGTTCGGAATCACGGCTGAGTTCGCCGAGGAGAACCCCAACACGACGCTCGCCATCACCAAGGCGCTGATCCGCGCCGCGATCTGGCTGGACGAGAACGACAATGCCAACCGGCCCGAGGCGGTCGAGATCCTGTCGCGCTCGGAATATGTCGGTGCCGACCATGACGTGATCGCCAACTCGATGACCGGCACCTTCGAATACGAGAAGGGCGACAAGCGCGAGGTGCCGGACTTCAACGTCTTCTTCCGCTACTACGCCACCTATCCCTACTATTCGGACGCGGTCTGGTACCTGACCCAGATGCGGCGCTGGGGTCAGATCCCCGAGGCCAAGCCGGACAGCTGGTACGACGAGGTGGCCAAGTCCGTCTACAAGCCCGAGATCTACCTCGAGGCGGCGCGGCTTCTGGTCGACGAGGGACTGGCTGACGAAGCCGACTTCCCCTGGGACAGCGACGGTTATCGCGCCCCGACGCCGGCCGAGGACGTGATCGACGGTATCGGCTTCGATGCCACCCAGCCCAACGCCTACATCGACAGCCTGCCCATCGGCCTGAAGGGCGATCAGCGTGTCGTCGGCAACGCCGTCGAGGGCTGACCGGCGCCGGAAGGCGCGCTGCGGCGCGCCTTCCGCCAGCGGAGGAGAACCGAGCAGATGACAACCGTAACAGACCCCGCCATTGACGCTGCCGGCATGCGCGAGGCCCGGCGCTTGAAGGTGTTTGCGCGCATCAACAAGGCCGACGGCTGGTTCCGCGTGCTTGGCGTCAGTTGGGTGACGCCGCTTCTGCGCGCGGCGGCCGGCGACGATCCCAAGGGCCAGATGGGCGAGATCTGGCGGCTGCTGGGCGTGCCGCTGCTGGCCATCGCCATCTTCCTTGCCGGCTGGTCGGCATTGGCGCCGAAGGTGCAGACATCGCTGGGCGCGGTGCCCGGCCCGGCGGCAGTGTGGGAGCAGGTGGTGGCGCTTCATGCCGACCATGTCCGCGAGCGCGAAAAGGCCGCCGCCTTCTATCAGCGCCAGGACGAGCGCAACGCCAAGCTCGAGGTGGATGGCAAGGCCGACAAGATCAAGTGGCGCGACTATACCGGCAAGCCGACCTACTACGACCAGATCTGGACCTCGATCCAGACCGTGTTCTTCGGCTTCCTGCTGGCGACGCTGGTGGCGGTACCGCTGGGCATCGCCTGTGGGCTGAGCACCACCATCAACGCTGCCTTCAATCCGCTGATCCAGATCTTCAAGCCGGTCAGCCCGCTGGCCTGGCTGCCGATCGTGACCATGGTGGTCTCGGCTGTCTACGTCACCAATGACGGGCTGTTCGCCAAGTCGTTCCTGGTCTCGGCGATCACGGTGACCCTGTGTTCGCTGTGGCCGACGCTGATCAATACCGCGCTTGGCGTTGCTTCGATCGACCGGGACCTGGTCAATGTCAGCCGGGTGCTGAAGCTCGGGACCTGGACCAAGATCACCCGGCTGGTGCTGCCCTCGGCGCTGCCGCTGATCTTCACCGGGCTGCGGCTCAGCCTCGGCGTCGGCTGGATGGTGCTGATCGCGGCCGAGATGCTGGCCCAGAACCCGGGCCTTGGAAAGTTCGTCTGGGACGAGTTCCAGAACGGCTCCAGCCAGTCGCTGGCCAAGATCATGGTGGCGGTCTTCACCATCGGCATCATCGGGTTCCTGCTCGATCGGCTGATGTTTGCCATCCAGGCCGCCTTCACCTTCTCGAACAACCGGTGAGTGACATGAGCATCCTTTCGCTGCAGGGCGTGAGCAAGGGCTTCGGATCCGGCGCCGGTCGTGCCGAAGTTCTGAAGGTGATCGACCTCGATGTCGGGGATGGTGAATTCGTCGCGGTGCTGGGTTTCTCCGGCACCGGCAAGACGACGCTGATCAACCTGATGGCCGGCCTCGAGATGCCCGATCAGGGCAAGGTCCTTTATCGAAATGAGCCGATCACCGGGCCGGGGCCGGAGCGGGGGCTGGTGTTCCAGTCCTACTCTCTGATGCCGTGGCTGTCGGTGGCGGCCAATGTAGGCCTTGCCGTCGATGCGGTGCACAAGGGCAAGCCGAAGGCCGAGCGTGCGGCGCTGGTGGAAAAGTACGTCGCGCTGGTTGGGCTGGGTCACGCCCGCGAGCGCAAGCCGGCGGAACTGTCGGGCGGCATGCGCCAGCGGGTGGCGGTGGCCCGCGCCCTGGCGATGAACCCTGAGATGCTGCTTCTCGACGAGCCGCTTTCGGCCCTCGATACGCTGACGCGCGCCAACCTCGCCGACGAGATCGAGCGCATCTGGGAGGCCGACCGCAAGACGGTCGTGCTGATCACCAACGACGTGGACGAGGCGATCCTCTTGGCCGACCGCATCGTGGTGCTGAACCCCGACGGGACCATCACGACCGAGTTCCCGGTTGCATTGCAGCGTCCGCGCGAGCGCACCGAGATGAACCACGATCCGGCGTTCAAGGCGCTGCGGGCGAAGGTGACCCAATACCTGATGGATGTGGGCATCGCGGCAAAGGTCGAGGACACCCGGCAACTGCCTGCGGTGACGCCGCTGCACGGCCTGCCCAGGGCCTATGCCAAGGCGGCCGAGACGGTCACCACCGACCGTTTCCTGCAGTTCTCGCAGCTCGAGAAGGTCTACCCCACGCCCAAAGGGCCGCTCACGGTGGTCGAGAATTTCGAGCTGACCATGAACAAGGGCGAGTTCGTCAGCCTGATCGGCCATTCCGGGTGCGGCAAGTCCACCGTGCTGACGATGACCGCGGGGCTGAACGACATCTCGGGCGGGGCCATTGTCCTGGACGGCAGGCACGTGCAGGGGGCCGACCCCGAACGCGCGGTGGTGTTCCAGTCACCGTCGCTGTTTCCCTGGCTGACCGCCAAGCAGAACGTCGCCATTGGTGTCGACCGGGTCTATCCGGAGGCCACCCAGCCCGAGCGCGAGGCGGTGGTGGAGTACTACCTCGAACGGGTGGGGCTGGCCGACGCGATGGACCGGCCCGCCTCGGAGATGTCGAATGGCATGCGCCAGCGGGTCGGCATCGCCCGGGCCTTCGCGCTCAGCCCCAAGCTCCTGCTGCTGGACGAGCCTTTCGGGATGCTCGACAGCCTGACCCGCTGGGAGCTGCAGGAAGTGCTCATGGAGGTGTGGAGCCGCACCAAGGTGACCGCCGTGTGCGTCACCCATGACGTGGACGAGGCGATCCTTCTGGCCGACCGGGTGGTGATGATGACCAACGGCCCACGCGCCACCATCGGCAAGATCATGGAGGTGGACCTGCCGCGGCCACGCAGTCGCAAGGCGCTTTTGGAGCACCCCGACTATTACCTCTACCGCGAGCAGCTTCTCAGCTTTCTGGCCGAATACGAGCACGGCGCACGGCCGGTGCCCAAGGCGGCGCCCGCGCCCGCGGTCGAGGATGAAGCGGCGTGATGGAGGCCAACATGGGCGAGATCGCAACAACCGCCACTGCGGCGCGGAGCGCACCGCGCGGCCGAACGTTCATCCGGGTGACCGAGGTCTGGACACCCGACCCCGAGACCGGCCTGCTGGTGCCGAGCAGCGGCATCTATGGCGGGCTCGACGCCTTTGCGGCGATCAGTGGCAAGGAGACCTTCGCCAAGGGTGAGGGGCTGCCCGGAAAGGCCTGGGCCGAAGGCCGCCCCATCGTGCTCAAGGACTTCCGCGGCTCGTATTTCAAGCGCACCGAGGCGGCCGAGGCAGCCGGGCTGACTGCCGGCATCGCGATGCCGGTCTTCAACGGCGAAACGCTGATGGGGGTGGTGACGTTCCTCTTCGGCGACGATGCCGCCCATGTCGGCGCGGTGGAGGTCTGGGCGCAGCAGGGCAGCGACCTGGCGCTGGCGGACGGCTATTTCGGCACCGCCGACTACTTCGGCTGGATCTCGCGCCACACCCGGTTCCCCAAGGGACAGGGGCTGCCGGGAACGGTCCTGGCCACCGGCGCGCCGGTGCTTTTCCGCGATCTGGGATATAGCCACCGCTTCATCCGCTTCGAAGGCGCCGCCGAGGCCGGTATCACCATGGGGCTGGGCCTGCCGGTCCCGGCGCCGGGCGGATCGACGCATGTGGTCACGCTGCTTTCGGCGCTGGGCACGCCCATCGCGCGCCAGTTCGAGATCTGGCGCCGGTCGCCGGAACGCGGCGACTATGGCTTTGCCGAGGGCATGACCGAGACCGGCGGCACGTTGTTCGACGGACCGCAACCGCCGCGCTTCACGCCGGGGCAGGGGCTGCTCGGCCAGGTGGCAGAGACCGGCGTGCCGGTGGCCAGCGCCGATGGCGCGGCGACCGCCGGGGTGCGCGGGCTTGGTGCGCTGGTGGCGGTGCCGGTGTTCCGCGATGGCAAGGTGGCCGAGATCGCGGTGTGGTTCTTCTGATGGGGGCGACCGTGACCTCAGGGACGATCCCGGGAATGACGGCGGACCAGATCGGCCTCGTCACCCAGAGCTTCGACATGGTCAAGCCGATGTCGGGCCAGCTTGCCGGGCTGTTCTATCAGCACCTGTTCGAAATCGCGCCATCGGCGAAGGTGTTGTTCGCGAACACCAACACCACGCGGCAGGCGCACCGGTTCATGGGCGCCCTGACGCTGTTCGTGCGGGCACTGGAGCACCCGGACGTGTTTGCGCGGGCGGCGGCCGAGTTGGGCGAACGCCATGCCGGCTACGGTGTGAAGCCAGCGGACTACACGCCGTTCGGGTCGGCGCTGATCTGGGCGCTGGGCCGGGCGTCCGGTCCCCGGTTCGACGCAGAAACCCGGGCCGCCTGGGAGGCGGCCTATGCGGCGCTTTCGGGCGCGATGATCGGACAGAAAGACGCTGCGCATAGCGCGGCCGTCGCAGCGGCGGAGTGAAGGCAATGAGCGAGCGACTGGTGGTGATCGGCGCGGGAATGGCCTCGGGCAGGGTCTTGGAGCACCTGTTCGAGTTGTGCCCGGGCCGATACGAGGTGACGCTTTTCGGCAGCGAGCCACGCGGCAACTACAACCGCATCATGCTCTCACCGGTCCTCTCGGGCGAGAAGACCTATGAAGACATCGTCACCCATGACGATGCCTGGTACGGCGAGAACGGCGTCAACTGCCGCTTTGGCGAGACGGTCATGAGGATCGTGCCCGAGCAGAAGGTGGTGGTGACCGAGAACGGCATCACCCCTTACGACAAGCTGATCGTGGCCACCGGGTCGGACCCGTTCATCATTCCGGTGCCGGGACACGATTTGCCCGGCGTGATGGCCTATCGCGATCTCGACGATACCAACCGGATGATCGAAGTGTCCTCCAGGCCCGGCGCCCGGGCAGTGGTGATCGGCGGCGGCCTTCTGGGGCTCGAGGCGGCGGCGGGGCTGAGGCTCCGCGGCATGGAGGTTACGGTGATCCACCTCATGGGTCACCTGATGGAGCGCCAGTTGGACCCGGCGGCGGGTTACCTGTTGCGCAAGGAACTGGTGGGCCGCGGCATCAAGGTGATCTGCTCGGCCTCGACGAAGGAGATCACCGGCGACGGCAAGGTCGAGGCGGTGAAGCTGGAGGATGGCACCGAAATCCCGGCCGACATCGTGGTGATGGCGGTCGGCATCCGCCCCAAGGTGGCATTGGCCAAGGAGGCGGGGCTGGAACTTGGCCGTGGCATCAAGGTGGATGACCAGCTTCGCACCTCGGATCCCGATATCTTCGCTGTCGGCGAATGCGTCGAGCACAACGGCATGGTCTATGGCCTGGTGGCGCCGCTCTACGATCAGGCAAGGGTGCTGGCCCGGACGCTTGCAGACGAGCATGATGCGTATCGCGGCAGCCAGATCTCGACCAAGCTGAAGGTGACCGGCGTCGACCTGTTCTCGGCCGGCGATTTCGCCGAGGGCGAGGAGCGCGAGGAGATCGTTTTCCGCGACCCCGGACGCGGCATCTACAAGCGGCTGGTGATCGAGGACAACCGCATCGTCGGTGCGGTGATGTACGGGGAGACCCAGGATTCCAACTGGTTCTTCGGCCTGATCAAGGACGAGGCCGATATCGCCGAGATGCGCGACACCCTGATCTTCGGTCCGGCCTTTCAGGGGGGTGCCCCGCTGGACCCTATGGCGGCCGTTGCAGCCTTGCCGGTTGAGGCAGAGATCTGCGGCTGCAACGGCGTCTGCAAGGGCCAGATCGTCGCCGCCATCGAGGGCGGCGCCACCACGCTGGACGCGGTGAAGGCACGGACCAAGGCCTCGACCTCGTGCGGGTCCTGCTCGGGGCTGGTGGAGAAGGTCGTGGCCCTGACGCTGGGCGACGACTTCGTGCTGCCGCAGGCGGCCGGCATGTGCAAGTGCACCGAGCACAGCCACATGGAGGTGCGCCGGCTGATCAAGGCGCAGCGGCTGAAGTCGATTCCGGCGGTGATGCAAGAACTGGGGTGGAAGACCTCCGGCGGCTGTCACTCCTGCCGGCCGGCGCTGAACTATTACCTGGTCGCCGAATGGCCCGGTGAATATGTCGACCACGCCGAAAGCCGGTTCATCAACGAGCGTGTGCATGCCAACATCCAGAAGGACGGCACCTATTCGGTGGTGCCGCGGATGTGGGGCGGCATTACCAGCCCCGGCGAGCTGCGCGCCATCGCCGACGTGGCCGACAAGTTCAAGATCCCCACCGTCAAGGTGACCGGCGGCCAGCGCATCGACCTGCTTGGTGTGAAGAAGGAAGACCTGCCGGGCGTCTGGGCCGACCTCAATGCCGCCGGCATGGTCTCGGGTCACGCCTATGCCAAAGGCCTGCGCACCGTGAAGACCTGCGTCGGCACCGACTGGTGCCGCTTCGGGACCCAGGATTCCACCGGGCTTGGGGTGAAGATCGAAAAGCTGATGTGGGGTTCCTGGACCCCACACAAGGTCAAGATGGCAGTGACCGGCTGCCCCAGGAACTGCGCCGAGGCGACCTGCAAGGACGTGGGCGTGGTCTGCGTCGACTCGGGCTACGAGATCAGCGTGGGCGGTGCCGCCGGCATGGACGTGAAGCACACCGAGCCGCTCGCCAAGGTGGCGACCGAGGCGGAGGTGCTCGATCTCATCGCCGCCTTCGTCCAGCTCTACCGCGAGAACGCCCAGTACCTGCACCGGCCCTACAAGTGGATCGCGCAGGTCGGCATGGATTGGGTCCGGGAGCGGGTGGTCGACGACCTGGACAGCCGCGCCGCGCTGGTCGAGCGCTTCCTCTATTCGCAGAGGTTTCACCAGAAGGACCCGTGGGCCGAGCGGGTGGCGGGTGCCGAGGCGCACGAGTTCGCGCCGCTCGCCGATCTTCGCCACATCGCAGCGGAGTGACTGCCATGATCGACATCGGATCACTGAACGACATCAGGCCCGAAGGCGCCCGCGTGGTGCGCACGGCAATAGGCTGCATCGCGGTGTTTCGCACCGCCGACGACCGCGTCTTCGCGCTGGACGACCGCTGCCCACACAAGGGCGGGCCGCTGTCGAACGGCATCCAGCATGGGGCGGTGGTGACCTGTCCGCTGCACAACTGGGTGATCTCGCTGGAGACCGGACTGGCCCAGGGCGAGGATGACGGCGCCGTCCGGACCTGGCCGGTCGAGGTGCGGGATGGGCGTATCCTGCTCGACGATGCCATGATCGCCGCGCGCGTGGCGGCGGAATGACCGCGCGGACCGTCCGCAGCACCTGCCCTTATTGCGGGGTAGGCTGCGGTGTCCTGGTGACCCCGGACGGCTTGGGCGGCGCCACGATTGCCGGCGACCCCGAGCATCCGGCGAACTTCGGCCGGCTGTGCTCCAAGGGTTCAGCGCTGGGCGAGACGCTGGGCCTCGACGGCCGGCTGGTGGCGCCGCGGGTCGCGGGCCGGGCGGTCGACTGGGACGAGGCACTGGACCTGGTGGCTGCGAAATTCACCGAGGCCATCCGCGCGCACGGGCCCGACAGCGTCGCCTTCTACGTTTCCGGCCAGTTCCTGACCGAGGACTACTATGTCGCCAACAAGCTGATGAAGGGCTTCATCGGCTCGGCCAACATCGACACCAATTCGCGGCTCTGCATGGCGTCGTCGGTGGCGGGACACCGCCGCGCCTTCGGCACCGACACCGTTCCGGGGACCTACGAGGATCTCGAGGAGGCCGACCTGATCGTGCTGGTGGGTTCCAATCTTGCCTGGTGCCATCCGGTCCTTTTCCAGCGGATCATGACGGCCAAGGCCGAACGGCCGCTGACCCTGGTCACCATCGATCCACGGCGGACGGCGACGGCGGAAGCCTCGGACATGCATCTTGCGATCCGGCCCGGCTCGGACGTGGCGCTGTTCAACGGGCTGCTCAACCGCGTTGCCGCCGAGGGCGCGGTCGACTGGGACTATGTCAACGCCCATGTCGACGGTTTTGCCGACGCACTCGAAGCCGCCTGGGACATGCCGCTCGATGCGGTGATAGAGGCGACCGGGGTCGACGGCATGTTGCTCGACCGGTTCCTCGATCTGTGGACCGGCACGCGAAAGGTGGTGACCGTCTACAGCCAAGGCGTCAACCAGGCCTCGGACGGCACCGACAAGGTCAATGCCATCATCAACTGCCACCTGGCAACGGGGCGCATCGGTCGGCCCGGCATGGGGCCGTTCAGCGTCACCGGTCAGCCGAACGCCATGGGCGGGCGGGAGGCCGGCGGCATGGCAACAACGCTGGCCTGCCATCTGGACCTCGAGGATGCGGGCCACCGCGACCTCGTGCAAGGCTTCTGGCGGGCACCTTGCATGCCCGCATCCGCCGGGTTGAAGGCGGTGGATCTGTTCGATGCATGCGCCGATGGCCGGATCAAGGCGCTTTGGATCATGTGCACCAACCCGGCCGTCTCCATGCCGCGGGCTGATCACGTCGCTGCCGCCATCCGCGCCTGCGATTTCGTCGTTGTCAGCGACATCGTCACCACCGACACCACCGCCCTCGCCGATGTCGTTCTGCCGGCGACCGGCTGGGGCGAGAAGGATGGCACGGTCACCAATTCCGAGCGGCGGATCTCGCGCCAGCGCGCCTTCACGCGGCCGCCGGCCTGGGCACGGCACGATTGGCGCATCATCTGCGACGTGGCGGTGCGCATGGGCTTTGGCGATGCCTTTGCCTATTCCGGCCCGGCAGAGATCTTCGCCGAATACGCGCAGCTGAGCGGTCGGGCGGCCGCGGCGGGGTCGGACTTCGACATCAGCGGGCTGGCTGGCACCAACTATGACGCCATCGGGCCGGTGCAGTGGCCGGTGACGATGGATCGCGCCGGGGGGCGCTTCTTCGCCGACGGCGGGTTCTTCACGCCGGAGGGAAAGGCCCGCATGGTTTCGGTCTGCCCGCGGGCCAGTGTGAATGCCCCACGGCCGGACTATCCGCTTTTGCTCAATACCGGGCGCATCCGTGACCAGTGGCATACCATGACCCGCACCGGGCGGTCCCAGCGCCTGAGCCGGCACATGGCCGAGCCGTTCGTCGAGATCCATCCTGCCGACGCCGCGGCGGCGGGGATCGGCGGGGCCGACCTGGTGGAGCTTGAAAGCCCGTACGGGGCTATCGTTGCCCGGGCGCTGGTAACCGACCGTGGCCCAGAGGGCTCGGTCTTCGCGCCGATGCACTGGACGGGGCGGTTCGCCGGCAAGGGGCGTACCGATGCCGTCGTGGCACCGGTTACCGATCCGCTCTCCGGCCAGCCGGAGCTGAAGCGAACGGCGGTGTGCATTCGCAAGGCCGAGAT
This sequence comes from Paracoccaceae bacterium, assembly GCA_050299555.1. Lineage (GTDB taxonomy): Bacteria > Pseudomonadota > Alphaproteobacteria > Rhodobacterales > Rhodobacteraceae > JBNKWA01. The sequence continues at coordinate 14,574 of JBNKWA010000049.1, read as the reverse complement.
GTCCTGGTATGGGTTTGCCATCACCCGCTCCGAACCCCATCCTGCGACCGACTATTGGGCCAAGTCCAGGGCCGAGGGCGGCTGGACCATCGAGCTTGCCGGTCGCGAGGACATGCCCGACTGGCCGTTCTTCGCGCGCGAGCTGGGCGGGCTCTCGGCCCGCGAAGTGGAGACGGTCTCGGTCGCTGACGCCGCCCGTGGCGGATGTCGCGTGGCGCTGTTCGCGGGCGGGCGTCTGCAGGCGGCGCTGTTCGTGGCGCGCGAACCGGTGGCCGTGGCACGAAGCTACCTGACCGGCGTGCTGGCCGGGGATGGCGATGCGGGGGTGCTGGCCGGGCGGCCGGGTGCAGACCGGCCCGATCCTGGTGCCATCGTGTGCTCGTGCTACGGGGTTGGCATCAACACCATTCGCTCGGCGATTCTGTCGCAGCGCCTGACAACCGTCGCCGACATTGGTGCGGCGCTTCAGGCGGGGACCAACTGCGGCTCGTGCCGGGCGGAACTCGGGGTGATCCTGTCGCAGGCGGCCGTGCCGATGGCAGCAGAGTGATGGTGCCCGGCCTGGTCAGTCTGGTCGGGGCAGGGCCGGGGGCGGCGGATCTTCTGACCCTGCGCGCTGTGGACCGGCTCAGGGCGGCGGACGTCATCCTCTACGACCGGTTGTCGGGCGAGGCGGTTCTCGAGCATGCCGATCGGGATGCGACGCGGCTCTGCGTCGGCAAGGCGCCGGGTGACGCAGCGCTGCCCGAACGCTGGAGCCAAGAGCGCATCAACCGGCTAATCGTTTCGGACGCGAAGGCCGGCAAGCGCGTGGTGCGCCTCAAGTGCGGCGACCCGGGCGTCTTCGCCCGCGGTGCCGAGGAGGCTGTGGCCTGCGAAGCCGCCGGCATCGCCTGGGAGATCGTGCCGGGCATCACTGCCGCCAGTGCCGGCATGGCGGCGGCCGGGGGCTTCCTGACCGAACGTCGCGAGATCGAAACGCTTGTCATTACCACCGGAACCACTGTCAACGGCGCGCTGCCGGCGGATTTTACCAAGGGCTTCGGCCCGGGTACTCTGCTTTGCATCTACATGGGTGTCGCCGCGGCGCCAGCGATCGAGTCCGCCTTGCTGCGCGTCGCGCCGCCATGGCTCGAGGTCACCATCGTTGCGCGTGCCAGCCAGCCGGATGAACGGCAATGGGCCTGCCGCCTGGACGGGCTTGCTGCCAGGATCCTGGGTGGCGGCGTGGAAAACCCTGCCGTTGTCATGGTGCGGTACCGGCATTCCGATGCCAGCAGACCTCAGGCCAGGGCCTGCGACGGTTGAACCAGCGCAGCCGTGGCGCGTCTTTCCTGCCCGGCGATTCGCCTTGGCCGCGACCGACCGAGTAGGTGCTGCGAAAACGAAGCAGCGGCCGACCGCCGACCCAGGCGGCCACAATGTCGCCACAATCATGGCAAGAAACGGGTGCGCCAGACAGTTGATAAAGTCCGATTTATTACCAGCAATTGGGCCGAAAATTACAACTGTTTCCAGAAAAATTCTGCGTCTGTCTCAAAATTAACCAAGAATGTTTGGCGCAACAACTTCAAGTAGCGCTGTAGATACTTAATATAGATTGGAGAAACCCAGAGGTTGCGACAAATTGAGACAAATTTTGTCGCGCCATGGCGCGTATTTTCAGTCCGGAACCGGTGCTGCAAATATGCGTAGCTAGGCGCCTCGTGGCCGAACATGTATGAATAATACTTGGAGAGACCACGGATTGGACCGAAGGCAGAGAGAGAGCCGTTCTGCAGCGTGTGTAAACCGGCAGCGTGTACGCCGGGGTGTTTTGCGGGGTGGCATCATGGTGGTGCAGCTGCAGGGCTGATCCGAAGCGTCCGGGGCGGCAAAGGCGGTAAGGGGTTGCCGTTTTTGCCGCCCCTTTTTCCGTCGCAGGTCGTGCAAGCGCGCCTATCGGCCCATTGGGTTCAGTACTTGACGCGCGCCAGTCGCCGCAATTCTTCGGGCGTTGTGGTGGGGAAGCCGAAGAACTCCAGATAGGCCGGGATCTGCTCGAACAGCATGTCGGTGCCAACCTGGGTCTCGCAGCCGCGCGCCCGGGCGGCGGCAAGGAACGGCGTTTCCTCGGCCTTCATGACCACTTCGCCGACGAAGGTATCAGGGTCGATGCGTGCCACATCCAGGGGTAGGGGATCGCCGGCGTTCATGCCCATGGGCGTTGCGTTGACCACGATCCCGTAGCCGGCCGGATCGCGCGTGCCGGTTGTCACCTGCCGGTCGGGGTAGTGGCGGCGAAGGCTGTCCGCCAGCCGCTCCGCCGATGCGGTATTGGCGTCATAAAGGGCAATTCGCGCCGCCCCGGCCGCTGCCAGAGAGGCGGCAATGGCCGAACCGACGCCGCCCGAGCCCACCACCAGCGCCGAGGCATCGGCGATGGCGCGGCCTTTCCGCGCCACGCCGCGCACGAACCCCTCGCCGTCGAACATGTCGCCGATAAGCCTGCCATCCTCGCCGCGCTTGACCGCGTTGCAGGCACCGCAGACCCTGACCGTGGTCGAGGCCTCGTCGAGCAGCGCCACCGTCGTCACCTTGTGGGGCATGGTGACCAGCGCCCCGGCGATGTTGCGCAGCCGGAACAGCAGCCGCAGGAACTCCGGATAGTCCGCCGCCTCGCAGCCCATGGGCACGACCACCGCGTCGATGGCCTCGGCCTCGAAATAGGGGTTGTAGATCATCGGTGCCTTGAAGCTCTCGGTGGGCACGCCGAGATGCGCGATCAGCCTGGTGTGGCCGGAAATGAGCTGTGTCATGGCAATCCTATCCCGATTGGGTCCGTCGGGCCGATACAGCCCCTCGGCGTAGCATCTTCGGCCCCCGGCCGATCATGTGCCGGGCGCCGGCAGGGCATCCTCGATCGCCCTGCGCAGCGCCGTGCCGGTGCGCTCGATGTGCTGCTTCAGCAGTTCGGCCGCCCGATCCTCGTCACCGCCGACGGCCGCCTCGGCGATCGCCGTGTGCTCCTGGCTGACGTCGCGCTGGCTGCTGTCCGTCTTCAGGAAGATGCGCCGGTAACGGTCGTTCATGTTCATCAGCACTCGCTGGAACTGCATCAGGAGCGGCTTGTCGCAACGCTCGATCAGCGCCAGGTGAAAGGCGTTATGGGCGCTCTCCCAGGCCTCCAGCGAGACTCCGTCGCCGGGGATGCGCGGGGTATGGTTCAGCCGATAGAGCGAGGCCATCACGCCGGTCTCCCAATCCAGCCCGCCATTGCCCATCGAGGCCCTCAGCGCCTCGGGCTCCAGGGCCATGCGCAACTCCGTCACCTCCTCGAGATTGGCCAGCGAGATCGGGGCGACGTGGTAGCCGCGCTGCTCCTCGGCCCGGATCAGGCCGTCCGCCACCAGCCGGGTGACCGCCTCGCGAAGCGAACCGACGCTCACCGAAAGTTCGTCGCGCATCCGGTCGAGATTCAGCTTTGTCCCGGGTGCCAGATCGCCGGTCAGGATGCGCGCGCGGATGGACTCGGCCAGCCGGCCGGCGATCGTCGGCTTGGTCTTCCTGTTGTCGCCGGTGAACAGGCCTTCCACGATCCCGTCGCCTCCCGCAACAAGTTTACCCGCAACGCGAGTCGTTTCCAAGGTACAAAATCGTTTTTGATATGTCATTTCGTTTTCAGTGGACGCCCTCGATAATGAATGCAAAATGCAGCTTCACGCGAATCGCGGTGGCATGCAAAGCATGCCGAACACGCAAGAAGGGGAGGAAACCTATGTTCACCATTGATCGCCGCGGCGCCCTTGCCGGTGTCGCCGGCGTTGCCCTGTCGGCCTGCCTGGCCGGCGGCGCGCTTGCCCAGGACAAGATCGTGCTGCGGCTGTCGACCCCGGCCACGGAAAGCGACCAGCGCTCGGTCGCTCTGGCAGAGGTGTTCGCCCCGGCGGTGGCCGATTTCGCCACCTACGAGCCGCACTACAACGGCACTCTGTTTGCCCAGGGCACCGAGCTCGAGGCGATCGCCTCGGGCGATCTGGAGATGTCGATCACCTCGGCCCAGGAGCTGGCGACCTTCATCCCAGAATTCTCGATCTTCACCGCCGGTTACGTGCATCAGGATGCCGCCCACCAGGTTGCCGTCTTCAACGATGCTCTGATGGATCCCTTCAAGCAGCGGGTCGAGGACGACCTGGGCATCAAGCTTCTGACGGTGATGTATCTTGGCCGCAGGCATGTGAACCTGCGCCAGTCGGAAGACGAGCTGAAGGTTTCCACGCCCGCCGATCTGGCCGGCGTCAACCTGCGCATGCCGGGTTCGGACGCCTGGCAGTTTCTGGGCAAGGCGCTGGGCGCCAATCCCACGCCGATGGCCTTTACTGAAGTCTACACCGCACTTCAGACCGGGGCGATCGACGGGCAGGACAATCCGCTGCCCACCGACAAGGACTCCAAGTTCTACGAAGTTACCGGTCAGATCGTGCTGACCAGCCACCTGGTGGACCTCAACTATATCGCCATCTCGAAGGCGGTCTGGGATTCGCTGACGCCCGAGCAGCAGGCAACGGTGCAGGCGGCGGCAGATGAAGCGGCCGAGTCGGGCCGCCAGAAGCAGCTGGCGCTGGAGGACGAGCTGGTCCAGTTCTTCAAGGATCAGGGCCTGGCGGTCTACGAACCCGACCTCCCCGCCTTCCGCGACCACGTCCAGGCCGAGTACCTGGCCAGCGATCTGGCGGCCTCCTGGCCCGAGGGCACGCTGGAAAAGATCAACGCTCTGGGCAAGTGACAGGTCAAGTCGCGTCGCCCGAGACGTGAGCGCAAAATGAACCGCGCCGCCGCCGACCCGCGGCGGTGCGGCGGCAAGAACAAGCCTGGCCAGGGGAGAGGGACGGAATGCCGCGCTGGTTCGACCGCATCACCGAGTCGGTGGCGGCCACGATGATGGCCGCGATGTTCGCGACCTTCATACTCCAGATCGCCGTCCGCTACATCGTCGGCACCGAATGGTTTGTTGCCAATCTCGGCGGTGTCGTCAGCGCAACCGATTTCGGGTGGACGCTGGAGTTCTGCCTGGTGATGTGGTTGTGGATCGTGTTCTGGGGCAACGCCTTCATCGTGCGTGAGCGCGATCACGTCACCTTCGACATCCTCTACCTCTGGGTGCGCCCCGGCATTCGGCGCTGGCTGGCGATCATCGGTGCGGTGATCGTCGGTGTCGCGCTGCTGGTGTCGATCCTGCCCACCTACGACAAGATGCGCATCCTGCGCCTGAAGAGCTCGGCGACGTTGCCGGTCAAGATGCTGCCGATCTACTCGGTGTACTTCCTGTTTCTTGCGGTCGCCGGCGGGCGCTATCTGTGGCGGGCGGTGCAGGTCTACCGCCATGGAGCCGAGGCCGAGGGTCACCACCATCTCGAGGTGACCGACGAATGAGCATCGAGCTTCTGATCTGCATCGGTACTCTGTTCCTGCTCGCCGGGATCGGTGTGCCGATCGCCTATGCGATCATCGTTGCGTCGCTGACCTACCTTGCCGCCAACGGGCAGGGCATCGGCATCGCCGGCAAGAACCTGGTCGACGGCATCTACCAGAGCTTCCTGCTGCTCGCGGTGCCGCTTTTCATCGTCGCGGCCAACATCATGAACGCCGGCACCATTTCGGACCGGCTGCTGAACTTTTGCGTCGCCACGGTCGGCCGCTTCAAGGGCGGGCTCGGGCATGTCAACGTCATGGCCTCGCTCATCTTCTCGGGGATGTCCGGATCGGCGGTGGCCGACGCCGCCGGCATCGGCAAGATCATCATTGACATGATGCGCAAGGACGGGCGCTTCACCCCCGGCTATGCCGCCGCGATCACCGCTGCCTCGGCCACCATCGGGCCGATCATCCCGCCGTCGATCCCCATGGTGCTCTACGCGCTGGTCTCGAACGCCTCGATTGGTCACCTGTTCCTGGGCGGCATCCTGCCCGGGCTGGTCATGGGTGCGGTGCTGATGGCGATGAACACGTATATGAGCCACCGCCGCAACTTCGCCGTCGAGGAGCCGGTGCCCCTGCGGGAACTGCCGGCCAAGACCGCCCGGGCGTTTCCGGCGCTGCTGATGCCGGCGATCCTGCTCTACGGCATCTATGGCGGGGTTACCACGCCGACCGAGGCCGCCGCCGTCGCCGCCTTCTACGCGCTCCTGCTTGCCGCGTTCTTCTACCGGGCGCTCAGCCTCGGCACCCTTTGGTCGATCTTCATCGAATCCGCCCGTTCGTCGGCAGCCGTGGGGCTGGTGATCGGTGGCGCGCTCCTGCTCAACTACATCGTTGCCGCCGAGAACATCCCCGGCATGCTGGCCGGAGCGATGACCGGGCTCGACATTTCACCGCTGGCCTTCCTTCTCTGCGTCAACCTGGTGATCCTGGCGCTCGGCTGCTTTCTCGATGCCACCACCATCATCCTTGTCGTCATCCCGCTGTTCCTGCCCACCTGCCGCGAGCTCGGCATCGATCTGGTGCATTTCGGCGTTGTCGCGGTGGTGAACTGCATGATCGGGCTGATCACGCCGCCCTACGGCATCCTGCTGTTCGTCATCAACGCGGTGACCGGGATCTCGCTCAGCGAGATCATCGCCGAGATCTGGGCGTTCCTCGGCATCCTGGTTATGGCGCTGCTGTTGCTGATCCTGGTTCCCGATATCGTGCTGTTCCTGCCGCGCTGGGCCGGCTACGACGGTTGATGCTCGGGGTTCACGGATGGGGATCGCTCCGAAAAAGTGACCGAGGCGACGTTCATTTTCGTTGCTCTCGATGCAGAGGGTCGACCGCGGGTATTGCCGGTCAAGCACCGTTGAGCCCGGCGGCGCGTGCCTCGATTTGCCGCTTGGTGAGGAACTCCTGACCTGGTTAGGCGGATGCGGACAGTTCCCGCAGGCAATCGGCCACCGCCTCGGCGAAGCGGAAGGTATCAAGGTGCCCTCCGAGATCCCTGGTTCTGGTCGAAGGTTCGGCGACCGTCGTGTCGAGTGCCTTCAGGATCGCTCGTCCGGCGTCAGCCAGATCCGTGTTCTGACGCTGCGATCCCAGCCAGTCCAGAAGCATGCCGCTGGATCCGATCAGGGAGGCCGGGTTGGCGATGCCTTTGCCGGCAATGTCCGGCGCCGAGCCGTGCTGGGCCTGAGCCATGGCCATCCCGTCGCCTGCGTTAATCGAGGCCGCGAGGCCGAGGCTGCCCGAGAGCTCCGAGGCGAGATCCGACAGGATGTCACCGAACATGTTGGTCGTGCAGACCACGTCGAAGGACTCGGGGCGGCGCACGAAATGCGCGCAGGCCGCGTCGATGATCAGTTCGTCATAGGCGACCTCCGGATACCGCCCCGCAACTTCCCGGCAGCAGAACAGGAACAGCCCGTCGGTGACCTTGAGCACGTTCTGCTTGTGCACCGCGGTGACCTTCTTGCGACGCTGCATCGCCCCGGAGAAAGCCGCTTCCGCAATCCGCATGGAGGCGTGACGTGTGATGCGCCGCATGGCCAATGCCACATCGGCCGTCACCTGAACCTCGCCGGTCCCGGTATGCATGCAGCGATCCGCGTAGAAGCCCTCGGTATTCTCCCGGTAGATCACCAGGTCGAACTCGGCGCCGGTGGCGGACTTCAATCCCTTCCGTGTCGCCGCCGGCCGAATGTTCGCATAGAGGTCAAGACGCTTGCGCAGCTCGCCCGACGGGTTGAGACCGCCCTCTTCGCGAGGCGGATAGTCGAGATGCGACACCGGCCCGAGGATCAGCGCATCGGCCTCTCTTGCCTTCTCAAAAGCGGCATCCGGTAGGGTCGAGCCGTACTTTTGCAGGGCGTCGAATCCGATCTCGATCTCGGAATAGCGGAAGCCGAGGCCGAAGAGGCTGTCGGCGGCCTCCAGAACCAGCCGGGTCGCCGCGGAAATCTCGGGGCCGATCCCGTCTCCGGGCATGAAGGCGACTTTCATGGAGGTCTCGCTTTTTTGTTCGCAGGGAGCGGAACGTGTCGAGGTGCACCGGAGGAGGGCTAGGCTCGACGCTTCTGCTCTTCGACCACGAGGGTCGCAAAGCGGTAAAACCCATGGATCATCTTGGTGAAGGGCAGCAGCAGGAAGAAGGCCAGAACGCATCCCAGGTGCAGCGCCAGCAGGGCCGAAACCGCAGCGGTCCCGGTCGCGGCGTAGAGCGCGAGGCCAGTGACTCCGGTGGCGCCCAGAAGCAGGACAAATGCCATCTCACCACCCCAAACGCGGGCCGCGCCGAGTGCAGGATCGGCCTTGGTCTTGAGCCATGCAAGGCCCGCGCAGCCGACGGTCAGCAGGATGCCGCCGGGCACGCCCAGCAGCTTCGGCAGGCTGAGCGGCCCGTAGGGTGCGGGCATGGCGAAGACATAGTGCAGGATCGTGCCGGAGACGGTCGCCGCGAAGCACAAGAGGAAGCCGTACATGACCGCCTGATGGGACCAGCGCCGCCGGTCGGAATAGCGATCCTCCCGTTCGAAGTTGCAGCCCTGACCCTGGCCGCCATCGAGGTTCTTCAGGTGCGCCGCCGATCTGCCGGCATTCAGAACGTCGCGCCAGCGCAACCGCCGCCCGCCGACCTCGCGCCAATAGGCGTGGAGGCTCACGGCGACCGAGGCGAGCGGCAGCAGAAAGGCCGGCAGGAACAGCGCAACCATCGCGCCGTGCGCGAGACTGGCGTAGAAACCCGATCCTTCCTCGGGCCGCAGCGTCTGAAGCATCCCGAAGACGAGAGCAAAACCAACCACCAAGACCGCCGCGACGGCCAAGCCGCTTTCGTGAAACAGCCGGGCCAACGGCCGCGGCCAGGCGTGCCGTTCCCAGCTTTCCTGCCGCACCTCGGCGAGGGCCGCAGGGAAGTTCAGTGCGAACTCGTGCGGCTCGGTATACTGGCAGGAATAGTAGCAGCCCCGGCAGTTGTGGCAGAGGTTCGCCAGATGCGTGATGTCGCCATCCGCGAAGACCTTGTTCCGGGTCAGCGCGGGAAAGACAGAGCAGAACCCTTCGCAATACCGGCAGGCATTGCAGATCTCGGTCTGGCGGCGGGCTTCTGCGACGAGGTCAGTTGACATGGGCTGCGGCCTCCCGGCCGGCGATGCGTCCAAAGACGGTTCCAATGGTCATGCCGAAACCGGCGAGATAGCCTTGGCCGAGGATCGACCCCGCCATGATCTCGCCCGCCGCCCAGAGGTTGCGGACCGGGCCTGCGGCGGTATGCACTTGCGCCCGGTCCGAAACCTTCAGTCCGAGATAGGTGAAGGTCACGCCGGGGCGGAGCTGGTAGCCGTAATAGGGCGGCGCATCGAGCGGTCGCGCCCAGTTGGTCTTGGCCGGGGAAAGACCTTCGGTTGACAGGCCGTCCAGCTCGGTCGGGTGAAATGCGCCCGGGCGGCAGGCGGCGTTGAACTCCGCCACGGTCGCGGCCAGTCTCGCCCCGTCGAGGCCCATCTGCGCACCCAGTTCCTCGATCGTGTCGGCGCGGTTGGGCGGAAAGACCGAGGGCATGAAGAGGTCGATGGATTTGCTGTCGATGATCGCGTAGCCGACCTGATCGGGCTGCGCGGCGACGAGCCGGCCCCAGATCGCGTAGCGCTTGGGCCAGACATCCTCGCCCTCGTCGTAAAAGCGCTCGGCGTCGCGGTTGACGACGATGGAGAAGGGCACGCAGTCCAGCCGGGTGACGATGCCGCCGTCGAATTTCGGCGCACGCCCGTCGATGGCGACGGCGTGGCACTGGGTCGGATCGCCGACGCTCTCGCAGCCCTGGTCGAGCATGTCGCGCAGCACGGCACCGCGATTGTAGGGCGTTCCCCGGATCAGGAAATTCGCCGCCGCCGGACCCCAAGCACGGGTGAGCCACTCGAGGTTCGACTGGAACCCACCCGAGGCCAGAACTGCCGCCCGCGCCTCGATGCGGTGGGATTCGCCACCAATCCGCGCCTCGAGATGCGTGAACCGGTCGCCGTCGATATGCACATGCGTCACCTCCGCGTCATAGGCGACCCGGACGCCCAGATCCTCGGCCGTGTTGTAATAGGCGTTCACCAGCGCCTTGCCGCCGCCGAGGAAGAAGGCGTTGGTGCGCGACAGCGACAACGTGCCGGACAGCGAGGGCTGGAATCGCACGCCATGCGCCTCCATCCAGGGCAGGCAGTCCTCGGACGACCGGATCGCGAGGCGCGCCAGCGGCTCGTCGGTCTTGCCCTTGGTGACAAGCATCAGGTCGTCGAAATACTCGTCTTCGCCATAGCTGTCGGTCAGCACCGAAAGCGGGCCTTGGTGCATGCAACGGAAGTTGCGCGTGTGGCGGCTGTTGCCGCCGCGATACGGTTTGGGAGCGGATTCGAGGATGAGGACGCGCGCGCCGGCATCAGCGGCTGTGATCGCAGCGCAAAGGGCGGCATTGCCGCCGCCGACGACGATGATGTCCCAAGGACCGTTCAGAGAGCCCGAGTTCATGAGTTCTTACGCTCCCTAGATCGCGTCAATGGGTCGTTCGCGGCTGCGCAAGGCCTTTAGCCGAACCCGGTGTGCCGCCTCGATATGCGCCCGCATCAGCGCCTCGGCCTGCGTCCCATCGCGGGCCTTAAGTGCCGCCAGCAGGTCGGTGTGCTCCTTGACCGCCTGGTTGGCCCGATCCGCCTCGGCAAGTGTTGACGATCCGATGATCAACAACGTCTTTTGCAGCGCATTCACCGATTTGATCAGGTACCGGTTCTTCGCTGCGTCGAGCAGGGTCATGTGGAACTGGCGATTGAGTTCGTAGGCCGAGCGCAGGTCGCGCGTCGTGGCGAGTTCCTCATTCAGCGCCGCAAGCTCGTCGAGTTCCAGATCGGACGCAGCTCGGGCGGCGAGACGGGCGGCCGTGCCTTCAAGCACTGCCCGCATCTCGTAGAGCTCCATCACCTCCGTGTAGTCGAGCACCCGGATCGTGGCTCCCTGACGTGGCATGTGGGCGACGAGGCCATCGGCCTCCAGCTGGCGGATCGCTTCACGAACGGGCGTACGACTGATCCCGAACCGCTCGGCCAGTTCGGTTTCGCGCAGGCGCGTGCCCGGAAGAAGGTCGCCCCGACCGATCTCTTCCAGCAAGCGACGATACGCGCCATTGCCCTGCGGGCCATCCTCGATTTCGGGAGCGTCGATCATATCCGCCTCGCGGAACATCTCTTGTCAGCATGTATCCATCTGTATACAAGGGGATTCAAATGACGTCAAGCTCGAACAGGAAGGAATCGAGATGACCCCGCTCCAGCGACTTCCGTCGCGCATCACGACCGTGATGGTGGCAGCTTTGGGCACGATAGCCTTCGTGCTTGCGGGGCTGCCGCTACCCTTTCTTTTCGGGCCGATGGCCGCCTGCTTGATCGCCGCCTTGCTCGGTGCCCCGCTGAAGGGCCTCGGTCAGGTCTCCGTCGCCGCACGGACGATCCTTGGCGTCGCGGTCGGCGCCTCGATCACGCCGGTGCTTCTGCACCAATTGCCGCTGATGGCGGCGTCGGTGGCACTCATTCCGGTCTATATTGTCCTGATCGCCCTGATAGGCGTACCGTTCTTCAATCGCTTTTGCGGCTTCGATCCTGTGACGTCATTCTATTCCGCCATGCCGGGCGGGTTGCAGGACATGGTCATCTTTGGCGAGGCGGCCGGGGGCAATGTCCGAACCCTGTCGCTGGTCCATGCCACCCGGGTCCTGATCATCGTCACGATCGCGCCCGTCTTGCTGACCCAGCTCTACGGCGTGGCGCTGACCAACCCGATCGGTGCGCCTGCAGCGACGATCCCGCTGAATGAACTTGCTCTGATGGTGGTCGCGGCGCTCGTCGGCTGGAAGGTGGGCGAACGCATCGGGCTCTTCGGCGCGTCCATCCTCGGTCCGATGATCGTTGCGGGCGTGTTCTCGCTCGCCGGCTGGATCCACATGCGACCGCCAAGAGAGGCGATCCTCGCCGCCCAGTTCTTCATCGGAATGGGGATCGGCGTGTACTACGTCGGCGTGACCCTGCGCGAGCTTCGGCAAGTCGTCGCCTCCGGCGTCGCCTTCGTCTTCATCCTCGCGATGCTCGCCGCCGCCTTTACCGAGATCGTGACGCTGGCCGGGTTCGCCGCACCCGTCGAGGCGTTCCTTGCCTATGCGCCCGGCGGGCAGGCCGAGATGACGGTACTGGCCATCGTGGCGGGCGCCGACCTCGGCTTTGTCATCACCCACCATCTGACCCGGATCATCCTCGTGATCACTGGCGCGCCGATTGCCGCGCGGCTGCTCGGGGTGCGGCAGCGCTAGCCCTTCCAGACTTCGGGATTGATCATGTGGATGGGGGCGCCTGCGGCATAGGCGTTGATCTGGTCGTAGATGTCGGAAAACTGAAGATCCAGCTCATCCTCGGTGACATAGCCGATGTGGGGCGTGGCAATGACGTTGGGGTGCGAGACGAGCGGGTCGTCGGGATCGACCAGCGGTTCGGTATCGAAAACGTCCAGGGCGGCCATGCCGGGCCGCCCGGCATTCAGCGCTTCCACAAGAGCGCCAGGCTGAACAAGGCCTGCCCGCGACGTGTTCACGAAGACCGATCCCGGCCGCATCGCCGCGAAATCGGCGGGTCCGATAATGCCCCGCGTCGCCGGTTTCAGGCGAACATGCAGGCTGACCACATCGGACGCCCCGAAGAACGCCTCACGGCTTTCTGCGAGGGGCTCGCCATCGGCCAGCGCCCGGGCGCGCCCGTCCTCCGACGCCCACCAGAGAACGTCCATTCCGAACGCCCGCGCATATCCCGCGACTGCCCGGGCGATCCGGCCATAGCCATAGAGCCCGAGCACGCGTCCGCGCAGCGTCTTGCCAACACCCATCTGCCAGCGCCCCGCGCGCAAGCTGGCCATCTGCTGCGGGATCTGGCGCATGGCCGCAAGGATCAGACCCCAGGTCAGTTCGGCGGCGGCATGCGACGGTGTGTCTGAATGCATGTTCGAGCACAGCAGCACGCCGTTCGCGGTGCAGGCCGCAACATCGACGTGGGGGTAGACGCTGCGCTGCGAGATGAGCCGCAGGTTCGGCAGGTTCCGCACCAGGCTCGCCGTCACGGGCGTGCGCTCACGGAAGAGAACAAGGACCTCGGCCTCGTTCAGCCGTTCGGACAGTACGTCTTCGTCCGTGACATGGTCCTTCCAGACAGTCACCGCATGTCCGTCGAGCCGCGCGAAAGAGGGCAAGCCGCGGAGCGTGCCGAACCAGTCGTCGAGAATGTGAACCTTCATTTACGGCTGTCGGGGTGTCGGTACATGGGGGTCCGCGTCCAGGGCTTGAAGCGCGGCATTCACCTTGTAGCGCTGTGCAAGCAGATGGTTGAACTGGGCGTCGCATCCGGAAATCGGTGTCGGGTATCCGGAGATCTCGGCCGCAATCTGTTGCCTAGCCGCCTGAAGCTCGGCTTTGGCAAGCGTGATGCATTCGCAAAAGTCAGGAATCATCTTCGGCTCTCATGATGTATACTATAGTATACATAACATAATTCCGTCGCCGTTCAAAGCCCTTTCCAAAGCCTCGCGGGCACGAATACCTCGCCACGCGCAAGCAGTCTGGCGGTACGCAGCAACCCTGCGGATCGCAGCTGAAAGCCCTCCGGGCCGTTCTCATAGTCGACCGTTACATCGATCGTGCCGGAGGGGTGCTCGATCACCACCAGAGCCGGAGAACCTTCGGGCGGTGAGAACAGACCCTCGGCGACCGTCCCCGGCGTCAGGACGCAGGAGGCGAGGCACTGGGACCCCGTCACCGCCATCGTCGGGTGGCAGTTCTTCGGCATGAAGTAGCGCGCGGCGATCGTCCCCCCGACCCGAGGCTCGGCCAGGAGCCCGAACTTCGGCGTGACGGACCCCGAGACGTCCCCCATGCCCATCCGCTTGCCCGCTTCGATCCGGATCGGCTCCATCCGCGCGTAGAAATCGCGGTTGGCATCGAGCTCGGCGACCGTCTCGTAGCCGGTCATCCCGAAATCAGCGGCCCGGGCTATGACCATCGGCATGGCAACATCCATGCAGGTGACCTCGACGCCATCAATCACATCGCGGACCGCACCGGTCGGCAGCAGGGCGCCGGTGCTGGAACCGACGACGTCCATGAAGTTCAGATAGATTGGGGCCGCGGTCCCTGGCACGCCATCGATCGAGGCGGACCCGTCGTAGCGGACCGCGCCGCCGGGGGTTTCCACCACCGCCTCGATGCGGGCGCCAGTGTTCACCGACAGCACGCGAATGCGTGTCGTATCCCCGGCGGCCTTGACCAGTCCCATCTCCAGCGCGGCAGGTCCGACGCCGGACAGGATATTGCCGCAGGTCGGCTTGAAGTCGACCGTCCGATCTTCGACGGAAACCTGCGCGAAGAAATAATCCACATCAGCGTCAGGATCGGCGGAGCGCGACAGCATGGCGACCTTGGTCGTCACTGCCGCGCCGCCGCCAATGCCGTCGATATTGAGCGGGTGGCCGGAACCGAGAACCGACAGCAGCACCTCGGCCAGCGTCCCGCGGTCTTCTGGCAAATCGGCGCGGTTGAAGTAGGGCCCGCGCGACGTG